>CBHTSG010000013.1:0-145329 GCA_966095315.1 uncultured Cyclobacteriaceae bacterium
AATTATGAAAATGAAAGTCTACTTTTGAGTTGTACTAAAAAGGGGATGCTTACACTATTAATCGTAGATCAACTCAATAGCCGGCTTAGCTATGGTTTATGAGGACAATTCGTTGTTGGATTTGGCTATTTCCAATCATCAGGGCCTTCCGAAGCCTTTTGACATCTTGATCAAGAAAGCTGAGTAGCTGAATTTATTTATTGGAATAAAGGTCGGTGCATCTGGAAAATGATTTTACAAATTGTCGCAACTGTATGCTGAGCCTTACCTTATTCTGACGGACGAAAAAATTGTCCCACCCTCTAGGGGACAAAAGTCGGGATTTGTAAAGATTTCTAAGTTTCGAAAACTAGGGATAAATCATTCAATTTTATTAGAAATCTGACCAATTTCTGAAAACCAAGATCCACATTTTAATTTTCAAAATTGTAAGGAAATCTTTCAAAAAGAACATTATTAATTGCCTCGTTCTCAATGTTGGCTTGAGTATTTAAAAGGTTATTTGAGGTCAAATTCAAGGGAATTCCATCAATCAATGAAACCATTATCCAACACATTATTTATTGACCCAGCCATTAGGCTTCGTATTGAAGATTCGAATTGTTCCGCACAAGCCAGCCGCGCAGTTATATAATTTGACGTTATGTGTAAATAGCCGCTCAAGGCCGCGCTCATCCGGGCCATGCACACCACGTCCTTGAGTGTCTATTTAAACGATGAAGTTTGAGCAAGAAAGTTTTTTGCCAACGCGCATGAATGCAATCAACCGCGCCAAGCATAAGTAATGCAGGCCGCACATTCCTGGCACCAGCCAAAGCCAGCATCACACATGCTTGTTTTCAACGCTCTAAAGCAATTCAATTGCGTAGTGATAAAGCTCACTAGATTAGTTCATTAGGTTCGCCATAGCTCACCAGAACTTCAAAGGTGTTCGCACCTTAATTTTTCTTTTGTCCTTTTTGCCTTGATGCAAAAAGAACGAAAAAAATCAAGGCCCAAAGATGCTTCCCCGCTCATGCCAACGCACCACCCCGTCTTTGGGCTGGGCCACCGCGCTAATCGAGTTTTTCGCGCGGGGGTGTTATCCTGTCAAGTATCTCAAACGCTCTCGAAACCTTGTCTATAATGTAATCCTCAGTTTCTTCATAGTGAACTTTGAAATTTAAATACTTAAAGAGATCAGTGAATAATTTCAATTTAATCTCCTTGCCTTTCAATTCCTGATTGCTTAGGACATCATAGCAGTACTGTTGAGTAAAATCCTCGCCTGTATAATTACGGTTTATTATAACCACAAAGTTTGCTACACTAAAAAGTTCGATGTAGCAATAAAGTAATTCCTTTCTTGGATCGCCTCGTAAAAATAAAATATGTGATATCTCATCAGATCCTAATTTATGGATTGGCATGAATGAATAGTAGAATGTCGTATAGATATTTTTAACATCCGAGTTACAGACGTATTTGATAATGTCTTCCACCCAAATCCTGTCTCCTTTGCAATACAAAAAATAGTTTAAAGCAATTTTAGCTATAGCCCTCATTGTTTCCGGCTTCCCAATTGTACGATGATCAAACGAAATTTTTTCAGGAAGAAATTCTTCAACTTCCTTCATCATTTTTAGAGTTTCTTCAATATCTATTTGAGGGAACTTACGCTTCAAACCTTCAAGAATCTCTCTCGCTTGATCGATGTCACGGCATCTTAGCCGCTTTACCTGGCCATCATCTGAAATCTCATACTCCGGCTTGAAATGTTTCCAGTCTAGATTACTTTTGACGAGGACTTCTTGATTGGTCTCCTTCGTGTATGCAAGAATGTATCTGTGTTTTTGCTTTCCCCTATCAAGTTCAAAACGAAACATCTGATGGAGTAAAAGCTCCTTATCTAGTGAACCATCAACTTCGGTCCCAAGGTCACTGTTACACTTAGCACACAATAAATCAAAAGAAGTTAATCTGCCACCACAAAAATTTGGGATAATATGTTCCTCAGATCGATATTTTAGAAGTCGGATCTGTTCTGGTGACGCATTCTCCTTTTCAATTAGGTCGGTATCACACCTATAACATTTCATAATACTTAAACATAACACAAAGTTACGGGCTTGCGGAATAGAAAGCCGCAAGGGTTCACTACGCCTGCTCGATTGATGAAAAAGTAAACAAAAAATCTAGGCCCAAAGATGCTTCCTCGCACACGCCCTGCGTACCTCCCCGCCTTTGGGCCGGGCCACCGCGCTAATACCGCGAATTACATACGAGCAACACGTTGCCGGTTTGGATCTCTTAACGATGGTGTTCTCCTAACAATCTTCTCGGCCAGTCGGAAGTCATTTTCTGCACTGTATATCTGACGACCGCACTGAGTCAGTATCATACTATTGTAGAACTTAATATTTTCTGGATCTCTAAGATCGTTGATCCTGTGATGTGCATCAGCCATTGTGGGAAAATGGTCCTTAATTAGGATGCTCACCCCAAATTTTGGTGTTATTGGAAAATATATCTCGTAAGCCTTTTCGGAGTGTAAATGGCCAACTACTGGATGATCCGATGTATAAAAGTTATGCTTAGTCTGGTTGTTCCAAAAAACCCAGTATCGATTACATAGTTCATCAATGTCCTGTAGAGTTTCCGAATTTAGTAATGCATAAACTTGTTGAAACTGCGGGTCATATTTCTCGGACTCAAGGCCTTGCTCTTTTATGAATTCATCAGATATACCCTTGGCTTTCATTTGTCTCTCCATTTCAATTGCCAGGTGCATTCCTTTTGTTCTGCTTTCCGGAGTCCTATTCTGTTGCGTGATGATGTAATCTGCCAATTGCTTGTAGTCATCATTTGTGAGACCCGAAACATCGTTGTTTTTTAAGCCTTCAACAAGTCTTCTGAAAACAATCGCCTGCTCGCTTTCAGATGTTGCCAACGCTTTTTCAATCACCTGTTCTCGTCCAACAAAATGATCTAACGGCTCATAATCGTAGAAATATCTTTGATGCGCTACATTCTCTGTAGAAGCGCCAAATGATTTACACTTTATAACATCGAACGCATAAATATTGCCCCGATAATCCGTGAAATTCTCTAAGTAAAACTGCGGTACAAAATGTTGTTTTTTTACCTTATTCATAAATACTTCCCTCCTATCCGGCACTCCAAGCCGCCCCTCATGAGCGTAGAATTTTTCTGACTTGTTTGCTCAGTGTACAATTGACGTAGTCAAATTGAGAATCCTCAAATGAATAGCCATTCCTTTCCAGGAGGCTTTTTATCTCTTTCCCTGGAACCCAATTAAGGAGGTCACCATCAATTAGTGCGTCAGTTAGTGATACCAGCCTTTCGGAAAGACTTTCGTCACTTAAATGCTTGTCCATTTCAGCAAACCTTTTTGCCACGAGCGCTCTCCTTCTACTGATAGAATGGTTTTTCTCCGCCCTGATTCGTGTAACGGCTTTAAAGAAAAAATCAAGATATTCTTTGGTCATAGCTTCCTTGTTTTGACGCAAGAATTCTAAGTAAGTCTCTTTTGTTAAAACCTGTGTGCCATGTTTCGACCGCCAGCATGACAGTAACTCATTCTTTAAGAACAAATTCTCAATCTCCCAAAAATTGAAAAAGTACGAGTTCTGCCCTTTATCTCCTTTGATATAAACACCCTTTTGAGCTTTCAACGTCATTAAGAACACCGTCAGACTAGCCTTACTGGATAGATAGTCAACCAGTAAAGGCTTCAACCAAATGTCTCCATCTTGAACGCCAACGGATTTAATCTTTGAGATTCTAAGTATTTCCTGAAAAAGGTCCGTAAAAGAGTCACTGTCTTGGACGTTTACACTTGCCCCTATTGGGATAATGTTGGGCATGCCATCAGCCGGGAAGAATTTTGAGAACAGAGTTCGTTGTCTATCCTCCTTTTGGAATCTATTCTCAATGAAAATGTTCAGCTTTCGCGAGAGCATTAAAGGAGAAAACCCGACCCCATTTCTATGAAGAGCATTAATCAATTCCAGATCACTTTTGGAGTTTCCTACTTTCCTATCATTATCAAATGTTATAATGTTTACCATGTTATCCCCCAGCGCTGCCAACCGTTCAATTAGCGCAGTAGAATGGCTCGCAACGATCATGATACAGTCCGGTAACTCTGCCGAAAGCGTTTTCAGTTCATCAACCAGCACTTGAATCATATCATCGTGCATATGAATGTCTGGCTCGTCTAAGCACATGATGTCGCAGCCCTCTCCTTTTGCTGAAGCCAATGAGAAAACCAGGTTTAGTAAAATTGATTCACCCGTACTAAGATCCATCGACCGGATCTGATTGCCTCGGTCCATCACTGACAAAACAACCCTACCCGAATTTCCAATGTCACCGTAACTTATCTTAATATACTTGCTTGTTGTACCAAGGAAATGTTCGAACATCTTGTTGATTTCTTTTTCAAGTTCATCCATCCGTGAAATAAAGTCTGGACTTTCGAAAAACTTCGTCAACTCAGCCCTGACAAAATTTGAAACGGCTTGAATGGGGCCGTTCATCATAGAGTGTAGTTTGTTCCCTGATTCACCAGACAACACGTTGAATGACATCACATACCCAGACATTTCAAATTTGGGTGGAGACTCATTTCCAGAGATATATCGATGTGGGACGGGTGTGGATTTGCAACTTAGCTCTAGGTGCCCATGTATACCGGTTGGATCGGCCATAATGTTTCTTAAAACATGAGGCGCGCCAACATTCCGCAAGCTCATCTTCAAGCCTCCTGCTTTTCCTCGGAGTCTGTGCTCGACTAGCGTTACTTCACCGAACCTGGCTTCAAAGCTTTTGCCCTTCGCTTTAGCAACGACCTTCAATCTGTCAAGTAGATATGAGGACTCTACACGCTCCTTCAAGTCACTTTGGTTCGTTGCTATCGCCTGTATCAAGCGCAAGAGATTTGTCTTTCCTGACCCGTTTCTACCAACCAAAAGGTTAATCCCTGGTTTAAAAACCAAAGGCTTACCAGCTTTCAACCGAATTCCAGAATAGCCTTCCAGCTTATTGATAACTAAATCTCTGTCGGACATAAAGGTATTTTACTTAAACATAACACAAAGTTACGGGCTTGCAGAATAGAAAGGTTCAAGGGTGCGCTGCGCCTGATTTGTGAGGTGTATCTGAGTAGAGTAATTTGGCACGGAAGAAACTTCCGCGCCAGTTAGGGAATTTCAGCACCCGGCATTTCTTAGCACCGCGTAGGCGATACCGTTGGAAACAAAGAGCTTATAGACTCTTCTATTATCGTCTATTGGAAAAAGATTCCGGGTGTGAGCGGATAACGTTAAGGCGCTATCAGCACCGGGGTGAACCAGCTTCCATGTTTTACCCATGTCCGATGAACGGAATATACCATCCGGGTGGCCACAGAGTAAAAAGTTGCCCACTTGTTTGATGGATGAAATGTTCATAGAAGGTGGCAGTCCATTATCAATAGCGGTCCAGGTTTTTCCATCGTCTTTTGAAAGGCGTATCCGTCTGGACTGCATGTTTGAATTGTAGGTAATCGCAGCAAATCCACCATCGATGCGTTCAATGGCAATACCCACTCCTCCCTCACTGATTACCCATTCCCAATGTTCACCATAATCTGTCGAACGCATGATGCCCTTTTGACCTGTCCCGATGAGAACACCTTTTGACTCCACCAAATCCATCACCCAGCCTTCATTGTGTACATTCTTCCAGCTTTGTCCTTTATCGACAGATTTGAAAAGACCGAAATCGCTACCGATGAATAGCGTCCCATCCGATGCTTCAAAAACAGTTCGCACCAAATGTTTTTTGAAATTGGTATATACCCGCAACCATTTTCCTGAAGATGTTTTTTGAAAGAATTTTCCTTCATAATTGAAGGCCATGACTCCCGAGCGATTGAACGCAATGGAAGTACTTTCTGAATTAGGTGCGTTCTCTTTTTCCCACGCAGGCTTTTCAAGATTGCTTTTACTGCGATACAGATCATCATGAACACGTAAGTAAAGTTCTGACGCTCCGGCAAAAAAATCTGCGGGCTGTGTCTGTTCCGGTAAACCTTGGCTGATGTCCTGCCAGGTTATTCCGCCATCGATTGATTGATACATAATGTTGGTCGCTCCGGGTTCCACAGTATTAACTGTAGCGGAAACTACTCCCCGATTAGGTTGTTTTGCTTGATCAGCCCAACGTGAAAACTTCTGAGGAAATGTCCATGAACCAATGATTACCGTTAGTAGCATCAGCAACAGAATAGCAGGCGATTTTTTCAAATGTTTCATAAAAGAAGTTACTTTGGTTTTGTGTCATCAAACCTACTCATCGAAGGCATCGAGATGTGTTAACAGTTTGTAAATAGAATGTAAATGAGTGTAAATTCTTTCCATACTATGTTTAACCGCCCCGCAGTTAAACACTTCGCGGCAGCTGCGGTCGCGCTTTGCGCTATTTTCGTTCTGGCTGCTTTCGTTACCAACCGATCGGACGGTGAATTAACTTCTAAACGCGTGAACATTGCGGTGCGTGCCATCGGGCATGAGTTGCTGCTTCGCTCCGGTGATTCCACCTCGGTGGTTCGCCCAGTCATCGAACGACCCGACCATACATTTTTGCTTGAATTTGAAAACGAGTTGGCATTTCAACCCGACACCTTAGTAGCCATTGCCCAACGAAATCTTGACAAGACAGAACTCTCCCGATATACGGTTACGGTTTATGAATGCTTTAGACCTAGTATTGTGTATGGCTTTGAGGTCAATCCTCCTAACAACAGCATTCAGCCTTGCCTCGGCAGAACGCAGCCGAAAGCTTGCTATACGATTGCCATTGCCTTTGCAGACTTCCCTGACTCCACCGTTCTGAATTCAAAACTCGCTCTGGCGATCAGTGGAATGCTTTCGCTGTTGGCGCTGGTATTGATCAGCAGAAACCTTGGGCAGACAAAATCAAAACCGCTGCAGCAGCAAGCTTCTGTTCGAAATGAAAACAACTCGTTACAAAAAATAGGAAAATTTGTATTTGACACTGCGCATCAGCGTTTGAAATTGGGTGATGAAATTATTTCGTTGACCGATAAAGAATGCAAAGTATTAACGTTGCTCAGCAGAAATCTAGGACGGCTGACCTTACGCGAAGACCTCATTCAGGAAGTATGGACCGATGAAGGTGTTATCACCGGGCGCAGCCTTGATATGTTCATCTCCAAACTCAGAAAAAAATTAAGTGCTGATCCTGATCTTCGTATCACCAATATTCATAGTAAAGGTTACCGACTGGAAATCATACCTGATAGAGAATCTTAAACTAAAAGAAGACTAAGAGTACATCCAACTGAAAGATCTCATCAAAATCCTGGGCTGGGTAGACACGGGAGGTTAAGCTAACGTTCGCATCGACAACCGGGAGGTTTCTGTGAATGGCGAAAATATGATATCATATTCTGTCGCAATGTGATGATATATTTCGATAATGCAGCTAAACAAAAATTATTTGCAAAATTCTACTGATGCGCTTAACCCCCATGGCTACTTTATCATCGGATTCTACGATGCCGTATTACCATTATTTGACTCAACAAAATTCAGAGTTCTTGATATGGATGCCAAAATTTTTCAAAAGATATCGCCAACCTAAATCACAAAAAGTGGTATAAGATTAAAAGTAATCTTAGGATTCATTCTGCTTTAGGATACAGCGAAAAAAATCTATTTGTATTTAACTCTTTTCCCCTACAAACACCAGTGTATTTTTCTCACTGAAAATAATCAATAGTTACCAGAACGCTGTTGATATCTTGCACCTTGATTCTTTCTATTCCACATTATTAATCTCTTGAAACCTGATTCTTGCGATTCATAATTTTTTCTTCAGCAAGAATCAGGTGTTACACTTCGTTTATCGGCCGCACCTTTACGCACTAAACAAAATAATTCATGAAAAATAAAATCATTAACAGTTCTTTGAGAGCTGCCTTTGCACTCGCGATAGTCATGTGTAGTTTGCCTCAAATCAGTCAAGCCCAGGGAGGGGGAATTAAAAGTCAGGAAGAGAAAAACAAGGAAACGGTAATTAAGTGGCTCACCAGTTTTTGGGGACCTCAATACAATCCCGCCATTATCGATGAGTTAGCTTCACCTGACATGCTTTTACAGTATTCGCTGCACAAGTCAAGAAAAGGTCATGCCGACATCAAGGACTTTATGAAAAAGTTCCGGGATGCCTTTCCTGACCTTGCATTTGAAGGGGCTTATCCATTGCTAGCCGATGGTGAATACGTTATTGCACGCTGGATTGGTGGCGGTACACACAGCGGCACGGCCTTCAACGACTGGCCTGTGGGAGCTTTACCAAAAGCTACCGGACGAAAAATGCGCTTCACAGGAACAACTGTGTTCCGGGTGGTGAATGGGAAAATTGCAGAAGAAATCGGATTGGATGATGGCCTTACCGCACTTTTGCAACTTGAGTTGGTACGGCCTATGAAATAACGCTAGTCTCTATTGAATTTGCCAAACCGTCAGCATGAATACTGCGTCATTTAGTATTGCTGGCGGTTTCCTTTTTTGAGGCGACTCTTGGTTCATGATTTAGAGAAATTTTTTCAAAGCTTGTATCTTTAGGTCATGCGTATACTAAAATCATTGGCACTTGTAATTCTAATTACAAGTTGTTGCTCTTGTAATGACAAAAGGGAAAACAACTCCAACACACCAACCATTCAAAAAGTATCGATCGAAGAAATTGAGAATGGTATCAAAGACTTTATTCTCAAAAAGACTGAAGATTCCGGGTACTTTCATGTAACGGATCGAGGTAAAGAATTCAAGATGAAATTAGTGCGCGTGCACACCGAGTATCTTGCAAATCTCGGCCCCAAACGTCACTTCGCGTGTGTTGACTTGGCCGATGTCAGTGGCGATGTCTATGATGTGGACTTCTTTATGGATGGTGAGCCGGGCGCAATGAATGTAACCGAAACAACAGTTCACAAATTAAACGGCAAACCCTACTACGCCTGGAAACAAAAGAAAGATAAAACATGGTACCGTGTTGCCGTGGCTGAGGCAACCACACGGCTACTGGGCGTAATCGAGGGCAGTGATGAATTTGAATTTTTCTACAAAGTAACGTTTCCGAAAATCAGTAGTCAGGCAAAAATCTGGATACCCATCGCTACCAGCGACCGTTATCAATCCATTGAAATCACTTCGCTGAACATTCCGGGGAAATACGAAATGCTTAAGGACAGTGAGTATGGAAATACCATTTTATTCATGGAAATCACTCCGAAGCAAAGCGAGGCAACATTAGAAATTTCATATCAGGTGAAAAGATTGGAAAAGGGAGTTCTTGAGGATAACAACCCAATTGATCCAAAGTATCTTGAGGACAATGCAATGATGCCTGTTGGCGGTCGGTTTGCCAAGGTAGCCAGCGATGCTATTGGACTAAAGCGAGCCAATAGTGATCTCATGAAAGCGCGAGCATTGTATGACTACGTAATTGACAACATGCGCTATATGAAGTATGGAAATTATGGTCGTGGCGATGCTAACTATGCATGCGACATTCGCACAGGCAATTGTTCGGAGTTTCATTCATTTTTTATTTCGCTTGCGCGATCCTCCGGCATTCCAGCACGCTTTGCTGTTGGGGCTTCAATTCCATCGGAGAGAAATGATGGCGGTATTGACGGCTATCATTGTTGGGCCGAATTTTATGCAGAAGGAAAATGGTGGCCGATAGACATCAGTGAAGCTAATAAATATACTGCATTGGCGACTTATTATTTTGGTCATCATCCTGCCAATCGTATAGAACTAAGCCGAGGCCGGGATTTAATGGTAACTCCTAACCCTGCTTCAGGCCCTATTAATTTTTTGGCTTATCCCCTGCTTGAGATCGATGGTAAGGAAGTAAAAGCTCAAACCACTTTTTCGTTCAAGCGAATTGAAAAGAAATCCAGTTGAAATTTAATTCTTCGTTGAGTCGGAAGGATGCTCTCCTGCAGGATGCTCAGTAGAATCGTTTGGATGTTCACCTGCGGGATGCTCGGTAGAGTCTTTGGTCTCTGCTGATTGATCAGTTTCGGCTGCCTTTTGTCCACATGACATGATGATGGTGGTGGCGAATAGGCTTACAAAAGCAAAGGCTGTAAGTTTTTTCAACATACGGTTCATATTGAATACGTTTAGTTTAGGTTTGATTTCAAAGGTACAAATCTTCAGGGCTAATTTCTGCAGCCTGTTTTATTTTTCCTTACAATCCGACCCTTCCCAGGGTTGAGCTTCCTAAGTATCTATAAATACAGTTTACTGTGAGAACTACTTCAGAAAAACTACGAAGTTTATAGATTATTCATAGCTGAAATCGGTTTTTGTGTGCAGCACTGTGGTACTATTAGAGGCAGATTTGTAGGTGGTGATCATTTGCGAGGGATAACCATCTGACCGGTACGTAAACGTATGGAATACAGGGATCAGCGATGGGAATCCGCATCCAATAAAATTTACATTTGAAGTCATTTTATTATTCGCTGGCCAATTACGCAAACCGAAATCCATGTAGCCCAGATGGTGAAAGGGGTTGATATTTTTATCGTAGCCATACGACCCTGACGAGCAGAGTTCGTTGTTGGCGGTGGTCTTGTCGCTGACAATGTTGTTAAACTCAACATCGAAATCATAAGCGAGGAAATTTCCGTTCGAAAAATTTTCAGTCATGAGTACTTTGGGATGATCGGCAGCATAATCCTTTTCAATAAACTGTGTTGTTACAAATCCGGTAGTAAAATTAGTCTCAGTGATCTTACTGGCGCGGCCAAAGTCAAGCGCATATTCATAAACGTATTCTTTATCCACTGCACCATTGGGCTGGGTGATCTTAATGTTCGTTACACGAACACCCTCATACCCAAACAATTCAGCACTACCTTCTTCAAAGGATGCCTTCATGGTATTATAAATCTGATGTCGAATTAATTCAAGCTGACCAAAATTATTGTAGGTATAAATATCTCTTAAGCTGGGCACGTAGACGATCGTGTTGTTGGGCATTCGCACCTCATTTGAAACTGTTACGCTCTGCAATCTCTGAGCGCTTATTGATCCACCAAGGGTAAATGTAATTGGTGCATCACCGTCTGCTCTCCCCGCTAATAAATCGTTTCTCAAGATATCGGATGTGATGTCGCTAATGCCCCACTTATCAACCAGTTCTATTTGGTAATGATCAAATCCATCGCTTATCATCAAAATATCTTCCGGGCCAGTATAGCTATAATCACGCTGCCATCTCAAATTACTAGCTGCATCATATGCCTTTACCCGCACTAAGGCATCTACATTTTCGTAGATGGTTCGCCCAACAGCCACGAGTACTTTTGTTTTTGCCGGTATAACCTGATCATTTGGAGTCAGGGTTTCTTCCTGGCAAGAGGATACTAACGTCAGAGCAAACACGGTTACTACTACATACTGCACAAGAATCTTCATTCTTTTAGGGTTAGTTGAATACTTCTTTTTCATCCCTTCCGGGCAAAGCCATCACAGGAAATTGGTAATACAAACGAATAAAGGTAGCTGCACCGCCAATGGGATAGTGTAATTCTGGTAACAAATGCTGGTAATCTGGTGCCCTTAGCGGGATTTTAGTCCAAAAGCCGATTTCAGATTTAATCCACTGAAAATTTATGTCTCCTTTCATGCTTAGTAAAAGCCTGGCCTTCTTTTTTATGAACTTGAAGAGCAAGATATTTTTTGCCCTATTTGAAGGTTGATTAAAACTGATTTAGCATCTTGTTATTTAGAACAGAAAACCTACTACCATGATCGCCAACCTGAGCGTTTTGTTAATCGATGATGATAAGGTTTCGCATTTTATCAACGGCCGGCTTCTACAACACATTGGTGTTACTAATATTTTAACAGCCGCCAACGGAAAGGAAGCATTGGAACTTCTAAAACAAATTTCAATCGAGCAGCGCCCCAGCCCTGATGTTATCTTTGTTGATTTAGACATGCCAGTGTTAAACGGCTTCGGCTTTATTGAAGGATTTAAAAACTTAGATATTAGCGATAAGCATAGTTTGATCATTGCGATCCTTACGTCCTCTTCAAATCCACGCGATCAGGCCCGAGCAGCTGAACTGGGAATCACACAATACCTGACCAAACCCATTTCTGAAGCATCGCTTCGTGCGATTTTGGAATCTGTTGACCAATGAAATATTGTATTATTTTTTTTCCTCTAAAGAAATGCTTGGCGTAATTCTCGCTGGTGGTCTAAGTACACGGATGGGTCAGGACAAAGGCCTTTTGGAACTTCAAGGAAAAAAATGGGTTGTATCAGCGTATGAACAATTTAGCACGCTTAATATTGATGCAGTAGTCTCTATTCGCGAGCAGCAATTAACTTCTTATGCACTGCATTTTGACAAAAATAATCTGATCGCAGATCTTTCTGGTTCCCCTACCAACGGGCCACTTGCTGGCATACTCTCTGTTCATAGTCGCTTTTCAAGGCAAGACATCATCGTACTTGCCTGTGACATGGTTAATATGAAATCATTTGTGATTGAAAGATTGATGCATGAATACGATGAGCACAAGAATGAGGCCATTACCTTCAAAGGTGAAAAATATCCTGAGCCTCTTTGCGCAATCTATTCGGCAAGGGGCCTAAAGAAAATCGCATCGCGTTACTCAAATGGTGAATTAAAAAATTTCAGCATGGTGCATGTACTTGATCAACTCGACACCCATTACCTTCCTCTTCCTCAAGAATGGCAATCGTGCTTTGCAAATTTTAATGAATCAAGGCACCTTTAGATGTACAACTCACGCGCTACAATTTTTTAATCAGTGCGTTTTGTCTTGAAAACCTGTTGGCAAAAGTGTTACCTTGTTAAGATCAAAATTTTGCACGGTAATGACCCAAAGCAATAACATATCAACGGTCAAGATCAAGAGAATGGCTCATGATCAATGGCACGATGCTGATGATACACTTGCTACAGAGGAACCACTGGAAATTCAACTGCAATCTGGCTCACAAGCGGCTCCCCAATCCATTGCTGTAACAATGCGCACGCCAGGAAATGACCTGGAGCTGGCCATTGGTTTTTTACTTACGGAAGGTATTCTTAAAAACCACCAAAAGATAGAAACCTATTCACTGCATGAAACTGCCAATAAGATTGTCATTCAACTCAAGTCAGATCAAATTCCTTCGTTGCAAAAGCTAGAACGAAATTTTTACACTACGTCAAGCTGTGGCGTGTGCGGCAAGTCAAGTATTGAATCGATCAAAACCATTTCTCAGTTCTCAATTCATAAAAACTCCACTACAGTAAATGCACAAACACTACTACGCTTAGAAAAGGAGTTGCTTAAACAGCAGGCTGTATTTTCCCAAACGGGAGGTTTGCATGCCTCTGCTCTTTTCGATCAACACGGTGATTTCCTTTTGCTGCGTGAGGATGTGGGTCGGCACAATGCTTTAGACAAAATAATTGGAGCTGCCTTTCTGGAAGATAAACTACCCTTGAGCAATGTCATTCTGTTACTTAGTGGACGTGCGAGTTTTGAACTAATTCAAAAAGCATCGATGGCGGGTATTGCGATAGTGGCTGCAGTGGGCGCGCCATCAAGTCTTGCGGTGAGCCTTGCCACGGAAGTCGGCATTACGCTCATTGGCTTCTTGAGGAATCAACGTTTTAACATTTATTCTGGTGCCGAACGTATTTACGTCAATAAATCTGCAACGATAGCGCACTAACTTTTTTATGGGTCACGAAAAAAAAACTATTGATGGTTCAGAAAACCCTGAACGACACACAGGGCTTAAGATAGGAGACATGCGAGTCTCTGCTGCCGGGCTCGAAGCCATTGTCATTGCAGGGAAACATATTTTATCGGAGACTGGTATAGCCCGTGGCTTGCAAGCATTGAACAAGCTTAACAAGAAAGATGGCATTGATTGTCCGAGTTGCGCCTGGCCCGATCCTGATGATGAGCGCTCGGCATTAGGTGAGTACTGCGAGAATGGTGCAAAGGCTATAGCCGAAGAGGCGACTACAAAAAAAATAACGGCTGATTTTTTTACTGCGCATTCCGTTCAGGAATTATCAGCCTTGAGTGACTTTGAAATCGGAAGAAAAGGCAGAATTGCTGCGCCATTTTATTTACCGAAAGGGGCTATACACTATCAACCCATTTCGTGGGACGATGCATTCCAAAAAATTGCAACACATCTTAATCATCTCTCCTCCCCTGATGAAGCTGTCTTTTATACTTCGGGAAGAACGAGTAATGAAGCCGCATTTTTATACCAACTGTTCGTGCGTGAGTTTGGCACCAACAACCTGCCGGACTGTAGTAACATGTGTCATGAAAGCAGTGGTGTTGCGCTGGGCGAATCGTTGGGTATCGGTAAAGGATCAGTGAAGCTTGAAGATTTTTATGAAGCAGAGATCATCATGATCCTCGGGCAAAATCCAGGCACCAATCATCCTCGGATGCTCACCGCATTGCAACGAGCAAAGAAAAATGGCGCAGTGATTATCTCCATTAACCCTTTACCGGAAGCGGGGCTGATGGGATTTAAAAACCCGCAACAACTAAAAGGTCTCATGGGCGCCAGCACTTCCCTGACGGATATCTTTTTGCCTGTGACCATTAATGGCGACATGCCTTTGCTGCAAGCCATCGAAAAACTTTTGTTGGAAGAAGAAAAACTTCATCCGGGAACGGTGCTCGACCAATCTTTTATAGAAGGCAATACAGAAGGGTATGAAAATTTCATTCACCATCTGGCCAAACTGAATATCGACACCTTAATCAAGCAAAGCGGTGTTGAAAAATCATTGGTAGTGCAAGCTGCGGAAGCACTCCGCAGCAAAAAGAAAATCATTGCTTGCTGGGCCATGGGACTTACGCAACACAAAAATGCAGTGGATACCATCAAAGAGATTGTCAACCTACTGCTGCTGAAGGGAAGCATCGGGAAACCGGGAGCAGGCACTTGCCCCGTGCGCGGGCATAGCAATGTGCAAGGCGACCGCACCATGGGCATTTATGAGAAACCTTCTCAGAAATTTCTTGATTCACTTGAAACCAATTTTTCTTTCACACCACCGCAGCACCATGGCTATGATGTAGTGGACAGCATTCAGGCGATGCATGCCGGCAAAGCAAAAGTCTTTATTGCCATGGGTGGAAACTTTTTATCGGCTACACCTGACACACACTTTACTGCCGAGGCGCTGCGAAAGTGCAGGCTTACCGTTCACGTATCAACAAAACTAAATCGCAGTCACTTAGTACATGGTGAAGAAGCGATCATTCTGCCAGCACTGGGGAGAAGCGATCGGGATGCAACGGGTGGAGAGGTACAATTTGTATCCTGCGAAAATTCAATGGGCGTGATTCAGTCTTCGAAAGGTGTGCTCAAGCCGGTTTCGGATTCATTGCTAAGCGAGCCCGCCATCATTTGTAAATTGGCAAAGGCTACACTGGGATCACGCTCAAAAATTAATTGGGATCGCTACGAAAAACATTATGACCACATTCGTGCGGATATTGAACGCACAATTCCCGGTTTTGAAAACTACAATCAACGCGTGCGCAAACCAGGAGGATTTTACTTACCAAATTGCAATCGTGAGGGAAGTTTTAACACTACATCCGCAAAGGCACATTTTAATATTGCTGAATATGTTGATCCGCAACTACAGAAGGATGAGTTGATGATGATGACCATTCGAAGTCATGATCAGTTTAACACCACCATCTATGGCCTCGATGATCGCTATCGTGGCATCTATAATGAAAGGCGCGTGATTCTGATGAATAAAGATGATATCCAGAAGCTCAGTCTACATCCTGGAGAATCAGTAGATTTAGTCAACACCGATGGCGGAAGAGAACGAGTAGCTCATAATTTTATCGTGATGGAATATGCTATTCCAATAAAATGTGTGGCCACTTATTTTCCGGAAGCTAATGTATTAGTACCGATAACCAGTGTTTCCGATAAAAGTAATACTCCTGTATCGAAGGCTGTGAAGATCTCGATTATGAAGCGATATTTAGTATGAGAAACAAGACCTATGACTTAATAGGTTATTATGGTACTGTTTTTTGTAATTAACAGCATTGTCCTAAAAGCTCCACTTCATTCTCAGAAACGCACGGTGCGAAAGCGCTAGAAATCCTGTGGGCTCCTCAGCAAAGAATGACTGCCACACCAGATTAACATCCAGATTGGTGGCCAAATTATATTGAATGCCCGGCAATACAATCAGCAAATTGGTTTGTGGTGAAAAAATAAAGCTTGCATTAGCACTGAGCAATGGAGTAATCTCTTTTGCTACTGTTGCAATCGTATTCCATTTGGTTGGCATAAGATTCCGTGGAGAGAGTTTCAGATCGCGCACATTCAAAAATGCAATGGGCTGATCAAGTCCACGATTATTTAAAAGACCTCCGGCACTGGCATACCAACCTTTACCAAAAATATAATCCATTTCAAGCACTGCATTCAACTGACTGATCGCGCTCGCTCGCTCCATGAAATACTGCGCTTCACCTTTAAATCCAGCATTACCAATGTGGCCCGACCAACCTGCACCCACGGTAGGCTGATCATAGAACCATCCGCCAATAAACTGGAAATCATAATTCCAGCGATTTGTAAAATATTTGGCTGCCGCAATTACTTCTCCATTTGCTCCTCCGGTTTTAGCAACCGCTACTTCCACATGGCTCATACTATTAAGAACTCTTTGCAATTTTACCGCATCACTTGCAGGTCGTTCTTCATAATCAAAGTCCAGGAAATTAAAGGTGTTGAAAACATCGTTGGGGTTCCATGTAGTACCTATTCCCCAATTTATTCTTTGCCTGCCTGCTCTCAGGCTCCAGTCCTTTCTTGCATACTCTATCCAAAGGCGATCAACATTTGTGTGCATAAGCATGCTTTCTGTTTTGAACCAGGTGTGTGAAAGATTTATCGATTCGCTGGAGTAACGCAGAGCAGATGAAAAATCAGGCGTAAGCCTCACCTCTTCACCCCAAAACAGTCTGTTGCGCATTTCCAAGGCAGCAGTGAAGCCGGTAAAAGGCTTATATTTAAAATTCACCCGGTTGTGAATAAAATTACTCGTAATCAGTTGGCTGAAATCCTTGCTAAAGGATAGTGTTTGCAGGTCCTTCGCGTAACCTCTTATTTCCAATTTCTTCATGCGCAAACTATCCTGAGCCGGAAGGCTAGCCACCCCCAATGCATAGCATACGATCACAAAAAAATATTTCATGTTGATGCAGGATGAGAAACCATCGCGCTACCGGTATCTGAAAAAATCTTTCCATCGACCAGGGTAACTACACGCTTGGCGCGTTCGATTACGCGTGAATCGTGTGTAGAAAAAATAAAAGTCATATTCTCCTCGCGATTGAGTTTGGCCATGATATCAAGCAGGTTTGCTGCAGCTTTAGAATCCAGATTAGCCGTTGGCTCATCCGCCAATACAACCTGTGGCCGCGATGCCAATGCCCGTGCTACTGCTACTCGCTGCTGCTGCCCACCGGAGAGTTGAGAAGGACGCGTATCAATCTTATCTTCCATGCCAATCTGGCGAAACAAAGTTTCTACACGCTGATTGATTTCCGTTCGGGAAATACCCTGAAGCTGCATAATCAACTCAACATTTTCGCGGGCCGATAGCACAGGAATAAGATTGAATGCCTGAAATACGAAGCCGATATTGCGAAGGCGAAAATCAATCAGCTGATTAGGCGAAAGCGTGGTGATGTCGGTACCATGGATGATAATGCTACCCGCATCTGGCTTATCTAATCCTCCGATCAAATTGAGCAATGTAGTTTTACCAGAGCCCGATGGACCTACCAATGCTGTGAACTCACCACGCTCGAGGTGCAAGTGAACATCACTCACTGCCACTACGGGTAATGTTTTAGGGTTGTAGGTTTTAGAAACATTGTGGGCATCAATGATCGTGTCCATAACTTAGTGAATAATTTTTATTGGCGCATCGCTTCCACTGGCACCAACTTCATTGCTTTATAGGAAGGAAACAACGAAGCCAGGAATGCTGCAATACAAACGATGCCTAAAACGGTGAGCACGCTGGCCCACGGAAAATCAGGATAGATAAAACTACTGAAACCAAAACCGGACATCGCTTCTCCCGCAAACGATGAGATATCAATACCCGCCTGGTGATAATACTGAATGACCGCCCAAGCCAACAAAAAACCAAAAGGTGCGCCTGCCAGTGTGAGCAGTACCGTTTCACTCACCACCAGCTTAAATAATTTTGTCTTATTCATTCCCAAGGCCACCATCATCCCTAACTCACGCGTACGCTCCAACACGGCCATTAGCATGGTATTAATGATGCCTGACATTAAGGCCAACATGATGATCACAATAAAAATAATTGAATAGGTATCGGTGGTTTCAATCATGAGTTCTGTTTCAGGCGATAATTGTTTCCAGTCTTCCACTAATAAATTCGGAAAGGCTTCTTTCAGTTGGCGAGTGGCAAGTATTACCGATTCGTTGCTATTAAGTAAAATAGCAACCTCGTGGCACTCGTTATTCATTCCCATTAAACGGTTGAGATCATCTGCTAAAACATATACATTCCGCTCATCAAGGGGTGCATTGTCAGATCTATAAATACCAGCCACCCGAAATGCCGCTGAAACAATACCGGATTCTTTATCTGTAAATGTGAGCACTAGTTTATTTCCAAGGTCTAATTTTACTTTCTCAGCCAATTTTTTTCCGATCAGCACCTGATTCTTCTTTCCATTGAAGCCCTGACCAGCCACAAGTTTTGCCTTCCATTGCGAAACCTGATTTTCTGTATCCGGAAAAACACCTACGATTTGCACACCCGAACTGCTGGTGCTGGTAGCCAACATACCCTGCGCCAGCGTGCGTGCGGTAACCGCTTTTATTAAAGAGATCTCTTTAAGTTTTGCACGCATTTCTTCCCAACGCATGATCGTGAAGGAGGCATCATAATCTTCTTTAAACTTTTCATGATGCAGCTGACAGTGCGCCACCTCCTGCTCAATAACCACCTTTAATCGTGATCGCAAAATACCATCGTACAAACCCATGATGAACAAGCCCGAAAGTAAACCCAAGGCAATGGAGGTAATGATCACAATGCTGCGCACTTTGTTACGCCAAATATTTCGCCATGCCATTTGAATGATCATATCACTTCTTCATTGCTATCACGGGACTCATCCGCCATATTTTAATGATTGGGTAGCATGACAATATTAAACCCAATACCAACACAATCACGGCTTGAGTTATAAATATCCACACTTCCGTGGATGCGGGGAAAATGGGTTCAAACCCAAAGCGTTGATAGACGTCAGCCATATTACCCGTAAAACGAAGCGGATGAACTTTTAGATAATACACGATCGGAAAACTCATAGCAATACCAACGATGCATCCTACTAAAACATTTAACACCGATTCTGCCATGAGCATAGTCATTAGTTTATTCTTTGTCATGCCGATGGCTAAAAGCATTCCCAACTCATACTGACGCTCAGCCATCATCATGAGCAACGTTCCAAAAATTCCAAAGCCAATTAGTAAGTAGAGAATACCTGAAACGATGTACATGCTTCCCTTGTCCGTCTTTATGTGCTGGTCTACTTCCGGCAACATTTCCTTCCAGCTCATAAACTCATACCGTGCCTCTGAACCATTTCGCAGTTGATCGGCAGTTTCTTCCGCGCGGCTATCCGACTCTAACGCCAACACATAGGATGTGAGAAGATTTTCCGCGCTATATAATTGTTGCGCTACCGACAGGGGTAAATAAAGGAGTTGATCGTTGAGTTGAGGCGATCCAAATTTTATAATTCCCGATACCAGGTATCTACCCGCGGCCATGGCCCCGTGATAGCCCTGACTTATCAATATTATAGTATCGTTCAGGTTTAGCTTTAATCGATTGGCCAACCCTTCGGATAAGAGTGCAACGTTACCGCGTTCATCGTCTGAAAAATATTCGCCAGACACAATTTTGTTTTTCAGAAAAGTGACCTGGTTCTCTTTCTCAGGATCAATCCCCACCACCATGCACCCTTTGGTGATGTCTTCTATAGAGGCTAATGCAAAAGATTCCACGCGTGGTGCTACCGCCACTACATTTTTTTGCCTCATCATTTTGTTCTCAAGTTGCTCATCTCGGGCAAAGCTATTGTCGAGTGTTTGCTGATCCCAATATCCTTTGGCATGAACCTGAATGTACCCGCTGTAATAGCTTACTAAGTTTCGGACGAAATGATCAAACACTCCATCCTGAAGGCTACTGGTGACTACCGATAAAATCACCGCAAAGGAAACTGCGGAGATAGTGACAGCCGTCCTGCTGCGACTTCGCCACAAATTTTTCCAAGATAGTTTCAGCAGCCACATCATCTCAGGTCTTTAAGTTGCTGGAGGGTAAAGAAACCATCGTCTATCGGCTTGTCGAAAATCAAATTAGCGTAAATGATTTCTGTTCGTTGATTCTTCTTATCCATAGGAATCATTTCTACCCGTGTGGGAATCATTCGTCCGCCCATCGATTTTATCTCCAATGAATTCATGATGTTCACTAATTCACCATCTTCATCATAAAATTTCACATGCACTTCTATAAAATTCTTTTTATCCACATACAAAAAAAGTTTTCCCCACACTACGGCTGATTCGGGCTTAGGATCCAGTTGAATTTTGTAGCAGTCCATTCCACGAATAACAGTGTCGCCCTTAAGTGAATGAGAATAATCCTTAATTACAGATGATTCTTTTACCAGGTCATCGTTCGTAAAGTCTGTACCCATCCAGGATTGCGACATCATAGAGGGCGGTAGTTTAATGCTGCGCTCCAAGGTGGGTATCCAGTTCCAAACCTCTTTCTTCCGTTTCAAAAATGAGATGCCTTTATCCTTTGCCGGAGAAGTAATCAGAATCATAGAATACTCCGCACCTTTCGTCCAGGTTCTCACGCCCATCTCGCGGGTCCACGTAGCCCGAATGGTTTTGATGGTCATTTCACCTTGCATGGTGTTGCCACGCATATTAGCATCCGTCTTTCTTACAATTTCCTCAGCAGTTAAAGATTGGCAAAAAGCGCAGCCCGATAGAAAACTCAGTAAGCCAATAGAACAGGAAACGCGTATGAATTTCATTTCCATAAATTAACAAAAGACATACTGTCAAAACATGACAAAAGTTAGCCCTTCAGGGAATCAAAATCACATTTCAACTATTAACTAAGTAACGTACTTATTTCGTTTTACAACTTTTCAAAAACATACCGGTATGCCCTGCCGATCGGAATTGAAACGCCATTTACTTCCACCGTATCGGCCGTGTAAGAGTTGATTTTATCTAACGAAATGATAAACGAGCGATGAATGCGCTTGAAGCGATCATCCGGTAATAATGCCTCCATTTCAATAGTGCTTATTTTAGAAATGTATTCCTGCTTTGTCGTGACCACTCTGATGTATTCGCGTTGACTTTCGATATAGACGATCTCTGAGAGCAAAACCTTCACCTTCTTTTTCTGGACATTCAAAAACAAATAGTCCTTTTTATCCTGCATTACCGGCTGCGGTTCCCGCTGTATTGATTTTACCTTGTTAACAGCCACGAGAAATCGTTCAAACTCAAAAGGTTTTAACAAATAGTCGGTAACGTTCAGGTTAAATCCTTCTACCGCGTACTGATGATAAGCTGTGGTAACAATTACTGCCGGAGCATGCGTGAGTGTTTTTAAAAAGGCCATGCCTTTCAACTTGGGCAGATGTATATCCAAAAAAATAAGATCAACCGTATGATCCATCAAATACTCCGTTGCCAAAATTGCATCCTTAAAAACGCCTCGCAACTGAAGGAATGGAACTTGAGCAACATAATCAGTCAACACTTTTGCTGCTAGTGGCTCATCTTCAACAATAATGCAGGTGATGTTAGACATGACTGCCCAGATTAATTTTTAACGTTGCGGTAAAAACATTATCGCCAGGCTGCACTGATAAAGTGTACTCCGTGTAAAGCAATTCCAATTGTCGCCTAAGGTTTGAGAGGCCGATGTTCTCTTTTACAGTAAATTTCTGAGAAGATGTTTCTGTAGAATTTTTTACGATAAAGGTTAACATGCGCTTATTGACCGAGAGATGAATATCCACAAAAGGCTGGTCTCGCGTTTCTGACACTCCGTGCTTAAATGCATTTTCCACAAGAGGCATTAGCAACAGGGGTGGTAATGCTTGTTTCATATCCTCAATATCGTTGTTAAAATTGATTCGCAGCGATTCGTCATAGCGCAATTTCTCAAGGTCGAGGTAATCCCTGATCATTTGCAACTCCTGCTCAATCGCGATAAAATTGCCTTCAGCCTCATACAAAATGAAGCGCAAGAGTTTTGAAAGACGCAAAATCGACTCAGCGGCAAGATCAGATTTATCTCGTGCCAGCGAATAAATATTATTGAGTGTATTGAATAAAAAATGTGGATTAGTCTGCGACCGGAGGTAATGCAATTCTGCAGCCTGTTTTTCAATTCGTAAGCGTTGCTCCGTTTCCTTCAGCCTAAAGTAATGATAAATATGTCGACTAACACCAAACAAAATAACTGAGCCAACACCGTGACCGACAATGCTGGCCAGAAGTCTGTTGGTTGAGTCATATTCTTTCAGTTGGGTGAACAGGTGTAAACCTATGCCAATCTTCCGCCAGAGGTACGCTCCAAAAGACATGGCCATCAAAAAGACCCAAACAAAAAATAAAGCCAACAGCACATTGAGTAGGATTGAACTCCTCTTCTTGATCACAAAGGGAATCACACGCTCATAAAGAATGAAGTTGACTGCAATCACATAACTCACTGCCCATAAGCTATTGATCAACACCGCAAAGAATCGCGTGGGGTATGCCCCAATTGTGCCTAGAAAAGTCAAAAAGAAATAGACAAGGCCAGCGCCCAGGTAAATTTTTACTGCTGCTTTATCGATGCTCAACTTCATCCTATGGTTATCGCGCTAAAGATCGTTAATTCTTTGAATTTCAAATCAGAAGGCTATAGAATGAAGAATAGTGTAAACCATCCGTCAGGAATAGTCTACTAAAAAAATCAGATACGTTTTTTTTGTTTGTAATGAAAGGATATTGCATCCAGATATCTTTCAGCAGTTTTGTGATTGACTCGTTCTTGTCGTTGGTAGACTCAGGCAGGTTGAGTATTGAAAGGGCAATCCATTTCCATCCTTCTTTTAACATCTTGCGTTATCATACTGAAACCTTTAACCCTCATTAAACTCCCATGGCAAAATTTGGCGAACACGTGGCTGGATACAGCATCCCTGTTCTAAACGAACGCGAGATAAGAGCTTCTGCAGGAATACTTTTTGTGTTCATGTTTATCTCACTCATGATGATCCTTTTCAAAGGCAATTTTATCATGATCAAGTATGTCATCGTTTTGTTTCTTACCGATATGATCGTTAGGGTGTTTATCAGTCCCCGGTACTCTCCTGCCCTCATCATTGGCCGGTTGATTGTTAGTTCGCAAAATCCTGAATACGTTGGAGCTGCTCAAAAAAAGTTTGCGTGGATCATTGGCGTGAGCCTTGCTTCGATGATGTTCATTTTGATGGTTGTGCTGAATACCTACAGTATTCTTACAGGCCTAACCTGCCTGGTGTGCTTACTCTTTTTATTTTTTGAATCCGCTTTTGGAATTTGCCTCGGCTGCGTGGTATACAAATGGTTTTACAAAGAGAAAGCACAATACTGCCCCGGTGAAGTTTGTGATGTTAAAGCAAAGCAAGAAATTCAGAAAGTATCCTTCACGCAGGTGGTCATTGTGATCGCCTTCATAGCCACCATTATTTTGATGAGCTATCTGCTGAATGAGGCTTTCAGTGAAAAGCCAATGAATCTATGGAGATTCTTAAAATTGAAATAATCCACTCATCAACAACTTTCGATCAAGTCACCTTTTTCCATTACCATCAGGATCGTGACAATACTCATTCCGTACTCATAACCGAAATCATCGGATAGGCGAGGCATTTTCTCAATCTTCAACCTATGAATATTGAAAAGTACCACCCCTATAGGCGAGCAGAATTCATCCGAATTGATGCTGCCACTCCTGCTGCATCGGTAAGCGATGTTGAGCTGGAGAAGTTCGAGCAATTCGATGCGATCTACCGATCGCTGTGTGCGATACTCTATAATTATGCTCCGCTGTCGGGTCACCCGGGCGGATCAATTTCTTCCGGCAGGTTTGTAACCGCGCTGTTATACAACAACATGCTGTACGACATATCCGATCCGGAGCGCCTTGATGCGGATATGATTTCTTATGCGGCAGGACACAAAGCGCTGGGCCTTTATGCACTTTGGGCATTGCGTAATGAAATCGTAAGAACTGGAACACCGGAATTGCTGCCTGAAGATATTCGCTTTCAGTTGCGCCTTGAAGACCTTTTGGGCTTTAGAAGAAATCCGAATACCACTACTCCGCTGTTTCGCAAACTCAATGCGAAGGCCCTCGATGGACATCCCACTCCTGCTACTCCGTTTGTTCGCCTCGCTACAGGCGCCTCCGGTGTGGGTATTGGTTCCTCGATCGGGCTTGCAATCGCAGCGGCCGATCTTTTCGGATCGAATACTCCGTATGTTCACATTATTGAAGGCGAAGGAGGACTAACACCGGGGCGAGTGAGCGAAGCGCTTGCCGCTGCAGGTACAGCATCACTGAAAAATGTGGTTCTCCATATTGACTGGAATCAGGCGAGTATTGATTCCAACTTTGTGTGCCGCGAAGATTCGCATCCCGGAGACTATGTGCAATGGGATCCGTGTGAACTCACCTACCTCAACGACTGGAATACAATACTTGTAGAAGATGGCAAAGACTTTCGGCAAATTTTTGCGGCCCAGCATGCTGCGGCTACGATAAAGAATCATCAGCCCACTGCCATTGTCTATAAAACCATTAAAGGATGGAATTATGGAATTGAGGGAAACAAATCACACGGTGGAGGACATTCGTTGTGCAGTGCAGGATTTCATCAGGCGCTGCAGCCACTATTGAAAATGGCAGGCAAAGAGATGAAGGTTTGCAAGGATGTGCAAGAGTGCAAAGGAGGTAGCGCACCTGAAATTGTTGAAAAATGTTTTTGGGATGCGCTTCTGATCATTCGTGATATTCTTCAACATGAAACCGAGCTTACCAAATTCTTTTCTAAAAAAGTAAAAGCTGCACAAGAGCATTTGATTTTACTGAATCGGGTGAGGCGTTCCAACGGCCCAACACTGAACGAAATGTATAAGAATATCCGGCCAGAAACTGTTCCATCATCCCTGCAACTGGTTCCTGGTACTTCCACCACACTGCGAGGTGAATTAGGCAAGGTGCTTCATCACTTCAACAAAATAAGTAATGGCGCCTTCTTTACTGCCGCAGCAGATCTATTAGGCTCTACCAGTGTAAACGCAGTTGGTCAGGATTTCGCCAGTGGCTATTACAATAGTGAAACCAATCCATTATCGCGCACGCTATCCATTGGTGGCATTTGTGAAGATGCCATGGCCGGAATCATGTCCGGCATTTCTTCCTTTGGAAATCACATTGGAGTCGGGTCATCCTATGGCGCATTCATAGTGGCGCTTGGGCACATCGCAGCGCGGCTTCACGCCATCGGCAGTCAGGCTCATCAGGTAATGGTCAAAGGCCCGTATCATCCCTTCATTTTGATAGCGGCACATGCGGGTATTAAAACCGGTGAAGATGGGCCAACGCATGCAGATCCTCAGCCTTTGCAATTGATTCAGGAAAACTTCCCGAAAGGTACCTGTATAACGCTTACCCCGTGGGACCCTCAAGAAATCTGGTCCTTGATGTCCACGGCAATGAAGAAACGTCCTGCTATCATTTGCCCGTTCGTAACGCGCCCAAACGAAAAAGTGCTGGACAGAAAGGCAATGGGCCTCGCTCCGGCAGATGCCTCAGCAACAGGATTATATCTTCTGAAGGATTCATTGAAAGAAAATCCCGATGGCATTGTAGTGCTTCAAGGCAGTGAAGTGGCGTATGAATTTGTGCAAAAGGCATTACCACTTCTCATTCTTGATGGGCTTGATATAGCTGCATACTATGTAGCTAGTGCTGAATTGTTTGACCTTCTGCCGGAAGAAGAGAAAGAAAGAATATTTCCGGAAGAGGTTGCGCAACGTGCAATGGGCATTAGCGGATTCACCTTTCCAACCTTGTACCGTTGGATACAATCCGGCTATGGGCGTAGGCATTCACTTTATCCGTTTAAGCAAGGTCACTTCCTGGGAAGCGGAAAAGCTGAAAGTGTGGTTGCGGAAGCAGGACTTGATGGAGAAAGTCAGTATCGTGCTATTAAAACATTCATCAAGAATAAATCAACAACCGCAAACTTCTCTGAAAAAATCCTCGCTACCAATGATTATTAAAATAACATTACCATGATCACCGATACAGAAGTAACTGCCAACATTCGCATAGCCAAACGTATACATCTTTTGGGAACAGAAACTGCATTTGCCGTCTCCGCGGAAGCTGCAGCATTTGCTGCAAAGGGCAATCAGATATTTCCCTTTCATCTTGGAGATCTGAATTTAAAAACTCCGTCTGTTGTAGTGAATGCTACACTAAAAGCCATTGCAGATGGTAAGACAGGATATTGCCCTCCTGCAGGAATTCCACAGCTCCGTGAGGTACTTTCGCAAGACATCAACAATGAACGGGGAACCACCTATACGATGGATAGTGTGGCAATTCAACCGGGTGGCAAGCCTACGATTGGAAAGTTTGTTTTGGCCTTAATGAATCCGGGTGACGAAATACTTTATCCCAATCCTGGTTATCCCATTTATGAATCACAAATCACGTTCAATGGTGGGGTAGCTGTACCTTACACATTCAGAGAAACTGATAATGGATTCCAACTGGATATTGATAGCCTGAAAAATAAAATTACGGATCGCACAAAAATGCTCGTGGTCAATTCTCCACACAATCCCATGGGCACAGAGCTCTCTCTGAAAGAATTGGAGCAGCTTGCCGACCTGGCCATCGAACATAATCTGATTGTGCTAAGCGATGAAGCATACTATGACATTCGCTACGAAGGCAAGAGTAATTCCATTGCCAGTTTACCCGGCATGGAAGAACGCACGGTCATCTTGTATACGTTCTCAAAAAAATTTGCTATGTCTGGCTGGCGACTTGGTGCTGCCATCGGGCCCCTTGAAATCATTAAGGTGATTGCAAAGTTAAACGTCAATGATGAATCGTGCTCCAATCATTTTATACAGTACGGTGCACTTGCGGGACTCACAGGCGATCAATCAGAAATAAAGAATCTTCTCGATGTATTGAAAAACAGACGGGATGTTGCATACAAAATACTCACCTCCATTCCCGGCATCACTTGCTTTCTTCCACAAACTACGTTCTATCTTTTTCCGAATGTGACTCAATTAATGGAGCGGAAGGGATATGAGGATTACGAAAGCTTCCGAAAAGATATTCTTTATAAAACAGGAGTTTCTTTCTGCACACGTCAGCATTTTGGGCGAGCATTGAGGGGCGAGGAAAACTACTACGTAAGATTTGCTTACTCGGGCATCAATACAGAACAAATAAAAGAAGGGCTTGGTAAAATGGCCGCATATTTAGCATAAGTGAGAAGAAAATTAGGGCTTCACAATCAATGTTTCTTTCAAACGAATGTCCCTGCTGGACGATCCGATAAGAAGTTCAAAGGCACCTGGCTCTACTATCCACTCCAGATTTGTATTGAGCATGCGTAACATTTCTGGTGTGATAGTGAACGTAACTTTCTTAGTTTCCCCTGCTTTCACCATGATTCGTTGAAATGCTTTTAACTCCATGACGGGCCTTGCAACGGAAGCTAAAACATCTTTGATGTAAAGTTGTACCACTTCTTCACCATCACGTGTGCCTGTGTTAGTGATTGAAACTGAAATGAGTGTAGATTGCTCTGCTGATATTTCCTTTCGCGCAAGTTCAGCGCTAGCATAAGAGAAGGTAGTATAGCTTAACCCATATCCAAACGGGAACAATGGCAAGCCACTGAGGTTATTGTAATCATCTCCCCTTCCTGTTGGTTTATGATTATACACCAATGGCAATTGTGATTCGTGTTTTGGAAAGGTGATCGGCAATCGGCCCGCAGGATTGTAATCACCAAACAATACTTTCACTAAGGCATGACCACCTTCTTCACCAGGATACCAAATATCAACCACTCCCTGTACCTTGTCCAGCCAGTTATTCATTACTACAGCACTGCCAGCAACAATTACCACCACAATCGGCTTACCGGTGGCCGCAAGTTGTGTGATCAATTCCTCCTGATGGCCAGGCAACGTAAGCATCGCCCTGTCTTGAAACTCGCCCTCTTGAATTCCCACCGCTACAATTGCAAGGTCAGCTTTTCTTACAGCGTTAACGGCCTCATTAATTTTCGTCTGCCAATCTTCTTGTGCGCCAATATTCCAGATCAATTTGATATGCGCATTACCCACAGGTTCATAGAACTCAGCACGAATATTATACCGCCTATTCTTTTCAAAACGAAAATCAGCAAGCGAGCTGCTGTAGGTTTGTTTATTCCACCGGTCGATAACTAATACGTTATCGATATACAATCGAAATCCGTCATTACCTTCCAATCCAATTTTAAAAACGCCACTTTCCGGGGCTTCCAACTGGCCCGTCCATCGAACTGAATAAAATCCATTGTTCACACTTTTATCAGGTGAATAAAGCGTCCAATGAAAATCAATTACCTTATCACTTCTGGTGAGCACCGGATTTCCGGAGAGGGTAATGTTATTAAAATAATTTCCTTCCAATCCTGGTGAATTATTGTGAGTAAGAAATTGAGAAGGAACTACCTGATACGAAGCTGAATTTCTGCCACATCCTGGTACAAACAGAACAGTTCGTCTATCCGCGCGTTGTTGAATGCCTTCAAGCAGAGTGACCACTCCGTTGCCTTTACCACTATAACCACCCAATCGCCCTTCTGTTGCTTCTTCACCAATCACGGCAATTGATTGTATGTGATCTCCAATGGGTAATACATTTCTTTCATTCTTCAACAACACAATAGATTTGAGTGAGGCGTCAAGCGCCAGTGTTTTGTGCGATCGCGCTTTTGCAAGGCCATTAATGAGTTCTTCTGAGACATAAGGGTTTTCGAACAAACCCAATTCAAATTTTGCCTTCAATATTCGTGCAACGGATTCATCTATTTTCTTGGTACCGATTCTATCTTTTGCAAACGCAGGACTGAACAAATTATAATGGTCATAGCTTGTTTGAAAGATCACGTCTAATCCACTGGTAATTGCCTGTTCACCCGAAGCAGGATAATCAACTGCGGTATTATGAAGCACAGTAGCGCCCCCCACAGCGCTCGCGTCAGAAATGACAAACCCAGAAAATCCCCAATCTTGTTTTAATGTCTTTTGCAGCAGCCAATCATTCATACTGGCAGCCGTTCCATCTACTGAATTGTAGCTCGTCATAATGGAGCGTGAGCCCCCGTTCTTGATGGCCGCGATAAAGGGAGGAAAATGTACCTCTTTAAGAAAACGTTCATTAAAATGAATCGGGTAACTGTCACGGCCACCATCTCCCACATTGGCCACAAAATGTTTAGGTGTAGTGATGATATTAATCTTTTCAAATGGATGAACATACGCCACAGCCATTTCAGAAGTAAGAAAAGGATCTTCGCCATACGTTTCTTCTACCCTGCCCCAGCGTACATCACTCGCAATGTTTACTACAGGCGATAACACTTGCCGTATGCCACGGGCTTTCGCTTCTCGTGCAATTGCAGAGGATACCTTTCGCATCAGTGTAGTATCGAAGGTAGCCGCAAGGGCAATGGATTGAGGAAAGCTTGTGGCTCCTTCACGCACTAAGCCATGCAAGGCTTCGTCAAACGCGATGATCGGGATACCCAATCTAGTCTTTTCAACAAAATGCTTTTGTATGGCATTGATCTTTCTCACAAGCCGCAGCCCGTCTTCCGAGGTGTTATAAGTAAGAAGTTGTTGAGCATTGACATTTTCTTTTGCCGATGCACTTACCTGCAATCCAAAAATTCCATTCTTAAACTGGCCAGGTTGTATGTTGTCCAAGTCACCCGGGATCATAAACAGTTGCCAGGATTTTTCTTCCAACGTCATCCGGCTTATCAAATCTTTCACGCGCTCATCAATTGGTAACGATGGATTTTTGTACGGTAACTGCTGTGAGAAAATTACTCCGCTAACAAAAATGAAAAGCAGAAAAAAATAGAAACGGATAAAGATCAACTTTAGTAGCATCTGATTCGGTTCGTTTTAATATAGCTCAATATTAGAAATCAGCGGGCACGCCCTTGCATCAAAAATAAAAACACGAAGCTTATCCGAAGTTGGTCATTTTCAAAAATAAGCACTACCGGCCGATCAGTAATTTATTTCCACTACTTTCTTGTGCTGTAATTTTCGCATTTGCCTTGGCACGATGTTCAAAATTTCCTCTTTCAACGTTTTGATCAATTTTGTTTTGATGTGATCACGATGGGTTACCAGACTTACTTCGCGCGCTGGGCTTGGCTCCTTCAAACGCCTCACCATTTTTAGTTGCGGCTTACTAAACTCCATCACTGCGAGTTCGGGCAATATCGTAATGCCATCACTTTTATCTACCATTCGCTTCAACGTTTCTATGTTTCCTGTTTCATACTTAAAATGAAAGTCTGAACTCCTTCTCAATTCGCAAAGGTTCAGTACTTGCGAGCGAAAGCAGTGCCCTTCTTCCAGCAGCCAAAGTTGATCAGGGTCAATCTCTGTTGCCAGTACATACTTTTTATCATAAAGCGCATTCTTACGCGATACGTAGACAAACAGCTCTTCGTAAAAAAGTATATCCTCTTTTATAGACGCATCGTTTAAAGGTGTGACCACCAAACCACAATCAAGCCGATTACTTTTCAATTCACTGATCACTTCTTCGGTAATCGTTTCCTTAATCACCAGATTCAATTGAGGATATCGTTCGCGCATGTGCTTAAAAAGCGGAGGCAAAAGATATGGCGCAAGCGTAGGAATAATTCCAATTCGAAGTTCGCCTGTGAGCGTATCCTTCTGATCGTTGATGATTTGCTGCACCTTATTGGCCTCGCGTAAGGTAATGCGCGCTTGTTCAATGATGCTCGCGCCTATTTCGGTAGGGATTACCGGTTGCTTCGTGCGATCAAATATCTTTACGCCAAGTTCATCTTCCAGCTTTTGAATTTGCATGCTCAACGTTGGTTGGGTTACGAAACATTTTTCAGAAGCCAGCACAAAATGCCGGTAGGTATCCAGTGCAACGATGTATTCCAGTTGTGTTAAAGTCATAGATATTAACTATATAATCATAAAAATAATCAATTTGATTTATTAACCTTCCTATCGTAATCTTGATTTAAAATCTAAACATCAAGCTTTAATTCGTAATCATTCTTAATTAATACCAAATGGAAAAACACACACATTCAAGCCACACGATGAACGGAGAAGGCAAATGCCCGTTCACCGGTGGCGCCCTCAAGCAAACAGCAGGTAATGGCACCAGCAACCGTGACTGGTGGCCAAATCAATTAAAATTAAACATCCTTCGTCAGCACTCTTCGCTATCCAACCCGATGGATGAATCCTTCAACTATGCAAAGGAGTTCAAATCGCTGGATTTGAAGGCGTTGAAAAAAGATATCAATGAGTTGATGACCAAGTCGCAAGATTGGTGGCCTGCCGATTATGGACATTATGGTCCATTCTTTATCCGTATGGCATGGCATAGTGCCGGTACTTACCGGATTGGTGATGGCCGTGGCGGTGCCGGTAATGGAACGCAGCGCTTCGCCCCTCTCAACAGTTGGCCCGACAATGGAAATCTTGACAAGGCCCGCCTTCTTTTGTGGCCCATCAAACAAAAATATGGTAAGAAAATCTCCTGGGCCGATTTGATGATTTTAGCGGGTAACTGCGCACTGGAATCCATGGGCTTTAAAACATTTGGTTTTGCCGGAGGGCGCATTGATGTGTGGGAGCCAGAACAAGATATTTATTGGGGCTCAGAAGGTAAGTGGTTAGAAGACAAACGCTATTCGGGCGATCGCGAATTGGAAAATCCTTTGGCGGCCGTTCAGATGGGTCTTATCTATGTAAATCCTGAAGGTCCTAATGGAAACCCTGACCCCATTGCAGCTGCTCGAGATATTCGCGAGACATTCGGTCGCATGGCGATGAACGATGAAGAAACGGTAGCATTGATTGCCGGTGGCCACACCTTTGGTAAAACACATGGTGCTGGTGATCCTGGTAAATACGTTGGTCCGGAGCCAGCAGCAGCATCCATCGAAGAGCAAAGCATGGGTTGGAGAAACACACTTGGTAGTGGCAATGGATCAAACACCATCACCAGCGGTCTGGAAGGTGCTTGGACGACTACGCCCACAAAGTGGAGCAACAACTTTTTTGAAAATCTCTTTGGCTACGAATGGGAACTCACAAAAAGCCCTGCGGGTGCGCAGCAATGGAAGCCAAAAGGTAATGCCGGTGCCGGCTTAGTGCCCGATGCACACGATCCTGCCAAGAAGCATGCTCCATTTATGCTAACCACTGACCTGGCGCTGAGAATGGATCCTGCCTATGAAAAAATTTCAAGACGCTTCTACGAAAACCCAGCAGAGTTTGCAGATGCCTTTGCCCGTGCCTGGTTCAAACTAACGCACAGAGATATGGGGCCTCGCGCACGTTATCTCGGACCAGAAGTACCGAAGGAAGAACTGATCTGGCAAGATCCTATTCCTGCAGTGACGTATAAAGTAGTTGATGAAAAGGATGTCGCAGCGTTGAAAAACAAAATCCTTGCTTCAGGACTTTCCGTTTCAGAACTGGTTTCTACTGCTTGGGCTTCTGCATCAACCTTCCGCGGCTCAGACAAGCGTGGTGGCGCCAACGGAGGCCGCCTCCGTCTTGCTCCTCAAAAGAATTGGGAAGCAAACAATCCGGCTCAACTGACCAAAGTGTTATCGGCATTGGAGGGAATTCAAAAAGAATTTAACACTGCACAATCGGGCAAAGCTGTTTCAATGGCTGATCTCATTGTACTAGCAGGCTGCGCAGGTGTTGAAAAGGCTGCAAAGAACGCAGGCCACAATATAACAGTGCCATTCACCCCTGGTCGTGCTGATGCCTCGCAAGAGCAAACCGATGTAGAGTCATTTGCGGTGCTTGAGCCTTCGGCCGATGGCTTCCGCAACTACATGAAGAAGAAGTATACAGTGTCGGCTGAGGAAATGCTGGTGGACAAAGCACAATTGCTTACACTAACCGCTCCGGAGATGACAGCCCTTGTTGGAGGCATGCGCGTATTGAACGCAAACTTCGATAAATCAAAATTGGGAGTGTTCACAAATCGCCCGGAGACGTTGACCAATGATTTCTTTGTTAACCTGTTGGATTTAGGAACAACGTGGAAAGGCATTGCTGGTTCTTCGGATGTTTTCGAAGGCCGCGATCGCAAAACGGGCGAAGTGAAGTGGACAGCAACACGAGTTGACCTTATCTTCGGATCGAACACAGAACTTCGCGCCATAGCAGAAGTATATGGATCAACCGATGGTCAGGAAAAATTTGTAAGCGATTTTGTTGCAGCATGGAACAAGGTGATGAATCTTGATCGTTTTGAACTCGCGTAGTTAACATTTGAACAGATAAAAGTAAAAAGGTGACCTCTTGGGTCACCTTTTTCATTATGCATTTCTTTTAATATTAATGACTGAAATTTTGTTTGATGAAGTCAGGAAGGATTTCCGACAGGCGGCTGATGTCATTCCACACATGGAAAACAATCACCGCGGCAATGCATGCGCCCATCACCAGAGTAATAAATTTCTGTCTCTTGATTTTATGATGAATGTATTTCATTCTTGTAAAAAAGTTTAATACCGTTCATGGGAAAACATTATCAATAAGCGATCGTCTTTACTTCCTCTTTTTGGTAAACGGAATCAACATTGGCGCCAAAGCTTTATAGCGCGTATACTGATCTCCAAAAACAGTAATCAGATCACGTTCCTCCAGGCGAATAGCGGTGAGCATGTATCCTGTGCAAATGACAGCAAAGAGAAAGTGCGCCATCGTCATAACGGGTGCTGCCCAAAAAGCGATCATCCAACCCAAATACAACGGGTGCCGGACATACTTATAGAAGAACGGGGTTTTAAATGGTAAATGCTCATAAGGCTTATCTGTGAAGTAAAGCCACACCTGGCGCAACCCAAACAAATCGAAATGATTGATGAGAAACGTGCTGATGAGCACAATACCAAAACCTATGAGGCTAATTGCATGAAGAATCATCACTCCCATTTTTGAGTCAACCGACCACACCACACCACCAATCGGTTGCCATGAGGCAAACAGAAGTATCATGCAACCACTGGAAAGTAATACGTACGTACTCCGTTCCAACGGTTCTGGGATAATCATCGTCCACCATTTTTTAAACGCTGGTCGCGCCATTACACTGTGCTGTAATGCAAACGCGATGAGCAAGCCAACATCAATCAAAAGGGCAACTCCAAAAGGAGATGTTGGTGTGCTATCCAGTCCTGCTGGCACAATGAGATTAGTAACAAAGCCAATGGCATAGCAATAGGTGATAAAAAAGATACCGTAGCTTACCGCACCATACATGAGAAACAGAATTCTTTTCATTTATACTCTTTGTATTTTAATTGATAAAACGTGTAAGGAGGTTTTCACTTCGTTGCCGAAATAACCAAAGCACTCGATTCAATGATCACATTGCCATCAGGATACTTTTGACTCAATGCCTGATATACTTCTCTTCTGATTTTTTCACGAGTTTCCATATCAGCGTGAGCGAGTGCAGCAACAATGGGCGCAGCCACTTCGGTCATTACATTCCAGTAAACATCGGCCGTCTTGCACTTCATTTTGCCTATTACCTCTCTTACCGAAATACTTTTGAAACCCGCCTGCGCAAACAGATCAGTCATAAATCCTTCCTTCGAGCACCGGAACATACCCGGTGCGCCAGCAGGTGGTGAAGGCAATTGCATCGTGCGATTGATTGTGCTCATCATGGCCGTTACCCAGAAATTTTTCTCGGGCACATTCCAAACAGATGTGGCAACTTTTCCTCCAGGCTTCAGTACGCGAGCCATTTCTTTTGCTGCCAGAAGCATGTCTGGAAAAAACATGAAGCCAAAACGGCAGCTGATAGAATCAAACGTATTATCCGGAAAAGGTAAATCACAAACATCGCACGCACAGGTTTCGATATTCCTGATTCCTTTGGCATCTGCTTTTTCACGCGCCACAATAAGCATGTCATACGACAAATCTGTAATCATCACATGACCGCCACGCAACATCGAGGCGATTGTCAACCCTGGTTCCCCAGTACCTGCTGCTACGTCCAGCACTTTGTCATTTCCTTTCGGGCCAATCAGACGAATGATCTCCTCACCCATCGGATACAAAAAATCCATGAAAAGGTCATCCCACTTTTTCCATCCTGGCGAAAACTTATTCCAGGATTCTCGCTGCTGTTCGCGAATTTGTTCTAACTGCTGTTGTTCCATTTTTATTGAATTATCTGGCGCAAAAGTAGATACGCACGTCATGGCGCACTGGTAATGGTGTGCCAAAGAATGGTATTCTGGTGGTTATGGCGGAATTGAATTAAAATCGGGGTAGTGCCGGAGAAAATAAACTAAGAACTCACCAACTGCTCTGTTTGATTTACTGATGCAAGGTATTCCGATGGCGGCACGCCATACTGCTTTTTGAATGATTTGGAAAAATAGGAATGATCATCAAACCCTACCATGAGGCTGATTTGCGAAACGCTATCGGCCTGATTAAGTAACAACACAGCAGCTCTGCGCAATCGAATGCTGCGAATAAGTTCACTCGGAGCAAAACCTGTAATGGCTTTTATTTTGCGATGCATGTTGGTGCGGCTCATCCCCATTTCCTTTGCCATCATCTCCACTCCAAACAGCGGATCCTGAATATTTTTCTCCACTACCTCTATCGCTAGCTTCAATAGCCGTTGATCATGTGATTCAATGATTTTTTCATTTCCCTTCAGCAATGAATTCTTGTAATTCTCCGACATCTCCTTGTGCTGAGCGGTAAGGTAATCGATCTCCAGATTGAGTATCTCGCGATTTTTCTTTTCACGATACTCCCGAAGATAAAATATGACGGCAACCACTAATCCAAAAAGCAAAAACGTAACAATCAATATATTTCTCCAGATGGTTTGAAGTTGTTTCTCCTGCTCCAGTAACTTGATCGCTTGTTCTTTCTTTTCAAGTTCGTGCTTTGCCTCTAATTCAACAATCTGACGGGTTTTAGCTGCATTCAAAAGGCTATCTCGTACCTCATAAAAGTTCTTCATGTAGGCAAGCGCTTCGGCTGTTTTACCTTCTTTTCCTTTCAACTCACTAAGTCCCCCAAAAACATGGCGCGTAACGCGCTTCAATCCTAACTCTCGCGATAATCTCAGCGCCCGTAACAAATACACTTCAGCTTTAGCGTAATTCCCTTGTTTGATCAAGGCATTGCCCATAATAGCGCAGATGCCGGCCTCTGCCGCTTTGTTCTTTGTTTCCGCTGCCACTGCTAATGCCCTATCGAAATATTGGAATCCCAACGATTGATCTTTCCTTAACTGACATTCACCAATATTTGAAATAATGCGTGCCAAATGAACTCTTGGTGTGCGATGTTCTTCTGCGATAGAAAGGGCTTTCTGATAAAGGAATAATGCCGTGTCAAAGCGAGCACCCACAAATTGAATTACACCGGCAAGGTTGTAGGTTCTGGAAAGCTGATCCCAGTTTTTTGTTTGCACCGCAATCTTTTCGGCCCTATTGATGTACATAGTCGCTTTGTCGCTTGCAGTTTGATCCATGTAGGAACGCGCCAACACCTGATAGCTTTCATTTAAGATTGATGGCCAGTTTTCTTTCTCAGCGATGCTGACGGCCTCAAGTCCCATCGCAATGGCAATGTCATTATCGCCCAATGCCCAGAAGCAATGGCCCATCAAATACTTAGCGGTGGCAATCCCTTTTTTGAACTGAAGCTGCTCAGCTAGTTTCAAGGATTGCTCGGCACACTGCTGTGAATAATAAAAATTTGACCATTGGTATCGATTGCTGAGTTCGTTCAACACATTAACCTTGATAGTGTCTTCGTGCTGGTAATGTCTAAGAAAAGCTGAAAGGCTATCCACAGACTGATCTTGACCTTGGGCAAACATTGTCAATGCAATCAAAAACGGAATCAGCAAATGGTGAGGTTTTGTTCGCAAAAAAATTGAATTGAATGCAGATGTCAGGTAAAATTGATTCCGGTAGAACATTGATTTCATTAAACCCCTCATAACGCGCTTGTGAACGTGCAAGATGTAAAAGTTAATGAAAAAGAGACGCTATTACCAAGGTTTGGAACAATATTACCAATCCTTCATCCTTGTGAAGCCTCCAGCATAATGCGCGCGAGAGTATCATAAACTGCCGTCCATGCATCCTTTATTTCAGGGTTCCATTCTTCACCCAGCACTCGTTCGAGTGTCCACAACAATGCTTCACCAACAATAGCGTAATGCTCTTGTCGTACAAAATGCTTTTTATGATGAACACCCAAAGCCTTCACATCATTGATAACTTCCTCGAGGTTATCCAACTTATGCACCGCAAAGGTGATCATGGCTACCAGTTTTTGAGCTTGTGTGCCAATCTCACCGCTGAACAACTGACGTAAAGACGGGTCCATAGAGAACAATTTCCGATAAAAAATGGCCCCGGTATCCTGCGATCTCAAAAGAATAAGGTCCCAGGAGTTTTCTACTAAATCAATGTGAGTGGAAGAAAGCATATAAGAATTGCCGATGATCGTTTTGTTTTCTTTTGACGTGTGATTAGGGATAGTGACCAAAAAAGTGGTGCCTACATTTAGAGTTGATTCAAACGAGATTCGCCCTTTGAGTTTATCCACCATGGATTTGACAATGTAAAGACCCAGCCCACTGCCCGAAGAGCGTTCTGTGCCGCGAAAGAACATTCCATAAACCTTTTGCTTAAATTCCTGATGAATGCCAATGCCGTTATCTTTTAAAAGAATGGCACAATGAGAAGACCGCACCCTGACGGTTAATTGGATCATTGGCTCCTTTACTTCCGGATTGAAATATTTAAATGAATTGGAAATCAAATTCCTGAGAATGGTGCGCATTCGAACAGGGTCCGTTTTAAACACTTGCTTTTGAATTACCTCAACTTCCACTTTAAATGGTCTGTCAGGATTCATTAGCAACTTAACAATGGCATCTACTTCAGGCTCAAAATCAAAAGCTTCAAATTCCTGTTCGGCACTATTATTATAGGAGACGGAAATCAAATCCTTTAAGAGAATATCCAAATGATTAATACGTCCTTGCACCATTCCGAAATAGTTATGCATGGCATCGGCACAATTCTCTTTCATGCCAAGATTAACGAGCCCCATGATGGAAGTGAGAGGCGAACGAAGATCGTGCGAGGCATGATAGATAAAACTATCCAACTCTGAGTTAAGGCGCTGCAATTCAATCATCTGACTGTATTGCTCGGTGATGTCGAACAGAACGCCTTCCGCAAAGCCATGATTTTCAAAATAACGCGCACTGATCACTGCCCAATTTTCCTGCAGCGATCGATTGTCTTGTATCTGAAATTTAAAACCTTCTACTTTTTTCTGTTCTTTTAATAAGGCAATGAAAAGTTCAAACTGCCGCAGTGATGCAAACAAGTTATCGAAGCGCAGGTTTTTGGGATTTTCAACGCCCAAAATCTCCAGCGCTTTAGGATTGCACATTTGAACTCCAAAACCATTCATCTTAAACTTAAAAGTTCCAACAAATGGGTTATTGAAAATAGAGAGGTATTCATCGCGCAGTGTGCGAATGCGCTCCTTGGAAAGTGCGCGATGCGTGGCGTCCTGAAGAATCACAATAAAATACGGGCCGGCTGGTTTGGCCGAGGCAAGGAATTTGATCTTCATCTTTGCCCAAAAATTCACACCTCGCTTCTTCACTCGCAGTCCAGTGACGATGGTACTGCCCAGTCGTAAAGCTTTTTCCAAATCTAAAGTAGCCTTGTGCGCTTCATCAGATCGGTAAAAGATTGAGATATGCTTGCCTAGAATTTCATACTCCTCATATCCGGTAACATTCACTGCTTCCAGGTTACTACTGATGATGATGCCCTTTTCGTTTAGAACGAATTCTTCTTCCCCATTAAGGATATGGAGCAGTGAAGAATGTTTTGTGAATTCTGTCTCATTAGCATTTCTTTTTGTAATGCCATGGATTGCGTTACTCATTCATCTCAGGTTAGGTGCGTTCGAAATTTTCAGTTCACTGATCATCAAGAACATTCAAAATTAACCTGAGTAATGAACCGGGCACTGGTAATTGCTAACCAAAGGATGGTAATCTCGTTGCATTTAGGTATTCCTGCCCAGGAAAGGATACTCCACCACAATAATTTGATTGCGATGCTTAAATACTTTTCTTAATGACAACAGGAGATTATTTCAGGTGCACGAATACCATTAGTTCGCAATCGAACAAGCCAATAAGGCTCTAGACCAGAAAATATGGCATTGAAGATTTGAATTTTGTAATTTATTAATTCAAATCATCTTACTATGAAATACCTTTTAGTAATTCTGCTATTCATCTCATCCGTTAGTTATGCACAGCTAACGATGGAGAGTGCTTCTGAAAATTCGGTGAGAAAGTACCACATCGGCTCCTACAGTTATCACGAGGAGTTTAAGGGGCGTCAAGGATATGGAGCTCCGCTCATTCTTACCGCAGACGGAGGTGCTGCTGCATTTGGTGATGGCGATGAAGGCATTATGCTGGTAAAGTTGGATAGAACCGGAAAAGAGCAATGGAAAAAAATCATTCCCCGGAAGGGTGACGAATCAGAATCGCAAAGTGTGGTGGAAGACAAGAGCGGAAATTATTATGCATTCATCCTTGTCTACGATAACTCAAAATACAGAGGCGGATGTGAGCGCGTGGTACACCTCAATAAATCGGGCACCTTAATTTGGGATAAATTTATTGGTTCGTGCAATCTACTCAACAACCCAACAGTTGCCTATATCAAAGCGCTTGGCGATGGTCGTATCTTGCTTCGCGGTCAGGTAGTAACCGAAAAACCTGCTGAAGGCAAAGATCCTCAATATCATTTTTGGGATGGCTGGCTGGATAAGAGTGGTAAACTGACTCAGCAAGTTGGAGAAGTAATTGACTGGAAAAATAAGGAATGGCAAAAACGATTTAAGCCGGAATAAATATGATACAGAATGGAATATAAAATTATTTAGCAGTTAATTAGAAAACCGTGCAGGCTGGGACTCAGTTCAGCCCGCAGGTTCAACTCATCCTCAAGTCTTCTACTAACAATATTGCTGCAACAATCGCTGCTCCACGCCACTTGCCTTTGCCCGCTTCGCAATCCACTGCAATAATGGAAATATCCAGGTTAATAATCCGGGGGCATTCATATCACTCATGGTCACAATCAGCGCGGTGTGTGTTAGGCTTTTAGGAATGGATTTACGGTTGGTTAAGCCATCTGCAGCTAGCCCGTATAAAATGCGCAATGAATTTTCAAATCCTTCATGACCCGGCTCAATACGAATTTTGAATTTAACCTTTTGATCCGTGGGATTAAAAAAATGGTGCAATTGCATTGGCTTAACGGTGTAATGCTCGCCCGGCTTCAAAATTTTAATGTCATCCTTTCCAAGCCACACACCAAGTTCACCTTCCAGTGCAAAAAATGTTTCAGAATATGTTTTGTGATAATGCGGTGTATTTCCGCCACCCGGAAACAACAAAAATTCAATTTCAGATACTTTCGAATTGGAGTCTCTGGCAGTTTGAATGAAAGTTGCCTCGTCCTTAATTACCGGATTTACAATCGTGCGTTTCATAATTACATACTTTTTATAGTATGTAAACGCTGATGATTCACGCTTAGCCGTTCACCTATGTTAACAAATGAAAAGCATTAGGCGCTTTTTCGCAATATGGGTGTCATCGTTCGCTCCATTATATTTTTACGAATGCGACTGAGCGACTGAGGCTTAATGCCGAGATACGATGCAATGTATCGTTGCGACACGCGTTGTAGGATATGCGGAAAGGATTCCAGCATTTTTAAGTAACGTTCTTCCGCTTGCTGATCCAATCGCTCCAGCGTCTCCCCCATCAACTCATTGTAGCGGTTCTCCAATGAAATCATCATTACTTTGGCGAATGGTTTGCATTCGTCAAACAATTGCAGGTAATGACGCTTGTCCAACCGGCCGATGACCGTTTCCTCAATGGCCTGAAGTGAAATCTTTACAGGTTCATTAAAAAAAATACTTCTCAAGTCACCAAAACAAGAATCCTCAAATTGAAAGCCGGCCGTAATTTCCTTGCGATCTTGATTGACATAGAAATAGCGCAACGCGCCCTTAATAACATAGCCACCGTAATGAGGAATGGAGCCCTGTTTAAAGATCAACTCACCTTTCTTGACAATCGTAAAGGTTGATCGACTTGTCAACTTGTCAAACTCTTCTTTCGAAAAGGGAGTAATCTGGTTGAAATGTGTCAAAATCTGTTGATAAGCAAAATCCTGATCAAGCATCATAACCACGTAGTACGGATTTCCAATTCCAATGTTTCCCTGGATTACTTTGAATGATCGATGTCATGGATATTTCCAACGGCCCTTGCTATATTTCAAGTAAAAAAGAAGGATTATGAATAAAATAACTTCAATTCTATTGGCAGGCACAGTGATATTGATCACTAGCCTTGCATTGTTGTATGGGTTCATATCATTCTACCCTGCGTTGATGGAGGAGTATTACAATCCTGTATTCCGATCAAATTCTTTTGAGACTGATTGGCTGTTTTACCTGCATCCTTTTGTGTTGAGCGGAGCGCTCTTCTTATTTTGGGAGATATCAAAACAGTATTTTGAAGGGTCACCGGGTGCGAGAGCTATCAAAGGATCATTCACCTATGGGCTAATTGCCATGGCACCAGTGCTGCTGCTAACCTTTAGTGCCATTAACGTTTCTGCCCTCATGGTATTTACCTGGATCGCCTATGGCATTGTTCAAACATTCGTGGCTTTGCTTGTATTTGCCTATCGAAATTCTTGATCAATAGCGGCAAGACTTTCAACCCAGTTCGAAAAGAATGAGCTAAGATCAAGTCAATACTAAAATCGAGTTATCGGATGACGAGCGTCATTGTTTCAACCAGTACCTATGGCGTGATTGAGTTTATAATAGTTGGCTATGAAATTTCCGAATCGATCCACCAGTATTCTTCTCACAGGACTTTTCTTTCTTATCACGAGCTGCACCTTTCGCCTCTGTCCCACTTATGATGGCAGTTTCAAGAAGGGTCATGGTGAAATCACCGACTATAAACCATCAAAAAGCAAATCCATCGGCAAAATAAGGACGTTCAAGGCGAAGCAAACTGATCTTTACTGAGTATAAAAATATCATTGAAGCGAATTGTAGAAAGTCACCGCTTTGGCAATATCTTCTTCACTCTTGATATGAAGGTCATTTGCTTTCAGATAGGCCTCAACTTCGTTCACATGATCGGGGATAGCCTTCAGGAATGATTTCTTTGAAAGAGAAAACTGGTTGATCACTTCACCTTTAAAAAAATAATATTCTTTGTAAAGTAATATCCTATCTTTCGTTGGATTGAGCACCTCCGCACCACTTCCTGAACTTACCCCCCTTGCTCTTCGCATTTTATTTACAACCCCTGTCAAGGCTTTACCTTCTACAATAATCTGAACAAGAACATTTTCATCATCCTTTAAGGTCACTTTTCTAAAAACAACATTTTTCTGAATAGTGGGGTCAATCAGAGAAAACTCTTTTAGATCAGAAGCCTTTGCTGCATATTCAACGTTTTTAAAATCAATTTCCAACAGGTTTTCAAATACATTGAGGCGTAGCAATACTTTATCAAGTTTATAATCATTCTTGAACACAACTGTACCAGGGGCCCAGTTGTCAGAAAGATAAGGCGACCCCTGAAGATCAGAACCTTTTTTGTTAAACCGACTCTCCACCATCAGGTAATCGGCAAAGTTACCTTGATTGATCTGCTGCGTGAGAGCATTGTTAAGCGCACAAAGGCTTATGGTCAAAGTAAGTATCAGTTTCATTCAATCAATAATTTCAATTCCAAGTTTTGCGGGCTTGAAGTACTGAAATTATTATCAAACAAAAAACCCCGTTGAGCCTATTTGACTATCAGCTTAAGTATTGTGCCCTTGGTTTTATAGCTAATGGTTGCGTTTACTACCAGAGAATATGTCCCTGGCGCTGCATCGTTGGCCACGGTGATGGTGGCTTTAGCATTTTCAATCACTCCATTAGCTGGATCAAAAAACAGGGTCACCCCCGGAGGTAAGCTTGATGATAAACCAAATTTTACATTTCCTTTTTGGTATCCTTTTGCCTTTAATAAGTTTACGTCAACCTGAGCATTTGCGCCTCTGTCCAGCTCGAGCACATCCTTTGATAGGGAAATTGTAAACTCTTTCGGATTTTCCTCGGTCTGGCTGTTCATCATTCCCGGAAGTGTTAAGAGCAGTGTAATGATAAGTGTTTTCATAGTTTGTGATATTTAGTGTTGATTTGTTGCTACCATAGAATTCAATTCCACATGCCTTAGCGGTTGGTTAATAAATTCAACCACTGCCGTTACCACATCGATCGATTTTAAATTATGTCCAAGCCCTCGCGTAACTTTGAGTTGAGAGTTCACCCACGCCTCATGTAATCGGCTCGAATGCAGAACGGGAGCCTCCAGATCTTCTTCATCATGTATGATCAAACCGGGCACCGTGAGAGATGAAGCAAACACCGGAGCAGAAAAATAAGTAGGTGGCTGCTTCAAATGCGCTTCAAAATAAGTGAGCATTGCCTTCACGCTTCGATCACTCAACTGCAATGTTCTTTGAAAGACACCAAAAAATTCGTGCACTTCACCTGGAGTAGCTGTTACTACTACCTTGTTTACCGCTACTGTGGGCTGGTGGTGCAATAAATGCAGCGTGGAAAAACTACCCAGTGAATGACCCACAATGCAATCAATCTCACCGATGATTTTAGATACTTCTTTAATCGCCTCGCTGTATAAAGGAAGATTAAGAAAATTGCCCTGCGATTGACCGTGACCAGGAGCATCGAAGGCATAAACAGAATATTGCTGTTGATCAATTGCTTCGATATAGGCTTTCCATCGATAAGTGTGGCTTTGCCATCCGTGCACCAGTAAAATTGATTTTGGCCCGTTGCCCCATCGATACAGTTGAAGCGAAGTTCCTTTGAAGTCAAACTTCTTCAATGCGGCCGCATTCAGAAATGCTGCCTGTTTATTGTTTATCGGCTTTCGAAAAGGGCGACAAAACAATTCAAAAAGTTTTTTGCCTGCGATGCGGGGAGCGAACATTGCCAATACATTAAAGTAAAGACCAATACATTTTGTAATGAGGTGCTTCATATTCATGTTCATTTATTTAGATACCGATCGGTATCTAACGATTCAAAAAAAATTTAGGTTTCAATAATTTCTATTTGTTCATTCAAATGCTTGGTTATTCTTTTTATATCACTGCTGCTGCCGGTGAGTTTGCTCATCATGATGGCGCCTTCCAGCGATGCAATGATCAGCGTGGCATAAAATTCCTTATCAATATCGGATCGTATCTGCTTGTATTTGATACCATTTTCTAAGATAGCGATGACAGACTCTCTCAATGCAGTCAGTATTCGCAGTGCACCTTTTCGCAATGCCGGATGAGCATCATCTGCTTCAATGGCCGAGTTTAATAGTGGGCAGCCTCCCTTCAAGGGTGGATTCTCAATATAAGATTCGAAATATAGAAATATCGCTCTCAGCTTTTTGCCTGCAGTAGGTTGCTGTTGTATCTGCGCCCGCATCTTTTCAAACATCGTCAACGCGAGGTGGGTCAACGATTCCAGCTCCAGTGCATCCTTGCTTTCAAAATGACGATAGACAGCGCCTTTGGTAAGCCCGGTGGCAGTGGTAATATCACTGATGGACGTGGCCTTGTAGCCTTGCGTATTAAAAAGTATCCCTGATTTTTTTAGGATGGCTTCTTTTGTGGCTTCCGGGTTGCGCATATACAAAGATACCAATCGGTATCTAATTTCCAACGGAGGCAATGGAGAATATTTTTTCCGTTCAAAAGATCATCGGTTACCAAACGGTAAAAGAATAGTAGAACCCGCATTAAGTCTTTATCTTAACTCCGTGAAAACCATCCATTGCCCAGCGAAATGAGGATTGTATTACCAACGATCGTGGTCTCTCAGTTCTTTTGCACATCTCTTTGGTTTGCTGGCAATTCTGTCTTTTCAGATATTGTTGGAGATCTTCACTTGTCAGAAGATTTCCTCGCCCATCAAACCAGTGCCATCCAATTCGGATTCATTACGGGTACGTTAAGTTTTGCGGTTTTTACAATTTCAGATCGTTTCTCGCCATCATTGGTATTCTTTGTCAGTTCGTTACTTGCAGCGTTGTTCAATCTGGGCATAACGTTGAATGGAATTAATGCAATGGAAATATTATCGTTCCGATTTTTAACAGGATTCTTCCTTGCCGGGATTTATCCGGTTGGCATGAAGATCGCCTCTGATTATTACCAAGCAGGTCTTGGAAAGAGTTTAGGTTTTTTGGTTGGAGCGCTAGTGCTGGGTACAGCCTTTCCTCATTTGTTAAAAAATATGGTTACAGGATATCCATGGCATTATGTTCTGTACGCAACTTCAACGCTGTCCGTGATGGGTGGTTTGAGCATTTTTGTTTTCATCCCGAATGGTCCTTTTCGCAAGCCAAGTCAGAAAATAAAACTCACCGCCTTCATTCAAGGTTTTAAACGTCCTGATTTCCGAGCAGCTTCCTTTGGATACTTTGGGCATATGTGGGAACTGTACACCTTCTGGGCATTTGTACCAGCCATGCTTAATGCTTACACCATTCTATATCCCGATTCTCACCTTAACATTCCATTACTATCGTTTTTGATTATTGGATCCGGAGGCCTTGCGTGCGTAGCGAGTGGAATTTTGTCGCAATCATTTGGGGCAAAGAAAATTGCAATGCTGGCGCTCACCCTATCGTGTCTGTGCTGTCTCGTTTCCCCCCTCTTTCTTACTGCTCACGCGGCCGTGTTCATCGCATTTCTGTTTTTCTGGAGTCTCATGGTCATTGCTGACTCACCATTATTCTCCACTCTGGTAGCGCAAAATGCTGCTGAAGAATCGCGAGGCACCTCACTCACAATCGTGAATTGTATTGGGTTTTCCATCACCATCATCAGTATTCAATTCATAAATGCGATGCAAAATGTTGTCAGTGGTCAATACCTCTATCTGCTGCTTTCCATCGGGCCAATATTGGGATTGATGGCATTACTAAAAAAGGGGAAAGGAAATTTTATTATTTCTCAAGCGAAACAGTAAATGGGATTGCTGATAAAAATGGTATACCATCCTGAGTAAGACCCTCTATTTTCAGGAGCATTTTACCAATATCATCCGAGCAATAAAAATCAATACTCGCTCTACCATTACTATCAGTTTTTACCATGGGGTTCCAATACAACGTTGATCGAAAGTTTGGCTTACGCTGATCTCCACTATCACTCGTTTTAAATTCCAATGGCAAGCTAAGACCATCGATCAACCGCGTTGAATCACTGACCGGTTCTCTTTCTGTTCCGCTTTTGGTTTGTACCATAATAATTCCACTTCTACCCAACAGGCCAAGCGGCATAAGTTTTCGAGGGCTTTTTACCACCTTTATTGTCATGATCTCTGCAGGTTTGAGCGAAAGAAAAAAATTTGTGTTTTTAGTGACAACTCCGTCAATCACGTAGAGTGGATCTGTTGTCGCTGACATTGGCGAAAGTACCTGCACTCTTACAATACTTCCTCTTGATGTTTTTCGATGGAAGATGGAAGGAACAATTTCTTTTATCAGTTCCTCCATGGTCGGAAAAATCGTATAGTCTTGAACATTCACCTTGACATCCGGCTGACCAGTCAAACTTTCAAATCGACCAATTAGATTTATATCTTTGGTGGCTTCCTCAACCAGCGAATGCACAGCAAAGGAACGATCTATAATGCGCTTCTGGTTGCTAAAATTAGCATAGCGATCTGCAACCGTATTCTCAATTGATTCAAGCGAACCAGGCAGTGGTATAGATTCATCTTCCCATTTCACGGTGAGGTTGGGAATTTCCACTCCGCTGCTTGCCGCGAGGTAGAAAAATTCATCTTTTCCAATGAAATCAGGAATTGTCAATGAAACACATCCTCCTCCCGATGTAAAGGTCTGATAGTAGTATTGACTTTTTTGAAGATAGAACAATACTTGAGTATCGTCTGGGACAGGCTGCATGGTATCAGAAAAATAAACCCTTCCCATCTTCTCAATGACACTGGTAAAAGGATGACGTGGCTGTTCTGTATTCTTCAATAGGATTTTCTTCCAGGGCAAACTTTTTGAAGACAAGGCTAAAAAAATATCCACAGCACCTCTCCAACTTGAACTGATCCGATCGTGCAGTGAATCACGCTCAGGAAAAAAAGGAATTAATTCATGGGCAAATGATTCACGGGATTCTTCCGTAAACACTGCGCTATTCACAACCGATACTGAAAATTCCCCCTCAATTGCCTTGCCATCTTGGTCCGTTATTGAAACATTGACTTTTACGTTTTCACGCACATGTACATTATTTCTTTGTAGTTGAACACTTGCTTTAATCCGATCCCTTCCATTGTCGTGGTAAAAATCACGAGACGTAACGTGGTCGCCCGTTGTCTTGAGCAACGTCAAGTGCACTACTCCTCCCGGCAATTTCTCAGTAGGTAAGAGAATCTCCTCTTCCGCAGATGTTAACTGAATGGTTTGTGTATGACACACCTTTCCTTTTGAGATTACCACAAGGATGACTGATTGATCGCGAAATGCCGTACCCAACGAATAAATTTTCGCTTTTATTGACCCATTGCTATTAACACCGATGGAAAGTAAGCAACCCTCTTCCTCTACTGCTGGAAGCAATACCTGATCGCTTTTTCCCAAAACTTTCACGAGATAGGATGAGTTGTGCTTTGGCAAAATTACATGAGATCCAAATCCGAATTCATCTAAGGTCGCGGTCCCTACAAGTTCACCATCGGCAGCTAAAATTTGCACCACCGATAGCGGCTTATAACGAATCATAATCTTGGTTAAAATTCCCTGGATGAGGTGGCCGCCTTCAGGAGCAGCTTGCAGAATAATTTTATCTTTTTCTTCCACTTCATTTGATCGAACAATTTTGATGCTCTTTTTGAAGATCAGAGCAGGGTCGAAATTCTTCATCCAATTACTGTGAACGGTCACCGAATAGATTCCTGATGGAAGCTCCTCAGGGATCACGAGCTGATTGTACCCTCTTCCATCGTTGGTTTGAAAAAGGAAGCGAAGTCTTGATTCACCTTTAAAATCCACGAGGTTGAGTTCCAGTAATTGCTTTCCCTTCACTCCGATTAAATTCTCATAGAGGAAGTAAGTCTTGAACCACGCGGTATCGCCCGGCGAATACTTATCTTGATTAAAAACGAGTTGCAGCTGAGTAGTCGGCCAGGTAGCTGTATATCGATTGAATCGCTCTGTTATTGACTGGATACTCTCTTGAGCCCCGACAAAAAAGGAGGTGAAAGCGAAAATAAAAACAAGGAAGAACCTGTTCATTCCCAAAAAGCCGGTTTGATGTTGGAAGAATTTCGGAAATAAGTATCACACGCATCGGCAATAAAATCAATAGGTGGCACAGGATATGGAACGTCCTTTCGGAAGATAAACGTTGACTTCTTTCGCACCGAAGTTGCCCAAAAAATACCAACAACAATGTCGTCACTATTGGTCGATTGAATATTGCCACGAATTTCACCCGATGGTGGCTGAAACAAACTGGAAGCTCCTGCTTTCTGATCGCGCACCAATTTGAAAAACTCAAAGGCTTTTCGTGTGAGGCTCATCTGTTCAATTTCAATTCCATATCTATCGTGAAAGGTCGAATTATTGATCGGCACCTCACCTACTTTAATATTTTTGAATTTGCCAGAGCTGATCAATTGGGAATCTGAAAGTTGTGGCATAGATTCATAATGAGCGGCCCAGCACGTGCAGCAAGTACATTCCCCAACCTGTTCAAGCAAACCACCACTAAAATCAGGACCACCAATTACACGGTAACCGCTGCATGGAGCTGGATTTTTGAAAGGTGTGTAGGGTGGAATCCACGTTTGATGAAGTTCGGGATGTGTATCCACTTTGTATGTTCCTTTAAAACGCCATCGCACATAATTTTCCTCGCGCGCACCAGCATCAGAATCAATATATACATTGAATACGTCAGCTTTGAGTATGCCAAAATTCTTCTCTATGATCCGTGGCTCAAATTCAAACCGAATATCCTCTATTTCACCAACAGGGTTTAGCATCTCCGGCTCAGACTTAAAAATTTTTCCTTCTTGTGTCTCGATAACGATATAGTATGAACGACCAACTTGCCCTCGAATAATGCCTGTTGTGTTATAAACTCCGGGGTTCGTTTCAAAAAGTTTCTCCGCATTACCCTGATCATCGTACAGGGCGATTTTTAAATTCTGGATTGGGGTGCGCATGGCCGAATCTGCATTCAGACTAATACCTTTTGACACCAAAACGGTATACGGTCCGGGACCATCACTGATCATTCCTTCAATAACGGTTTGAAATTCTGCCGGTGGTACATCAAATTCAATTTGCTCCACACAAGCGCTGAGCACTAAAAAGATAAGGCACCATTTTAAGTTTAGCTTCGTGTTCATCAGAATTTAAAATTGTAACTGATGGATGGAAAAACAGTGCCGATGATTGATAGTTGATACGGTTTCGGAACCCCGTTTCCGGAACTCTTAAAAAAAACTGTGTAAGGATTCTTTCTTCCATAAACATTGTAAATAGAAATAACCCATGTTCCTTCACCGCTTTTCTTGCGCTTGTGATTTCCTTCAATCACCAATGCCATGTCAAGTCTGTGATAGTCTGGAATACGATATTGATTGCGTGCAGAAAAATAAGCATAGGAAGAATTTTCGTAAGCAAACGCAGAGAGGGGAATAGTTACTGGCCTGCCGGTGTGATATGTAAAGTTTCCTGTAAAATAATGCCTGCGCGATAAATTGTACTTCCATGAAAAATTGAGAATATGAGGCTGATCAAAATTTGCCGGATAGCGATTGCCACGATTAACTGATTCACTTGGCGTGGGACCGTTAATTACCCTAAAGGTTCGCGAGTATGTGTAATTCAGTGATCCTGTCAGCCTGCCAGTGTTGCGCGAAGCAAATGTTTCCAGACCATACGAATAGCCTTTTCCCTGAAGCAGATCGGTTTCCAGGTGTGGGTTCAAAATCAGCTGAGCGCCATCTTTAAAGTCGAGAATATTTTTTATTGACTTGTAAAAAACTTCGGCCGATGAGGTATACTTCTTCTGTCGAAAATCCCGGAAGACCCCCAAAGAAATCTGATCAGCTTTTTGCGGTTTGAAATAATAACCACTGGGCTGCCAAATATCAACCGGAGTTACTGCAGTGGAATTGGTCACCAAATGGAGAAATTGATTCATACGGTTATACCCCAGCTTGACCGATGCTTTTGAACTCATCATCCATCTGAAAGAAAGCCGTGGCTCTGCACCAAAGTATGCTTTAATAATTTGTGCACCACGATAATTACGCACTCCCGTTTGATTCGTCAACTCACGAGGTACACCTTCCTTGTAAAGATTAACTGAAGCGGGTCCAAAGGACAAGAATATGGGCAAGCGCAATCCTCCTTCAATAAATATTTTTTCATTAAATGACCAATCTTCGGTTCCATAGAAAGCATTTTCTATAGCATACTGGTTGTCCATGGAAACTTCCTTCGCATTTGAAATTGGAGAATCAGGTTTGAATGAACCAGGATCAAAACCATAATGCATCAACTGTCCGCCAAAATTAATTTTGTGATTGCCGTACTGATAATTGAAGCCTGCTCTTATCATAGTAGTGGTAATGCGGTAAGAGAGCACAGAGGCTGTTAGCTTATTTTGATTGATCACATTATACCCATAGCTGCTTATACCCGCGATAAATTCAGCGTTTAACGTAGGAGAAATTTGACGATCATATCGCAAAGAGGCCTGAAGGCTGTGCCATTGATATGTAGAATCCCCCATGAGTCGAAAACCGTCTTTGCTGGCGTACCCCGTAAATGAAAGCTTAGATTTATTTTTGAAAAGATGAGCAAGTTTGATCGTGCCATCATAAAAGGATACAGCACTATTTTTAAGATTGGCGTAATCCGTACGAATACTATGTACCAGCCAATTCGAATAAGTAGATCGAAAAGAAGCTGCCATTGATGTTCGTTCTTTGACCAACGGTCCGTTAACCATAATATTACTAGTGATCATCCCAATCCCAGCTTTTCCATTCCACTTTTCAAAATCTCCATCTTTAGTTTGAATATCCAAAACTGAAGAAACCCGTCCTCCGAATTCAGCTGGAATGCCGCCACGATAGAAGGATACGTCACGAATTGCCTCTGAATTAAATGCCGATAAAAATCCAAACACATGCGAACTATTGAATGCGGGCATACCATCGTAAAGAATCAAATTCTGATCAACACTTCCGCCCCTCACATTATAGCCAGAGGCTGCCTCCCCTACCGTAGTAACACCCGGCAATGTTTGGACTTGCTTGATGATATCGGCCTCACCAAGAAATGCAGGCGCACGCTTCAATTCGCGCATGGTCAACTGAATCTGGCCAATCCTTGTTGTGGTTAATTCTTTGGTAAATTGACTTTGTATAACCACCTCATCAAGTACCAGTGGCATTTTCTCCAGCTCCAGATTGACTTCTCCGTCTTCATAAATTACCAGGTCGAGTAGTTTCCCCTCATAATCAACGAAGCTGAAATTAATTACGTGAGAACCTGAGGATAGTGAAAGAGAATAGTTACCAGCCTCATCCGTGGTGGTTCCGAAGGGTGTGTTTGCTATCTGAATGTTTGCACGTGGTAATACCTCGTTGGTTTTTGCATCAATAACACTACCCTTTAACGTTATCATTTTACCTTTCACGACATTCTCCGGCTTTCCGATAATCAGTCGATCAATTTTTTTTTGTTGAACTACTGCTGCTTCAATAGCTTGCTTTCGCAAAAGTGCTTGGGTAGGATCTTTAATAAAGACAATTGAATTCGGATAGAAATCGACAAAATTAATATCTGAGCCACGTAAAAGTTCGTCTAATGCTGCTTCCAATGTTTGCCCCTCAAAGCTGCGTTGGAAGGTTACCGAAGCAATCCAATCTTTACTAAAATAAAACCGAGCACTCTTGGATTGCTCCAGTGAAGTCAGTAACTCAATCAGCGATTTTCCTTTTTCTGAACCATCTAACGTATGCAGCAATATCCCCTGAGCTCCAGATGCCAGGAAACTGAAAAGAAAAAAAACAAAAAGAATATTCCTCACGAAGCGCTTGATCATTTATCCCGGCAGAATCATCTTTTTGATCTTGAGAAGCTGAAATATTTTCGCAGTCAATACTTCAACAAAGTAGTAATTTGAAATGCCTCATTCAAACCGACAATGTAAAAATCTAACCCTAATAACTGTTCGCTAAATAAAAAAGAACCCTCGGTATTTATCCCGAAGGTCCTTCTACTGCTTTCTACCTTTATCTTTATCACTACATGCGCTCGCCCAGATTCACACCTTTCATTTGTTCTTCTTTGGTAAACGGTTGATTGTAGAGACGCTTGCCCGTGGCTTTATAAATAGCGTTGGCGATTGCTCCGCCTGTGGGTGGTAAGGCAGGCTCACCTAATCCTGTTGGGTCAATTCCGTTATCTACAAAATGAACATCAATCTTTGGGACTTCTTTGTATCGGATCAAGCGATAGCTGTTGTAATTTCTCTGCTCCACCGCTCCGTCCTTGAAAGTTAAGTTACCAAACAGCGCATGACCCATGCCATCCACGATACCGCCACGTACCTGTTGCTGAGCACCACTTACATTGATAACCACACCACAGTCTGAGGCTGCCGTAATTTTATCAATCACTGGCTTACCTTTCTTCATGACTACATCGGCCACTTGTGCTACATATGAGCGGTGCGAAAAATAAACACTGAAACCCTGAGCAACATTTGCTTTCTTGCCCCACTCCGATTTCTCAGCCGCCAATTGAATCACGGCCTTCATCCGATCAATATCATACTTGATCGCACCCACAGGATTTTGCTTGGCACGATCTAATAAATCCAATCGGAATTTGATCGGATCTTTTTTTGCAGCTTCGGCTACTTCGTCCAGGAAAGCCTGTTCAGCAAATGCCAGAAAGTTTGTGATAGGCGCACGCCATGCACCTGTGGTAATGGGTGATTTATGTTCAACAGAATCGATCAGTAAATTATCAACGGCACCAGAAGGAAAATTATCCTCGCGTGTTGGGTTGCCGGAATTTATTCCAACACCGCGCAACTTATATCCAATAAGATTTCCTGAAGCATCGAGCGCGGCATCAAAACGATAGCGTACAGCTGGGCGATAACTTCCGCCCGCCATGTCATCTTCACGCGTCCAGGTAACTTTTACAGGAGCCTTTATGATACTCGACAACTCTGCTGCTTCTGTTGCATAATCTGTTTTCAACCTTCGACCAAAGCCACCACCCAGGCGTGTTAGCTCCAACGTGATTTTGTCAGGAGCAACACCCAAAAGTGTAGCACAAGCATTTCTTGCAGCGTCTGGAGTTTGTGATGGCCCAACCAGTTCCACACCATCGGCACGCACATGAGCGAAGAAATTCATGGGCTCCATCGGGCTGTGTGATAAAAACGGGCATTGATACTCCCGTGTAACCACCTTCGCTGCCGATTTGAAGGCCGCATCTACATCGCCATCTTTTCTGCGCACCGTGGCTTCACCTTTCACTAGCAGGTCTTTAAATAATTTGTCGTGATCGGCAGTGCTTTCAATTGCCTCTTGTTGCTCGTATTCAATTTTTAAAAGCTTGCGAGCTTTCAAAATTTGCCAGGTAGATTTTCCCACAACAGCAACATTATTTTTAAACGTAACCACATCCACAATGCCGGGCATGGCCTTTGCGGCTGCAGCATCTACTGACTTCAGTTTCATTCCAAAAGAAGCAGGGCGTTGGATCATCGCATGAAGCATTCCCTCTCGGTAAAAATCCAAACCATAAAGAGGCTTGCCAGCGTACATATCAGGCCCATCCACGTTGCGAAGGAATGTACCAATCAGCTTAAAATCTTTTCTGTCCTTCAGCTTCACATCTGCAGGCACCGGAATAGCCGCAGCATCGGTTGCCAACTCACCAAAAGTTAATTTCTTTCCGCTTTCGCGATGAATGACAAAACCATTTTCGGCAGTGAGTGAACTTGATGGAACACTCCATCGTTTTGCGCCCGCTTCAATTAGCATTTTTCGAGCAGTAGCACCAGCTTGTCGCAAACGCATCCATGAATGCGGTACCGCCCCGCTTCCACCGGTTAATTGGCGTTCATATTTTTTGGTATCTAAATCTGCTTGCTCTACTTTTACTTTACTCCAATCTGCATCCAACTCTTCCGCTACTACCATTGGAAACGATGTCTTAATATTTTGTCCAAGTTCAGGATTGGGGGAGAAAATGGTGATCGTGTTATCCGGTGAAATCGATAAGTAGCTATTGAAATTAATTTCGCCAGCATCCAACACACCTTCTTTAATAACACTCATCACACTGGCCTCTGCCTCGCTCCAATGAAAACCAAGCATCAATCCACCTGTGGCGGTGGCAGCCATCTTCAGGAAATCACGTCTGTTTGTCGTTGCTAATTTCATGGCGTTGATTTTATAGTTTAGATGATGCTAGTACAACTGCCTCTTTAATACGATGATAGGTGCCACATCGGCAGATATGAGGGTTCATTGCATTAGCAATCTCCTCTTCCGATGGTTTCGGATTTTTAGATAACAATGCAGCGGCTGTCATAATCTGACCTGCCTGACAATATCCGCATTGCGCCACATCTACTTCATGCCAGGCTTGTTGCACAGGGTGATCACCCTTTTCAGAAAGACCTTCGATAGTTACCACTTTTTTAGTGCCAATGGCCGAAACAGGCAACGTACAACTGCGCACCGCGGTGCCATTCAGATGAACGGTACATGCGCCACATTGCGCAATGCCACAACCGTATTTCGTTCCAACTAATCCTAGGTGATCGCGCAACACCCACAGCAGTGGAGTGTCTGCCTCTACATCGGCCTCAAGCATGCGACCGTTAATATCTAATTTAAAAGTAGCCATCTGATTTAAATGAAGTTTGAATAGAAAATTAACAAAAAAGGGTTTAAGAAGTTATAAGTATTTGATAAGTGAATCTATCGCTAGCCCTTCGGTGGTTGGTGCGGATGATTGGGAATTAGAGAATCAGGAATGGATTCATAACCAAGTAGTGAATCAAGCCACTAGCTCCTCTTCCTGCAAACTGCTATTTTTTATGGGAGTCTTATGCAACTCTACTCGCTCCATTTTACCCCATCCCTTTTGATGTAAAAATGCCAGCCGGAAATTACCCACCACATAAATTATGCTGTTGATCCAGTGGTAGAACAAAGGTTCGATGAGTGCATATTCTGCCAACTTGAAAATCGTCCATCGGTCTTTGTAGTGCCCTCGGGTGAGCGCTTCCACCAGCAATGACGTTATGTTCAATATCACACCCACAATCCAATAGATTAGCAACACCCATGGAACCAACATTAAAGATAAGTAGCCAAGCAACCCTGCGATGATCAAAAAAATCAAACCTCCCAATTCTATAAATGGCGTGAGCCATTCAAAAAAGACATAATAGGGAAAGGAGAACAGCCCCAGCAGTTTATAGCGCGGATTGAAAAATAAATCACGATTGATCCATAGAGTCTGCGTCATCCCGCGTGACCATCGATCGCGCTGAGTCGCAAAAGCTTTGAGCGTTTCCGGAACTTCACTCCAACAAAATGCTTCAGGAATGTAACGAATACGATAATCCAGGTTGTTGCGATCGATAAAACGCCACACCTTACCATCAATGTCCATGTCTTCTGCCAGCGAGCCGTTGGTGTAACCACCCACTGCTTCAATCATCCATTTTCGATAGACACCAAACGCACCGGAAACAATGAGCAACCCACGATAACGTTGTGCAAACATTCGGCCCAGCATAAACGAACGGAGGTATTCAATCACCTGAATTTTTGCCCAAAAACTTTTTGGCACCGAAGCATCATCCACACCATCAGGACCAATATTACAATCATTCACCACACCGATTGGTGTGCCGATACCAACCGTTTTGGGTTCACGTTCAAAAATATCGGTAAGGTGAATTAAGGCATACTTCTCAAGAATTGAATCAGCATCAATGACGGTGATGATCTCGCCACGTGCTATCGCTATCCCTGCATTTTGTGCATCTGCCTTGCCGCCATTTATTTTGTCGAGTACGATTAAATCTTTATAGCGAGGGTTGGTGGATCGCATGTAGCGCTTCACTTCTTTGTGTGTGATGCTGGGGCTGTGAACAAAATCATCCTCTACTTCTACCAATTCAAAATGCTCAATTAGTTTTTCGAGGGTTCCATCTGTCCCACCGTCAGAACATACAATCACTTCCTTCTTCTGATAGGATTGCTCCAAAAATGAAGTGACCGTATCGAGAATTACAACACCTTCATTGTAAGCTGGTGAAATGATCGATACCAGTGGTAGCTCATGATGATTTCGTTGAAGATGCTGATTAAGTTCATCCTGTTCAATGATGTGATCATAGCGCCAAAAATAGATCTTGATTTCCAACAGCGAAAGAATTGAGAAAATCACTTTCGATCCTGTATACAGTACTGCGTAAGTCAATGCGATGTATCCTAAAATATCAAGAAGCTTCATCAGAATTCCCATTTAATGAAAATATCCATCCCTGTGAATTGTGCATACTCTGAGCGCTCTGGTATATAGATTCCTCCTGTGTCAAGGCCAGCGCCTAACTTGAAACGACCTGCTTTTAGCTGGCCATTCATTCGCATCAAATACGTATCCGAGCCAAAGGCATTGGCAATGGCATTAAGATTTCTGCTGGTGCCGGTATCTGCGCCTTTTAGGAAGCTGAGTGCTACAAAGTTTGTCTTGTTAAAATATCTTCTGGCCTGCAGGAAGATACTTTTCGTAAAGCCGTTATCGACATAAGAAAACGTTGGCCTTGCATAAATAAAATAATCAGAAAAATAATAACCGATCGTTCCCGTGATAAGAGGAATGGCCCTGAAGTTTGACGGCTTCACTACGCCTGCACCGAGTGAATATTCAATCTTTCCTTTATTTTGAAAAAATTCAACACGAAAGCGATAGCTTGGCAGAATAAATGAATTCGAATATGCAGCATCGAAATAAGAATATCCCGCGCGCTTAAACTTCCAATATGCCTCACCTTCAAATTGATGACCAACCATAGAACCAAGGCTGTAGCGCAGAACTTTTGCGAACACATCTACTCTGCCCACTTTTCTTCCATATTGAAAATATTGAAATAGTCTGTTATTGTAATTCTTGTTGAAGTTCTCATAGCGTATTCCACTCTCAATTGAATTCTCCAGAATTTTTATTGACTCGTTGGACTGATTATTTGTGAGTGAATCTTGAGCTAAAACCTTGACGGGAATAGCATTGAACCAAAGAAGAATGAATGCCAAAACCCATTTCATAGGATATATTTACAACGCTAAATCTTCAAAAAAGAATTAGCAGACCAAATGATAGAAATCGCTGTAAAAGATGATTAATGTTAGCCGCTTTGCGCATAAGTGTTAGACGGCTAGATCAACGTAATAAACAGGTATTAGCGACTTACTACACTTTCGTATTTTAAAACCTGCTCAATCATGAACGCAGTGGTGTCAACACAGTCACTGAGGATTGCTTTTCGAATGGAAGTATACCGCTCTTTACCGCTGGGGTCTTTGACTATCTCCAAAGCTTTCTGAATGGCCTTATCTTGATCCTCCGGGCTTTCTGTAAAATTGGAAACGATGTGATACTTGTGCTCTTCCTCATCGGTATAGCCGCGTCCATCATTGTCGATGAAAATAGAAGGTGTGCCAAGCATAGCAGCTTCTGATGCCATCGTTGCGCTTTCGCCAAACAATAATGTAGCATAATACAGTGCATCGTGTATTTTATGAAACGGAATTTGAATTCTGAATTTTTCCAAATCCTCTGGCAATTCACCTTCTGAGGAAATAAATACGGTAGCATACTTCGAAAGCTCAAGCACTGCTTTTCGTTTGTTCGCCAGCGTCATGCCGGAATGACCAATATCATGAACAGCCGCCCAGCTTACAAATCGTACAATAACAAATTTTTGAGTCTCTGTAATTTTTAAAATAGTAAGAATGCCAGGGTCAGGTGTAAAATAATGAGGATGCAAATAGGATAGCTCCATATAACCGTTGAACCGCACTTGTTTTGGCCCTAAATCAATGCGGTAGCAAGCAGGTGTAAAAATTTTTGTCGCGAAGGGCACTGTCAGTCGATGATGAAGTCTTGCGTGTTCGGTGTCACTAAACACAAGCGAAACCTTTCCGAGTAGCGTAGCCACCTGTGAAGGATACGGGTGCAGAAAATTTAAAAAAAGATCAGGCTTAAACCTCAATGAAAGCATGAAGAGTTTCACATCAGCATAGATCAAATACAGGAATTTGCTAAAGGTCCCATTTTTCCCTTTGCCCCTGTTCACGAAAGGAATATTATACAGCGTCAATAGTTTATGTTCAATCTCCTTGTTGCGCGATACCACTAAAATCTGATGCCCGCGTGCCGTCATGATCTTATAGAAATTTCGCCAATAATGAACATGAGCCGGATGATTGATGTCAATTAAGATGTTCATAACGCCTTTCGTAATACTTTTTCATAAACTGTCAGTACGCGCTCGGCTACTGATTTTGAATCGAGCTTCAACTCCTGAATTCGTTGCATGCCATTGGTGCGACCTTTTGTTTTGGAAAATTCAAGAGCTCGTTCAATATTTTTTGCAAACTCCTTTACATCGAATGATGATACATAGCAGCCCTCCGTATCTCCCAGCACCCATGCCACATCTCCAACATCAGTAGCCACTATTGGGCAATTACAAGCCATAGCCTCTTTCACTACGTTGGGAGACCCCTCCATGTAGGAACATACTGCCAATACATTCGTTGCATTTAAATAGTGCGGAATGACTTGATGATCTACAGGATACGGGTTGATGAATTGAATATCATTTCGTTGCATGAGCGCGATGGCGTGCTGCGCTAATGCTAAGTTTTTTCTCACATTGGATTTACTACCAAGAAATAAGATTTGCTTTTTAGCCAGATCGAAGCCCAACGCCTCGCGCCTGTTTGTTAAGTCTGGTTTGAATTTATCGGTATCAATGCCGTTGGGGATGATAAACGATTTTTGTCTCAGGTATACATATCGTTCAATGTTACCCGACTTAGAAATGATTGCATCCACAAAAGGCTGAATCAACCAGGTGAGCAAGGTAAGGTATCGGCTAAAGAAAAGCACTTTCCGCTCACCAACATATTCTCCATACGCATCGCTGCCCATCAGCGAAAGCACAACAGGTATTGAGCGTGAGCCAAGCACGGCTGCACAGCCCGAAAGTATAAAATGAGCATGTATAAGATCAACTGGATGATCTTTCAAATATTTTCGTAGGCGAAAGCCCGCTCGGATGTATCCCGGCAAACCTTTGCCGACTATCGGAAAATAATCAAGATCTACTCCGAGCCTCTTCAGTGACTCTCCCTGATCTTTAATAAACGGAACAATCTCAAAGCCCTTTACATTACCACTGCAAACAAAAAGCACTTTCATAATCCTTCAGATGCAACAATCGCATCTTCCATTTCCAGTTCGCTAACAATTATGTCATCCTGTTCGGGTTCAAACTTTGCTGTTGAAAGCAGGAGCATCAGAAAGGGTGCATACGTAAGCGTTCCTATAAATCTTCCTGGTATCAATACAATGAGAAACATCACCAGCAAGGGGTAGTACAACTTCTTATTCGCTGCCATAATTTTTCGATTGCTCACCAGGAAATAATGAAAAAAGAAAGCAGAAAATAAAAGTAAACCCACAAAGCCTGTACTAAAGAAAATCATGTTAAGATCACTGTGAATGGGCCTGTCTCTTCCGAAGTATTTAGTACCAAAGTCATACGTATCGAACAGGCGAATGCCAAAAAGTATTTCGAAAATATTCTGATTCTTAGCATGGTAATCCATGATGTACAAGGTCTCTAAGTAACGTCCTTCCTCTTCGTAGGTATCAAGATCCTGAATACGTTCTCGTTTCTCTAATTGAGCAGTGAGCGCCTTCTCATACAACGGATAAGATGCAATCAACGCAAGAATAAACACTACACTGATTGCTACCATTTTAAAAATCAATTTCCGGTTGAGTGAAGCGTACACAATCAATGCAATAAAAAGCATTCCCAAAGCAGTTCGCCTCGTGTTGATAATGATTATGCAGATGTTTACGAGAATGAGTGCGCTATCCAGCAGCTTAATAAACACGCCATGTGTTCGGTTGATCACCAAGTAATGGATTGCCAAGAATGTCACGATGGGCACGATGTACATTCTTGAGGTGATTAAAAAACCAGTAGTGAACGCCTCCGAATACGATTCGCCAATGCCAAACTTATTTGCGATAACAATGTAAACGGGTATGGCGGTCAACAGAAAACGGTTAAAGGGTTCAAAGTATTCAACAAAATTAATGTGCTTACTTAGGTACCTGCCTAGTGGAATCATTAAAAGCGTAATAAATACAGCAAGAAGATTCTTTGCAGAAACGATTATGTCTTTAGAAGAATATACCAGAAGCATCACCAGATAAAAACTTAGCAGCAGAAAAATAAAATCAGTCTTCCGGAATGCCCCCTCTTTCAGAATAATAACCATCATCAACGTCATAGGAATAATGTAACGCATGGCTGCGAATATCTTTTCGTCTTCATAAAATCCATCGAGCATATCGAACAGTACAAAAAATACTATCAAAGCTGATACAAAGACTTTTGTATCGTACAAGTAGGTTAACACCAGCAGAAAGGTTAGCGTTAGCAGAACCATAGTGGATCACCTCCAATGATTTTGTAAATAGTTCATAAATTCTTCTGCATTCGCTTGCGGAGTATCCTTCGCAGACAGTCGCAATTTTTGTTTGCAGGGCGACTGCTCAAACAATTGCAACAAATAGTAATTGTATTTACTAAACTCCATCATTCGTTTGGAATGATCCATTTGATCAAACCGGCTTTTATGAACATCGCGCGACATAATGCGATCAGATGCGGTGTTGGCATCAATATTTAAATACACCAGCAAATCCACCGGAAAGAAAAAACTTGAAAGTTGAGTCAATATTTTTTCATAGGCAGTACGGTTACTGAAGATGGTGGCCGACCATAATCCTTGTACCGCCCATTGGTCTAAAAGCAAAACATTCACATTTGAAACATCGATATATTCAATCATCATTTCATGAAAGATGCAGAGTTTTATAAATCGGTAAAGTGAATTGATTCGATAAATATGATTAGCCATCAATAACCAGGTAAATGAAAGCATCGACATGCCGTGATGTAAAAATGCATTTGTGATCAGCTTAGCCTGTGCTCGTCCCGGCAATTGATGGAAGTAATCCTTCACATCGCCAAAAATCCCAACCTTCAAATGACGCGCTGTTAGAAATTGAGAAAACGTTTTACAATTTGTTGATTTACCACCACCCGTTGGACCTACAAATTCAACGATCACGCCTTTCAACTTTTCTTCAAGCTGAGGTGACCTTAAGTTGTTAGTGGTGATATGAAGTGCTGCAAACGACATGGCTATAATAACTCCCAAACTTCTTTCCGTACGATTTTCAAAACATTCTGCAAAGGCTGATCAGTATTTATAGTAATCACGCGGCAATCCTTACCAAACTTCACCTGACGAATACCTTCAATCTTTGCTTCCAGTTTTTCGAGCGAAGTCTCACCAGGCTTGCGTTTTTCGACTACTTCTGCTTCCGTTATTAATTTAATTACGAGATCCGGTGAGTAGCGATCAGCCTTTTTGTAAACAGCAGCTTCCCATATCACCGCCACGCGAACCAAAGGATTAAGCGAGTTGCGCAAGTGATGGAGTAGTGGCCCATCATTGTAACCCATGACCTGATTTTGAGGATATCGATCACAAATCACAAACTCTCGCTTTCTCTTTGCCTTCAGCATCAGGTTGAGATTTCTATTTTTTTCGTAGGCAACCGTTAATGCCTCAATGCATTTGTATACATCAGTCATCCATCCGGATTTAGCTTTAGCCTCGGTCGGTGAAACTCCGCGTTTTGATGAGTGCGTTTTCTTTGCCGACTTTAAAATTTTTCTGAACCAGGAAATATCACCATCTCCCCTTCCAAAATAAATCTTGTAAACATCCAGCTTGCTCACAAAGGTTTTATAAAGATTGGATGAGATGGTTGACTTACCAGATCCATCGGCACCAATCACCGCCACAATTCTTCCACCGCGCGGATTGATGCGTTTAGATAAAATGGGACGGGAAAGTAGTCTCGCTAATTTTCTGGAAAGAATAACTTTTGCTTCGCGATACCAACGTAGAAAAAGTGAAACCATGGGCGAATGCAGTCGCTGCTTCCTAAACTCATGCCGTACCAATGGTGCTAATTTCTTCAACTGCTTGCGATCGAGCTTGCCAATCAGCAATTCATAAATTGGCGAATAGTGTTCAAACAATTTTTCAGCAAGCTCCAAAATATCGGTATCCCGTATGCGCTTCTTCAACCAGTGATATTCTTGCAGCACGTATTTGTTGCACTCCTTCCTATTTGCAAGAACCATCATTACTTTGTCGCGATTGCGCAACTTCAATGCTTCGCGCAGAAATAAGAGCAGTATTTCAAAGGCGGGATCGATCGTGTAAATTTCAAATTCAGCGTTGAACACCCTCCGTGATAAAATCAATTTTTCCCATTTGATTTGATACCCTTTTAAAAATGGTTCTCCCAGGGTAAGCCGGTAGTGAGTGTGAACATGCACCAACTTGCCAGTGTCAATATCCAATGCAATGAAATCTACAATGTCTTTATATTGCTTTTGGCGAATAGCATCAAATCGTTTGAAGCCACACCCCCAAAGCACTTGTTCAATTTTTGTTTTCTCATTGCAGTCGAAAAGTATATCCAAATCAGTATCGCCTAGCATGGACGCGCCCAGGTGCTCATTGCTCTTCCAATGGCAGTATAAAATCTGCTGATCATGAAGTGTGGACAGTAAATTGGAAATGACTGGCAGCGTGGGGTGCGTTAAGGTTTCGAGCTCAAGCATTTTTAATCGGTGTTTTTCGAAAGCGTTTTAAGATTAATACTGTAAAGAGTTCATTCAGCTCATCACTAATAACAAAGCGAGCATGAAATTTCATAGCCAACGCAATTGGGAGTATCGACAAGATGCTTGTGACCATGAGCGTGAGGATCGCAGACATTGCATACGCCCTGCAGCATGTAACGATCCCAAACGCAAGGCACCCGCTCAGCGTGCCAAGAACCATCCCCTGCTTGTGTGCTCTAATAAAATCAGGCCAACGCGATGAAGTTAGTTTTAAACTTAAGTCGGCCATCAATAGAAAGTTGATGATCAGGGCCAATGCAACGCCAGTAGCCACACCATACAATCCAAAAAATTGACCTAGATAAGCCCCAAGCAATACGCAACCTGCATAAATGATTTGTCGCCATGCTCTGCGATAGACTGCGCCAGTAGCGCGTGCCAGTGAGTCGCTCAATTTGTAACTCATTCTAAATAACAAACTAAAACTGAGTATCTGAAGAGGGAGTACCACCTCATTCCATGCAGGTCCCAATACCACTGCCACAATTTCCGGTGCCAGTAAAACCATCATTGCACTAATCGGAATGGCCACCAGCGCAATGATTCCGATACCGGTGAAGTATGCTTTTGAAAGTCGCGCGGTATCATGTTGAACTTTTGACATTGCCGGAAACAGCGCGCGGTCCAGCGCATTTCCAAAAAGGCTTGCAGGCATCACCATAAACTGATACGCACGGCCATAAATACCAAGTGCTGCTGCACCCAAAGTTTTTCCTACTACAAGATTATCACCTTGTGTCGCGAGATAGTTGGCAACCTTAGCGAGCGTCATCCCACCGCCAAAAAAGAGTAGCTCTTTGCTTGCTTCGCCATCCAATTGAAGTTTTTTGGGGAAAGGCTGAAGCGCGATCAAAAGCACCGCATGCAAAAGTGACGAAACCAAATTGGCGGTGACTAATGCCCAAATTCCCCAGCCCAGGTAAGCTAATGCAATACCCACTAAACCATACCCAATTGAATATGAAATAACTTCCAACAGTGCGAGCAACTTAAGCTTCATGTGGCGTTGCATGAGTGCCTGTGCGATAAGATTCAATGAATCGATGAAGAACACGAGCGAGATTATTCTCAACACGTTGATCAATTGGGGCATTTGAAAAAACGATGACAGCACGGGTGCAATCCCTGCGAGAATCAGCGCAAAGAAAATTCCCATCAGGAGTGAAATGGTGAAGCCTGTGGTGAGGTGTCTTTCCTCCAATTCCCTTCGTTGAATAATGGCCGGGCCAATACCCATGTGCGAAAACATTTTTGAAAACTCTACTGCCACAAGTGCTATACCCATTACTCCAAACTCTTGTGGAGTAACAAGCCTCGCCAGAACTGCCAGAATACCAATCTTCAATATCAATTGAATCACACTTCCTAAAATCATCCAGAAGAAACCATTGAATGCTCGTTCGGTAAGGCTCTTCTTATTTTTCTCAAACTCCTGCATGACCTCAAGTGTACTTAATCATGCATCCAATTTTACCATTCAAGAGCGAGTGGCCTATGATGAAAATCACACTAATGCGGGACTTCAGTCATAGTTGAAAATTGAGGTCAAATCTACCTTGGACATGGATTTAATCTTACCCACTATGTCTAGGTCGGCTTCCCTTCTCCCCGCATTTTACCTGCTTGTCAATCTTTGCACGTTGGTACTCTCCTTTTACTCTTCTGCTGAGATTCTTAATCAATTTGAACATCGTGGCGCACGCCTTACCATTCTGATTGACGCCATCTTATTATGGCTCTTATCGGCATACATCACAAAAATTTATCGCAAGAATCTGCACAATGGACTGATGCCACGACTCATGAATTATGGAAAAACTTATATCCTTTTTTTTGCCATCATCATGATCTCTTCTTTGTACCTATCCAACTCATTCGAATTACAAGTCAATCAATGGCTACTCGGCTTCGCCCTCACATTTGTAGTAGTTGATTTGATCGTCAATATTATTTTCATCAGCCTGATCAGCAAACTGAGGAGAAGAAGGGAAAACATAAAACGAACCTTGGTAGCAGGTGCAGGAGAAATTGCCGAAAAGGTATCCACTTATCTGAATTCAAATCCTGATTATGGATACGAAATACAAGGTTATCTAAAATGCGGTGGCGAAGAGTGTCGTGTGAATCAAAAGAAAGTAGTGGGCGCAGTATCCGACATCAAGGATTACCTCAGCCACAATGAAGTAGATGAGGTTGTCATTGCATTGCCGTATGAGTCTTCGCGTCAAAAAGTTCAGAATATCATTCATGAAGCCGATTATGTTGGAGCCAGAATCAGCTACGTTCCTGATTTTGCAGGGCTTCTTGGTACGCCATTCAAATTAGTGCACAATGATGAGCATGAAAGCTGGGATACAGTGCAAGTTCGCCAGTTGCCTTTGGATGAAATTTATCCTGCGCTTGAAAAAGCACTGTTTGATTTAATCTTCGCATTTTTCACATTGGTTTTTCTTGCCCCTGCCTTTGCCATCATTGCTGTGCTTATCAAACTTGATTCACCAGGCAGTGTATTTTATTGTCCTGTGAGAATCGGGCGTGGTGGAAAAAACTTCACCGTGTACAAGTTCAGAACGATGAGTCAGAATGATGCTACAGTTGGTGGCACTCTATCTACTCAAAAAGATGATCCACGCATAACCCGCATCGGAAAATTCTTGAGAAAATACAATCTCGATGAGCTTCCTCAATTCATCAATGTTTTGCTGGGTGATATGAGCGTGGTTGGCCCCCGCCCTCATCGCAATTTTCTTAATCAGCAAATGAAAGAACATGTTGATAAATATATGATTCGCCATTACTTCCGCCCTGGTGTTACCGGATGGGCACAAGTGAACGGATGGAGAGGCCCAACCGAAACGGAAGAACAAATTCAACAACGCACAGCACACGACTTGTGGTACATCGAAAACTGGTCCTTCTCACTTGATCTGAAAATAATCTGGATGACCATCTTTAGCCGTAAGGCCAGGCAAAATGCTTTCTAACAAGAAATGAAGACGTAGACAAAAAAAACAATAAAGAGAAAATCATGAACACACTATCCATCAAAAATGCTAAAGGTGTCACTCGGTTTTTACTCATGATGATTTTATTCAGCAACACGCTACTGATTTCAAGTCATCTCAATGCTCAGGGGTTCAATACGATTTCACTACTCACTCCACAAATCTCTGTGAAAAATACCGGTGAGAAGCCTCAGTCCAAGGTTTGGGAGTATGATGGTAAGTGGTGGAGTGTGTTTCCCATAAGCACAGGAACATACGTGTGGCGACTTGATGGGTTAGTGTGGACAAACACTTTAAAGATTTCTTCAAGCACCACGATAAAAGCAGATTGCAAAGTCATTGATAATGTTTGTCATATTCTGCTATGGCGCAAAGAAGATTCACCTTCTCAATTGGTTTCTGTTGAGTATGTTCCAACTACAGGCAATTATAAATTGTGGTCAAAGCGCACCGCAACATCATACATTACCTTGGATGCAGGCGTAGAGACCGCCACCATTGATATTGATAACAATGGAAGAATGTGGCTGGCCTCCGATGGTACCACGGATGTTCGGGTTCGCTGGAGTGATTCTCCTTACAACACGTGGAGCGCTCCAACCATTATTGAAACCGGCATTACTGATGATGATATCAGCGCAGTTATTTCTTTACCTGTAGAAAATAAAATCGCGGTCTTATGGTCGAATCAAAATTCGAAATTATTTGGTTTCAAAACACACATCACCGGAACAGATCCCACCCTATGGTCTGACGATGAGCACCCCGCATCGCAATCGGCATTGAATGTGGGTGCCGGCATGAGTGACGATCACTTGCACATGACCAAAGCCAGTGACGGTACTTTGTATTGCGCAGTAAAAACAGGGTATGACACACCCGGGTATCCGCGCATCTCACTTTTGAAAAGAAGTACTTCCGGTGCATGGGATGATCTATACGAAGTCTCCCAAACCGGAACTCGTCCAATTGCTATCCTCAATGAGTCCATCGGAAAACTAAAAATCATTTACACTTCTCATGAGGATGGTGGTGATATTCTGTATCGCGAATCTTCGCTTGATCCCATTTCATTTGGCCCAGCCTTCACACTGATCAGTGGAATGTATAACAACCCAACGAGCACCAAAAATGGGTATGAATCTGATATCGTCATCCTTGCATCTAACGACACACAGATTGTTGGTGCACTTGCTACAGACATTTCTGGCACAACGCCCATTCCTGACGCGCCCATACTTTTAGCACCGGATAATCTTGCAACAAACGTGAGCACCAATCCTGTGTTGAGTTGGAATCCTTCCATGTATGCCACATCCTACCACATTCAGGTTTCTACTACTGCAGACTTTGCAACAACTTTTTTGGATAATAGCATTACCGGCTCGTCCGCGAGTGTTAGTGGCTTAACCGTAGGTGCAACCTACTTTTGGAGAGTACAAGCAGTAAATTCAGTGGGCATCAGCCCTTGGTCCTCAATCTGGAGCTTCAATACACTTTCACAACCGCCTACTGCTCCCGTACTTTCGAGTCCTGCCAATCTTGCAACTGGTATTGCATCCAATCCAACACTCCGTTGGATTGCATCAACAGGAGCAACAAGTTATCACCTTCAAGTTTCTACCGGCTCAGATTTCAGTTTACTTACTGTAGATCAAAATAATATTTCTACAACCTCATTGACTATTTCGAACCTCGCTCCTGGCACACTATACTTTTGGCGCGTATTGGCCAGCAATCTTGCGGGAGATAGCAACTGGTCAACCGTCTGGAGTTTCACCACTTTGTATGTGCCTCAATCGGCCCCAGTATTGAATAGCCCTGCAAATTTGTCAATCAATATTAGCATCAACCCAACGTTGCAATGGAATGCTGTACTCTATGCCACAAGTTATCGACTTCAAGTTTCAACGAATTCAGGCTTCACAAATCTCTTTCTAGATCGAAATGCTATTACGGCAACTTCATCGCAGATATCTGGTCTCGCCAATAGCACTACTTATTATTGGCGAACACTGGCAACCAATGCAATGGGAAGCAGCACCTGGTCAGAAGTTTGGTCATTCACAACCATAGCCATGGCGCCACCGGCATTGGTGGGCAATTGGAAAATGGATGAAGGAAGCGGAACACAAGTAACGGATGCTTCAGTCTTCGCAAATACTGGAATCACTAAAGGAAGTCCACTGTGGACAACAGGAATTTCAGGATCAGCCCTGAAATTAAGCGGATCAGGTCAGTACGTAGCCATTCCAGATGCAGAATCACTCGATGCCGTTCAGGGCTTAACACTTTCCATGTGGATTCGTCCGGAGAAAAGAGCTTCGCAGCATTTAATTCAAAAAGGTTCTTCCACAACGGTAGACGGATACGAGCTCACCTTGTTAAGCTCTGGCAAAATATCATTCCAGGTGAATCAATATTCTAGCTCAACCTATAAGATCAATTCTAAAAAACTTTATCCGAGTGATGGCATTACCTGGATGCACATTGCTGCTACCTACAATGGCACAGTTGCGAAGTTATTTGTCAATGGCGTTGAAGATAAGTCAGCTACTTTCTCCACTCCTGCTTACATCCAAGTGAACGATATGCCTGTAACACTTGGAGCTAAGAATGATGGAAAGAGTTCACTTAAAGGAACAATGGACGAAGCCCGGATTTATAACTACGCGTTAACCGCTTCAGAAATACTTGCTCTCACGAATACGCTGGCCAGCACCAGAACCTCTGCGATTCCGGAAGCGTCATTGCAAATTGGGGAATCAACGCTTGCAGCAACCGAGTTTTCGATTCGTCTGTACCCTAACCCTGCAAAAGACGTGATCTATATCGAAAGCTCAGGGCTTCAAGATGGAACATGGGTATCTATTTCCCTCACTGACGCACAGGGAAATAATTGTTATCGAAACTCATTTAAAATAGAAAATAACTTGCTGGAACTTAATCTGACTGAGTTGAACATTGATGCTGGTTTACACTTCCTTTTGTTCAAGTCAACAGAAAATTCAACCAGCGTCAAATTCCTAATTAAATAGTTGGTCGTGCAGTATTGCATGATCAACTGTAAACGATGCGAATACCATGAACTACTTCATTAAAACGATTTACACGATCATGCTTTTAAGCCTCTTCAGTTGCATTCCCAACAGCAAAATCACATACATGCAAAAACTTGAGTCTCCTGAGGTATCCTCTAAGCCAGGAGAACTGATTCCATATGAAATCGAGGAGTACCGTTTGCAATGCAATGATGTCGTAGACATCACTATGAAGTCCACCAGCGCTGAATTAAATGAACTTTTGAAAGGGGGTGATTTTCAAAATCAATTGCAAAATCTTGGCGGTCTCAATGGAGGTGATGCTTTTTTTCTAAATGGATATTCACTAGACGCTGAAGGGATTGTCAATCTGCCGGTGATTGGCGAGGTGAAACTCGTAGGGCTTACACTGAAAGAATCAAAACTGGCCATTGAAGATAAGATCAAAAAATATATTACCGCTGATAACTATTACGTGCGGGTACGCCTTGGTGGCATCCGCTACAGCGCACTGGGTGAATTCAACCGCCCTGGAAAATTTACTATCCTTCAAAATCAGGTAACCATTTTTGAAGCCATTGCTAATGCAGGCGATATGACCAGCCTGGCAAAGCGTACTGAAATACTTCTCATCCGGCAATACCCTGAGGGATCAAAAACGCATACCATCAACCTGCTAAGCGATAAAATAATAGAATCAGAATTTTACTTCATTCGCCCCAACGACATGCTCTATGCGCGGCCAATGAAAGTAAAACAACTGGGAACGGGCATCACGGCAGCGCAATCGCTTCAGTTGGTATTGTCTGTACTCACCGTTGCCCTGCTATTCATTAACGTAACGAATTAGGTTATGAAAATTGTCACTGAAAACATGAGCATTCTTTGGCTTTCCGTTATGACCGCCATTTAGAAAATGATTACCATATGAAACTCTCCAATCAAAATTCATCACGTGCACACATCGATGGCGATGAGGAAGAAGTCAGCTTTAAAGAGTCCTTATTTAAATACGCACGCTATTGGCCTTTTTTTGCTATTTCCCTATTCATCGGATTTACAGCAGCCTTTGTTGTAAATCAGTTTACGGAGCCTGTCTACAAAATTGAAAGCAAGTTTTTGATCAAGGAAGAGAGCAACGCGATGAACCTCTTCGATTTTGGCAGCATCAGCGCCAGTGGCATCTTACCTAAAGGACAGAAAATGGCGAATGAGATGGTGGTATTGAAATCGCGCACCATTGCAAACGATGTGTTGGATCAATTGCCGTTTGATGTTGAATACTATCGAGAGAATTTCTTTACCGCAAATGAAATATATAACAACACTCCTATCACTGCAGAGGTTGATTGGAATCATGCTCAGTTGGTTAGTGGTCGCATACAAATTTCCTGGAGTGACGCGAAACACTTTCATCTGGAGTTGTTGGATGATGAATATGTACAGGTAGTACCGGGAGAGGATTTAAACATCATTATTGAGAGGCCCCTCATCAAAATAGATCAATATCCCTTTGGAGAATGGTTGGAGTTTCCCTTTGCTAAATTTAAAATCAATTTTGTGGGCCCCGAAGCTACAGGTGATTTGGTGCTGAAGTTTCGTGATCGCGAAAGTCTTATTACTCAATACACTGGAGAGAATCTCCAAATATTTCCCACGGACAAAATCTCTTCCATACTATTGTTCAGTTTAGAAACCAATCAACCCCAAAAGGCACGCGACTATTTGAACAAGTTGATGTCCGTTTTTTTGGATAATGAGCTGAACGAAAAGAACGCCATTGCCCGCAACACGGTCAGGTTTATTGACAGCCAACTTTCAGGCATTACGGATTCATTGAACTACACCGAGCGGAAACTTGAAAAATTCAGGAGTAGCCACCGCACCTATAACATCACAACAGAAGGCAGCACTATCTTTGAAAAGCTGTCAGAGTTGGAAAAGGCTTTACACGAAGAAAAATTCAAGAAAGATTACTACGGAAATCTTCAAGATTATTTAATCCGGGAAGACTACAGCGAGATCAACGTCCCTTCTGGCATTGGCATTGATGATCCCGTTTTGAATAAACTCATTGAAAACCTTATACAACTACAATCTGATCGCTCTCGCTTCCTTGCCTCGCAAACAGAAAACTCACCAACGGTAATGGAGGTCACTCGAAAATTAAATGACTTGAATGCATCAATTAAAGAGGTTCTTAAAAACGTAAACCGGAATGCCGCACTTCGTATTGCTGATCTGGAAAATCAGATAAAAAAAATCGAGAATCAATTTGGTACGCTTCCACAAACCGAGCAGGATTTACTGAACATCAAGCGAAGCTACTCCATCAATGAAAGCATCTACACCTTCTTGCTGCAAAGACGCGCTGAAGCTGCCATTTCATTAGCTTCAAATAAAGCCTCGAATCGTATTATTGAGGCCGCTGTTCTCAATCTCATTCCTATGAAGCTCAAGCCTATCCTTAATTACTTTCTTGCATTGATGCTCGGATTGATTATTCCTTTCACGACAATTTTTCTTATCGATTTTCTATCCGTAAAAATAAAAAGTATTAAAGAAATCGAACAGCGGCTTAAGGTGCCACTCATTGGTTACATTGGGCAAAATAAAAAATATCCCACGCTGGTGGTATTAACGCAGGCGCGTTCTGCCATTACAGAGGCCTTCCGTTCGTTGCGTACAAATATCAATTTCATTTTTCCGATGGATAAGCCTGTGACAATTATGATCACCTCCAGCATTGCGGGAGAAGGAAAAACATTCTGTGCCATAAACCTCGCTTCCGCCTATTCGATCGGAGGCAAGAAAACCATTCTCATAGGCTGCGATATGCACAAACGCTTTAGGTTCCATGATTTCAATGTTGCCAACACCACGGGCTTATCAAACTACTTGAGCGATCAGGTACAAAATGTAAACACGATCATCCAAAAAACAGAATACTCCAATCTGGACATATTGGTTCCTGGCCCCATCCCACCCAATCCGTCAGAGTTACTGATGAACAGTCGCTTCGAACACATGATTCACGAACTTGAAAAAACTTATGATGTGATCGTGCTTGACTCCTCTCCGCTTGGGCTAACAAATGAAACTCTTTACCTCACGCGAATTGCAGACCTTACGATTTTCATTTTGCGACATAACTACAGCGACAAAGTATTTGTGGACGACATTAATGCATTGTATGAGAAAAAGGGAATTAAGAGCTTGTACGTAGTCCTTAATGATATTGAGGAGAAACATCAGCATCATCATGGCTACGGTTATGGATATTATGAAGAAGATCATAAGAGTAATGGAAAATCAACAAAAGCCAATGATGCATTACATCTCCATAATACACGATTGGCGGATGTACTGAACAGGGCGCTTCCAAAGGTTGCGAAAGGCTGAGCCTTAACGATGGCAAAAATAAGGATGATGAAGATCAGCAAAGAGACAAGCACCACCGGGACTTCTGTCATTGAAGAACCGGCAAAGCACTTTTATATTCGATTATTAAATAGATTCCCTGACAGATTAAGTCATCGATCCACAGTTAAGAATTATTTCTGTGATTTGATGAATCCAACCAAAAGTAGCAGTATATGAAAAAGATCGCCAACCTCCGCCAAGCCATGGTTTTCTTACTAACCGGCCTATACGATGCCGAAAAAGAAATTCATTATGTAATGCCGCAATTAATCAATAAGGCATCTTCCGATTCGCTGAAAGCTGCATTAAACAATTATCATGATAATCAGTCAAAAAAAATCGAGCGATTGACAGAAACACTTCAAGTTCTGAATGAAGAAGTGTGCTGCAGAAGACATGAAACAATTCATAATATGCTTAAGGATAATCTCAACCGCCTGGCTGAAGATAATAATGCAAAGAAAAATGATCAACTCATTATCAATCACATTCAGATCATTAACGATTATAAAATTGCAGACTATAAGGCATGCATTCATTTCGCCATGGCGGTAGAGGAACCCAACATATCCACCATACTAAGTGAATTGTTGGAGGAAGAAAAATATTTTGAATCGCTCCTTGACAAGACTTATTCTGAATCATCGCTGTTATGCGCTTAACGTTTGAAACCGTCTTCTTTCCTATGGCTGCAGCTATTTTTGCAATCGCTGCCAGCAGCCATCAGGAATATCTCTTGTTTAAAGAGGACTTTGAAGGCGATCAGCCCTTTTCTAAAGTTCATAATTTGGAAACCGGAGAGTGGGACTATGCTATACAATACATTTCCGCTCCTGTTTATCAAGGATCCAAAGCCGTACGATTTGAGATCAGAGCTGATCAGCCTTTAGTAAAAAACGGTAAACGGTCCGAAGCCGTGATCATCAAAAATATTCCTGGCAAAGGAATGTGGTACTCTTTTGCGGTGTACTTTCCCAGCGATGGTTTTTCGTACGACTCGCAGCGCGAAGTAATCAATCAATGGTATCAAGACGGAAGCCCAGCCACATCATTGCGAGCGCAGCAGGATCACCTATTTCTGGAAACAGGACCAGCGCTAAAACAACGAGAACAAATAGACATTGGTCTGATTACAAAGAATACATGGCATGAAATGGTATTCCACTTTATTCATTCACATTACGCTGATGGTTTAGTTGAGGTATGGTATGATGGTAAACAGGTGATTTCACATCGCGGAGGAAACATGTATGATGATGTTCTTCCAAAATGGAAAATTGGTCTCTACAAAGCTGCTTTTAAATACGGAACTTCTGAATCGTCTAAACGAATTATCTTTTTCGATGATATCGCAGTAGGTAACGAAAAAGGTTCCTACGAAAAAATGAAGCCCTCAAAAGAAGAGCGCTTCAGCAAGATGTAAATTTCAATTTTATGAAAACGTTCAAAAATAGTTGGTCACTGGTACTCGGTGCAACACTGACATTAGCAACAATTTCATGTGATGAACACATGGATATGCATTCTATACCGGGCAAGTTTTTATTTGAAGAAACCTTTGAAGGTGCAAGTCCTTTTTCAACCGTGTACGGTAAAGAAGTAGGCACATGGGATTATGCATTACAATTTGTGAACAGCCCAACCTACCAGGGTTCAGGCGCAGCCCGGTTTGAAATCAGGGCCGATCAACCTTTAATTGCAGATGGCAAGCGTGCTGAGGTGACTATCTTCAGAGGAATTGATGGGTTCATCACAAAGGATACCTGGTATAGTTTTGCGGCTTACTTTCCATCACAGTATTATGAAATAGATCATACGCACGAAGTGATCTGCCAATGGTATAAAGACGGAAGCCCTGTGCGCCTGATCACCCGGGATGATAAATTGATTCTCGATATCGGAAATGAAAAGGGAGCGAAAGAAGAATACGAGATAGGCACCATCACAAAAGACACCTGGCACGAACTTGTTTTCCATTTTATTCATTCACACATGAGCGATGGTTTCATTGAAGTATGGCACAATGGGGAACTAAAAATCAAACGCTATGGAGGAAACATGTACAACAGTGATCTTCCTAAATGGAAAGTTGGAATTTACAAAGCTTCGTTTTTGGATGGCAAAGCCGATGTGAGCCACCGTGTGATTTACTTCGACAACATAAGGGTAGGTAATCCGAATTGCAATTATAATTTAATGAAGCCAGGACGTTAACTATTGTTTTAAGCATTGATTCGATAAAGAATCCAGGTCTTATGTTTCTTTACCCCGGTAGTCGTCATATCGGGGTGAGAAAGGAAATAAAATCATTTCAATATACTCACCGAGCCCTTGAATACCGTTTTGCTTGGACGTGGATCCCGAAGATCCATACTATAATAATAGATTCCGGGGCTTAACTCATGGCCGTGGTTATCCGTTCCATTCCAGTCGTTCAAATAGCCGCTTGCCTTGTACACTGGCACTCCGTAACGATTATAAATTGTGAGGCGATTTTCCCGATAATTTTCAATACCCTCAATGATGAAAAAATCATTCCTTGAATCGCCATTGGGTGTGATCACATTGTAGAACTTTACTTTGGGAATAAAACTTATACAATCCGTATTCGACCACGATTCATTAGTGCTCCCCTGCTCCAACACGCGAATGCGGTAACAGTAGTTAAATCCTACATTCTGATATTCTATTGCCAGTTGATTATTAAATGCGTTGCCAACATTTATGAACATTGTACTGTCAATTTGCTGCCATACCTCATAGCGCGCCACACCATTTAGCCAGTTTATATAATTATTAAAGCGCAAAACAGATTTCTCCAGCACCTCAGTGCTATCTTTAGTAACATTCAACCGTATGGTGTTGTGCGTTAATGATGAATATACCTGGTTGCATAAGGCCGGTATGATAAGCCGATATTCATAAATGGTGGAAGATGTAGACCGAAGTGATTGTTTGAAAAATCCTGTGCGATGATCTTTTGAGAGCACTGCCCATGAGGAAACCTTTGGATCGATGCTTCGTTCCTGAAGATTAATTGAGCCAGTAAAGAAATCGACATACTTCACTCCTGAATAAACTTCGATTGTACTATCTCTTTCAAGGCTGTGAGTCACTCGCTTTATTGATAATTCGGGTGCCAAGACTTTGATAGGTTTTTCACCTGCTCCGATATTCTGGCAAACCGTGCCAGTGTAGGCAGTAACCCGAACGGTATAATCACCGGGGCATTTGTATGATTGCTTTACCGGCTTGCTGCGCACTACACTATCCATTTTCAAACCATTTCCAAAATTCCAGCTCTTATAATTGAATGCTGCATCTCCGGTAAACTCAAATTGAATGGGTTCTTCAACCTGAAAAATGTCTTTAGGCAAAACCACCGTTAATTTTTCATCCGGCTCGCGTTCAATGAAAACCGATAGTGTTGCTGATTCTCCTGCGCACACATTATTTTCCGTACTCTCCTCTTTATAGTGTAAGGTTCCAGTACCTGGGCCATCCCACGTGATGTCAATCTCATTTGTGCCCTGACCTTTATTAATGACACCGTGATCAATTTGCCAGGTATAGATTGACGTTGGATTTTTGTAGACGTAGTACACATTATTCTTTCCATTGCTGGAACAGAGGCTATCCAATCCAATGGGCAATATCGGCTCAAGTTTCACATTGATCTTTACCCTTAGTTCGGTGGGATCACCAACGCACCCTAACTTGTCTGTGGTGATGAGTTTCACTTTTGCCGCATCCGTTGTGGCACCCCAATCAATGATAATATTATCTTTTGAAGGAGTTGCAGCTATTGCTCCACCATCTACCGACCATTGATATGTATTGCCTGCATCGGCTGTAACAAAATAGGAAACACCTGAAGTGAAAGGACATACCGAGGATGGGCCCTTAATTTTTTCACTCGGCTTCAACACTTTAATTTGAATGGTGGCCGTTTCCGAATCGGAGCAGTTATCCGAAGCATTAGTGCCGGTTACCGTTACGAAGTACGTTCCACCATCCGCAAAAGTATATTCAGCTTTACTTCCATTGATTACGGTGCCATTAAAATTCCATTGATACGCTGAAAATGTTCTCTTGGTGGTGACATCAAACTGCACTAAGTCACCTGCACAGACGGTTCGGGTTATTTCGCTGGTCGATTTCTTGGTAGCAGTAATCACCATATTTAGGTTGTCGAGTTTTGCTCCGGTAGCGTATCCGAAAGACTCAATGTTTCCAAATCCATAAACATAAGCGGAGAAACCCGCAGGAGACTCAAGCGTATGATTTCCGGTGGTGATTTTAATTCTGGCGTAAGAATAGGTAGCACTCCCCGGCACAGCAGCAAATTGATTTCCGATAGCCGCTCCATCCAACTTAATATTTCCAAGGGAGGCCGTGGGTGTAATGATGTTGGTATAATAATTTTGAATGATCGTAACGTTGAACGCATTAAACGTAATCTTCTCCAATGATTGCTCCAACGGACTCAGTAAAATCATAAAGGGATCTCCAAACAGGTTATCACAATTCTGACTGCGGCTTAACTGGGCCACTTGTATTGGCTTATCGGCCGTGATCAATCCTGCACTGGCAATAAGTTGGGTGATGGATTTGCCTTTATTCAGGGTAACAGGAGTTGCCCCAAGAATGGAAACTAACGTGCCGTCTTCCTCAGCGATGATTTTAAAAATGTCTCCACCATTGCGCTCCAGGTATGGAACCACTGCGTAGTTTTTTCCCCACGTGTTTACTGGAAACAACTGTTCATACAAATGATCTTGCGCCATACCACAGTTACCTACGTTAGTCCATACGTTTCCGGAGAAGGCCGCAAAATTTTTACAGCCTGTAGCGGAAGTTAGTTTTGTTCCACTAAGATCACTTTGTGATTGCACCTGCATCACTTGCCCTGCCGAGAGCGCAACACGATACGGAACTCCGGCCAAATGGCCATCGGTGGTATTGGCGACTGGAGTAATTTCTACTTCAGTATTATTCTCCGTACTCACGATCAGAAATTCAGAAAACAAGGAGGGTGGTGTGCCCACATAGGAAGCGACATAGTACGTTTTGCCTAATGCCGGTGTTGGTAAAATGACGGATGCATCCGCGCTAAGCGCACGACTATTTAAAGCATAAACGCTGATATTAGCGCCCGAAGTAATGTGTACTCCACGATTGGCTTTTATTCCAGATCCTTGCGCCATGCCCAGGCTGGTGGGCACCAAAATCATTGTGGTTGAATTTGCATTGACAGAAAAATCCTGCGACCAGTTAGCTCCAGGAATTTCTATTTTTCCTCCGGTAGAGTCTACCGCACTGATGTATACACGCAAGTCAACTTGCTGATTGACCGTGACATTGTTCTCCATGAACCCAAACCAAAAGTCGCGCCCTTCGGTGGTAATATCCTGACTGAAAAGAAATGAATGAGCACCCAGCAAAATGAGTGCAATCAGCATTATGCGCATACGAAACGAAACCGAATTAACCATTGAGCACTAAAAATAGTAAAGTCAGTTGGGTCTCCGCTATTTCCTGGTTTACCATTCATAAAAAAAAATCGCCACAGATATTTTACCCGGGCGACTTTTAGTTGAAGCAGTTACGTGTTTCCGCTAGCCTACATATTCATTTTTCATAGCGCTAACAGAATCATTCTGTGGCTTTGATTTTTTCAATTTGCCGGTCACTGCGTTCATGAGGTCATCAAATTTGTCGTCAATCTTATCGCTCAACGCATCAACAAGATCCTCTCCTTTTCTGGTAATATTCTTGCGGGTTTGTGATCCCTTCTCAGGAGCAAACAAAACACCCAACGCTGCGCCTGCGGCAATCCCTGCCAGCACGCCCAATAATGCTTTTCCTGTGGTCATAATTCCAATTTTTGTTATGACCAAAACTATTACCTCTTTGCCATGAAGTCGATGATTATCCTCACGGCTGATCAAAAATTTAATCGTGAATTACTGACCCTCGGCCTGACTAAAATCATAGGGAAAGCAATCGAAGGTTATTTAATTCCAGCACTGATTGGGGCAAATTTGAATTACGAAGACGAAGAAGATTGTGGACTCGCTCACTCACATTGTTGTTGGTGCCGTGCTTGGCGAAGCGCTTTCCCGAAAGGCCATGGGAAAAAAGGCCATGCTATTAGGTGCCTTTGCACAAAGCCTGCCCGACATAGATTTTATTGCTGCGCTCTGGTTATCGCCTGCCGATAATCTGATGGCCCATCGAGGGTTTTCTCACTCCATTCTATTTGCGCTATTGGCTTCGTTGATGTGTGCCTGGCTGGCTGAGCGTTGGTACAAGCAAACGCAAATTGAGCTTGGCTCATGGATAATTTTCTTTAGTGTTCAAATCTTTCTTCATCTGGTGATTGATGTGATGAACGCTTACGGAGTTGGCTTACTGGAACCTTTTAGTCATCATCGGTTTTCGTTCAATATTTTGTTTGTGGCCGATCCGCTCTTTACCATCGCCCCGTTCATTGCAGCGCTTGCATTGGTGATGCTCCCAAGCTCAAACAGCACGCGAAAAACGTGGGTAGCTTTAGGGCTGTTACCCTGCGTAATTTATTTTTCCATCGCGGTGTCTAATAAGCTATCGATCACAGGCTCTGTAAAAAAGACCCTTGATAAAAAGTTAAATCTTGCTGATGATTATTTCACTACACCAACACCGTTAAATATTTTCCTCTGGTATATCGTAGCCAAAACGGATGGTGGCTACTACCTGGGGTATGGATCCATCTTTGATCGTACTCCAATTGAACTAAGCTTTGTTGCAAAAAATGATTCGCTGCTGGCTCCCATTCAAGCCAGACATGATGTTGAGCGCTTGAAGACGTTTTCGCAGGATTACTATATTGTTTCGCAAACAAAAGGTAAACTTTACTTTAGTGATTTACGATTTGGACAGGCCTTCGGCTGGATTGATCCAAACGCTCCTTTCATCTTCAAGTATGAACTTGATGAGGCAAATCAAAATATGATGGTGCTTCAAAAAGGAAGATTTTCAAATTGGAACTCAGAAAATGTGAAGGCATCGCTAAAACGATTAAGAGGAAAAAAGTAAATCCTGTTGAAATGAAATTTAATCAACAGGCTATGCCTTCGCTCTTTTTTTGAATCGATCGCGGAGCACCCAATACAAGCCACTGACATTAGCCTTCCATTCGGGCAGTAGGATGATCAGGATAATCTCCTCAATCAGCTGAACCGAAGTGAGCACACCCGCCAGGTAAAACATAAACACGAACGGCTGGATATTAAAAAGGATCATCATGAAGAAAAGCCCCTGTGCAACGGCCGCAGATTTTGCCAGGTAGGTATGAAAACTGGTAACTTTTTTATAGGCAACCAGCGCTGCCGCAGTTTGAATTCCGAAAAGACCAAATACGGAGGCAATCATCACCCACTCTTTCTGAATAAACTCAGGATGAATTAACCACAGCCCAACGGTAGACGCCACTACAGTAGCATCGTCTGCTACCGAATCAAGACGCGCCCCAAAAACACTAGTGACCTGATACCTTCGCGAAAGCGGACCGTCAATGGCATCGGTAAAAAAACTTAAGGCCACCAGCCATTTAAACCAATTCAACTCACCCAGAGCAGCCAATACAATCAAAAATGGAGCCGACACCAATCGGTACATCGTGATTCCATTAATCACATAGTAACTTATCCGATGGCCATTGCTGATCATAAGCTAGGGAGAAAAAATCCAGCTCTTGAATGTCTTTTGCAAACCCGCTGGGAGATTACTAAAGGCATCATTCAATTGATCTTTTGAAACATAGCAACTCATGGTTTGCACCACCGCACGAATAGCATCGATTACATCATCGCGCGAACTGAAATCGCGCCAGGCCGAATTCCCTTCTGCTTTTACAATTTCATTTACCAGATCATCGAAGGTTCGTATTCGCTCGGTATCGCGATGGAAGGTCCACCCGTCAACATAAACACTTTTGATGGCCATTGGCAATTGCGACATCAGATGAAACGATTCGGTTATAGAGAGATGATTGCGCAACGAATGAAATACACTCCGCAAAATTCGTGCGGCTCGTTCGCGCGTACAATCATTTCCAAGTTTGTCAGTCAACACATTAACAAACTCGTTTCCTTTCATGGCAAACTTTTCAAAATCCAGTGACATAAGACGAACACTAATTATTAGCTCATCGCGCCAGACGTTCCAGTTTCGGCTTATCCAAAATACGAATTCCTTTATCCGTTAAATCGATTAATTTCTCATCCTTAAAATCAGATAGCGTTCTATTCAGAGACTCCGTAGCCGTTCCAATCATGCTCGAAATATCCTTGCGCGAAACATCAATGATATCCATCTTATTTGCACTGGCACCTAACTGATTTAAACGCAACAGCGATGAAGCAACACGCTGACGAACGGACTGGTAGGCTATTTCCAATAATCTGTTTTGCGCTTCCGTAAGATTACTGGTGAGTATGGTTATAAATTTGTGCGCAAGGTCTTTGCTGGAATACAGAAGATTTAAAAAATCCTGTTTAGGAATAATCACCACTTCGGTATCAACCATTGCCACTGCACTTTCGCCATACGATGTGCCTTCCAGCAGGGGTACGTAACCCAAAAAACTTCCCTCCTGAAAGAAGCCGGTAATCAATTCCTTTCCGTCAGAATTAACTTTATAGGTCTTCACCTCACCTTTATTCACCATGTACAGATCATTAGGACTTTGCCCATCCATGAAAACAAATTCTTTTTTCCTGAAATGCCTTTTATGACGGCTGCCAGCAAGCTTTTGTAAAACCTTGACTTCTGTAGCGTGATTTAGAAAGCTATTCACTTCATCCAGATCGTTGCGATAAATGTTTTTTAGGCGATCTGTTTTGTGCAAGCGCGTTTCCACCACCTTCAGCAAATCTGATCCTTCAAATGGTTTGGTGATGTAATCGTCTGCGCCCAGATTCATACCAGTTCTGAAATCTGTTTTGTCAGCCTTTGCAGTCAGGAAAATAAATGGAATGCCAGCGGTGTCAGCGTCATTGGTGATGGCATGCAACACACCGTAACCGTCTAACTCTGGCATCATGATGTCACAGAGTATGAGATCAGGCAGGTATTGTTGCGCAAGCGCCACTCCTACCTTACCGTTAGGAGCCGTTAATACTTTGTAACGCTCCAGCTCTAATATCCCGGAAATATTATCACTCACTTCAGGGTTATCTTCGATGATTAAAATAGTTTTGTCCATAATTTTTCAAGCTAGGGTTTGGTAAATACTCAAGCAATGCACTGAGATAATGGCCATTCATCGCCCCATGCACAATCGTTTGAAATCGATGAGAAACGAGGCCTTATTTGGCAAGCATTATCGTTACAAATCATTTGATTAATTGCTAAAGTGAAGCTGCATCAAACAGTATTTTTTTACTATGACTTTCGTCATAAGTGAAAAATATTTGAAAAAAAAATACTTAAACGGGGGTTGCTAACTCATGATCGGCTTTGTGCAACAGGCGCTTTACTTCTTCGTCTTCCACTGGCGAAAAATTCTCGTAGAATTCACCCACAGCATGAAAATGTTGTGGCATGTACAAGCTGATAAACTCATCCACCATGGGCGACAATTTATTTATGGCTTCCATTGATGCCACCGGTACTGCCACAATGAGTTTTTCCGGATGCTGTTTCCTGATGCACTGAATGCATGCCCGAAGGGTGTTGCCGGTAGCAATACCATCGTCAGTAAGGATCACAATCTTACCCGCTATGGATGCTGGAGTACGTCCCATTTGAAAAGATTTATAGCGCGCAGCATTATCATGTTGTATGCGTTTCACTTCATGGGTGATATAATCTGAAGGTGTATCGCCAGCACAAGCCATATCATAAACAACCTCATCTCCACTAACAGAACCAATCGCAAATTCCTCGTTTGCCGGATGTGGGATTTTCTTGCTTAGAATAATATCCAATGGCAAATGCAGCAAGTGAGCCAATTGATAGCCGATAGGAACACCCCCACGCGGAATAGCCAGCACCAAACCATCGCATCCTTTGTACTTTCGTAATCTTTCTTCTAATAAAAATGCCGCATATGTTCTGTCTCTGAAAAGCATAAACATCGGATTTTTAGTGACTACTAAATAAAAAAAGTCAAATGGCATCCTCAATGATCATCGTTGTTTACTTATTGCGATAATAATCATCTGAGGCCCACAATTGTAAACGACTACAATCATTTGGCATAAAAACGAAAATCATCGCGCCCGGTGTATGGATAAAAGTACTTTCACAAAAATATTGGAGCATATTATCGGTGAAGTGCAGAAAATAGCTTTTGGATGGAAATGAAAAACAGTCGCACGGGAAACGAAGGTAAATTGTTGGTCCTCATCTTGACAATTGCTAACTTATCTCACGCTTAGCTTTAATCTGCCCGAAATTAGGTGCCTTCCTTTCTACAAGAAAAAAAATTGAAAAGGAGACTACGCCAAAGCTTTTTTTAACCACACGCTGTGCCCATGAAAGTACTAATGTTTGGATGGGAATTTCCACCTCACATTTCCGGAGGATTAGGAACCGCATGCCTGGGGCTTACGTCATCGCTGGTACAAAAAAATGTAAGCGTATTGTTTGTGGTACCCAAAGCTTATGGTGATGAGCCCAACGAGATTAAACTGATCAACGCAAGCACTGTACCGCTGCGTTATGAACGAGTGAATACAACACATCACCTTCAACCTGCTGCATTCACAAATTATCCCGAACGCTTCACCACCGAAAAAGTTGATATCACATTAGATCCTTATAAGGGCGCAACGCATTCACAAACATTAAATACCCTTGAGCAGTGGAATTATATTCTACCGGAAGGAAGAGATATTTTTTCTACCACTCGTGTGGGGATTGGATTTTCCTTCTCTGGAACATACGGACCAAATCTATTGGAGGAAGTAGAGCGATATGCAGACGTAGCGAGCATTATTGCTCACAAAAATAAGTTCGATATTATCCACGCCCACGATTGGATGACATTTAAGGCTGGATTAGCAGCACGCGGTGTAAGCAGAAAGCCGCTCATCGTGCATGTTCATGCAACCGAAGTTGACAGAGCCGGTGAGCACCATGTGGATACACGGGTATTTGAACTGGAGCGCGAAGGAATGGCCAATGCAGACCGAGTGGTGGCAGTGAGTGAATGGACAAAAGGAATCATTCACAAACATTACGGAATACCACTGCGAAAAATAAAAGTAGTGCACAATGGGGTTACGCCATACAAGAATGGCAAAGCCTCTCACCTTCCTCCCATCGGCAGTAAGGTGGTTACTTTTCTGGGAAGAATCACGCACCAAAAAGGGCCGCATTACTTTATTGAAGCAGCGCGAAAAGTGTTGGATCAATTTAGCGACACCCATTTTATTATTGGAGGCTCAGGTGATCTGATGCCAAAGATGATTGAACGTGTGGCACAACTGCGGTTGTCTGACCATTTTCATTTCACCGGTTTTTTGCATAAAGATCAGATGAATACAGTATGGTCGATGAGCAGCGTGTACGTGATGCCTTCGGTTTCAGAGCCTTTTGGTATTACGCCTTTGGAAGCCTTGCAAGCCGGTGTGCCGGTGATCATCTCAAATCAATCCGGTGTTTCGGAAGTATTGCCACAAGCAATCAAAGTAGATTTTTGGAATACTGATGCATTGGCCGATGCCATCTGCGGAATTCTGAAATATCCAACGCTCGCTACCGCTCTTAACACCAAAAGTGAAGAGTTGATTAAGCGACTTTCATGGGATAAGGCCACGGGCATATTGAAAAAACTTTACGATGAACTTGCGAAAGAAAAAGTCGATTAAAAACCTGATCCTGTATTTTCAGGTGCATCAGCCCAGGCGGCTGAATAGTTTTTCTTTCTTTGATATCGGCACTGGAAAATCGTATTTCGATGATGATGCCAACTCGAAAATTATTCAGCGCATTTCGGAAGACTGCTATTTGCCTGCCAACACGATGTTGCTTCGATTAATCAAAAAATATCCTCAAACACGCATTACATTTTCCATCACCGGGCTTGCGTTGGAACAGTTGGAGCATTACGCTCCGAAAACACTAAAGAGTTTTCAAAAATTGGCAGCCACCGGGTGTGTTGAGTTTCTTGGTGAAACCTATTTTCACTCACTCTCCTCAATTTCAAATTCCAAAGAATTCAGGGTGCAAGTAGAAATGCACGCACGCAAGATGAAAGAACTTCTGGGCGTTACTGCCAGTGTTTTCAGAAACACCGAGTTGATCTACGCTAACCGTCTCGGTCATTTAATCAGTGGCTTTGGTTACCACGGCATGTTGCTTGATGGCATTGATACCATTGCTCAGCAGCAGAGTGTGCATCAACTGTATCATCATCCGTCTCACAAGCATTTAAAGCTTCTGCTGAGAGATTATCATTTGAGTGATGACGTTGCCTTTCGCTACTCGGATAAAAACTGGACGGAGTGGCCACTAAGCTCTTCTACATTCTACCAATGGCTCACCCGCATTCCTCATGATCAAAACGTGGTGCTGATGGGAATGGATTACGAAACCTTTGGTGAACATCAAAAGTCTGAGTCTGGTATTTTCAAATTTCTTTCTGATCTGATCAAACGTATTGATACCGGAAATGCGTGCCGGCTGGTTACACCTTCTGAAGCGATTGAACGCTTACCTAAAACAAAACGGCTTTCGGTACCCCGCCTCATCTCCTGGGCCGACAAAGAAAGAAATCTCTCGCCATGGTTGGGTAACGATATGCAGCAAGATGCGTACGAATCGCTCGCGAAAATTGGAAAGCAGATCCGGCAATTGAATGACAATAAATTGCTGCGCACGTGGCGCTATCTGCAAACCAGTGATCATTTTTATTACATGTCAACCAAACAAGGTGATGATGGAAACGTTCACTCCTACTTCAGTCCTTACCCATCGCCCTACGAGGCATTTATGAATTACATGAATGTACTGGCCGATCTTTCAGCAGAAGTGAAAATCAAAAAGTCCATGCGCAAGAAAAAAGTGACTTTAGAAAAGCTGCACCCGGTGCCACATTCTATTCTTTGTCCATCAGAAAACTAGTCCTAACGATATCCAATAATAGTCATACACTGCTCGTGATGCACATCATCGCAAAGTGGTCATGCATGCGGTACATTCGTTTTGAAGCTCGCTTCAAGGATTACATCAACGAAAAATCGCTCAATCATGACTACCAACGCAAATTATATTATTCCCTTCCACGAACTATCGATGAATGACACGGCAACTGTGGGTGGAAAAAATGCATCATTAGGTGAAATGATTCAACACCTTAAAGCTGAAGGTATCAATGTGCCCGGTGGCTTTGCCATTACAGCCCAGGCGTATTACGATTTTATTGCATTCAATACTCTCGCCCCCATGATTCAGTGTAATTTGAATCGACTCAATACACAAACGCTCGATAATCTGGCAGAGGTAGCATCCTCTTGCCGCAAACTCATCATGAATGGGTCATTGCAAACAAAACTGGAAGAGGAAGTTCGCGCTGCGTATCAGAAATTATCTCCTGACTATGGTGCCGTTGCTGTCAGAAGCAGTGCTACGGCAGAAGACTCACCCACCGCAAGCTTTGCTGGTCAGCATGATTCGTATCTCAATATTGCTGGTGAAGACAGCCTGCTTTTATCTGTGAAGAAAAGTTATGCTTCACTCTTCAATGATCGCGCCATCAAGTATCGCATTGACAATGGCTTTTCTCACATGCAAGTAGGTCAATCAGTAGGCGTGCAAATTATGGTTCGATCTGACAAAGGAAGCGCTGGCGTTACATTCACGATTGAACCTGAAAATGGAAATGAGAATTTAATTTATGTCACCGGATCGTGGGGACTAGGCGAAAGTGTGGTGCAAGGTGCAGTGATCACTGATGAGTTTTATCTTTTTAAACCGGCACTTGAACAAAATAAAAATGCAATCATCCATCATCAGCTTGGCGACAAACAGCAAATGCTGGTATACGGAAATACGTCCGATGCCGCAACGGTATGGCAAGCCACTCCGACTGGGTTGCGCAATGATTTTGTTTTGACGGATGCTGAACTTCAGCTTCTTGGAAACTGGAGTTTGAAAATCGAAAAACATTATGGAAAAGCGATGGACATTGAATGGGCGAAGGATGGCATTTCACAACAGCTCTACATTGTGCAGGCCAGACCAGAAACCATTCATTCAAAAGTAAAAAAGCCAACCCTTAAAGAGTATCAGCTTATTCAAAAACCTGAAGCACTCCTTACGGGAAAAGCCGTGGGTCGTTCCGTGATTACAGGAAAGGTTTGCATAGTAAAATCATTGATGGATGCCTACAAAGTAAATATTGGCGATGTGATTGTAGCCGATATCACCAACCCCGATTGGAATACGTTATTGAAAAAAGCCATTTGCATTGTCACTAATAAAGGTGGCCGCACCAGTCATGCTTCGATTGTAGCGAGAGAATTAGGAATACCTGCCGTGGTGGGTACGAGCAACGCTACTGAAAAACTTTCGGATGGGCAAACAATTACGGTAGCGTGCATCAGTGGCGATGTGGGCCATGTATATCCAGGAAAGATTGAATGGATTGAAAAAGAAATTCTACTGGAAGATATTGCGCACACCAAAACAAAAGCTATGTTCATCCTGGCTGACCCAATGAGAGCGTTGCAATTGGCAACCTATCCAAATGCTGGCGTTGGGCTGCTTCGGATGGAATTCATCATCAGTAACATTTTGCAGATACACCCGATGGCTCTCGTGAAATTTGATCAACTTCATAACACCCCTGAAAAAACAAAAATTGAAGCGCTCACGCGCAGCTACCCGGACAAAAAGACTTTCTTCATCGATAAACTTTCGGAAGGCATCGCCATGGTGGCTGCTGCATTCTATCCATACGATGTGATCGTGCGGTTGAGTGATTTCAAAACTAATGAGTATGCAAAACTTTTAGGAGGCCAATGGTTTGAACCGGAAGAAGAAAATCCAATGCTGGGATTTCGTGGAGCCAGCAGGTACTATCATGAGCGCTACCGCGAAGGCTTTGGGCTTGAGTGTGCCGCACTGCTGAAAGTACGAAATGAAATGAGCCTGACAAATGTGAAAGTGATGATTCCGTTCTGCCGTACATTGGAAGAAGGAAGAAAAGTTTTAGAGACAATGAAATCGTTCGGTCTGGAACGCGGAAAAAACGGGCTGGCGGTTTATGTCATGGCTGAAATTCCTAGCAACGTAATTCTTGCCAAAGACTTTGCGCATCTTTTTGATGGTTTCTCCATCGGCTCAAATGATTTAACTCAACTTACGCTCGGTTTAGATCGCGATTCGGCTATTATCAGTGATCTCTTCAATGAGAGCAATGAGGCTGTTACTACACTCATACAGCAATTGATTGACACGGCTCACCACGAAGGCGTACCGGTAGGTCTGTGTGGTCAGGCGCCTAGTGACTTGCCGGAGTTCGCACAATTCCTGGTAGAGTGCGGCATTGACTCCATTTCGTTTAGTCCGGATGCTTTGATACAAGGAATTGAAAACATCAAAAAAGCAGAGGCGAATTTGAAGAGCAAGGGAGAGCTGAAATTGGAGGAGGCACTGCACGAGATTTGATTGCTAAAGATTTTCTTTGCATGACAACAATCTTAAGTGAATCCGATAAGTGTCATGGCCCTTGCCTGAACTGACCTCTACTTTTGAGACATAAACAAAAGGAGGTATATATGAACCTAACACTTAGAAGAACAATGCCATCCCTGCTTTCGGATTGGCCAATGCCAAGCACACTGTTTGGACCTGATTTTTTTGACGGAGATTTTGACATCCCATCCTACCGACTGGGTGTAAATGTTCCTTCCGTAAACGTAAGCGAAACTCCAAAGGAGTTCTTGTTAGAGCTTGCCGCACCAGGATTGGAACGCAAAGATTTTAATGTTGAAGTAGAGAATCATTCTCTCATCATCAGCGCTGAAAAGAAAGAGGAGAAGAAAGAAATCGAAGGTGACTTCACGCGCAAAGAGTATTCGTATGATTCATTCAGCAGAACTTTTGCTTTACCTGAAAATGTAAAAGAAGGAAACATTGATGCTAAGTATGAGAATGGTATTCTGAAAGTTTCTATTCCAAAAATGAAAGAGACTCCAGTAAAACAGGCTCAAAAAATTACTGTTTCCTAGGGTTTATTAGAAAAGGCGTCTCAGTATTGATTCCAAATCGAGCCCATGAAATGAGCATCAATTACTGAGGCGTCTTCCTTCATCACCGCTAACCGATTTTTATGAACACAAAAGCATTTGAAGAGTTGATTCAGACCACAGGAAATCCTTGTGTCTCGCTCATTATTCCCACACATCGCACCTCACCATCGCGCATGCAAGATTCAGAATTGCTGGAAAAAGCCATACGTGAGGCCACATCATTACTTCAGAAAAAGAAAGAATACGCAGCCAATGCCCCGATCATTATTCAAAAACTAAATGAGTTATCGAGCACTATTGATTTCAGTCACCAACAGGATGGTCTCGGTATTTTTGTGTCAGAAAAAATCGGGCATATTATAAAATTCCCATTTGTAGTAGAGGCTAAAATCATCATTGACTCAACGTTTGAAACCCGTGACTTGTATTACCTGAAGCAATTCAGCAAGCCCTACTTTGTGCTTAATCTTTCCAAAGATGAGGCACACTTGTTTCTGGCAGAAGCAGGTAAATTGGTAATCGAAATTACAGATGGGCATTTCCCGATGAAATACACCGATGACTATATCTATGAGAAGGTAAGCTTAGGAACGTCATTCGGCTACAGCCAAAAAGGATTTGAGCGCGATAAAGGTGAAATGGTGCAGATTAGAAGAAAATCGTTCTTCCAGGAGGTATCCGAAAACCTGATTCATCATTTGAAAAACGGAGATCGGTTGCTCGTAAGTGGAACCAAGAAAATAATTGCGGAATTCGAATCTGCAAAAAATTCCCGTTGCAAAATCAGCGCGAAAGTGATTGGAAGCTTTGGCGCGTATAACCTGAACGAATTGCTGGAACGAACATGGAACAGCAACATGGAGATTACACACCTGGAGACAGAAAAAATCCTTGAAAAATTACCCGAATTTGATGGGCAAAATAAACTCGCGAGTGGTTTGCGTCATGCATGGACAGCCGCGATGAGTGGAAAAGGCAAGCTTCTTTTGGTTGAGAAAGACTACCGCGCTGTTGGCTATGTGAAATCTGATCACGACAAGATTATGCTTCGTGTGCCGCAAGGTGATCACGCCACTATTCCGGATGCGGTTGATCAGTTAATCGAAGAAGTTATTCGTCACAAGGGCAGTGTTCTTTTCACTCAAGCCAATCAGCTTGAAAACTATGAACATGTTGCGTTGATTCTAAGATATTGAGACCCCAATCTTAACCCGCAACAATTGGACTTAACATTTTTTTATCAATTCATAAAATCATTAAGCAAATGAAAACAGATTCTGAACTTCAACGTGATGTGATGGAGGAGATCAAGTGGGATCCCCGATTGAAAAATGTAGCGACCGAGATTGGCGTAAGTGCACACGATGGTGTGGTTACTCTATCGGGAATGGTAGAATCCTACAGCCAAAAACTTGCTGCAGAACAAGCAGCTCAGCGTGTAGCCGGTGCTCGCGTAGTCGCGATTGATCTGACTATTAAACTTGGCCGCACTGAAAAACGAAGTGACACTGATATCGCTGAAGCCGTGAGCAATGCCTTGAAATGGCACAGTGCCGTAAACGAAGACCTGATCAAAATAAAAGTGGACAATGGTTGGGTTTATCTTGATGGTACTGCCGAGTGGGATTACCAAAAGAAAGCCGCAGAAACTGCCGTTCAGGATCTTATTGGTGTTATGGGCGTAATCAATCGAATAGTAGTGCGAACCACAGCAGTTGACCCTATCGATATCCGCAAAAAAATTTCATCCGCCTTCCATCGCAGCGCAACGATTGATCTCTCTCGTATCGAGATTGAAATTGTAGGCAACCGTGTTGTACTTAAGGGCAAGGTGCGCTCGTGGGCTGAAAAGAAAGATGCCGAGAGTGTAGCGTGGTCTTCCCCTGGTGTGGTAGGTGTTGACAACAAACTAGAGATTGAAAGTGAATCTGACATTCTAATCACTGCCTAACATAAGTTCTGGGCTTTCTTGAGGGCCGGCAAGCGATCATCTGATTTGCTTAGCCGGCTCTTCGTTTGAATATGATATCCATCATCCCCAGCATTGATTACCATCATATGAATGCCCTTCCAAAGGTGTGAAGTTTATACTAACACAAGCCACGCTTTATGAACGGCAAAGATCAATCCTTTAAGCCCATTTTTGATTATGCTCCCTTTGCCATTTTAATCATTGATAATTCTGGAAAGATTGTACAGGCAAATTCTGCTGCCGAAAACACCTTCGGGTATACCCGTAATGAACTTCACCTACAGCGGGTGGAATTACTCATACCCGAGGATGTCTGTGAGCAACATGTGCTACATCGAGCAGCATACCTAAAAGATCCAAAGCCCCGCCCCATGGGAATTGGCCTGGATCTTCTCGCAAAAAGAAAAGACGGGAAACTCATTCCTGTGGAAATCAGTCTTGGGTTCTGTCATTACAAAAATAATCCTATGGTGATTGCCTTCATCTCAGATATCACCTTACGAAAGGAAAAGGAAAAAGCGGCCGAAACCACCTTACAGCAATATGCAGATACCCTGGAACAAAAAGTAAAAGCGCGAACGCTGGAATTGACACAGGCGCTGGAGCGTGAAAAAGAATTAGGCGATATGAAATCAAGATTTGTATCGATGGCATCGCATGAATTCAGAACGCCACTAAGTACAATCTTGTCAAGCCTTTATCTGATTGAAAAATATCATGATCAGGAAACTCCCAGGCAAAAGCATATTGATCGTGTGAGGTCATCCGTTAAAAACCTGACTTTTATTCTTAATGACTTCCTTTCATTGGACAAGTTGGAACAGCAAAAAGTAACGGTCACTAACGAAGAGTTTGACTTGCGGCACCTGATTGACGAAATCACTACGGATGTAAAGGAAGGCACTCGCCCCTTCCAGGAGATCATCTATCAACATCAAGGGGCATTGATGGTATGCCAGGATGGTGAGATCATTAAAAACATGCTACTCAATCTCATCTCCAATGCTGTGAAATATTCCCTTGGAGGAAAACCAATAGAGGTTAACAGTCGTGTATTGAATGGTATGATCACCATTGGCATTAAAGATTTTGGCATTGGTATTCCCGCAGAGGAACAAAAGAGAATCTTCACGAAGTTTTTCAGAGCCAGCAATGTAAATCATATCCAAGGCACGGGCCTTGGATTAAATATTGTCAGGCGTTATGTAGAATTGCTTGAAGGCTCCATTGACTTTACCAGCAAACACGGAGCCGGTACGGAGTTTACCGTGACACTTCCTGTAAAGCGATGCCCATAATCTTGTTTACTTCCTGTTCTCCTATCGGTGAATAATCAGGTAAGGATGCAGCGAATTATTGAGCAAGCCTTTCACAACACTCTTGTGCCATAATCGCTCCAGCATGTTATGATGATTGATAGACAGCACTAATAAATCATTTCGCATCCACAAATCCAGATAGTGCGCCAGACACCTCGGAACATTTGAATGAACGATTGTTTCGAAACTGATTCTATTTTTTCCTTTCCACGAATTGGCAATCATATTGTGAAGTGAGTTTATCCTGTCTTCTTCATGAATAGAAGTATCACTCTGAAGAATGGAAATAAATCGCACCTCAGCGCCAAACCAATCGGCAAGCCAATGCAGCTCTGCCAGCGGGGGTTTAGGCTCGTGTTTCTCATCATAGGCATACAACAAACGCTGCACCTTCTGGTATTGGAAATGATCAGGAACCAATAATATTGGCGCAAGTGTTTCTTGCAATATTTTTACCAGATCCATCCCTTGCGAAATCAACTCATGAGACTCATTCTGGAAAACTGAAAGAGTCATCAGGTCATAATGATCCGCCACAGCGCCAAGCTTCTTGTAAGGGCTGCCGGCCAGGGATTCCTGCTCAATACCGCACGGTACATGCTTGATGCCACTGAGGTAGTCATGAAGTTCGTCCAACCTTCCGGCATTAGACCGATCACGGTTGGAGCCTGCAGCAACCAGCGATCGCTTTTTTGCATCGGTTGAAAGTAAAAACACTTTAGATTGGGTATCGCGTGCGAGACTGCCGGTGTACTGCACCAGACGATAAGAAACCGGGGTGGAATCTATAGGACAAAGGATCGTTTTCATAATTTTCGAATTCAGCTTTATACCATAAAGTAATTCCAAATTTCATTCGCCCTCAATGAGCGTTGTCATATTGACAAAAGATTTAAAAGCACCCTCGGATCATCGTGACGAGAATCCTCTCAAGTGATGAGGGTGATCATTTTGCCACATCATTTTAAGGTTCACCTTTACATCATCATTCATTAAAGGCTATGCCGAAAAAGCAAAGCCCATTTGAAAATGATGGCTTCATTATTTTCAAAATGCATTCGTGTTTAGTGAGTAAGGCTCCGGCAGAAGAAGGCGTTCAACCGTTTTCAACTGCTGATCCATAAGAAGGCGGAATTCAAGCTCCGCCTTCTTTTCTTATAGGCGCCTAACTGGCTGATGACAGTAAAAAGAAAAGGTAGGATAAGCCTTAAACCTTAAGACCTTTATTATGATCATTATCTCATTAGAAACGCATTTCAATCATTGAGGCACGCGCGCTGTTCAAGGTACATTTAGTATGTCATGAAAAAAATCATACTGATCGTCATGGTGGCCATGAGTTGCAGTAATCAATATTCGATCTACACTGATCAGGACCCTGCCATCAATATTCGAAAATTCACTACCTATCAATGGTCAAATCGTACCCCCATTGAAATGGATAGCCACCCGTTATACTATAATGAATTGAACGACAAGCGCATCAAATCTTCTGTTAACAGCGCATTGATCATACGCGGGCTAATTCTTACAGAAAACAATCCCGACATTCTGGTTCACTATCATATTATGGTTGAAGACAAAGTGTACATTGATCTTCAGCCTTATGGATTCACTTACGGTCGTTACTGGGCAAATGCGCAACGCGAACGAAGTTATTCATATCGTGAGGGCACGCTGATCATCGACCTGATGGAGGCTAAAACCGGAAACCTCGCCTGGCGTGGTTGGGCTGTGGCCGTCATTGAAAATGATAGTAAGAAATCCATGAATGATATCATAGGCAAAGCTGTGGCCGAAATATTTTCTAAGTATCCTTCAACTAACTATTAGCATATGAAACTAGAGATGCATGAGCACATCGAAGAAACCATCAACGCATTAGCCTTAAAAAGTAAATCAAAAAATCTTCATGCTTTTGTTGGCTTTGATGGTTTTATTGACAGAATACAACGGGCGGTGGAACGGAAACTGGATGGAAGCAATCGCTATTTCAAAACCATAGCCAGTTTTTCAAACTATCTATCCAAACTAAAAGACAAAAGCGGACAAATAGAACTGACGACAGACATTGTAAAAATTGGTGGCAATGCACCTATTCTTTCCAATGCCCTTGGCCATCTTGGTGTAACAAACTATTGCGTGGGTGCACTGGGGTTCCCGGAAGTCAACCGGCTATTCAAAACAATGGAACCGCACTGTAATCTTATTTCGGTGAATGAGCCGGGTGACAGCCGTGCGTTGGAATTCAGCGATGGCAAAATCATTTTCTCAGAACTGGGTATGTTTGATCACTTCGATTGGAAGTGGATCATTGGTAAAATAGAACTAGAGCGCCTTCGCGAACTGGTTAACCCTGCACACCTGGTATCGTTGGTCGATTGGGCAAACTTGCCGCATGCCACCGATATTCTTCAGGGATTTCTGGACGATGTAATTAAGCCTTCCGGCAGAAAAGATTTTTTATTCCTTTTTGACTTGTGCGACCCTTCAAAGAAATCGGTAGAACAGATTGACGAAGCGCTGGACATCATCAGCTCATATAGTCATTATGGAAAGGTAACATTAGGGCTCAACCAACATGAGACCATGAGAATCTGGAATTTGCTAAACGACTATGAGCCACTGCACGGCTACCATTACATGTCTTTGCCCGAGGCAGGCCAGTTCATCTATGATACGATGAACATTGAGTACCTGCTGGTGCATCCCGTTGAAAAAGTGTTGCTCTACACTCCTAATGGCATGCTGGAAATGCAAGGAAGAGTGATCGATAAACCACTAGTACTCACTGGCGCTGGCGACAATCTGAATGCCGGCTTCGCCTATGGCTGGATGTTGGATCTGAAGCCCGAACAGCGTGTAGTCCTTGGCATCGCTGCTGCCGGTGCATATATACAAAATGGGCTGAGTCCAACTGAAAAAGATCTAATGCGCTATTTGCAGCAATGGCTAAAAGAAGATTCCGTAGCTATGCCTGCACTGACTTGATAACCCACTATTTTTATGAAAACATTATTCCTATACATCATGTGTTTCTCGCTGCTGGCCGCTACATCGTGCCAGAAGTATGAAAGCGCGAAACAATCACAGGGGCAAATTGAACTCACATCAAATGAATTGCAGCCCGACAATTATTTTCAGGATGCACTGACTGCATTTGCGGACAAGAAATATACCCAGGCATCGGATGCGATTAATCTTGGTATTGGTGCGATGGAGCAGATCATTGCCAAGGCCGATGAATCACAAAGGCTTTCAATTCAAAACTCTATTAAAGAGCTAAAGGAACTATCAGATAAGGTAGCCATCGACCAGGTGGATGGAATTAATCAACTGAATTATTTCTTTGCGAAGGCAGGCGAAGCACTGGCGGGGTTGCACATGCACATTAGCAAAACGGAATACATAAATCTGTCGGGTAAAGAAGCGGGTGCTAACCTTGAGCGCGCCATTGCCGAAATTGAGCAGACAATAAAATATCACGGTCGGGATCTGACTAAAGATGAGGCTACCTTGATGAGTTACCTTCGTCAGGAAGCACTTCGATTGCGCACCGGTGAAAAAATTTCTCAATCCGATATGGAAGCCAACTTTGAAAAATTGAACAATCACATTCAGCAATTAGATGCTGAACTTGAAGTGAAATACACCAATTTTAAAACCGAGAAAACAATCATCATTCACGACAAACCTAACTAGCTTTCTTGCAAGTGCAACACAGGTTCTGATTGGCGTAAACCCAGAACCTGTTCTATTTCATCCTTATAGATAATTTCTTTTCTTAATAAGAGTTCTGCTATGGCCACCAGTCCCTTGCGATGATCCAGCAGTATCTTCTTTGCATGCTCATACGCTTCGGCAACGAGACTACGAACCTCTTCATCAATCAGTTTTCCTGTTTCTTCGCTAAAAGGTTTTTGTAATGAGCTCTCTTGCCTGCCGGTAGAATCATAAAAACTAATGTTACCAAGTTTCTGATCAAAGCCGTAGTACGCTACCATGGTGTATGCTTCCTTGGTAACTTTTTCTAAGTCATCCAACGCACCGGATGACACCTCTCCAAACGTAATTTCCTCTGATGCCCTTCCGGCAAGCGTGGCACTCAGATGCTCTTTCAACTCGGTAAGCGTTTTGAGCTGACGCTCTTCCGGCAAATACCATGCTGCCCCTAATGATTTTCCCCTTGGAATAATCGACACTTTTATCAGTGGATCGATGTGCGGAAGTACCCAACTCGCCACGGCATGGCCCGCCTCATGGTAGGCTATGATTTTCTTCTCTGATGGTGAAATGATTTTACTCTTCTTCTCCAAACCGGCCACAATACGATCGATGGCATCCATGAAATCCTGCTTATCAACTCTCTCCTTTTTCAAACGAGCAGCAATCAGTGCAGCTTCATTACAAATGTTGGCAATGTCTGCTCCTGAAAAGCCTGGCGTTTGTGAAGCCAGAAAATTGATATCCAACGACTCCGCCAGAACTAAAGGGTGAAGATGAACTTTGAAAATCTCCTTTCGCTCCGCCAGGTTGGGAAGTTCAAGATAAATTGTTCGATCAAAGCGGCCAGGTCTCAGCAGGGCTGCGTCAAGCACATCGGCACGGTTGGTTGCTGCCAGCACGATCACGCCACTGTTGGATGCAAAGCCATCCATTTCCGTGAGCAACTGATTTAGCGTACTCTCACGCTCATCATTGGCCCCACTGTAAAATGTATTGCGGCCGCGTGATCGGCCTACGGCATCAATCTCATCAATGAATACGATGCACGGAGCTTTCTCTTTTGCACGCTTAAAAAGATCACGCACGCGTGAGGCACCAACACCCACAAACATTTCAACAAACTCCGATCCAGATAAAGAAAAGAATGGAACTTTAGCTTCACCTGCCACTGCTTTCGCCAAAAGCGTTTTACCGGTACCGGGTGGCCCCACAATAATTACCCCTTTCGGAATTTTCGCACCCAGCTTTGTGTAGCGAACAGGATCTTTCAGAAAATCTACAATCTCCTTGATTTCCTGCTTGGCTACTTCCAGGCCAGCCACGTCATCAAAGGTAGTGGTGCTTCGGTTGTCACCATCAAATAACTTGGCCGTAGAACGACCGAACGAAAACATTGTGGAACCTGTGCCCGCAGAGCTCAGGCGCGTAAAATACTGAAGCGTAATCATCACCAGAAACAATGGTATCAGCCACGGAATGGCATCCATCAACCAATTGCTCCTCTTCACATAATTAATGTTCACCCGCTTTTCAACAGGCAAGGATGATTGTGCTTGCTCTAATTTTTTCTCAAAAGCATCTACCGATCCAATAGTAATGCGAAAGTGAGGGCCAGGATTCAGTGCATCGCTAAAAGGAGTTTTAAACACAGAAACAAACGCTGAGTCGCTTGCCATTTCCTTGCGGATGAAGATTTCCGCAAATTCATTGTTGACCACATCAATTCGCTCTGCCGCACCATGACGAATTACTTTTTGCTCAAACTCATCCCACGTGAGTTCTTTCGTGTTAGAACGTGAATTAATCAAATAGGGAATCATTAGCAGCACCAGCATGAAGAGATAAATCCAGCCTAACCTAAAGTTGACCGGCTTTTTTTGCTCAGGCATTTTCTTTTTACTCATACTTGAAAGATTGCGAAGATTCTTCTCTTTCAGAATGATGACTGTCAATGATGGGTGTGATTTCGCTCATCGTGTTTGTGGTGATAAAAAAGAAAAGATCCAGCAATGATGATGAGTATCATTGCCCGAATGGATGGGTGTCATAGGTAAAGGAATAACTGCACTATACCTTGGAATCACTAAATACCAGTGACTTTTAAACGAAATAATCGCCATGAAAAAAATTCTTGTTCCCTGCGACTTCTCTGCACCCGCCATGGAAGCTTATCGATTTGCCATGAATATTGCTGAAGAATCATCCGGTGAAGTATTTGTGCTTAAAGTGATTGACCTGCCCTATTCATATGAAACTACCTTTGGCACACCCACCTACCACTTCCATCCTTCATTGCTTAAAGAATTGGAAGACGATGCGAAGGCAAGTTTCGAGAAATTGAAAACGTATCACAGTCGGAAAGAGAAGGTGACCTTTTCAGTATTGCAAGGCCCCGTTACGTTTACGATCCAACAATTTATAGAAGATCACGCCATTGATCTGGTGGTAATGGGAACGCACGGATCCAGCGGTTGGGCTCAATATTGGTTTGGATCCAATACGGAGAAAATTGTACGATTTTCTCCCGTACCGGTGCTTGCCGTAAATAAAGCAATTGACTTATCCAGTATTCGAAACATCGTAGTACCATCAACACTTCAATTGGATCAGACTGAATTGATGTCAAAGATTAAAGAACTACAGAACTTCTTTAATGCCACCATCAATTTGCTAATGGTAAATACCCCATACAATATGATGCGCACAAAAGATGAAATGGATCAAATGCGTGAGTTTGCGCTTCATTACAAACTAAAAGATTACACCCTTAATCTGCGCAACGATTTTCATGAAGATGAAGGCATCATCAACTTTGCAAAAGAAATTAAAGCCGATTTGATCGCCATGGGAACCCATTCGCGCAAAGGCTTTGCGCATTTATTTGTTGGCAGCGTAACAGAAGATGTAGTGAACCAAATCCCTTGTCCTATCTGGACGTACTCCATGCATAAAAAAGCTAAAGCTGCTGTACCTGAAAAAGAATTCGTTGCTTTAGAACATCATTAATCATTAACCTTCTTTCTAAAAACTCTTTAGATGTATTATGAAACGTGCTGAAAAGAAACCCAATGAAATACAGTTTCCTCCCGAGAAGCCGGAGATCACAAAACCAGAAGAGGAGCCCACCAAAACATGGCCAAGTAAAGAGCGGGAAATAAATCCTGGTACAGAACCTACACGCACCATCGCCCCAAGTGAGGTTCCACCACCACCTTCTGAGAAAATAATTTTTCACTTGCGTCAATTCACGGAGTTAACTCATTCTAGTCATGAAAAAGATATTGTGCCCTTCTGATTTTTCTGATACCGCTCAGCATGGTGTAGCCTATGCAGCAAAGTTTGCGCAAGCCACCGGATCAGAACTGATTTTATTCCACGTGCAATCCCGGTTTGATTTAACACCACTCGAAATCCTGAGAGGAAAAGAGCTTACGATGCAGGCCGTATCCAATCAGTTGGAAGAGCAAAGCCGTGAAATCAGCAAAGAATTTAAAATCTCATGCTATGCCGATGTGGCACTATCCGGAAGACCATTTGGCCAGGTGATCAATGAGAAAGCCCAAGAAGATGATCTCATCATAATGGGAACGAATGGCGCTGACGACTACTACCAGTTTTTTACGGGCAGCAATACCTACAAAGTTATTCGTCAATCATCAACACCACTTCTGCTGGTGCCCAATGAAGTTGACTACGCATCCATTTCAAAAATTGTGTATGCCTTTGATCTGCTGCATGCCAGAAATTATCCATTGCATCAACTGATGTTTTGGGCAAAGGCGCTGCACAGTGAAGTGTGTGCCATTCAGGTTGTACAGGAGCATTACACACACGAGTTGGAGATGAAATTGAAAAAAGGACAAGACGAGATAAAATCGGTATTCGATGGCGATGTTTCCCTGCAATTTGAAACACTTTGGTCAGATGAAATTGCCAGCACCATACACAGTTACATGGTGCGCACGAAGTCCGATGCCTTAGCGCTCTGCACGCAGCACTATAGTTTTATAGAAAAAATATTTCACAAAAGTGTAATCAAATATATTACGTCCATCGCACGCTATCCGGTGTTTGTTTTTCATTGATTATGAAACGTCTTCGGCTCACCTTCCGTCAGTTTTCATTTGCGGGAGTGGCCATGGCGAGTATCGTTGTGCTATTCCTGCTAAGCTGCACTTCGCGCTCTGAATTGATCGACCTCAACGGTCTTGATTCTATTGCGACCAAGTCACCATCGCCAATGAAAATGGTGGAGCCTGAAAAGGTTCACTTAATTGCGCCAAGAGACATTGCCGTAAAAGATCACTTCTCTTTTATGGATAGCCTTGTCAATCATTACAAAAGTGGGCCGCTCGAAAAACTGGATGAATACGCATTGGTTCTCTTTAATCCAGGTATTCTGGATTCACTTCGCAACACAGACTATTACATCCAAAAGAAAAAAGGCAACTTTCTCTATGATCAGGCCAAAGCCGTGGTAATCCACCAGGGCGATACGATACACATTCCAAATTGTGATGACATCGCCTCCATCCATCAAAAATTAGATTCTACCATAATTGATGTGAACATTCCCGAGTATCGATTGAGAATTCTTCAAGGGAATGACACCATACTGAACTGCAAGGTTCGCGTTGGCAGGAACGATACTGCCTACTTGCCGCTGATCGGGCACACAGTAGATTTAAAAACACCGATTGGAAAAGGTGAAATTATCAGAGTAGAAAAAAAGCCAACCTACGTAAATCCAGACACCGGTGAAAAATTTGATCAAACCAAACGCGATGATGGCCGCGTTACCATGATGCCGGTTATTCCGTGGATTGAACCAACGATCAACGGAACACGCTTCGGTTCCATGATTCATCCCACTACTAATCCTAGAAGTCTTGGTAAAGCAATCTCGCACGGCTGCATTGGAACTACCGAAGCTGATGCATGGACAATTTTCTATCATGCTCCCATCGGAACTTCGGTAATTTTCCGGTACAACCTCACGTCCAAAGATCGGTCTGGCAAAATCACAAAACTGAGAGACATCTACCATCAGGGTTCGAAATAGCCTTAATGACCCAAGATTTACTGACAAAAATCAGTTTTATCAATAAGTTAAATCATACCTGTTCGCTGAATGAAGTAGTTACTTTATTTCATCAAAGGCGCAGCAATCACCACACGCCCTTGATTCTTTGTCATGGAAAGTTACGCACTACTCACGCTCTTCATCACCGCAGCAGTTCTTGTAGGAGGTGCCATTGTATTCGCATACTACGCGGCTCCCAATACACCAGGCGGGGTTAAGTCAGAACCTTATGAATGTGGCATTCCCACAGAAGGGCCCACATGGATTCAGTTTCGTGTGGGTTATTATTTGTTTGCCATCATCTACCTCATCTTCGATGTGGAGACCGTGTTCATTTATCCATGGGCAGTAGTGATGCGTGAAATTGGAATGACTGCATTTGTTGAAATACTCATCTTCTTCACCGTGCTCGGCTTAGGCTTACTCTACGCCTGGAAGAAAAAAGCATTGGTGTGGGAATGAACATACAAGCCTCTAGCTATGAGCCAAGAGTTACGAGGTTTGAATCAAACTTGAAACTAACGGCTCACAACTCGAAGCTATTAGGATTAAAAATAAATAGAATGCAATGCCCGATCGAATTAAAATAAAGTCAATCCCCTACGATGAGTTTAACGACAATGAAACATTGGAAGAATTGAGGAGATCGAGAAGTCCCGTGATTGTTTCAACGTTGGATAACATCATTAACTGGGGTCGCTCCAATTCCGTGTGGCCGCTGACGTTTGCCACCAGTTGTTGTGGAATTGAAATGATGGCTACCGGTGCACCTCGACATGACTTTGCACGATTTGGAATTGAAGTGTACCGCGCCTCACCTCGCCAGGCCGATGTGATTGTTGTAGCCGGAACCATCGTAAAAAAAATGGCTCCTGTATTGAAAAGGCTCTACGATCAGATGGCCGATCCTAAGTATGTGATTGCCATGGGTGCTTGTGCCGTTTCAGGCGGACCTTTCTATTACAATTCATATTCTGTGGTGCGTGGTGTGGATCAGGTGATTCCAGTAGATGTGTACATCCCCGGCTGTCCTCCGCGCCCTGAAGCATTGTTGTATGGCGTGATGCAATTGCAGCGAAAAATAAAAATGCAAACCATCGCTAAAGAAAAGGGCATTGACCTAACCACGCATACGATCGATAGCACCACAGCAGATCATTCGCGCTATGTGGAACCTGCTGCGACACCACAAGAACCTTTAACCGAAGGAGAATGCAAACCGAAGAGCTAACCACATTGATCACTTCGCTTGCGCCCGATCAAAAGCCGGGCATCAGCAAGCAGTTTCCGGAATTCATTTTGCCGGCAGAGAAACTTCATGAAGTAGCAAAGCAATTGAAAGAGAATCCTCAAACAAAAATGGATTACCTCTTCAATCTCACTGGCGTGGATCGCAAAGACGGTTTTCATGTGGTTTATCATCTCACTTCATCAGCACTTCATCACATTGTAGTGTTGCGGGTAATTCTTGCCGATAAAGCGAACCCGGTAGCAGCTACCGTGAGCGACCTCTGGAATGCTGCAGAATATTACGAACGCGAAGTGTTTGATCTCTTCGGGATCAAATTCGAAAACCATCCTGATTTGCGGAGACTGTTTCTCGATGATGAATGGGTGGGCTATCCGCTCCGAAAAGACTATAAGGATCCTTTCATTTTTGAACGATGACCTATGGAAGAGACACTGCTTGATATCGACCTGAAAGAAAAAGAAGAATACATCATCAACATGGGGCCTCAGCACCCATCCACACATGGTGTATTGCGTTTTGAAGCTTGCCTTCAGGGAGAAAAAGTAAAATACATTCGTCCACATTGTGGATACATCCATCGTGGCATTGAAAAGATGAGTGAAGCACTCACCTATCCACAACTCATTCATCTAACCGATCGAATGGATTACCTCTCGGCACACATCAACAATGAAGCGGTGGCACTCTGTGTTGAAAATGCGATGGGCGTTGAAGTGAGCGATCGTGTAAAATACATCCGTACCATCTTTGCAGAATTGACGCGCCTTGCTTCACACCAACTGTGGTGGTCTGCCTTTGGCATGGATCTGGGCGCACTCACTACCTTCTTCTATGGCTTGCGCGATCGTGAAAAAATACTGGACATTTTTGAAGAATCTACCGGAAGCAGACTAACACAAAGTTTTATCACACCGGGCGGCCTAATGCACGATGTGCATCCCAATTTCCAAAAACGGATCAAAGAATTCATCACGTACTTTCGCAGTAAACTACCGGAGTACGATCAACTGCTTACGGGAAATGTAATCTTCCACGAACGCACACAAGGCATTGGTGTGATGAGCAAAGAAGATGCAATCAACTACGGTGTAACCGGCCCCAGCGGGCGTGGTTCCGGATTTTCATGTGACATTCGAAAAATTGCTCCCTACAGCGCTTACCCTTTTGTGAAGTTCAACGAAGTGCTGATGACGGAAGGTGACACGTACGCACGCTACACGGTGCGTATCAAAGAAATGTGGGAGTCATTGAACATTCTGGAGCAGTTGGTGGACAATATTCCGCAAGGCGCCATCATGCTCGAATTAAAAGCCATCAAAGCGCCTAAAGGCGAATTTTATCAACGTGTAGAAACAGCGAGGGGTGAACTTGGCGTATACATCGTGAGTGATGGTGCTCCTTCGCCTGCACGCATTCACTACCGCACTCCGAATTTTTCAAACCTGTTTATCATTAACAAGATCGCTGCCGGACATAAGATCGCGGATCTCGTGGCCATCAGTGGATCATTAGATTTAGTTATACCCGACATAGACCGCTAATTGTATGTACGACTTCACTCCGCTCATCGAATCAATCACCCGCTACCTCAACGAGAACCTCACTCCTTTTTGGGCCGGCCTGATTTCCATGTTGCTCTTGGGTGTTACCATCCTCGCGTTTTATGCTGTGTTGGGATTGTACTTAGTGTATGCCGAACGTAAAATCTGCGCGCGTATGCAAAACCGCATGGGCCCCAATCGCGTAGGCCCCGGTGGAATTTTCCAAACCATTGCCGACCTGATCAAACTCTTACTGAAAGAATTGATCTTCATCAAAAATGCGGATAGTCTTCTTTTCAACATCGCACCGTTTATTGTCATCGTTGCTTCCATCATGGCCATTGGTGCCATTCCCTTTGCGAAAGGATTGCAAGCCGTTGACCTCAATATTGGTGTGCTCTATATTCTTGCCATCTCTTCCATGGGTGTGATTGGAATTTTAATTGCTGGATGGGCCAGCAACAGCAAGTACTCTGTCATTGGCGCCATGCGTAGTGGCGCGCAAGTAATCAGTTACGAATTATCCGTTGGCCTTGCACTACTCTGCATCATCACCTACGCAGGTTCGATGCAGTTTTCAGAAATCATCGCTTCACAACAAGATGGCTGGTGGATTTTTAAAGGTCACATTCCTGCACTGATTGCCTTTGTGGTTTACCTCATTGCCGGAACAGCCGAAACCAATCGCGGGCCTTTTGATCTAGCAGAAGCTGAATCAGAATTAACGGCAGGCTTTCACACCGAATACTCCGGTATCAAGTTCGCGTTCTTCTTCCTGGCGGAATACATGAATATGTTCATTATTGCTGCCATTGCCACCACACTGTTCCTTGGCGGATGGCTTCCCTTCCATTTGTTTCAGTGGGAAGGATTTAACCGCGTGATGGATTTCATTCCTCCTGTGTTTTGGTTCTTTGGCAAAACTGCTTTCGTCATCTATCTCATGATGTGGTTCAAGTGGACCTTTCCGCGCCTGCGCATCGATCAGCTGCTGACACTTGAGTGGAAATACCTGTTGCCCATCAACCTGATGAATTTGATTCTGATCGCATTCTTAACCCTTATGCAATGGCACTTCTAACCACCATACAATCCATTCGGAATTACTTTCGTGAAATCTATGAAGGCGTCACCTCATTGATGCGGGGAATGAAAGTGACGGGTTCCTATTTTGTAAATCCCAGCACCATTGTCACACAGAAATACCCGGAGAATCGCGACACGCTGAAAATGTTTGACAACTTCAAAGGCGAGTTGCAATTGATTCATGATGAAAATAATCAGCATTCGTGCAATGTGTGTAATACCTGTGCACGCAGATGCCCTAATGGCTCCATTGAAGTGATCTATAAAAAAGTAGAGGGCGCTGACGGGCGCTCGAAAAAAATATTGGACAAATACATTTATCACCTGGAATCCTGTTCGTTTTGTGGGCTGTGTGTTCCCGCCTGCGATGAGCACGCATTGCGCTTCGATCAGGAATTTGAGCACGCAGTATTCGATAGAAGTAAACTTACCAAAGTGCTGAACAAGCCAGGCTCCACTTCTAAAACGACAAAAGAATGACCGGCCCTAAGATCATATTTTTTATTCTCGCCACAGCCATCGTTGTGTTTTCGGTGCTCTCCATTTTTAGCAGAAGAATTTTGCGCGCAGCGATCTACCTGTTGTTTGTGCTTGTGGCCATGGCAGGGTTGTATTACATGATGAACTTCCAGTTTTTGGCGGCCGTGCAATTAATATTGTATGCGGGTGGCATTGTAGTACTCATCATCTTCTCAATTTTATTAACGAGTCAGATCGATAGTAAGCTACAAGCTCCGAAAGCAAGTCATTTAGCAGGCGGAGCGGCCACTGCTCTTGTCGGGATCACATTAGCGGTTACAACCGTACTTCAATACACTTTCAAATCAAGCACTGCAGAAGCATTGAATCCAGACATGCGCACTATCGGCAAACAATTAATGGATACAAACCTTCATGGGTATGCCTTGCCATTTGAGGTGATTAGTATTTTACTTTTAGCCGCACTGGTTGGCTCTATCTTTATCGCCAGAAAAAAGAACGTATGAACCTGCAAGCTGAAATACCACTCGACTACATGATTGTGCTAGGCACCGTTGTCTTCTTTGTTGGACTGATGGGAGTACTCATTCGCAGAAACTTAATTACAATGCTCATGGGCATAGAGCTGATGCTGAATGCGGTGAATATCAACTTTGTCGCTTTCAATCACTATCTCTATCCCAACCGACTGGAAGGGCATTTCTTCGCATTAATCGTGATGGCCATTGCTGCAGCTGAAGCTGCGATTGCGATTGCGTTAATTATAAACATTTATCGAAAATTTAATACGGTGAGTGTCGATGATGTAGATGAACTCAAATTTTGAATCAATTGACAATGAACTACGATTACACCATATTAATTCTGTTGCTTCCGGTGCTGATGTTCCTTTTCATCGGTTTAGCAGGAAATGACCTGAAGCCCCAGCTATCAGGTTTACTTGGCACATTTTCATTATTCATCATCACGCTACTTTCCTACGTCACGGCATACCACTATTTCAAATCACATTCCACTGAAAGTTACCGGGCGATAGAAGCATGGAATTTTGTCTGGCTTCCCTTTACTGATAAACTCACCGTTCATCTCGGCATTTTGTTAGATCCACTTTCAGTAATGATGCTAGTCGTGATCACTACCGTGTCGCTGATGGTGCACATCTACAGCTTGGGCTACATGAACGGTGAAAAAGGTTTTGCTAGGTACTATGCATTTCTTTCACTGTTTACTTTTTCGATGTTGGGATTGGTGGTCGCTACTAATATTTTTCAGATGTACATCTTTTGGGAACTGGTAGGTGTGTCCTCTTATTTGCTGATTGGCTTTTACTATGAACGTCCATCAGCGGTGGCTGCTGCGAAGAAGGCATTCATTGTTACACGCTTTGCTGATCTGGGATTCCTTCTAGGGATACTACTGCTCTCCTTCTACACCAACACATTTGATTTTAAAACTCTCACCGACTTAAATGGTCCTGCTATTGCGGAACCTACTACCGCACTATTCATGGGCTTATCCGTCACCACGTGGGCAATGCTGCTCATCTTCATGGGCGGTGCGGGTAAGTCTGCAATGTTTCCACTACACATCTGGTTGCCCGATGCCATGGAAGGCCCCACGCCTGTTTCAGCGTTGATCCACGCGGCAACCATGGTAGTAGCGGGAGTGTATTTAGTGGCAAGATTATTTCCGGTTTATAGTTTCACCTCACCGGATGCACTCGAAGTCATCGCTTACATCGGAAGTTTCACTTCACTGTTTGCTGCGATCATTGCCTGCACACAACTTGACATCAAGCGTGTGCTTGCATTCTCTACGCTTTCGCAGATTGGCTACATGATGGTGGCCTTGGGTGTGTCTGGCTATGGCGAACAAGGATTAGGTTACATGGCTTCTTTATTTCACTTATTCACACACGCATTCTTTAAGGCATTGCTTTTCCTCGGAGCGGGCTCTGTCATTCATGCTGTGCACAGCAACCTCATGACTGACATGGGTGGATTGAAAAAATACATGCCCATCACGCACATTACCTTTTTGATTGCCTGCCTCACCATTGCCGGTATTCCTCCGCTTTCAGGGTTCTTCAGCAAAGACGAAATTTTGGTAGCAGCCTTCGAGCACAACAAGATCATTTTTGCTGTCCAATATTTGGTCGCAGGCATCACAGCATTCTACATGTTCCGATTATACTTTAATATTTTCTGGAACAACACACCAAGCTATCATCACGCACCTCACGAGTCACCTGCAACGATGACCACCCCATTAATCATACTGGCAATAGCTTCTATCTTCTCCGGTTTCGTTCCATTCCATGACTTAGTAACCAGTGACGGTAATCCACTACACACCGAGTTTCATTGGATGATAGCCGCTCCTTCCATTCTGATTGCTGTTGTGGGCATCACCGTGGCGTACCTACTTTATTTCAAAAAGAATTCAAAACCAGATTCCATTGCCAACAGCGTCAGTGGGCTCTATACCATGGCGTATAAAAAATTCTATATCGATGAACTCTATTTGTTCATTACGCATAAAATCATTTTCAATTTCATCTCACGTCCGGTAGCCTGGTTCGATAGACACATCGTGGATGGAACCATGAACCTGATTGGAAACACCACAGTTTACTTTTCTGGTGCTATTAAGAAAATGCAGTCCGGGCAAGTGCAGTGGTACATCTGGTACTTTACTTCGGGTGTATTGTTATTGGTTTTACTTGTTCTTTATCTAAACTAGCGATCGATCATGAACCCTCTACTTCTGCTACTGATCATCCCGCTGCTCACCATCGTGGGGATAGCGCTTGTCAACGATCTTTCAAAAGTTCGCATCATATCCGCTATTGGCATGAGCGCGCAGTTACTTTTTTCATTCGTTCTTCTCTACTGGTTTTATCAGGAACGTAACGCGGGCAATACCGATGATATGCTGTTTGTTTCTTCCACCATGTGGTACGAGTCATTCAACATTCAAATGAAGTTTGGCATCGATGGCATTTCGATGGCCATGATCATGCTTACATCGATTGTCACCTTTGCAGGAATATTTGCTTCGTGGCAAGTGGAGTATCTCCCAAAGGAATTTTTTATTTCACTCATCATCTTGGCTGCCGGTGTCTTTGGATTCTTTATCTCACTGGATTTGTTTACGATGTTCCTTTTTTATGAGATGGCAGTGATCCCGATGTATTTACTCATTGGCCTTTGGGGCAGCGGACCAAAAGAATATTCAGCCATGAAACTTACGCTAATGCTGATGGGTGGATCCGCATTGTTGATGGTAGGATTATTGGGAATCTACTTCAACTCTGCGCCTGCCGGTGGTCAACTCACTTATGATCTCACAGAAATTGCCAAGGTCACCATTCCATTGGCCGCTCAACTATTTTTCTTTCCTTTCACCTTCATTGGCTTCGGAGTGCTCGGTGCATTGTTCCCTTTCCACACCTGGTCTCCTGATGGTCACGCTTCTGCTCCTACCGCAGTATCGATGCTGCACGCAGGCGTGTTGATGAAGTTAGGTGGTTACGGTGCCTTTCGTGTGGCGATGTATTTGCTCCCCGATGCAGCCCATGAACTTGCGTGGATATTCATTATACTCACTTCCATCAGCGTAGTGTATGGTGCTTTCGGAGCGATCTGGCAAAAAGATTTAAAGTACATCAATGCTTATTCTTCCGTAAGTCACTGCGGACTGGTGCTCTTTGCTTTATTGATGATGAATGAAACGGCTACCACCGGGGCCATCCTGCAAATGATCTCGCACGGATTGATGACGGCTCTCTTCTTCGCCTTGATTGGCATGATCTACGGCCGCACACACACGCGTATGATCAACGAAATGGGTGGCTTAATGAAAGTCATTCCTTTCCTATCAGTGGTGTACGTCATTGCAGGTCTCGCTTCATTGGGGCTGCCGGGTTTAAGTGGCTTCGTGGCCGAGATGACCATCTTTGTGGGATCATTCCAGCATACCGATACTTTCCATCGCGTAGCCACAATTGTCGCGATATCATCTATTGTGATTACTGCTGTCTATATTTTAAGAGTGGTAGGAACATTGCTGCTCGGCCCTATCACCAACAACCACTACCTCGAACTAAAGGACGCTCAATGGTTTGAAAAAATCAGCAGCGTTACACTGGTAATATCGATTGCCATCATTGGTCTGACCCCCTTTTGGCTGTCTGATTTGATTCGTGAACCGCTTGCTCAAATGATTCACATGTTAACAAACTGAAATCATGAACTGGTCTACCCTATCCATCCTGCGCCTTGAAGTCTTGCTGACGGTCATGGTACTGTATCAACTCATAGCCGACCTATCTGAAAAAGAAAACAAGCGAGCGGTAATCAACTTTACTATTATCTTTTTCGCGATCATCACCCTGATTGGATTTCTGCCTGCAGAAAAAGTAACTCTCTTTGGTAGCATGTATATCAGCGATGAATTACGAAGCTTACTAAAAAATATTCTGAACATCTCTACGCTAATCATCTTATTACAATCTACCGGATGGTTAAGTAAACCTGAAAATCAATCGAAGACCGGGGCATTTTACTTGTTGATCTTTTCAACTCTCATTGGTATGCACTTCATGATTGCAGCTGGTAATTTTCTCATGCTGTATCTCGGACTTGAGCTAGCCACGCTGCCCCTCACCATCCTTGCAGCATTTGATAAAGATTTGAAAAGGTCTGCGGAAGCCGGGATTAAATTATTGATGTCTTCAGCGGTATCTTCTGCGGTGCTGTTATTTGGATTGTCGTTAATGTATGGTGTTTACGGAACACTTCATTTTTCAGAGATGGCACTTCTCTCTGATGCGAGTACGCTCACTGTGCTGGCATTGATCTTTTTCATTGCAGGCTTGGGCTTCAAACTTTCACTCGTTCCATTTCATCTATGGACGGCTGATGTTTATGAAGGATCTCCAATACCCGTCACTTCCTATTTCTCAGTTGTTTCCAAAGGTGCAGCATTGTTTACACTTGCTTTAGTGTTGTATCGTGTATTTGGCAATCAACCCAGAGTATGGACACTCACCGCTTACTTCCTTTCCATCTCCACGATGGTCATCGGTAATTTATTTGCGCTGCGTCAGAAAAACCTGAAACGCTTTCTTGCCTTCTCCTCCATCACACAAGCAGGATTTATGATGTTGGGTTTTGTCAACGGTGATGCGTTGGGATTAAACACGATTGTGTATTTCATGCTGATCTATTCGCTTTCCAATCTTGCCGTCTTTGGTGTTCTCTCCATCGTAGCCAACAACACTGGAAAAGAATACATGGATGACTTCAATGGATTTTATGCTACCAACAAAGGACTGAGTTTGATTATGCTATTGGCATTGTTCTCCTTGGCGGGGATTCCACCCGTTGCCGGATTCTTTGGCAAGTTCTTTTTGTTCACCGCTGCGGCCTCAAAAGGATTTTACATTCTGGTTTTCATTGCCGTATTGAATGCAACGATATCACTTTACTATTACCTGCTGGTAGTTAAAGCCATGTTCATCAACAAAAATGAAACGCCCATTCCCACTCTGTTCACCACCTTCTATGAAAAGCTGGCGTTGACGATTTGCTTCGCAGGCATCGTGATGATTGGATTTGCGAGCGGTGTTTATGATTATATTTTGAAGGTGGTCGGATAAGTTGTTGGTCAGCGACCAACAACAACGAAGGGCTTACATTATTTCTTTATTATATACCCTCTTTCATCAATAAATAATTTGATAGAGTCATACTTCGATTTTTCAGTCCCCTCAATTATGTCATCATTACTTGCATTCAAGTTCCAAGTCTTGACCTCACTCAATATGTCTATCCTATTGTCAGGGTATAATGTAGTGTGGTTGATTGCCTCTCTGCCAATAGTTACAATTGCGTCTGGGAAAATATTCAAAGAGTCTATTTTATTGCCCCTTCTATCATAAGTAATCAAAAAAGGCATGTTAATGTCTCCCACGATGTTAAAAATAAGGCCAACAAAATTAGGCTTATCGTAAACAAGCCCTTGTAATTCTTGAGAATTAGCCTTTCCAAACTTCCGGAATAAATCCTTCTTGTACTTTTGATACTTAGCCGTTCCGGGGTAGTCATAGGAATGAAAGGTTATGGGCGTTTCCATTTTTTCTATTCCAGATATATATTCGTCAAACTCGGACGGCCTCTCCGCACACTCGGTCAAAATAATTAATATGAAAATTACTAATCTCATTTGTGCAATTCGTTAGTGCTTATCGGTCGCTGACCAACAAGCATTCTCACCCTTTAATAAACGTCTTCAAAAATTCCTGAACACTCTCTGATCTCCCCAGCGGTTCCGTTAAGAAAATAAAAAGATTTACGCCCACCCCAAGAAACGTAGCCGAATGTTTTAGCTTTCCATATTTCCACGCAGCAAACAGAAGCATGCCAATGATCACCACTTGCGTAAAGTAAATGGGCATCATGATATCAATGTTTGGCCAATCGGCACGGTAGATACCAACATAAACGATTTGAATTCCGCGGCCCAGCGCAGGCATCATAATGAGAAAGACAGTGGAGATCAACCACCAGGCATGGTCTTCTAAACTTTTGCGATGCAGAATGCTTTTGATCACCGCATATCCAAAAGCAGTCATCATCACAATCTCTACTGCCGCCACACCTAAGAAAAACCACGGTTGGAACGGACCAAACTGCTCGGGCATATCAAAAGCTTTCTGGGCATTGGCTAAGTCGCGGTGCATCATGGCCAGCGCTGTGAGACAAACACCTCCTGCCAAAAAGATTCCGATCATTCCATTGGTGCGATGTTGATTCAACTTGCCATGCGTAGCGAGATAAGGTTGAAGAATAAGATAGAGATACCAAACCGTGCCCGTCCAGTAATGAACGTGTACAGCCCATGCGTTATCCGTAAAGTCACCCCAGTAATCGCGAAAAATACCAAGCTGCATGAACACCATTGGGACGAACATCCAGAGGTGCAATGATTTATAGCGATTCATTTGTCTCTCAAATTAGCTTTAAAAAATAGAAAGAATTAAGGTAGGCTAAATTAAGGAATCTACAACATTGCTAGTCGTTGACTAATTAGCAGCAACGATGATCGTGTTGCATTGGTGGGCATTTAACCGTTCCGTAGCTGCAAAAGACACAACAATCCCCTGACAAAGGCTTCAGGACAACGTTACAATGTTCGCATTCATAGAAGTACTGACAAGCATTCATTGGCATTTCCTCCCTTTTCGTGTGTCCACAGTGAGGGCATTTAATTACAGATTCAGTTATGATTTCCATTGGGTATACTCATCATGTTCAAGACAGTAGATGGATTGAGGTGAATAAGTGAGTGCATAAGCCATTGACTCGAACTTACAAAAATCATAAATTTAAATAGAGATCTATATTATAAATTTTCCAGCTATGTCAATATTCCTTAAAGGCCTTCGTCAGAATGTCTTGCAAAATAAGAGAATTGGAAAATATCTTGCTTACGCACTAGGCGAAATCATCTTAGTTGTATTAGGAATTTTGATTGCGCTTCAAATAAATAATTGGAATGAAAATCGAAAAGATAAAGTAAAAGAAACTTATCATTTAAAAAGTCTACATGCGGAGTTTTTGAAGAATCGAGAGACGATTCAGCAAAGCATTAAATTCCACAAAGCTCAAACGGGCTTTGCAGTAAAAGTATTAAGCATAATCTCAAGAGATAGCGTCAATATTGAACTAGATACATTACACTTTGCTTTACTGCAAATAGGCTGGGCTTGGTCCCCAAATTTTAATGATGACGTTTGGTCTGAGTTGTTAAGTACTGGTAACATTGGATTGATCAAGAACGATTCGTTACGAATTATGATAAGTCATTTCCACAGCCGTATAGAAGAAGTCAACAAACTAAATCAAGAATGGTCAATATATAATATCCAATACCGGGAGGTCACCAGAAGCCTATTCCCCATTAGACTTCGCCTCTCAATTGCAGAATCACTAAGGCGATATGAGATCATAGGGCAAATCACTGAGCCGCTTTTAACCTATACTGAAATTAATAAACGACTAAATAAAACTGAGCAGGTTGGGCCAATCATATCAGATATTCTAATAGTAAGAAAAGTAGGCCTTATTATATTGGCTGACCTTATGAAAGAATGTGATCAAATAATAGAAATGATTAAAAAGCAATAACTAACAAGGCCTTCTCATTTGCGCCCATTTTTTCCAACCTCACCACAGAATTCGAGCTTAGTTTGATCAAATCCTGCACAGCCAATATCGATCATATGGCTAACTGATAAAAGTCATTCTTCAAGGAGGCTAAGAACAGTAACTTTTCTATGTAATTCTTAGGCCTCACTTTAACTCAAAATCGATATGACCAAAATAATAGAACACCTGGAGGAAGCCACCATCCGCTTTGCGGGAGACTCCGGAGATGGAATGCAACTGGTGGGAAGTCAGTTTTCGGAAACATCTGGCTTTGCCGGCAATGAAGTCAACACTTTTCCTGATTACCCTTCTGAAATTCGCGCTCCTGAAGGAACACTTTATGGCGTGAGCGCTTTCCAAATTCACTTTGGCACGCAGCACATTCATACTTCTGGCGATCACATCGATGTGTTGGTAGCGATGAATGCCTCTTCGCTGAAAGTAAACATCGCCAACCTAAAACCCGGTGGCATGATCATCGCCAATACAGAAGGCTTTGATGAGCGAAATCTCACGCTGGCAAAATACTCCGCAAATCCACTCACTGATGGAGGCCTTACCAAATACCAGGTGCACGCCATCGATATCACCAAGGAAATCAAAGCGGAGTTAAAAGAGTTAAACATTCCCGCCAAGGTGATTAGCAAAACGAAAAACATTTTTGCATTAGGCATTTCCTATTGGCTGTTCAATCGTCCGCTAGAGCCTACCGTGAATTGGATCAACAAAAAATTCAAAGGCAAAGACGATGTGATTCTCGCCAACATTCATGTGCTGAGAGCAGGTTGGAATTTTGCCGAAAAGAATCCTGCATTTCAAAAACAATACGTGATCGATCGTTCACCACTTCCCCCCGGCCGCTACCGCAACATCACCGGCAACGAAGCCATTGCATTAGGTTTGGTGGTGGCCGCGCGCAAAGCAAATCTTCCTTTGTTTCTTGGATCGTATCCCATTACACCTGCCACGGATATTCTCCATGCCATTTCGGGATACAAAAAATATGGGGTAAAACATTTGCAGGCCGAAGATGAGATCGCAGGAATTTGCAGCGCGATTGGCGCAGCATTTGGCGGAAGCCTGGCAGCCACCACTACGAGTGGCCCCGGTTTATCATTAAAGACAGAAGCCATGGGACTTGCCGTCATCACGGAACTGCCGTTGATTGTGGTAGACGTTCAGCGTGCAGGCCCTTCCACTGGCATTCCAACAAAACCAGAACAAGGTGATTTGCTGATGGGCATGTTCAGTCGTCATGGTGAAGCTCCAATGCCAATTCTTGCTGCCGCTGGCTCTGCCGATTGTTTTGAAATAACATTAGAAGCAGCTCGTATTGCATTGAAATATATGACACCGGTTCTCATCCTGAGTGACGGATATATCGGGCAAGCTTCTGAGCCTTGGAAGATTCCATCGATCGCAAGTTTGCCAGATATAAAAGCTTACTTCACACAAGAGGCAAATGGTTTTGCTCCTTACAAACGCGATGAGAAAACACTTCGCAGGCAGTGGGCTATTCCAGGCTTTGAAGGCATGGAGCACCGCATCGGTGGATTAGAAAAAGAAGACGGCTCGGGCAACGTGAGCTCAGATGCCATCAATCATGAAAAAATGGTACATCTCCGTCAGGAAAAAATTGAGCGCATTGCCAACGACATTCCTGAAGCTGTAGTAGAAGGAAGTGACAGTGGTGAAGTATTGCTACTCAGCTGGGGAAGCACGTATGGTGCAGCAAAGACTGCCTTTGAACGCATTCGGGCCAATGGACATAAAATTTCGTTTTTGCATCTGCGCTATATGAATCCATTCCCGAAAAATCTTGAAGACATTCTAAACCGGTTTGAGCAAATTGTGTTGCCTGAGTTAAACATGGGTCAACTGCAATTACTACTGCAAGCCAAATACCTGAAGCCGATCATCGGAATTCATAAAGTGCAGGGCAAGCCTTTTAAGTCCACCGAGATTGAAGAAAAATTAATGAGTTTGTTAACCGCTAAAGAAGTTCTTGTATGAAGACTGTCGTAGATGAACTACTGGAGAAGCCTCATGCAGGCAATCTGGTTTACACCGCGAAAGATTTTAAGCCCGAAGTAGATGTGCGCTGGTGCGCAGGATGCGGTGCGCTATCGGTGTTGTCACCCTCACAACGCCTAATGCCAGATCTTGGATTAGCAAAAGAAAAAATTGTGTACGTATCCGGCATCGGTTGCTCCGGAAGATTTCCCTACTATATGGATACGTATGGATTTCACAGCATTCATGGCAGAGCTTTGGCCATTGCATCAGGATTGAAAATTGCACGACCTGATTTAAGCGTGTGGGTGGTAACCGGGGATGGCGACAACATGAGTATTGGCGGCAATCACTTCATACACACCTGCCGCAGAAATGTGGATTTGAACATCATGATGTTCAACAATGAAGTGTACAGTCTAACGAAAGGACAGTTCTCTCCTACTTCGCATCGCGGACAGATCACTAAGTCATCGCCTATTGGTTCGTTGGATGATCCATTCAATCCCGTTTCACTGGCATTAGGCGCTGGCGCCACCTTTGTGGCTCGTGGGCACGACAAAGATCGCGCTCAACTTCAGCAGCTATTGAAGCGAGCTTATGATCACAAAGGGGTTTCGTTTGTTGAGATCTACACGAACTGCCGCATCTTCAATGATGGAGCATTTGATTTATATACCAACGCAGACTCACGCGACAATCACACGATATTCCTGGAGCATGGCAAGCCATTGGTATTTGGCAAAACCCGAAACAAAGGGATCATTTTGGATGGCTACACACCGCGAGTGGTGAATTTGGATCAGGGCGATCACTCCATCAGCGACTTGCTTATTCATAATGAAAAAGATAGTACGCTCGCATTCATTCTGGCGAATATGACTTATAGTGAAGACTTGCCGAGACCAATGGGTGTGCTTCAGGCGATACACCGCGCTCCCTACGAAGAACGCGTAGTGAATCAGATACAACATGAGATCACCACAAAAGGAGAAGGTGATTTGCAGACGCTGTTGAGTGGCGAGTCGAATTGGTTGGTTTAAAACTATGTTGCTTTGGGATCACTAATTAAAGTACCCAGAGCGTAGTCGAAGGGTGCATGGTTAAGTGAACTGAAGGGCACATCCTATAGGCCACTGAGCGTAGTCGAAGTGGCCGTATTCAGTAAATGAACCAAAACATATACGCGATGAAATTCAATCCCGCAAAAAACATTCAAGACCTCCAGTACTTTGGAGAGTTCGGTGGCGTCAATCCTTCCATTGAAGATTCTTCCACCTTTACATTTTTGAAAGCCGGCAAAATGGAAGAGATCTTCGAAAAAGAAGTAGAGGGCTGCTATCTCTACTCAAGACATTGGAATCCCACCAATCGTTACCTGAGTGATGCGCTTGCCAAAATGGAAAATACAGAATCAGCAGTAGTAACTGCTTCCGGAATGGCAGCCATTACCAGTACCGTGTTGCAACTCTGCGGAAGCGGTGACGAAATTATTTGCGGCCGCATGGTTTATGGAGGCACTTATGCATTCTTAAAAAATGTTGCGCCACGCTTTGGTATTAAAACTCACTTTATTGATATCACCAAGCTGAATAAAATTGAAGAAGCAATAACACCGGCAACAAAAATGGTTTATTGTGAATCCATGAGCAATCCCATGCTGGAAGTCACTGACATTGCTTCAGTCAGTAAGCTTTGCAAAAAATACAATTTGAAATTGGTGGTGGATAATACGTTCACTTCTATGATCATCACTCCAGCTAATTTCGGTGCTGATATTGTAATTCACAGCCTTACCAAATACGTAAATGGCATGAGCGATACGGTTGCAGGCGTGATTTGCGGAACACATGAATTCATCAACTCTCTTGTGGATGTCAATCATGGCACCATCATGTTGCTCGGCCCCGTTATGGATTCGATGCGGGCTGCTTCCATTCTTAAGAATCTTCACACGCTACATGTTCGCATAAAGCAACACAGTGCAAATGCAATGTACCTGGCAGAAGAACTCATAAAAGAAGGTATCTCCGTCCGCTACCCTGGACTGATCACGCATCCTCAGCATAGTTTGATGAGAACGATAATGAATTTTGAATTTGGCTATGGAGGCATGCTGGTAATCAATATGGAGTCAAAAGAAAAGGCATATGCCTTAATGGAGCGAATGCAAAATATCAATGTCGGTTACTTAGCCGTGAGTTTAGGATTTTACAAAACACTCTTCAGCGCACCGGGAACCAGCACGTCCTCCGAGATTCCAGAAGAAGAACAACTCTTGATGGGACTCACTCCTGGCCTGATCCGCATGAGTATTGGATTAGATGAAATTCCTGAATATACCTTTAAGAAAATCAAGAAATGTCTGGATGAGGTGAGAGAGTTAAAGTTGAAAGCTTAGGATCTCCCTCGGCCCTCATACAGAGCGCACCTAGAGCACGGACAGAACATTCATTACTTAGATTAAATGAGCAGGCCGCGCAAAAGAGTTCAGTCTGCCATCTAACATACTACCTTTCAACTTTCATCGAGGTTGGAACACTTGTCATTCGGATCAAATTACGCGACTTCTAAAGAGGAGCCTAAGGTACGATTGGTCGCTTGCGACAATCGACCTTGGAATTATCACAAGCGATTTGCCCGGCCACGCCTGCGTTGCAGAGCAAATCGCTTCTCTGAGGCGCGACTACATCATCACAGAAAGATGCAAGTTATCTAGCGCGCATCTCCGGTGAACTAATTAAAGAAGACATTACGATCCCTGATCAAGGAGTTTCGGCTTGAGTTTGTGTCGCTTCCGTATCGGATAAATCTCGAGCATCTTCAAACTCGTTGCGAGAATATCACCCATCGTTTTGGTATTTAAGAACTTTTGATCTTCGTAAAGATTGGCTAACTCATTACTCAATTTTAGAATATTTTCCTCAGTAGATAATTCTTCTTTCTTCATGGCACTAAGCAACACCGGAAGATAATCAGAAGCAGCGCGCACGCGGGTGAGCAGCCTGCTTCGCTCCTCCTTTTGATATTGCAATTCTAATACGGGCGACATGGATTTGAACCCTAGATTAATGATGGGGTTGTTTTCCTTAAAATACTGGGGGAGATAAATTTTGACTTCACCTTCATAACAAAACTGATCGAAGTCGATAGCGCGCAGGCGGAAGTATAGTTCATCAAAATCAGGAATGACCTCCACTACGAAATTATCTTTGCGCATATCGCCTACCAACTGCACAAGGCTTCGCTCGTTAAACTTAACAAACTCTTTGGCTACGCGCAGCGGATTAAAATCCTGTCTCGGCAAAAACTCCTTAATAAATGCATCGCCCGGAATTCCCTGAATGTGTTCCTCAATTAAAGTAGAACCCTTCACCAGATAGTTGATCTTGTTGGGCGACAACAGATGTTCCAGTTCCATGCCGTAAATTCTGGACATATCTGCTTGCTTCACATAGAAGTAATCAAACAAGTCATTGAGTCGGTTAACGATTCTAACTCGTACCGGATGCGTATTGGCATACAAACAATAATCAACCCGATCGATATACAAGTGATCAATAACACCTACATCACCTCCTACTTTCAATTCTGCATATACTTTGCGCAGGCAGTCATGAATAAATTTACGATCACCTTCATTGTAGATTAATGTTTCCCATAACGTATCCACACCTTTTTTATCAAAAAGTGTTACTGAACTGCTGTAGTGGAGCAGATCGTGATACGATATGGGAACATCAATCTCACGATTGGTGAGCATCAGGTATCCGCGCAAAGCTTTGCTTACCGGATAAGACGGTTTCTTAAACCGGATCTCGGCCATCAGGCAAATTCAGACTTCAATTGCTCTACCCACTTTGCCACGCGGCCTGCTGTCATATCTTTTTGATTGTCTTCATCAATGGCAAGCCCCAGAAACTTTCCGTTAAGTACTCCTTTTGATGCTTCAAAGTTATAGCCTTCTGTAGGCCAAGCGCCCACAAAAGTTGCGCCCTTATCTTTAATGCGATCGTAGATCAAGCCCATCGCATCCTGAAATGTATCAGGATAACCATCGGCATCGCCACAACCCAGAAAGGTTACTTTCTTTCCGGCATAGTCAACCTTTTCGATTTCATCGATAAAGCTTTCCCAGTCTTCCTGCAATTGACCAATCTCCCAGGTGGGGCACGCCAAAATCAAATTCTCATAAGGCTGCATCTCATCGCTGGATGCAGAATTTACATTATGTAGCATGGCATTTGGCTCGCCACCAAACGCTTCCTGAACTTGTGTTACCACTCTCTCCGTATTGCCCTCTGTGGAGCCGAAGAAAATTCCAATTTGTGCCATAATCGTTATTGTTTAAAAGTTAGAGTAATCATTTACAAATAGTCGTGCGTGTTTGGCAACTCTCCATGCTTAGGGTGATATTCCATAAACACTTCCGACTTCATTAAAATATCTACATACTGGGCGCGCTTGTACGCAAACGGATCTGATAAATTTTCCTTGGAGAGTAACCCCTGGAACTGTTGCAAATCAGAATAGTTATGGTTCCTCATCCAGCTTTCAATTTCCTCAATCATTGTACTGATGTGATGAATGCCTTTTTTATAAATCGCACTCACCACTTGCACGGCATCCGCACCAGCCAACAGCATTTTTACTACATCTTTTCCCGTCAGGATTCCTGTATTGGCAATGACACTGGCATTTACCTTTTTGTACAACAAGCCTGCATAGCGCAATGCCAACCGGTTGTCATTTTCATTACTGAAATTATAGGGGAAGAAATGTTCAACTTTATCGATATCAATATCAGGTTGAAACAAGCGGTTGAATAACACCAGCCCATCAAGGCCAGCCTGATCCATTTTATCAATCAGTCGAAGCGTATTGGTATAGAAAGGGCTAAGCTTCACAAACACCGGAATCTTCACCGCCTTCTTAACTTTCCATAGCGTTTCGATTTGACTCGCTTCTATGGTTGCGCTTTCTGTCTCATAATTATTTTGATGTGAATAGAAGTTGAGTTCCAATCCATCAATACCGGTAGATTCCATTTCCTTAGCGAAGAGCACCCAGGTTTCATCGTGTACACAATTCAAGCTTCCGATCAACGGAATACGAATTGCTTTTTTTGCTTCACGCAGTTGAATAAGGTGTTCAGCGGGCCCTGCATGTTTTACCACCGGAAAGAAAGAGTCATGCTCAGCATCCCAACCCTTATAGGCTTCCAGCTTTTGCTCCATTGAAAACGATTCCAACTGAATTTGCTCTTCAAAGAGTGATTTGAACACGATGGCTGCAGCTCCTGCATCCTCCAATTTAATTAGGTTGTTTACATCCGTAACAATGTTACTGGCTCCGATCACAATTGGATTTTTTAACGGTATGCCTCCGTAATGGGTGGATAGATCGATACTCATATCATTTTCATTTTAAGCCTCCGACAAATGTTTGATGTCTTTAAATCGCTGTTCATTATCTTTTACTGCTAACTCCACTAATCGTTTCGCTTCTTCTGGATTTGTCAAGTTCAGCGTCTTGTACCGAATTTCTTCCTCGATGTAATTATCAAATCCAGTGTCTACACCATTGGCATCCCAGCTGAATGGATCCTGATCATGACCGCGCAAGTCAGGATTAAATCGATACATGGGCCAATAACCACACTTAGTAGCTTTTTCAGACTGCTTCTTCGCTTGCTGCATGTTGTAGCCATGCGCGATGCACGGTGAGTATGCAATAATGATAGAAGGCCCTTTATGATTCGCTGCTTCTGTAAATGCCAGCGCAGTCTTCTCACGGTCCATACCCATGTTCACGGAGGCTACATAAGCATTGCCATACGTAGTCATCATCAATCCGAGATTTTTCTTGCCGAGTTTCTTACCATCGGATGCGAACTTGGCCACCGCTCCGCGTGGAGTTGCTTTGGATGCTTGGCCTCCGGTGTTGGAATAAACTTCAGTATCCAACACAAGCACGTTAATGTTGCGATTGGAAGCCATCACATGATCCAGGCCACCAAAACCGATATCGTATGCCCAACCATCGCCACCAATGATCCAGATAATTTTGTCAACCAAATAGTCCTGAAGTTCAACTACTTTATTCAGTACAGGATTGTTCTGTAAACTATTCTTCTCATTTGCCAACAATTGCTTCACTTGCTCTGCATGATTTTTGGCTTCGTTGTTAACCTCATCATAGAGTTCAATACTTTTTTGCAAAGCAGTTTTAAGTTCACTACTGATGGGTTGAGTAAGTAGCAATTCAATATTGGACTTTAACTGTTTGCGATTGGCATCCACCGCCAGACGCATTCCAAAACCAAACTCCGCATTGTCTTCAAAGAGTGAGTTCGCCCACGCAGGCCCTCGTCCATTTTTATCTTTTGTGTACGGTGTCATCGGAAATGTTCCACCATATATCGAAGTACATCCTGTTGCGTTGGCAATGATCATCCGATCGCCAAACAACTGTGTCACTAAATGTATATAAGGGACCTCTCCACAGCCTGAGCAACTTGGAGGATATTCAATGTATGGTTCAGAAACATTGGGCTCATTTACAAAGGAGAGTTTTTCAATCCACGTTGCGGGGTTTCCTGGCACCCCACGATATTCAAGACGCTTTGTTCCTGTTGGCACCGCGCCATTCACCGGCATGGCCGAAACTGGTATTGTATCTCCTTTCAAACGAAGGATTGGATCAATGATGTGATCGGCAAACCAACCCGAACCAGCAGGAACAACCTGAGTAACCTCTGCATACTTATCAACCTCTTCAGGGATTGGCACGGCAATCACGGCTGCTGCCGATGCATCAATTGCTTTCCAATTCATTTCAACAATCTCCTGACCTTTGCGTGCAAATTGCTTTTGTACAAACTTTTTAATCAAGTCAATTGCCTCAGCCTCGGGCAGTACTCCCGATACTTTAAAGAACGCGGTCTGCATGACAGAGCTAATGCGTCCGCCCAATCCTACACTCTTGGCAATTTTTGATGCATCAATAGCATAGACTTTAATTTTCTTCGTTCGGATAGTCTCTTGCATCTCCTTAGTGAAGAGCTTGAAAATATTTTCTGGCTTCTGACTGGAATTGATGAGGAAAGTGCCTCCTTCAGTAATGCCCTCTAAAATATCATATTGCCCAATGTATTGAGCTCTGTGCAGAGCAACGAAATCAACCTTATTCAATAAGTATTCGGATTGTATTTTCTCTTTGCCAAAACGCAAGTGTGAAATAGTCCATCCACCAGATTTGTTTGAGTCGTATTGGAAATAGCCTTGCACGAAAAGATCGGTGCTATCGCCAATCATTTTGATGGCATTTTTATTAGCACTTACTGTTCCGTCCGATCCATAGCCCCAGAATTTGCAACGCACAACACCGGGCTGCTCGGTGTCGATCTCCTCTTTGACAGATATTGATTTATTTGTGACGTCATCATTAATGCCTACTGTGAAGTTATGCCAGCCATCATTTCTAAGATGCTCATAGATAGCCTTCACCATAGAAGGTGTAAATTCCTTAGATGATAATCCATAACGTCCGCCAATGATCCTGATACCACTGCGTTGACCAGCAAGTGCAGCTACTACATCCAGGTAAAGTGGTTCACCAATGGCACCTGGCTCTTTGGTGCGATCGAGTACAGCAATTCGTTTTACTGATTTAGGAATTTCATTTACAAAGTCATCAATGGCAAAGGGGCGATAGAGTCTTACTTTCAACAATCCCAGCTTCTCTCCCTTTTTATTGAGATGGTTAATAGTTTCTTCAATTGTTTCGGTAGACGATCCAATGGAAATGATGATGTTCTCCGCATCGGGAGCTCCGATGTATTCATAAAGTTTATACGAGCGACCTGCTTTCTCTGCAAACAATTTCATGTACTTCTTCACAATGCCAGGGCACGCATCATAATATTTGTTCACGGTTTCTCTACCTTGGAAATAGACATCAGGGTTCTGAGCGCCCACCTTGCACATTGGTGCTTCTGGTTTTAATGCCATTGCTCTGAACTCCTCCACGAACTTCATATCTACCATGTCCTTCAGTTCGTCATAGCTGAGAGGAAGTATTTTTTGTATGGAGTGTGAAGTTCTGAAGCCATCAAAGAAATGCAGAAAGGGAATTTTAGATTCCAAGGTGGCGAGGTGCGAAATCACTGCCATGTCCTGCGCTTCTTGCACATTGGATGAAGCCAGCATAGCAAAGCCCGTTCCGCGTGTAGCCATCACATCAGAGTGATCACCAAAAATAGAAAGTGATTGGCATGCAAGCGATCTGGCGGAAACGTGAAACACTATTGGCAAAAGTTCACCGGCCATTTTGAACATGATGGGAACCATGAGCATCAACCCTTGCGAAGCCGTAAAAGTAGTGGCCATCGCTCCTGCCGAAACCGCGCCATGAATGGCTCCCGCTGCTCCTCCTTCCGATTGCATCTGCACCACATCCACTCGCTCACCAAAAATATTTTTACGCCCTTCTGCCGACCATGCGTCTGCTCGTTCGCCCATATCAGACGAAGGTGTGATTGGGTAAATTGCGGCTACTTCTGAAAATGCATAGGCTATATTGGCAACGGCTGAATTACCGTCCGTGTTGATGTACTTGGTCTTCATGGCTCATCATTATTATACCATGAAAGTACCTCAATGGTCATCGCGGTGTGATGTCTTTCGTCACTCCAAAAAATGATTTTGGTCAGCAATACTAGCCCGATTTCCATCATGCCAACCTCCCAAACGATGTCAAAATAAATGATGGGCCTGTCTACAGAATTGCAGGCACAGGATTAAATGAAAAGTAGTGTAAAACCTATTTCGCCTTGAGCAGGAAAATGACCTTTCCTTTGGATCGCTCCGGCACTTTGCCTCCTGATGTTCTAATCAGTGAGTTGCTTCTGATCTCTTCTTTAAGAAGCTGTTCCGCTTTTGGGCTTAAGCCTCTTTCAGTAGTAGTAATTCCGACAATCTCCCCATCCTCGTCACACTCTATTTCAAATACAATTCTTCCATCCTCATTATCCGGAAGATCTGGAATTTTAGGTGTATTCGCCCATGCCCAACCTGACATGGAAAGATCAAACCCATTTCCACCTCCACCACCACCTTGTTTGCCATAAAGTGCTTTAGCATCCAGCTTGCCTTCCGGATTGCCCTTGTCACCTTGCTTGGAAGCATCATCACCCTGACTTTGCTTTACTTCACCGGTGGTCGATTTTTGCTCAGTCACTTTAGTATCCTGCTTCACTTCTTCCTTCGCAGGTTTGGTCTCTTTAACCGGTTCGATTTTTTTCTCTTTCACCGGCTCCTTCTTCTCTTCTTTCACTACCACCGGACTTTCCAATTTATTTGTAACCGGCTCAGAAACTTTCTCCTCAACTTTCTCTACAACTTCGGTCTTTTCTGGTTCCGCTTCTTCCTTTACCTGATCAACATTCTCTTCGGCACCCACAGGCTTATCCGGCTGAATATCTCCGCTCCCTTGCTGATCAAGTCCGAAGTTTAATTCAATTCCATATTCCGGTAAGGGAGGATTGGGTGCACGCCATGCCATGGTGAGCAGAAAAGCAATAAGCAACGCTGCATGAATACCGATGGAGGTAAACATGGCAACCGTCTTATTCTTTTTCTCCTCGCGATCAGACATAAATCATTTAGGTTTTGTAGCAATGGTAACTTTCGCTTCTAATGCTGTGGCAATTCCGGCTACATGAACCATCTCGCGTGTAGGAACGCTCTCATCAATATGCAATACCACTACACCGTTAGGCCCGGCTAGTCTGCTTTTCAATTCTCCCTCCAGTGTTGCCTTCGTAACCTTTTTCTCATTCACATAAAATTGAAGATCCTTCGTAACGGTAACAGAAACTTTCTGTACTTCGATCGTGCTCGCTTTGCTGGTGGGAAGATTCACCGGCAATCCTGAAGGGGTGACAAAGGAAGATGTTAGCATGAAGAAAATGAGCAACAAGAAAATCAAATCAGTCATGGAGGCCATGCTGAATGCCGCGTCAATTTTATTTCTGCTTTGCAAATTCATGACTATCGGGGCTCTTGTAAAACATCAATAAACTCCACCGATGAGTATTCCATTTTATGTACCACCTTGGATACTCGTGTTACTAAATAATTGTATCCCAGATAGGCAATAATACCCACAATCAAGCCTGCTACTGTAGTGATCATTGCAGTATAAATTCCATCCGCCAATAATTTAGGACTCACAGATCCCTCTTCCTGTGCGATGGATATAAAGGCTTGCACCATACCAATAACGGTTCCCAAAAATCCCATCATGGGCGCTGCCCCTGCAATCGTTGCAAGTACGGAGAGGTTCTTCTCCAACTTGAACAACTCAATTTTCCCAACATTTTCAATTGAGGCCTCAATATTCTTAAGCGGGCTTCCAATTCTGGAGACACCTTTCTCAATCATTCGGGCTACGGGCGTATCATGCTGCGCACAAAGCAACTTCGCTCCATTCACATCACCCTTCAAAACCATTTCTTTAATCCGACTCATAAAGGCTTCAGGGCTTTCATTGGCCTTGTTGATGGTGCGGATGCGTTCAACGAATATGTAAATGGCGATGAGTGAGGAGAGCACAATCGGAATCATTAGCGGCCCTCCCGCCATCGCTAAATCAAGAACTGAAATTGCCTGCTCGGGGGCAGCCGATGTATCCGTAATGATTTGGGCAAATATCATAGTTGAAAAAATAATTGACTTTTAAAAAATGCCACTACCACTAAACGCAAATCGCATTTAGTACTTTATAACCCACGTAGCATCGCCATATGTAGGCTTAGCCTGATCAGCTGCCGCCTGCGCGCTTGCAAAGGAATCAAAATCACTGATGGCCAATCGGAAATATTTCCACTTTCCAAACGGAGGAATGATCTTAGACCCTGTTCCCTTCTCGCTGAGTTTCTTCGCATGATCCATGATTAAATCACCATCCACTGCACTAGCTACCACTACATAATAACGACCGGTTTTGTCAGATAGTGTGATGATTTCACCCGATGCCGGCTGAACATTTGCTGCCGCTTCGGCTTCTCTGCGCTTCCTTGCTTCTTCTTCCTCTCGCTCTTTTGCAAGACGCGCTTCTTCTTCAGCCTTCTTTTTAGCAGCCTCTTTTGCAAGTAGTTCCTTCTGCTCTTTCTCAGCTTGTGGCTTATAAACAAACTGATAAATGAGATAACCCGAAACGATAACAATTAAACCGATAATCAAACCGATAATCACGGGAGCTTTTGACTCTTCATTGTCCGATGCATACGATGGTGTATACTCTGACTTCTCAGGCTGATAAGAACTGGTAGCTTCGGTCTGTTCTGCCACAGGTTCTGGCGTTAATGTCTCTTCTGTTTGCTCCAACGGTTTATACTCTATTTCAGGAAGTCCAAAACTATCCTCACCTCCAGAATTGTCATTGAGGTTTTCATTTTGATCTTCCGAATCCTTATTACGTTTTGCCATGGTTGTGTTTTTTAATAGGGTATTATCACAAAAATAAAGGAATTTCTTTAAAATTCGTCACCTTAAAAGCTCCAGCTGGCTCCTCCCATCGCCTGAAAACCTCGCACCGGATAGTTCAAATACAACGGATACTGATTGGACAACACGTTATTCAACTTCACAAACAAAGAGAATTGCTTCGATACGAAATAATCTAACTGGACATTAAGATCAATGGCCGGTTTTAGATTAACAACCTCAAGTTTTGAAGCGTTCGATTTAGTAAAGTCGATTGCCTTCATTCCCCCCATGCTTACCAGGTTGGCACTCAGCAACATTTTATCGTAAAGGTTATAGTAAAAGTTTGCGTTAATTTTAAACGCAGGCCGATGCAGCGCTACATCTTTTTGTGTTGGCACCGCAGCATTAAGAGACGACTGCTTCTTCACCACATCAACAATAGAAGTAGCATAAGAATATACATCGCCACGAAGGGAAAACTTCACAGTATTGGCGTGCGCCACTCCAAGTTCTGCGAAAGCATTTACACGCTGAACATTATCGGTATCATAGTAAACATTGAACTTCGATTGGCTGAGCTGGCTGTTCTGGAAAAAATAGAGGTTCTTCAGGTTGGCCACGGAAGCTCCCGTATTAAATGAAATCTTGTTTCCCAATCTTCCCCTAAGTCCTCCCGCAAATTCAATGGTGCGATTGGTATGAAAAATATTGACGTTAGAATTAACCCAAATATTTTCGCGCGAAAGCGTATGAAGCGAAACCTTATCTATTCCCCCGGTAAGCATGCCATAAGCTTCTATTTTTTGACTCAGATTGTAGCTGGTATTTATATCCGGGTACACATGAATAGCCTTTTCCTTCCCAATCGTATCGTTCTCCACGGCCACATTACTTCCAACGGTAAGCAGTAAATCATCCACTGGTGAAAACTGATAGCCAACTTTTGCATTCAACAAGTGTCTTGGCTTTGCTTCTATCAAAGCATCTTGGCGGGCAATCAAAAAGTAGTCGGCCTTGGCCAGGAGTTTGGTAGTGCTGCTGAACTTATAATTACTATCGAAGTTTACACTCACTTCACTCTCCTTAGCCTTGTAGTGATCATTTAAATAACTGAAGCCAGTCTTTAACGAATAATTGAAGTCAGCAGGATTTGTATTCTTGAAATCAAGCCCCATGCTCACGATCGAGTAATCTTGTTTGATATCCTTTTTTTCGGTCGGCTTTGATTGATAACCGTAGAAGTAGGTGCCCCGGTTTTCATAATCAATAAATCCACCAACACTCGCTACTTTGCCGAAGTAATTTCCAAACAGGCGTGCCTCGGTAACACCGGATCCAGAGTACGAATCATCAACTGGCCCCTTGCCAAAACTGCGATGGTAAAAGCTTGCACCAAAAAACTTCTCCCGATCCCTCTTATTAGTAAGATAGCCCGCCAGGTAAGGTGATGAATAATTACCATAGCCTGCGCTAATGTAGTTTCCATACAACTTACTGATGGACTCTGATTGAAGCCGTAATGGACGAATGGCAGGGTTGTAATCAGGTGAACTGAAGTTAAGATTCTTGAATTCGTAGGTAATTTCAGGCTTTATTGGTTCCGCAGGACGAGGCGCAATCTTCTCAAAGTTTCGGGTAGCGATAGGAAGAGTAATCTTTTTCTCCACCACAATTTCATATTGCACGCTCTCAATTTCTCCCTGCCCGGTCTTCTGCTTCTCTTCTTGCCCAAATGCAATAGAGCGAACAAGCACAGAAAACGCCAATGATACAATCACCATTGAATACTTCTTAAGATGATCCATGTTACTTTTTTTCATTGTCGATGGAGTCATTTTTTGCGGGTGCTTTTTTCAAATCCTGCTGATTCAATTTTGCCAATTTATCCTTGGCCTGATCTTTAATCGTTTGAAGCGGAAATTCATCCAGCGACTTCAGCGTTGCTTTCGCCTGATACATATCACCTTGGGCAGCATAATTATCCGATAGTAAAATGAATGCCTTCCCTACCCATTCAGGGTACGCTTCAAAGTCAGTGGTGAGGCTCACCAGATTTTCATAGCATTGCTTATGTTCACGAGTAAGAAAGAAAATCTCACCCAATAAATATTTGGCCTCAGCTCCATATTCATCTTGTGCGGAGTTTAGGGTGTTTAAGAATTCATCCTTAGCAGTTTCATAATCGCCTTTGGCCATCTGTGCTTTGCCAATGAACAATGAAGCCTTATTCTGGGCACCGGCATTAATATTTCCTTTTTCAAGAATAATATTTGCGTAGGCTATGGCGGAGTCATACTGTGCGAGATAGTAGTGCGATTCCATCAAACCATTCCAAGCCGTGTATTGTCCTTTTTTGTTGGCGGCCAATCGCGCCAGGTGATGAAATACCGGAAGTGATTTTTCATACCTACCCGATTTATACTCAATCTCAGCAATGCGAGCCGTTACTTTGCTGGCAAAGGCAAAAGATTTTTCAGGATAAATAGCATAGTAGATTTCAAGAGCCTTTGGTAAATCCTTCAAACGATAGTACGATTCTGCCTGATAATATTTCGCTTCTGTTAATCGCGGGCTTTCAGGGTAAGATGAAACGTATCGCGATAAGCCGGTGATGGCCTTAGTGTAATCCTGATTGAAATAGAGACTCTTAACCGATTCAAATTCAACCGACTCAATTCCTTTTGCTTCGGGGTTGGCTGTCTTAAATCCCGCAAGGTATTGATCAAACTCCGATGCACGGCCTGATAGATTCAAGGCTTCCTGCAAAGGCAATAGCACATCATTGCTAATGGGGTGCGTAGCGTAATTTTGCAAAATGGTGATGTAATCTTGGGCAGTCTTACCGTAATCCTTCAAATTGTAGTAGCATGAAGCACGCTTTGACAATGCATACGGAATAAATCGTGAAGAAGAATTAGAAGAAATCAAGGCAGAGTAATTCACAACTGCATCCTGATACTTGCCTTGTTCAAAATCAAGTTTTGCCCGCTCAAATCTTGCCTCTTCAATAAAACCAGAGTTGGGATAATTCTTGATCACTGCATCAAGCTCGCTGGCGGCTTCTGAATATTTACTTTGAATGCCCAGGATGACTCCGGATTGAAGGTGTGCATAATCTGCATCACCAGAATTGAGTTGGGCAGCACGCTTATAGTTTTGCAGCGCATCGGTATACGACTTCGCGATGAAATAACAATCGGCCATGCGGATAATTCCATCGGCTAGGTTGGCCTCACCTTTTGGCGATTTAGTCACATACTCCCTAAAATTAAATAGAGCACGCTCGTATTGTTTGGTATTGTAATATGCATAGCCCAACCCGTAGCGAGCCTTAGTCTGAAGTTCAGCATTTTGCTGGCCCTCCATGCCTATCAGTCGCAAATAATGGGCGGTTGCCTGATCATACCTCTTCCCTATTGATAGCGCTTCGCCACACCAAAAGCTGGCCTCGGCAACGTAATTCGGCTCAACCGGGTAGCTCAATGATTTCTCAAAAAATTGAATCGCCAATTCATATTCGTCTTTATTAAAGAGCTCCTGCCCTCTCAGCATCGTTGCCTTCTGGTAAGCACGATCAACTGATGTACTTCGCTTCGGCATTGATTCGATGTATTCGATGGCTTTATTGTAGTTGTTGGCATTGACATAGGCCTGCGAGAGTAATTCCTTTATCTCGGTGGAGTGAATGCTGTTCGGATATTTTATCAGAAGCTTTTCAAATTCAGCAATCGCTTGGTCGGGTCTGCCCGTCTCATAAGCAATTTTCGCATACAAGAAGGTACTCTCTTCTACGAGCTTTGTATCAATGAGATATCTTCTTGCAATATCAAATGATGCTAAAGCCATTGGCTTTTGATTCTTTCTGAGATAGATGGCGCCCAGGTAATAAGACGAGTAAAATCCAATCGAGTCATTATCGGCAAAAGAACTTTTCAAGTAGGTAAGTGCAGAAGCATCATCATTTTGCACAAAGGCTGAATAGCCAGCCCTCAGTAACACTGCCTTGTCCGCTTTTCCATCCTTCTCCTCCAAATAAGTTTTATAAGAGGGCAATGCTTTTTTGAAATCACCTTTCTTATAGTAAGCTTCTGCATACAAAAGTTCCAATTCTTCCTTATTGGATAAATCTTCCTGCGATCGGATTTTTTCTAGATAGCCAAGTAAGTCATCGTACTTTTTCTGACGATAGTAAACATTAGCGATCAGGTAAGGAACAATTTTTGAATACGCTTCACTTGTGCCAGCACGCTGCAGGTCGGATAATGAATTTGAATAGTCGCCCTGACTGTATTCAATAAAGCCTGCATAATAACTTGAAGCCGGACCAAATTGCCCACCGAGTGTTTTTACAAAATTGAATTGATCAAGTGATTCCTTAAGCTGCTTTAAGTTGAACAAAGAATAGCCCCAACGAAATCTACCGGTGTTCTGTTCTTCCTGGCTGAGTGAGCGCCATAACACTTTCTTATAACTAATATCTGCTTTCTTGTAGTTCTTCTCTGCGTAATAGAAGTTACCTAAATCGTAACTCGCGGTAGAAGATTTTGGATGCTTGGGATAAGCCTCTGTAAAATCCTGGATGAGTTTTTCCGCATCGTTATGATACAGATTCAGCGAGCAAAATGCCGAGTAGTATTGAGCCTCTGTCTTTACGCCATCAGCAATACCAACAGAGTTTAGCAGCGTCTCAAAGTTTTTCTTGGCTGGTCCATACTGACCACGCATCATCATGGAAACGCCTTCCTTCATGAGCCGCTCTGCCTTTTGCTGTGATAGCAGTTCCTGACAAAGCACATTGCCACAAAGAAGGACTCCGATGATCAGGATAAAGAATTTCTTCATCAAGAATTTTCTCGTAGAACTTATTGAAACCCGAAATATTGTCGTACGAAGCTTAAAAAATTTATCCATGCCAAGGTTAAAAAATCAGATAGCACGGATTCAAAGCTAATCAAAGTATTGCTATTCTTCATCATCCTGCTTCTGGTATTCGATGAAGTAACAAGAATTATTCCATAAAAATCAATCAGGAAATAATGCGAATGAGTAACTCTTTTAAGATTTGTCCTTCACCTTCGCTACCGGAGTTTACACCTTTCAATTTAAGGTCTGCGTTCTTCAGCAGTGAAATCACATCGATGATTTTTGTAGTAGAGTATCGAGACAAAGCAGTGCTATAATCGCGTACAGCAAACGGACTGATTTTTAGTGCGGTAACCAAACCTTTCTCACTTTTATCGGAAGTGCTTTGTGCGATTAAAAGCTTACTAAAAAAAGAATACAGAAAGGCCACAATCGGAATGACGGGATTCTTTTTTGTGTTGCCCTCGAAATAAGAAATCATCTTGGCAATCCTCAAACCATCCTGAAGAATCAATGCTTTCTGCAATTCAAAAATATTGTACTCCCGGCTCACGCCAACTCTGGTCATCACCTCATCGGCTGTAATCGTTACTTCTTTGCTGGAACTGATCAATACCTTATCCATCTCGTTGGCAAGGCGATTGAGATCATTACCCACATATTCTACCAATACCGAAGTACCACCCTCGTCAATTTTATAACCGCGCTCTGAAAAGTAATCCAGCACAAACTCTCTCAATGCGCTATCGTAAGGTTTTTTGAAGGTAGCCGATACACTCAACTGATCAATCTTCTTACCCAGCTCCTTTCGCTTATCAAAAGTTTTGTGTTTATGGCAAAGTACCAGCACAGTTGATGGCACAGGCTTCATCAGATAGTCAAGCAAGAGTTTGGCACCTGCTTCTTTTTGTAAATCAGGAATATCCTGAGCCTCGCGCACAATTACCACCTGGCGCTCAGCCATCATGGGAAAACGCTTGGCATTGGTGAGGATAACATTAACTGGAGAATCTTTGCCGTACATGATTACCTGGTTAAAGCTTCGCTCCGAATCACTTAAGGCATTGCTTTCTATATAATTGGAAATCAAATCGATATAGTAGGTCTCTTCACCTTGTAAAACATATACAGGATCGTACTTCTTTTTCTTCAGGTTATCTAAAATCTTCTTGGCTGCGCTATCCATTAAATTCTATTTCGATTACTTAAGTCAAATGCAGTGAAGGTTCCTACGATGGCACCAGCCAGATGCGACTCCCACGAGATGCGCTCGTCTACCGGCAATACTCCATAAAAAATACCTCCATACGAAACCACAATGATAATGGAGATGACGAGTGAAAGAAAATCCTGGCGAAGAAAGCCATAGAAAATCAAAAATGCAGAAAGGGCATAAATCAAACCACTGGCCCCAATGTGATACGATGGCCTGGGGCTTAAAAGCCAAACCAAAATATTGGTAACAAAATAGCTTCGTAAAAAAACTACGCTTGCAATTGCGCGGTAGAAGTAAAACAAGATGGAGCCTAAAAACAAAATAGGAAACGTATTTGAAATGAGATGGCTTAAGCTTCCATGAATAATGGGCGCCATAAAAATTCCAATCAGGCCTTCTGCGGTTCGTGGCTTAATGCCCAGATAGCCAAGATCAATTTGAAGAAAAACCTCCAGGCTGAAAGACAGCCACATTAAGAATACTAATCGAAGGGGAACTACTGAACTCCCAATGAAACTATGCCTGCCTGCCATGCCAATCAGGATAGGTCTTTAATCATAGGAAGTTTTACAAAACGAGCTTCTTCGGCACCGATGGATTTGAGACCAAGTATTCCTCCTGAAGATTGGGCAATGGTAAGGGCTATTTCGCGCAAGCTGTTAATGAACTCCTGCGCAAATGATTTTTCAATTTTGGCCAAAACGGAATTCAACTCAGCGAGTTCTTCAACAATCAGCGGGGTTCGCTGAGTAGTTTCAACAGGGTAGCTCTGAATAACAACCTTGAGTTTGTCTTCGAAGTCTTCGCTAATGATTTGATAAAGAGCCATGAGTCTTGCCTTCCCCTTGCGCTGCTTTGTCTTCGCAATGTTCATGGCGCTTTGTATTTCTTTTCGGTCAATATCATTATCAGCACCTGCGATAAGAATACAGGTAAGAATTGGTGCTTTAAACATCTGCTCCATTTCACTCGCACTTAATCTGTCAAATTCTGGTATCATGTTTTTGATGATTATGCTCCTACATTGTAAAAGTCCCGAATAATCATAAATTTTAAAACTTTTGCAGTATATAAATAAGGTTTTAAATTACTTTGGTAAATAATGGCAATGGAAGATAAGGATCAGGTTAAAATATTAGTGGTAGAAGATGATCCGGCATACTCGAAGTTCCTTCGATATGTACTAAGCCTCAACCCCGATTTCGATACCGAATTCTATGCCACTGGCAAAGAGTTTTTGGACAATCTTTACTCAAAACGGCCGGCTGTTGTTACACTAGATTATTCATTACCCGATCTCTCGGGCGAGCAGGTTTTAAAGGCCATCCGTGATTTTGACCCGGGAATTAGCGTGATCATTATTTCTGCTCAGGAAAAAATTGGCACCGCGGTAGAGCTGCTAAAACTGGGAGCCTTTGATTACATCACCAAAGATGAAGATGCCAAAGACCGCATTCTCAACTCCATTAAAAATGCCAGAAACAAAAACTCTTTGATCAAAGAAATCGACCGTCTTAAGCAAGAGATTTCTGTCAAATATGAGTTTGAAAAAAGCATTGTTGGTAATAGCTCTGCCATTAAGAAAGTTTTCGAACTCATTGAAAAGGCCGTCAAAAGTCAAATTACCGTTTCCATAACCGGAGAAACCGGCACGGGAAAAGAATTGGTTGCTAAGGCTATCCATTATAACTCGAAACGAAAGAATAAACCCTTTGTAGCGGTCAATGTTACGGCCATTCCAAAGGAGCTCATTGAGAGCGAGCTTTTTGGTCATGAAAAAGGCGCCTTTACCGGAGCTGCCGCAAGAAGAATTGGAAAGTTTGAAGAAGCCGAGGGAGGAACCATTTTTCTCGATGAGATTGGAGAGATGGACATCAATCTGCAGGCTAAATTGCTGCGGGTATTGCAGGAAAAGGAACTCACCCGAATTGGAAGTAACCAGGTGGTGAAGCTGGATACCCGCATTATTGTGGCCACCCATCGCAACCTTCTGGATGAAGTGAAGTCAGGCAAATTCCGCGAAGATTTGTATTATCGTCTGCTGGGGCTCCCTATCCAATTGCCACCGCTGCGGGAACGCGGAAGCGACATCATTATTTTAGCGAAACATTTTTTGGATCTCTTTGCCAAAGAAAACCAAATGCCTCGTTTCAAGCTCTCCACAGAAGCATCCGAAAAGTTAATGCAATACCCGTTTCCGGGAAATATCCGCGAGTTGAAGTCAATTATCGAGCTAGCTGCGGTAATGGCTGATGGACAGGAAATAACTGCAGATAACATTACCTTCAATAGCACCATTGGAGAAGACAATTTTATGCTCAAAGAAATGACGCTTGAGCAGTACATGTACAAAATCATTCGCAGCTACCTTAACCGGTACGATAACAATGTTTTGGATGTGGCACGGAGGCTTGATATTGGCAAATCCTCCATCTATCGCTATCTTAAAGAAATGGAAGAAAAAGGCATTTAGCTATGGCCAAAAATTCGATCAAAAGCTACGTAAGCAGAGGCGGCTTTTTCAAAGCGGTGGTTGAAGATGGTTCAGACTTGATTCTGATTGTGGATTATTCAGGCACCATCTTGTACAACAACAATTCTGTTAAGGAAACGCTGGGCTACGGTACCAAGACCTTGATCGGAAAAAATTTATTCAACTTCATCAAACCCGATTCACTTGCCGACTTCAAAAAACGCTACAATCAAAGCACCAAGAAGCGGTATAACGAATCAGTGGAGTTTCAATTTCTATGTAACGATAAGTCTTATAAATATCTGGAATTCAACTCCATCAACTTAAAGCAAAAAGAAAAAATTGAAGGCCTCATTCTGGACTGTCGAGACATCAGCCAGCGAAAGAAAGATGCTGAGGAATTATTAAGAGCCCAAAAAACCAAAGAGCTATTTCTCGCCAACATCAGTCACGAAATCCGAACGCCCATTAACGGAATTGCCGGCATGGCGACCCTCCTATCCCAAAATCCGAATTCAAAGGATAGGGTGACCTACCTCAATGCAATCTCCAGTGCTGCCGATAATTTGAAGGTTATCATCAACGACATTCTTGATCTTGCTTCTATTGAGTCTGGCAAACTTAAATTTGAAGAGATTGGATTTAACCTCACCGATCTGGTGAATTCCATGATTGATTCCTTCCGCGTGCAGGCAACGGAAAAGAATCTAAAACTTTGGTATGCCATGGATGCGGGTACCAATACAATCCTGATGGGTGATCCTGTACGGCTCAATCAAATCCTGATTAATTTAATTAGCAATGCCATCAAGTTTACCAATGAAGGGGAAATCAAAATCAACTTTAGCACCGAGAAAGAGAAGTCCGGAAAGTTGCTGCTGAAATTTGATGTGACGGATACGGGAATTGGAATACCGAAAGAAAAACTGAAGAAGATATTTGAGAGCTTTAGTCAGGCAGATGCCAGCGTAACCCGCAAATATGGTGGCACCGGACTTGGCCTTACAATTGTAAAGCAGTTGGTAAAACTGCAGCATGGATCGATCAAAGTGCACAGCGAAGAGGGAAAAGGATCAACATTTTCTGTAGCCATTCCTTATAAGATTGGCAATGCAGAAAACATTATTCAAGTCTCGGGCTTAAAGAGAAAAGGAAAAGATTTTGTTAACAGTCTTTCAAAAGTAAATCTTTTGCTGGTAGAGGATAACGACATCAACCGGCTATACGCAAGCAACATTCTCAAAGGCTGGGGCTGTAATTTTCAGCTTGCCGAAAATGGATACGTAGCAATTGAGCAAGTAAAGAGCCACGACTTTGATCTCATACTGATGGATATTCAAATGCCGGTGATGGATGGGTTTGAAACCACCAAGGCCATTCGGTCGATGGATACTGCAAAAAGTCAGGTGCCGATTATTGCGCTCACCGCCAATGCTACCCGCAAGGATATTGAAAAATGCCTCACCTCAGGAATGAATGATTACGTTGCGAAACCATTCACACCGGATGATTTATATAAGGTGATGGTAAAATATGTAAAGAGTGAAATCAAACAGGCTGTGCCTACTCAACAGCTTACCAACAATAAGGAGAATAAATTTGACCTGAGCTACCTCAAGACCGTTTCGAACAACAATACTGAGTTCATAAAAGAAATGATCGAAACATTTCAAGTTTCTATCCCAAAAAGCGTGGAAGAAATAAGAGCTAACCTGGCAAATAAAGATTGGGAAAAGCTCTCGCGTTCGATTCACAAGATTAAACCATCATTGGCTTTGATGGGACTGAATGGACTTAAGGAAACTGCACAAGACTTAGAGCACAAATCGAAAAACAAAATTGAAGTTAAAAAGCTGGACTCCCCTACTTCTGAATTTTGTGACTCTATTACATCAGTATTAAAGGAACTAAAGTCTGTTCGACTTTAGTTCCTGTTCATTACGATCAATTTCTTATACACTGGTGTCTTTCCTGGTCCTTCAATTAAGATGACGTACATTCCATTTGCCAGCGAAGTCACATTTACTTCCTGCTGATTCATCTTAGCATCACCGAAGTCCCCTTTCAAAACAAACACTCCGCGTTGGTCTGTGATCTTCCAGGTATCACGTGCGCCAAGGCCTTCGGGCAATAAGAAGTTGAAACTCTGATTGGCAGGGTTTGGATATATCTTGATTTCATCGAGGTTAACATTTGAAACCTCTTGTTTTTCCAGCCCCACTACTACGCCACCACGTTTCACAGGAGCATTAATTACAACGCTCTGATAAATCTCCTTGGTGTTCTTGTCTTGCAGATAACCGATCAGTCGGAGTTGAGAAGGATTAGAAATTGGGACTTTAATTTCAAAATCATTAATGCTTCTGATGGCTTGTTGACCTATGGTGAATGACTGATTGATCGTTTCGCCATCACCATTCAATCCAAAGAGATTCTTTCGGAAGACATGGTTGAATGTTCCTGAAACCGATCCGACTAAAGTAACCTGATTCTCAATCAAAGCTACTTGAGCAATTAACGAGCTGTTGTTAATAGCCGTATCAGAGGTTATGGTCATCCGAACACTAATCGTATTGTTCTTGCCGGTTGGTATGGTGTCCAGAGTTAACTGAAACTTCGAATCCTTTAATGCTCGTCTGTCAATTTCAATCGCATTTAAATCGGTGGTCAATCCCGCTACATCTTTGCTTACGGGTTTAAAGATTCCATCCATTATTGTATATGGAGGCTGGCTCACATTATAGAACAGATACCTGCCATCCTGCTCTTTGAAATTGTCGAGGAATAGCTGATCCTCCTGCGGATACTTGGTGTGATACTGAATATCATGGAAGTCGCTGTTTCCTTGTCGGTTGGTGAGCTGATCCTGATAGAGTTGATTTAGTCTGGCATCCATCTGCAAGCTGATGGGCTGATTGGCATTTGAGAAGTGCTCCACCAGAACGTTTCGCTTCTTGTCACCCACAAACACATTGTCGATCGCAAAGCCGTCATAAGTACTTCCACCGGCATTACCGTCATTACTGCCTAATGCAAATCGTAAGCGTACTTGTGAACGATTTGCCACCGGTATCATATCCAAATTGAAGCGCGCATTCTTCCATTTCAATTGCTTGTCAGTCCAGCCAAAGTTACCGATTGGTTGAGATCCGGGATTCGCAGTGATAGCACTTCCGTTGAACCAGTTAATACCTTCGGTATTTCTTCCGGTAGCTACCCAATTCAAACCTCCATCTATTGAGTATTGCAACACCACACCATCAACATTCTTTTCAATATCAGAGAAGTAATCGAATGATATCATCGGCCGTTTGAGCAGAGTCAAATCAAAGCATGGTCCGTTCACAACAGAGTTTTCATAATCATAATAGGTACGCACCGTGCCTCCATTAATCTTAACAACATTACCACCTGTCCACCAAGCCTTGCCGCTGCCACCCGAGGCAGATGTTATAGTTTGACCTCCTGGTATTCCCCATATCCAACTGGTATCGCTGGCGATGTATGCCGGATCGCTCACATTCTTAGTCAATGAATTTTTTGCTTCAAATGCTTCTGCAATCCAACCGCCAGGCGTAGCATCAAAATTTTCAAACTTACCTGCCGCAGTAACTACCGCTGTAGAATATGGAAGAATGAATACCTTCTTAATTAAAGAATTGGAGCACCCATCATTCGTGGTTACGGTAATCTTCGCATTGTAGGTTCCAAAGGCTGAGTACTTATGCTCCGGGGCACTGAATGTTCCAATCGTGTTTCCACCATTTGCGCCAGACGGAACAGCAATGCCGGCACCTCCGCTAAGGGTATTACCATCGCCAAAATCCCAAGCATAGTCAGTGATCACACTAATCTTACCTGGATCGGAGGCATCTTTGAATTTCGTTAATTCATTGTTACAAATGGCCGACCAATTAAAATCTGGAATCGGCACATCACCCACACGCACCGGATAGGAAGGCGAAGTATTTGAACAGCCTTGAAGGGTGGTTACTTTCAGTGTAACATTATAAGTTGCCGATACCGAATAACGCTTGCTCGGGTTTTGATTAGTGCTGGCATCGCCATCGCCAAAACTCCACTGCCACGATGCAAGCTTAGTTGGAAAAGGTGTGGCATTAATTGTAGACTGGTCGGTAAAAATCACATCGCTGGCAATACAATTGTTTGACGAGGTAATGACTGCTAAAGGACTTGCAAAAATATTGACCGACCGGATTCTAAATGAAATGGCGTTAACCACGTTCTTGTATGTGTACTTAATGGAATAACTTCCTGAGGCAAGGCCGGTAGTCTGCATGAAGTAATCCGGACCTACTTTTACAATCGTAAGCCCTGAAGTAAGGCTCGTAAATTCTGTCTCCGGAGGAAATCCTGATGACGGATCAGGATAGCCTAATAGTTTTACAAGGCCCAACTCAGCGCAAAGCTCGAAATCACCATTAGCATTTAAAGTAGCGCCTTGAATGGCGAAGTCAACATTTGTAAGCGCATTTACAATCAAACTTTGTGTAGTAGAATTTGTACAGCCATTGGCATTGGTATAAGTGTACGTGATCTTATTGATCGTAGCAGGATCACCAGTGTAAATTGTGGCAGCATCGGGATCAAAGGTGGCCTGATCCAAAGGATTAAGAACAGTACTTCCTAAACCAATTCCAGGAGTAACCGTAAACAAGCCTCCCGCAAAGTTACCCGACAATTTAAAAGGTGGAGTATTCTCAGCTACTTGCGGAGGCGATCCTACCGGTAGACCAAAGAACGCCACCACAGGAAGTGGATTAATCGTCAATACCATGTCATCCGTCAAGGTTGGACACGCTCCCGCTCCAAACGCTGTCATGGTCAGTGTGACCTGAAGCGATGTTGAAACTCCAAGTTCAGATGAATTTAAAACATACGTTGGGTTACTAATTGTGTTGCTTGCGCTAAAGCTTGAAGTACCGCCACCACCACTCCAAGATAAACCACCAGGTGCAAATGTTGCCGTACCCAATAGAGCTTTCTGGAGATCACTTACGCAAACTGCAAGGTCTGGCCCTGCTGAAAATATTTGTTTTGGATTAACATCAACAGTGATCGTAAATGAATTACCTGCGCAACTAGCGGACTGTCCTGTTGGTGTAATCGTATAGGTCACCGTTTGGGTTGAGGTGGTCGTATTGACGAGTTTATCATCAATTACAGAACCCGTTTTAACGGAAGTACTTTCTCCAGTAATATTTGGATTAGCTGCTGCAACCCAGGTGAAATTGGCAAGTAAGTTATTACCCGATGTATTGACATTGTTCTGCAGGTCATAATTCACTACCATTTCACTACAAATCGCTGCTGCTGCTGTTGATACGCCAACAGGTTCTGGATTAATCGTTACCGAAATCTGGAATATCTGGCCTGTGCATCCCACTACACTGGTTGGAGTAATATTATAAATAACTGTTTGTGGGAGATTTGTCAAATTCGTGATAACATCTGTAATAATTCCACCGGATTGTGTTGCAGTACTTTCGCCAGTGACATTGGTATTGCTGACCGCAGACCATGTAAATGTGCCCCCAACGTTATTCCCCAATACTGCTACGTTGTTAATCAAATTGTAATTAATCGGTACATCACTACATACACTTGCTGTCGCTGTCACACCCACTGGCTCAGGTCTGATCGTTACTGTCAATGTGAAATTATCGCCTTGACAGCCATTCGCGCCTGTCGGAGTGATTGTATACACTACCGTCTGATCTACGCTTGTCACGTTGGTCAATACATCTGAGATGGTAGTTCCCGTGCCGCCATTTTCACCACCAACGTTATTGTTTGGCACAACAGTCCAGGCAAATGTGGTCCCTGCCATACCATTACCGCCAGCACCGATATTATTAATATTGGCCGTCTGCAGATTATAGTTCACACTATTGTTGCTGCAGATCTGTGCGGCAGCATTAAAGCCTCGAACCTCCGACTTGATCGGGATCGTTACCGTATAACTGTCTCCCAAGCACGTGCCATTAACCGGAACTACCGTGTACACCACATTAACATCTGATGCCGTGGCATTTGTCCATCGATCATCCGATAGCTCTGCCGAGGTCTTCCCTGTACCTGTAACCGGACTGCCACCACTCGCTACCAATCCGTTCGAGGTAATCGCGGTAATGTTATAGCTCGTGGCTCCTGTCGCATTCAACGTGTATCCTGTGGCCACATCACTGCACACTCCACCCGATACCACTACATTGGCCGTTGTCGATGGCTCTGCATTCACCGTTACCGTCACCGTAAAGTTCGATCCTACACAGCCTGAACTGCTCACCGGACGAACCGTATAGATCACATCTACTGCACCGCCTGTCTGGTTCGTCCATGAATCATTGATCAACTCATTGGCACTCTTCCCTACTCCAGACCCAGGAACCCCACTAACGGGTGCCCCTGCACTCGCGGTCAGAGGACCGCCAGTTCCAAACGTAATGCTCACAATGTCATAACTCGCGGCACTCACGCTCACTCCATTCGTGCTCAACGTGGCACCCGTGCCCAACACTGTATCACTGCATACCGTCTGTGTCAGCGATACCCCTACCGGCTGGGGCTTTACCGTTACACTCACCGTGAACGTATCCCCCAAACATCCATTCGATGCCGTAGGTGTTACCGTATACACCACCACCTGATCTACTCCGGTCGTGTTCACTAATATATCACTGATCGTGCCTGAACTGCTCGTGGCTGGACTCAATGTCTCTCCACTTACATTCGCATTATCACTCAATACTGTCCAACTGAACGTGGTGCCTCCCATCCCGTTTCCTCCTGATCCCGTATTGTCAATGTTGCTCGTCTGCAAATTATAGCTCACACTGTTGTTGCTGCAGATCTGTGCCGCAGCATTAAAGCCTCGCACCTCTGACTTGATCGGGATCGTTACTGTGTAACTGTCTCCCAAACATGAACCAATACCACTCACCGGAACAATCGTGTAAATCACATTTACATCTCCACCAGTTGTATTCGTCCATCGATCATCGGACAACTCATTGGCTAATTTGCCTGTACCTGCTGTAGGACTGCCGCCACTCGCTACCAACCCGTTCGAGTTGATTGCTGCAATGTTGTAGGTGGATGCTCCTGTTGCACTCAACGTATAGCCTGTCGCTATGTCACTGCATACGCCTGCCGCAACCGTCACATTCGGGGTCGTGGCGGGTTCTGGATTTACTGTCACCGTCACTGTAAAGTTTGCTCCAACGCATCCTGCATTACTGAAAGGTCTAACAGTATAAATAACATCTACTGCTCCGCCTGTCTGATTTGTCCATGCATCATTAATCAATTCGCTTGCATTCTTACCAGTTCCTGTCACTGGTGATCCTGCGCTTGGAGTTAATGTTGTAAGCGCTGGGTTAAACGTAATGCTTACAATCTCGTAGCTTGCTGCACTCACACTCGTGCCACTTGTGTTCAATGTGGCACTCGTGCTCAACACAACATCACTACATACGGTCTGAGTTAGGGGCACTCCGACTGGCGTTGGATCGACATTGATCACTACCGTGATCGAGTTACCACTGCAAGTAGTCCCGCCACTCACTCTCGGAGTAATCGCATAGGAGATTGTTTGACGAATGGTGGTCGGATTGCTTATCGAAGACGCTGTAATGTTTGTGCCCAAACCTATACCTGAACCACTAGCAGTGAATCCGGTGACTCCTCCAGTGGCCACAGCAGTGTAATCATAAACAACAGTACCGGCACTAGTAGCGCTGCTGCTATTTACATCTATGGTAAAGCCACCACCACTGCAGATTGTCTGACTTGCTGGCGTGATTATACTCGTTGCAACAATTGATGGCTCGATGGTTACTACTACGTTGTACGCACTTGCATTCGTGCAACCATTTGCGCTTACCGTATACTGATAGGTAACATTGACTGCGCTGGCTGTTATGTTAGTCAGTACTTCATTCACGTTACCCAATCCACTACTCGCAGCCTCACCTATTCCTGACACAAATGCCCGAGTCCAACTGAATGTGGCTCCACTGGTCGCACTCGTAGCAGTATAACTAAACGTTGTGCCACTGCAGATCGCTGCGGGCGTCAGCGTACTGCTCAACACCGGCACCGGATGTACTCTCACCACTACACTCTCCCCTGCACTGCTGCAACTGTTCGCTGTGGTCGTAATCACGTACGTCACATCAACGAAATTCGATGAGGTATTGGTCAATAACTCACTGATAGACCCTGTACCACTGCCCCCTGTATTGCCATTGATATTCGGTAACGCTGCCCGCGTCCAGCTAAACGTGGCGCCTGCGGTCGCACTCGTTGGCGTATAACTGAAGTTCGTGCCGCTGACCGCACTGCAAACCGATGACGGACTCAGCGTGCTGCTCAACACCGGGATCGGATTAACCGTCACCACTACATTCTCCCCTGTACTGCTGCACCCGTTCGCGGTCGTTACCACCACGTACGTAACATCGATCGGGTTGGCGGTCGTGTTGGTCAGGGTCTCATTGATAGCGCCCGATACATTCGTGACTGCTGCCTGGCTGATGCCCGGGATAAACGCTCTGCTGTACATGAACGTAGCACTGCCTGTCGCACTCGTTGGATTATAACTGAAACTCGTACCACTGCAAATAGCCGGTGAAACCGGTAGGTTGTTCAACACCGGGATCGGCTTAACCGTGACCACAACGTTCTGTGCACTGCTGCAGCCCCCCGCACTGGTCGTAACCACATACGTCACATTGATATCTGCTGTGCTGCTGTTACTTAACACTTCGCTGATCGGACTGCCTGTGCCGCTGCCCGATGTATTGCCATTGATATTGGTGAGCGCTGCCCGTGTCCAACTGAATGTGGCTCCTGTTGTCGCACTCGTAGCAGTATAACTAAACGTTGTGCCACTGCAGATCGCTGCGGGCG
>CBHTSG010000014.1:0-119738 GCA_966095315.1 uncultured Cyclobacteriaceae bacterium
TAATTTCACACTCCGAGGGGGCTTGCTCTACACCTTTCTCAAAATAAACAGGAATATCAAATTGATTCTTGCCAAAAAATTTCAGAAAAACAAAGATCAATGCAGGAAGGCAAAGCGCTATGATCAAGTAAAGAACCTTCTTATTCATCTCAATGAGTCATAAAAAAAGGCTAAAGTTAAAAGCAACTTTAGCCTTCTTCATTCATGTTACTTCGATTAGAAACGAAGGAAATTTATATCGGATAATTTCATGCCTTCGTAAACAAAAGCCACCAGCATCCATATCACAAAGATCATAGGAATGAGAATGGACCAGAACAGAACTTTAACCTCATACTTCAAATGCATGAATTCTAAAACGATATAGCCAGCTTTTACAATGGTAAGGCCAACAAATATCGCAGTCTTCAATGCGCCATGAGGCATGGTAAATGCAATAACAAATTCTACTGCGGTAACAGCGCCCATAATTCCGGCTACTGTCCACAATTTCTTTATTTTCTCTTTATCAGGAGGTAATACCGTTACTTCAGCTTCGTGTGAATGATGTGCCATAGAGATTAGTCTTAAGGGTTAAACCAGATAGAAGAATGTAAACACAAATACCCAAACCAAGTCCACAAAGTGCCAATATAAACCAACCTTCTCCACCATTTCGTAATGGCCTCTGCGATTGTACACTCCGGTTACCGTGTTATAATAAATCAGGAAGTTCAGTAGCACACCACTGAATACGTGGAAACCGTGGAATCCTGTGATGAAGAAAAAGAAATCAGCAAAATCCTGAGGACCATATTGATTTACTTTCAAGTTCGCTCCGAATACTTTTATCGACTCCCAAATTCCTGTGTCAACATTGAATACACGCTTCATGGTAGGAACATCGGTACCCACAATAAAGTGTGTCCATTCCCACGCCTGGCAGCTAAGGAAAGTGATACCTCCTAAGATTGTCCAAAGCATCCATTTTTCAACAGCTTGCTTATCCATTCTGTGTCCTGCCTCCACTGCAAGCACCATCGTTACAGAACTCATGATCAAAATGAAAGTCATGATACCAACGAATACGAGCGGCAACTCGACACCGTGTAAGAAAGGAACGGCATCAAAAACTTTCTCAGGTATTGGCCAGTATTCCGTTGAGAATGTGAATGCTTCCGGCAAGCCAGTAAATGCAGGGTGAGCAGAGCGCACCAACCCATAAGTAATTAGCAGACCCGAGAATGTGAATGCATCAGAAAGCAGGAAGAACCACATCATGAGTTTGCCATAACTGGCTCCCATCGGTGATACTCCACCATTCCATAAGTCTTGTTCAGAAACAGTAGCGGCTGAAGAGTGTGACATGTTTAACAGTTTATCTGTACAATATTAAGAAGACGAACAAATATAGCCAAAGTCCTCCCAAAAAATGCCAATAGGTAGTACACATTTCCATTTGGGCCATATTTTTGGAATGGATCTTAAATTTAAATGTTGAGTTTAAAACAATGAATAAAAACACCACGGCACTGATCAAGTGAATAGCGTGAAGTCCCGTGATTATGTAGACAAAAGAACCCGAAGGATTTCCTACCAGGAATATCCGGTTACTCACCAAATCCTTCCATCCCAAATACTGACCAATCAAGAATGCCACTCCCAAAATGGTGGTGAACACAACCATTAATTTGACTCGTTCTAAATTATCCTTCTTGGCAGCCCAATATGCCAACTGCATTGTAATACTGCTCGCTACGATAATTACTGATGTGCTATAAAAAAGTGATGGCAACTCAAAATAAACCCAATTGCCTTCTGCCTGCCTCACAATATAAGCAGAGGTAAGTGCCATGAACAGCATCAGCACGCTGGCAAGAAAAAGCCACATGGCAAATTTCTTGGGATGCATGGCCAGCGGCTTTACCGGTGCTTCTACAATTTTCAAATCAACAATCTTCTCCATCTTATCAACATTAAATCTTATCCAACAAGTATGCGATCTGCACGATCGGCAAATACAAGAATGAACCGAACATAATTCGTAAAGCTGAATTACGGCTTCCGGTTTTCATCAGTGAAAATGTTTGTGCAAAAAAAGCGACACCACAAATCGTTGCTACAATAGCAGAGTTCAATCCAGTAATTCCAAATTTTGCAGGCAACAATCCTAACGGAATCAGGAACATGGAATAGATCATAATCTGAATTGCCGTGTTCATGTCTTTGCCTCCACCGGATGGTAGCAGCTTAAATCCCGCTTTCTTATAATCATCGTCCGCCAGCCAGGCAATGGCCCAAAAATGCGGAAACTGCCAAATGAATTGTATTCCAAAAATAATGAGCGCCTCATGACCAATTGAACCCGTGGCAGCCACCCACCCCAGCAGCGGAGGCAACGCACCCGGAATAGCCCCTACAAAAACTGCTATTGGCCCTACCCGTTTCAAGGGTGTGTAGGCAAAGCAATACAGCAACATGCTTACAAAAGATAGGAGTACCGTGAGTGGGTTAGTGTAAACCCAAAGTATGAAAAGGCTAATAGCGAGCAACAGCGAAGAATAGATAACAGCTTCTTGCAAAGAAATTTTACCAGTTGGCAACGGGCGGCTCATTGTTCGATTCATCAATTTATCCAGGTCCTTTTCAATTACCTGATTAATCACTACGGAAGCGCCCGAGAGCAAAAAACCTCCGAAGGTGAGCATGATAAGTGTTGTCCAATTGATATGATTCTGTGCTGCCAACATATAACCGAACGCGCAGGAAAACGCGACCAGCATGGAAAGTCTTACTTTGAGCAACTCAACATAAGCCTTCACTTTCAGCATGAAAGATAATTCTGAAATTCCGAGTGCTTGATTTGAATTCATCTCAGCCATTTAACACATTCAATTGTTTAGTGTTCACCCTAAAAAAGATTATCAGTTGAAATCCAAATGCAAGCGTTGCCACCAACAAATGAACCGGCTGAAGAATGGCTGGAACACTAAAATAAGCCATCACAATACCGGTTGCTAAAGAGCACAAAATTAGCAGGATTAGCGTATGAATTAAAGGTTTGCTAACAGTAGTTTTCAGTAATTTGATGATTAAAAATGCGTGAATAATCAGGACTGCCCATGAAAATGAGCGGTGCACAATAAATGCTAATCCCAGGTTGCTCACCCATTCCGATCGGGGCAACATTTGCGCAGCAACCCAGTCGATTCCCTCCCTCACCTGAGTGCCAAAAAACACCTGTGTCAAAAGCAGAATCATCGAGCCAATCAAAAGCCAACTGATAGCCGTTGATTCGAACCTAAAAGACAGATTCTCTAAACGACTCGTGGCCTCCAGATAGATCAGTAGCCCAACAATCAATAGCGCCAGGAACATATGAATGGTAATTGTCCATGTGGTAAGGTTGGTGGACACGACAATCGAACCAAACCAGCCCTGAAAGATTACACCAATCAATGTGGCCAGTGAAATCCAAAACCATTGGAGCCTAGTCTTTCTGAATTTGAGTGAACGAAGAAACAATGCAATGATAAATAGCCCTATCGCAACACCCACTAACCTGTTCAAATATTCAATCCAGGTTTTCACCGGATTGAAGTCTGCTTCTTTTAAAATGGATTTATCAGAAAGTATTTTGTCTGCTGTTTCATCCAGACCAATAATTCTTAGGTATCGCGCAAATTTCTGATTTTTCTTATCACGCAATGCCGAGTAAGTATCCTTGTAATTTTCGGGCAATTGCTTAACGGATGTTGGGGGAACCCAATTCCCGAAACAACGGGGCCAATCCGGACATCCCATACCTGATCCAGTACTTCTGACGATCCCTCCTACCAGGATCAAAAAATAAACAGCGATCAGGGTAGATAAGCTAAGCTTATAAAAACCTCTGATCGCTGTTGCAGTCAATTTATGTAAAGCCTCTTAGTGCTTTTTGTTTTCAACAACTATAGCTCCTTTGCTTGACTCTAATTTAATCTGATCGTTTTCGTGAGGCAAGTTTGACTCAGGAGTTTCAGAATATGGAATATGTTGAGGAATGAAATCTTCCTTAGAGCCAGGCTTGCTGTAGTCATAAGGCCAACGATATACGGTTGGTATTTCGCCAGGCCAGTTACCGTGTCCGGGATGTCTTGGCGTTGTCCATTCGAGAGTTGTAGAGTTCCATGGGTTAGCCGGTGCAAGCTTACCTCTGAAAATACTATAGATGAAGTTGAACAGGAAGATGAACTGAGCAGCCAATGTAAAGATAGCCGCCACACTCACCAACATATTCAAATCAGTAAAACCACTAAACGTTTCGAAAGTTGTCCATGTATAATAGCGTCTTGGGAAGCCAGCGATACCGATGTAGTGCATTGGAAAGAACACCATATATACGCCAACAAACGTGAACCAGAAGTGGATATAACCCAAACGATCATCCATCATTCTTCCAAACATTTTGGGGAACCAGTGATAAACACCAGCCACCATTCCGAAGAATGACGCACTACCCATTACCAAGTGAAAGTGAGCAACAACGAAATACGTATCGTGTAATTGAATATCAACTGCAGAGTTTCCAAGGAAAATACCGGTGATACCTCCAGTAAGGAAGAACGACACCAAGCCAATAGAGAACAGCATGGCCGGAGTAAAAATCAGATTACCCTTCCATAACGTAGTAACGTAGTTAAAAATCTTAACCGCTGAAGGCACCGCAATGATCAATGTCAACAAGGTGAAGATTGACCCGAGGAAAGGGTTCATACCCGTTACGAACATGTGGTGAGCCCACACTACGAAGGAAAGAATTGCAATGAATAACATTGACCCCACCATCGCCTTGTAGCCGAAAATCGGTTTGCGTGCATTGGTAGCGATAATTTCAGAAGTAATACCCAATGCTGGCAGCAACACAATGTACACTTCAGGGTGCCCCAGGAACCAGAACAAATGCTGGAACAGAATCGGACTTCCACCCTGATTAGGCAATGCCTCACCGGCAATGTAGATATCCGACAAATAGAAGCTTGTGCCGAAAGAGCGATCGAAAATTAACAGTAAGGCGGCTGCAAAAAGTACAGGGAATGATAACACACCAATGATTGCTGTGAAGAAGAATGCCCAGATGGTTAATGGCATTTTCGTGAACGACATTCCGGTTGTGCGCAGGTTGATAACCGTGGTAATGTAGTTGATACCTCCCAACAACGAGCTCACAATGAACAATGCCATTGCTAAGAGCCAAAGCGTCATTCCCAAACCTGAACCGGAAATTGCCTGAGGAAGCGCACTTAATGGAGGATAAATTACCCAACCACCTGATGCAGGACCTGTAGAGAGAAACAATGACGTAAACATGATCACACTGGACAAAAAGAAGAACCAGTATGAGAGCATGTTCATAAAACCGGAAGCCATATCCCTGGCTCCAATTTGTAACGGAATTAAAAAGTTACTGAAGGTTCCACTCAATCCAGCAGTCAATACAAAGAAAACCATGATGGTTCCGTGCATCGTAACCAATGCGAGGTAAAACTCGGGATCAATCTTTCCCTCTGGTGTTAACCAACCACCAATGATGGGCTTCATCCAGGATAAGTCAGCATCAGGGAAACCTAATTGCAAGCGGAACATTACGGAGAGGACGCCCCCGATTAATGCCCACGCCATACCCGTAATCAAAAACTGCTTGGCAATTACTTTATGGTCTTGACTGAAAACGTAGTTAGTCCAGAAATTACCATGATGCTCATGTTCATGCTCATGATCATCGTGATGCTGAACTGCGGATTGTGAATGTATATCGATTGTCGCCATGGTTTGAAATATCTTAGTTAATTGAAACAGTTTTAGCTGTTGTCGGTGCCGTGATTGTATTGTCTAATGGAATACCTGCCTTAATCATAGCAGCTTCTCTCAACTCAGCAGGAACACGCTTCAGATAATCAGGATTCTGCTTAAGCCAAGGCTCTTGCGAAGCCATCCACTTTTCATAGTCTTCAGGCTCATCAACCACTACCGCAAACTTCATTGAGAAGTGACCCTTACCACAAATCTCAGTACAAGCCAATTCATAATTGAAATTAGGATTACCTGTTTCTGCCCTCATCTCAGCAGTTGTTTTAGTGGGTGTAAACTTAAAGTGTGTTTGCACGCCAGGCACGGCATCCATCTTTAATCGGAAGTGCGGGAGGAATACACTGTGAATAACATCCTTTGCTCTGATTTTCAAAAGAACTTCCTTTCCTTTCGGGAAGTGTAACTCCGCTGCTTTGAAATCATCGAAAGAATTCTTGTCTGATAAGTCAAGACCAAATTCATTGGATGCATCGATCATTAGATAATTGTGGTGTCCTAATTCTCCATCCTTTACACCAGGATAGCGGGCCGACCAGAAGAATTGCTGTCCTACGATCTCTACAACAACCGCCTCTTTTGAAGCTGGTGCGGTAATATCATTCCAAGCACGAAGGCCGCTGAAGATCAACAGGGCCAGTACAATTGCAGGTACAATTGTCCAGGTAATTTCTAAATAATGGTTGTCCGCGAAAAATTCAGCCTTGCGGTTTTTGTCATAACGATACTTGAAAGTGAACCAGAACATCACAATGAAAATGATCACAAAAGCGATCACCGTAATCCACATTGTAATCCAGAACAATTGGTCGGTTACTTCACCGTGCTCTGAGGCAACAGGAGGTTCATAGCTTCCGTAGTGGTGATAGGAGTACCAGAAAAATAAACCCAGTCCACCAACCATGAAAAAGATGAACAAATAGGCATTAAGATTATTCCACGAATCTGTTTCCTCTTTCTTCTTCACCAAGCTCACCAGATTTCCAATTCTGAAAATCATGTAGAGTATGGCTAACACCAGCACTACTCCTAAACCAATAATCAAGCTCATCATAAGTATGTTATTCTATGATTCTAAAAATATTAAATATGGTGATTTAAACTCTCTTCCATCATCGGGTGGTTTTTCGCCACCAGTGGAACTTTAGAGAGCGCATTGAATGTCACGTATAAGAAGGCCGCCAGGAACATAAATCCTAAACCTACTTCCAATAAACCAAAGCTTCCGGCACCTTTCATTACCCCTGGAGTAACCATATTATAAAAATCAAACCAGTGACCGGTAATTACAATAGGGCAAACTACTTTCAGCATAGACATTTGTCTCTTCGCATCTCTTGTCATCAATAACAAGAAAGGAAGTACGAAGTTTAAAATCAGGTTAGCATAGAATATCCAATTGTATGGAGCAGTTTTCATTCGTTGAACGAAATACACTGTTTCTTCAGGAATGTTTGCATAATAAATCAACAAGAACTGACCAAACCAGATATACGTCCAGAAAATGCTAAAAGCGAATACAAACTTTCCAAGATCATGGAGGTGATTTGAATTCACCATTTTCAAGTATCCGTGTCCTTTAAGGTTTGCAACGATGTACGTGATGGTAGCTAAACCTGTTACCCACCAGCTTGCAAATACGTACCAGCCAAACATTGTGCTGAACCAGTGTGTATCGATGCTCATTACCCAATCCCATGCGGCAACGGATGAACTCACGGCAAAGATGATCAGGAATATGGTAGAAAATTTTCTGGCATTTGTCCAATGCTGAACGCCACCATTAATATCCTCCGACAACATTTCTTTCTTAATCCAGGTGAAAAACATATACCACAATCCGAAGAAGAGCACCATTCTCACCACATAGAAAATCGGGAAGCTTCCTGCCGCCATGGGCCAGAAGAAATATCCACTCTTGCCATTGATTATCTTGTCAAAATCTTTGCTGCTGGTATCATACAAATCGTGATGTGTCCAATGGAAAACATCTGGGCTGACTACGAACCAAAGAATAACCATCAGCACACCCGCGAACGGAATCCAATGACCGATTGCTAAAGGAATGCGCTTGATTGGCGCAGACCAACCTGCCTGAGCCGCATATTGAATGGCAATGAAGAATAGACCAATGATTCCGATTCCGGCAAAGAAAATATTGTTCTGCCAAAGTGAAGTGTAAACTCTTTTCAACCACGGTGCACTACCGTGATGTTCTTCGGCAGCGGCTGCAGCTTCTCCACCTTCCTGTTGAATACTCGCCAACATGCTCTTGGAAACTTCTGCTGAGGCATGTCCTGACTCATGCCCTCCACCGGAGTTCATGGCCATGAATACGCCAATTATGAAAAGAACCAAACCAGCGGCAAATAGAATCGTTAGTTTTCTCTTTGTTCTGGATTCAAATGAATATTTCTCTTCGGCTACCATTGATTATTTTTTATAAGCTATGATCAATTCGATTGTAAATTCTTTACATACTTGGCGATTTTCCAGCGGTCTTCCTCGCTCACTTGTGAGCCATGAGAACCCATCAAACCTTTACCATAAGTAATGACGTGGAAAATATGCCCCTCAGTGATGTTCTTGTAAGCATCACCCTTCAGGTTTGCAACTCCAGGATATTTATCAGCCACCTTGCCATCGCCACCTGCTTTGGCACCGTGGCAATGCTTGCAATACATTTCGTAAAGCGCCTTACCCTGATCAATCATGGCTGGCGTTGTCTCGTATGGGCTCACCATTTTACTGGCTAAGCGCAAGCTTGTGGTATCATTTCCTCCACGATACGGAAGCCATCCGTTAGGTCTTCTTCTTACCGTGTTGGGCGCTGGCATGCGCATGTTCATCATAAAAGGATTGTACTTGTTAGAGTTAAAGTACTCACCTGTTCTTGCATCCAGTGAGTTTACCCACGCACCTGCATTCTCATCGGTAATTTGAGAAAGTGGTTCATATGCTACCGAATGATACATGTTCGCTGCATACTCCCGGCCAGGATTGTCGCCACCCGCTTTGCAGCCGGCTAAGAATACAACAACTCCGAGGATTAAAATCAAATTGAATAGTGATCGCATCATATCGGTAATTAAAAATTCTTTTCGTTTACTTCTGAGGCTCCGCTCTCTTTCAAAATCTTTGAGATTTCTTCTTTGGAGACTTTATTCAAGGCTAAATCAACAGCTACGACATGCTTATCATCTGTGCTACGAATATCAAATTGACGTGGCCACTTGTAAGGCTTCATGTTGCTTACAATCATAAACGTTCCTACCATACCCAACGCTGATAACAAAACGGTCAATTCAAAAGTAACCGGAATGAATGGAGGCAAGGAGGCGAAGTTCTTTCCACCGATGATCATTGGCCAATCGTATCCCAACATCCAGATTTGCATTAAGAGCGCAAGACTGGTACCCGTCATTCCAAAAAGGAATGCAGCGATCGGAAGTCTGGATTTTTTATATCCAAGCGCTTCATCGATTCCGTGAACAGGGAACGGAGAATATACTTCGTGAATCTTTACACCCTTTCCACGGGTGGTTTCTATTGCCTGCAGCAGAACGTCTTCGTCTTCAAAAACTCCTACTACAAAATGTTTATTGCTATCCATAGATCTTAATGCTTCTTTTCAGAGGATGATTTAACAATACTTTTCACTTCCGCCATGTTAATCACCGGGAAGAACTTGGCAAACAAGAGGAATGCAGTAAAAAAGAAACCGAACGTAAAGAGGTATTCCCCTACATCGTACATCGTAGGATAGAACATTGACCAGCTTGAAGGAAGGTAATCGCGATGCAACGAGGTTACAATGATCACGAAGCGCTCGAACCACATACCGATATTCACAATGATTGACAGAATGAATGTCGCTACAATGTTTGTTCTGATTTTCTTCACCCAGAAAAGCTGAGGAGAAATTACGTTACACGTCATCATCGACCAGTATGCCCACCAATATGGTCCCTGCATACGGTTATAGAATGCATACTGCTCGGCAGGTACTTGACCATACCATGCAATAAAAAACTCAGTGATGTAAGCAATACCGACAATCGAACCTGTAACGATAATGATGATGTTCATCAACTCGATGTGGTAGATCGTAATATAATCTTCAAGCTTAAATACTTTACGGGTTACCAACAACAAGGTAAGTACCATAGCGAAGCCAGAGAAGATCGCACCGGCAACGAAGTATGGAGGGAAGATTGTTGTGTGCCATCCCGGAATTACCGAAGTAGCAAAGTCCATCGATACGATGGTGTGAACAGAAAGTACCAGTGGTGTTGATAGACCCGCCAGAATCAATGCAACAGATTCATAACGCATCCAGGTTTTCGCAGCGCCATCCCATCCAAAACTTAACGCATTATAAATAGTAGCTCTGGTTTTGTGTCCCATGCGCACCGCGCGATCGCGGATTACGGCAAAGTCAGGGATCAAGCCCATGTACCAAAACACCAATGAAACGGTGAAATATGTTGAGATCGCGAACACGTCCCACAGCAATGGAGAGTTAAAATTAACCCAAAGTGATCCAAACGCGTTTGGTAATGGTAATGCCCAGTAGAAACCTAACCACAAACGGCCCATGTGAAAACCAGGGAATGTTGCAGCACAGATTACGGCAAAGATGGTCATCGCTTCCGCTGCGCGGTTGATGGACATTCTCCACTTTTGACGGAACAACAACAAGATCGCAGAGATCAGAGTGCCTGCGTGACCGATACCGACCCACCACACGAAGTTTGTAATATCCCAAGCCCAACCTACTGTTTTGTTCAATCCCCAAAGGCCTATTCCATGCCACTCTAACATGGCAATACAATACACACCAAATAAGAGGACTGCAAGAGAAAGTCCGAATGCCATCCACCAGAGTCGGGTTGGTTTTCCTTCTACCTGGCGGCTGATGTCTTCTGAAACATCACGAAGTGTTTTACCACCGGTGATCAAAGATTCGCGTAACGATGAAGTTGCTTGCATTTGTAAATGGCTAACTTTTAAAAATTATTAAAATCTATGCTTTTGTTTCTGCCTTGTCTTTGTTTCTGATTTTAGTCAGATAGAAGATGTTAGGTTTCACACCGATGTCTTCCAACACACGGTAAGCGCGTGGATTACCAATCTTCTTATCGATGCTATACGGTCTCTTCTCGTCAACACTAATCTTTAACAATTTGCTGATCTGGCTTTCTGCATCATTCATATCGCCAAATACGATCGCACCGGTTGAGCAAGAAGCCTGGCAAGCGGTCATTACTTCTCCATCCTTCACTGGTCTTCTCTCACGCTTAGCGGAAAGTTTTCCTGCCTGAATTCTCTGAACGCAGAAAGAACACTTCTCCATAACTCCTCTTGAACGAACGGTTACTTCAGGATTCAACACCATGCGGCCAAGGTCAGTATTCATAGCAGGGTTTGCCTGATAGAACTGCTGATTGTCATGATATTTGAACCAGTTGAAACGTCTTACTTTATAGGGGCAGTTGTTTGCACAGTAGCGAGTACCAATGCAACGGTTATAAGTCATTTGGTTAAGACCTTCAGAACTATGGGTTGTGGCCGCCACAGGGCAAACTGTTTCGCATGGAGCATTATTGCAATGCTGACACATCATAGGCTGAAATACCACCTCAGGATTTTCTGATGCTTTTTCTAATCCTACATAATCGCCAACTTCTGCATCGCTGCTGTAATAACGGTCGATACGCAACCAGTGCATCTCGCGTCTGTTAATCACTTCTTGTTTTCCAACAAGTGATACGTTGTTTTCAACATTACACGCTACCACACAGGCACCACAACCTGTACAAGAATTCAGGTCGATGGCCATACCCCAGTGGTGATTCTTGTAATCGTGACCTTTCCAAAGTGACAATGTTCCTGGATCAACCTTCTCATCCCAGTTGGTAATCTTTGGATATTCTCTACCTGCTGCTGGATTAGTCTTAAATTCTGAAAGAACAGATTCTTGAATCACATTCTCACGACCCATATAGGTTTGGTGAATCTGTGTTTGAGCGATCTGGAACGCCTCATCTGTCTTGGCAAGGGTAACGCCCGTGGTTACTGCGTAACTCAATGCACCATTTTGAATCGTGGCCAGAGGGTAAGCATTCTGTCCAAGATTTTCTGCTACAATTCCAACTTTTGTTCTTCCGTATCCCACGGCAACACCAATAGTACCTGGAGCTTGTCCAGGCTGAACAAGTGCTGCTAATTTTAAATTTTTTCCATTCGCGGTGATGCTTACGTATTGCGTTCTGCCTTCAGCGTCATTATCAACGCCCAGCGCAGCTGCATCTTTCTGTGACATGGTAACATAATGATCCCATACGGCTTTCGTGATAGGATCTGGAAGTTCTTGTAACAGAGGATTGTTCGCTTGAGACCCGGCTCCCACTCCGTAGCTCTCGTACAGAACCACTTCAAATCCGGTGTTTGATGCCTTATAGGTTGAACCAATTGCAGACAGTGCAGCATCCACATTTCCGTTAAAGCTTACCGCCTTATCACCATCGACACCAGGCGCTTCATAAACACCGTCATACAGGCACTTATCCCAGAAGTTTTGTAAACTCAGTTCGGTTTGCTTGCCTGAGAACCAGGTGCTCCAATTCTGCTTAACAAAACTGAAGTACTCTACATTACTTTCGCCTGCCCAAATCATAAAGCTCTCCTGAGCCTGACGAGTCTTAAAGATTGGAGTAATTGCTGGTTGAGATAATGAATAGCTATTTTTTCTAGGTTCAAAATCATTCCATGATTCCAGGTAGTGATGATCAGGAGCCATGTATTGAGAAGCAGAAGCTGTTTCATCAGGAGTGATCGAAGTAGAAACACTCAATGAAATATTTTTCAATGCCTTCTCTAACTCAGCGCCCATCGGATGATCATACACCGGATTACAGTTGTAGAAAATCACACCATCTACTTTACCGCCTTGAGCATCGGCAACAAATGCGGCCATCGCCTCATCATTACCTTGACGGAAATTCACCGGGGCATTAGGAAGGATCGTTGATCCGTAATTGCCAAGTAAATTATTGATTGCATTTACTACTAACTGAACTGACTTATCATTTGATCCTGATACCACCAATGATGCGCCTTGATTAGCTTTCAATTCTCCTGCCGCTTTCTCAAGGTTGGCAATGTTTGCAATGCTGCTGGCACCGTTACCGGAAATCAAATTATATAATTGTGCTACTACCAACCCCTCTTGTGAAGGTTTGATCATTGAACGATAGTCTGCATTGGCACCTGTCAGTGAAAGGTTGCTTTCAAACTGATAGTGGCGTGACATCTCTCTGCGATCTTCGCTTACTTTTCGATTCTCAGCATATTGCTTTGTAAATTCAATTGGTGAAACCCATGTTCCTAGGAAATCGGCCCCAATGCTTACAATTACTTTTGCTTTGCTGAAATCATAAGAAGGAATCATTCCTGTTCCGAAAGATTCTTCATTTGCCTTCCACATTCCATAGTTCGATACAGGATCATACTGCACATGGGTAGTGGTTGGGTATTTAGCCTTGAACTTATCAATTGCCGCTTTTGTGCTTGGGCTTAAAATTGTGTTGCTCACAATTCTTATTTGCCCGCCCTTGCCATTGATCTCTTCAAGCTTGCTGATTACTTCTTTATCGATGGTTTCCCAATCGGCTCCTTTGTCACCCTTTTTCGGGCCACGAAGTCTGTAGTTGTCGTACAAGGAAAGCACAGAAGCTTCCACTTGCGCACTGGTTCCACCTTTCGTTACAGAGGATAGTGAGTTGCCATCCACTTTGATGGGGCGGCCGTCTCTCACTTTTACTACAATGCTGCAATAATCACCCCCATTTACATAAGATGATGCATAGTAATTAGGAATACCAGGATCGGAATCCATTGGCTTATTCACATAAGGTATTGCCTTTCGAATAGGAGCCTCGCATGCTGCCAACGAAGCTGCGGCAACACTAAAGCCCATCATCTTAAGGAAATCTCTACGCGAGTGACCAGGATCTGCTTCGACACCTAAGTCAACAAACTCTTTATCTGCATGTTTTACAAACTCAGGATCGTTCTTAAGTTGTTGTAAACCTTTCCAGTATGTCTTTTTAGAATTACTCATACAATCGGTATATCGTAAAAAACTTAATTATAAATCAATAGTGACACTTCGAACATTCAAGACCACCGATATCCTCCACTTTCATCTTGGAGTTCTTTCCTTTTGCGGTCGTGTGCAATTCGTTGAGCTTGTCATAGTAGGCATTTCCCTTATTGTTAACATCCGTCTTGCGATGGCAATCGATACACCATCCCATGGTTAACAGAGAATATTGCTTAACAACTTCCATCTCCTGAACAGGGCCGTGGCAAGTCTGGCATTCGATACCACCCACGTTCACGTGCTGAGAGTGATTGAAGTATGCTAAATCAGGAAGGTTATGAATTCTTACCCACTCGATTGGTTTGGTCTTTCCGGTGTAGGATGCTGTCGTTGGGTCATATCCAACGGCAGCATAGATTTTTGATATCTCACCCGTGCCGGTATTGGTACCTTGTTGAATCTGTGAGTGACAGTTCATACAAATGTTGGGTGAAGGAATGTTGGCCTGCTTGCCTTTCATCACACCGGTATGACAATACTTACAGTCGATTTCATATTGGCCCGCATGAATTTTATGGGAGAAGGCAATCGGCTGCTTGGGTTGGTAATTCTGCTGAACACCAATCGAATACAATCCATCAATTACAGTTTTGAATCCAATTGAAGCAACTAAAAAGGCAATCAGGAAAATGAAGCCTGAGCTTTTAACAATTGATCCTAAGGTATAAGGAGAGTTAACAATGTCTCGGTCTTCTTCGCTAAGTTCTTTTTGATCCAGATATTTCTTAAGTGCAGAAACAATCAGGCTTAGGATTACTACTAATAATATAAGGATGACCACCATCCCTACAAGAATCACATTCATGTACGTAGAAGAAACACCTGATCCACCATCAGCGCCACCACCGGCAGTAGTTGCTGTTACAGGAGCAGCATCGGGCTTTTCAGCTTCAGCCTTCACATAAGCAAGAATACTCATGATCTGATCATCGGTATAGCTGGTGAACGCAGTCATCTGCGCCTTATTGAAATCGGCATACAGTTTTACAGCATAGGCATCACCACTGGCAATTACCTTGGCGGGATTGCGGATCCAAGCTTTGATCCAATCGATGGAAGGAGCGCGGCCTTCAACACCGGCCAGAGCAGGTCCTACCAATTTTTGTTTTACTCTGTGACAGGCTTTACAGTTGCCATTGAACAGAGCTTCCCCTGCGCTGATTACTGCAGCATCTTTTGAAATTTCCTGAGAAAAAGAATTGAAGCTTGAAGTAATGAATAGTACGAGGGCAAAAAACTTAACGAGATGAGATAGTCTTTCCTTCATCATGACGTGTTTAGGTATCCGCTTTTTTACGGATCGCACAAATCTACACCGTGAATGCATTATTTCAAATAAATTTTCACAAGCTCGAAGAATAAAATTTGGGTCAACTAACTTCGATGGTCATGATACATTCTTAACAATCTTCTAATACCTTCAACATCCAAATCCATCCTTAAAAACTATTTAGAACCAATTTAAACTGAACACGAATCATCCAAATTGAATTGAATACCCAATTATGACGCCTTTTGAATACATCACTGTATTGATTTCCATCATTTTAGGAATGGGGATAACGCAAATCGTAACAGGCATAGCAGATATGGTTCACCAATGGAAAAAGATAAAATTGTACTGGCCCCACCTGTTATGGATAGGTTTTGTATTCTTCCTCCATATTCAAGATTGGTGGGAAACATTTAACCTGCAGCAGTTCACCTCGTGGAGGTTGTCAACATTTTTATTTGTGATCCTCTACCCCATCAATCTTTTTATTCTCGCACGGGTTCTTTTTCCCTTTGGGCAAACGGAGGGCACCGACTTCAAAACGTTTTACTTTGAGAATTACCGAAAGTTTTTTTTGTGGGTAATTATTCTTTCGGTGCTCGCAGTGGTGAATAATATTTTCATAAATAATTACACCATCGAAACGCAAGTGGCTCCCATCAGCATCATGGCAAGCCTGGGCTTTATTGCATGGAAAGATCTTCGGGAAGAATGGTTACATAAAGCGGTGGTCTTTATTTTATGGATAGCACTTTTCATCGTATTGATAGTGGAAGATTTTCAGATCGGTACGCAAGGATAAATATATTCATGCTCTACAACGCATCCGCAACGAATGACCTTAAACACCTTTTCACCATCCGCTAATCCTTTCAATCTCGGCATCCCTGCACCAGCGCTTCCAAAAAGTGCTCACATTACCGTAGTAGGAGCTGGCGCATTTGGAGGATGGACTGCTCTATATTTATTACGAGGCGGTTACCGGGTTACGCTTATTGATAGTTGGGGGCCGGGTAACTCGCGCAGCAGCTCGGGTGATGAAACTCGTGTCATTCGCTCCACTTATGGCTCAAACGAACTCTATTTTGATCTTAATGTTCGTGCACTTTCATTATGGAAAGAGAATCAGCAACGCTGGAACACAAAACTCTTTTATAATAGTGGAGTGCTCTGGATGTGCTACGAGGAGAAAACTCCTATCGTTGATGATTCAATTCCCTTTAGCCGAAAGCATCGCATGGAGTACGAGTATCTTTCGTTAACGGATCTAGGTCAACGGTTTCCATTAATCAATACCGAAGACCTTCACCATGGCTGGTTCGATCCTCATGGAGGCTATCTCAAAGCTCGCGAAAGCTGTCAGGCGGTGGTTGATGCCTTTATTCATGAGGGCGGAAAATTTCTTATCGATCAGGTAGCGCCAGGGAAAATTTCATCTCTTCGTATGGAGCAGATACATCTTGCCAGTGGCACTTCGCTCACATCAGATCTTTTCATCTTTGCCTGTGGGGCGTGGATGGGTTCCTTATTTCCCTCCATCTTAACGGACATCATCACCTGTTCACGACAGGAAGCTTTCTATTTTGGAGTTCCTCAAGATTGCACTTCGGCATTTAATGCTTTGCCAGTTTGGGTAGATGTTGATGGCAAAGATTTCTATTACGGGATTCCCGGCAATGCTAACCGCGGATTTAAAATAGGGGTTGACCGAAGGGGAGAAAATTTTGATCCTACACATGGCGAGCGAATCAGCAATCGCGAGGTATTCCAACATGCAAAGAATTTCATTGAGCACCGTTTCCCCAAACTCCAAAATGCTCCCGTGCTCGAAAGCAGAGTATGCCCCTATGAAAATTCTCCTGATGGGAATTTTATTTTCGATATGCACCCTGAAGCAAAAAATTTGTGGTTACTAGGCGGAGGCTCCGGCCATGGATTTAAGCACGGGCCTGCTTTGGGTGAATTGGTTGCAAATTGTTTTATTGAAGGAAAATCAGTTCCGTCACTTTGGAGAATACCCGGCAAAAACTGAATTTTATTTCAACTTTGATGAGGATGTTGTTTCGACCAAGGCTGTCGGTTTGCTTTATCTTAATTGTAATTACTTTCAACTGCTTTAGTGAATCTACAATTCCGGTGGCCACTAAAGGAGTATTGGATGCACGCGGATGGGATTTTAAAAACCAACGCCTTTCACTAACGGGAGAATTCGCTTTTTACCCTCAGGAGATTATTTCGCGCCATAATTTCAACGCAACCGAGTGGACAAATTTTCCTTCACTTTGGAATTTTAAAGAAACAAAGGGTCAGGGCTATGCCAGCTACTCTGCACTAATCATCAAGGATAGCACCATCAATAAATTCTCATCGTATCTGCCTCAAATTTATAGCAGTTACTCGCTCTTCATCAATGGCGAGCTTGTTGCACAAAATGGCAAGGTGGGCAAAAGCAAAGATGAAGCTACTCCACAATGGCTTCCTCAAACCGTGGAGTTCGATGCACAAGGTGACACGATTGAGTTTGTGTTGACTATTTCAAACTATCATCATTACAAAGGAGGAATAAAAGAATCCATTTACCTGGGTTCGCCCGAATTGTTTTATCAACTGGACCGTACAACGCACGTGAGCGTATTGACAGAGTTTGCCACACTCTTTATGATGGGCATTGCATTTTTAATTGTCTACCTGAGCCATGAAAAGAAAAAGATCATCATGTACTTTTCTCTTCTTTGCTTCAGTTGGGCTATTCGCTCGGTGTTTTCCAATCAATATCTCGCGATTAATTACTTCCCGGATTTCAATTGGGCTTTAATGGTGAAGATTGAATACATCACACTGTATCTCACCATGATCTGGGCAATACTTTTTTTGAGCAGGCTCTTCAGCAAAGAAGGAAATCAAATCATAAAGCATCTGCTAGTAATCAGTAATAGCTTATTCACGGTCTTCACTGCTTTTGCTCCTCCCCTTTTATTCACACGCTGGTTAAATGTTTATCTGGTGTTTGCAGGGATACTAATTGTCTATGGATCAATCATCGTACTTCGGGCTTTAATAAATGAACGTGTTGGTGCCTGGTGGCTGACGATTTCCATTCTGTTAGGCCTTATTATTTTTGGTTATGACTTTATCGCATTTGAGGGTATTTTCAATTATAACCCAATTGTTTTTAGTACAGGATACATTCTCATTTTCTTCATGATGGGGTTGGCACTCTTATACTATCTCAACATTATCAAAAGCAAACCCAAAGGCCCATCCGTGTTGCGATATGAGGATTTGTATCGGAACAAGTAATCTGATTTAATTTTTAGGATTTGTAAGATAAAAATAGCACGATCGCATCCATCATAATCTCCTAATCGTTTGAATAAACAAAAAGGAGGAACTATGAAAACGTTGATATTTTTAGCCTTTTCATTTCTGGGTTTGCCGATGGTGACAGCACAAGCCGTCCGCCAATCATCCGATGCAGTGGTGGGTACTTATTGTGACGGCTGCGAAACGATGTATGAGGGAATTCCGGAGTGGGGAAATTTGAAATGGCAAACTGCCCTGGCGCCTTCCGTTGAGCCCGGTGACAGGATGAAAATTTCCGGTACGGTATTTAAGAGTGATGGAAGAACTCCGGCTAAAGATGTCATTCTTTATATCTATCACACAGACTCGAAAGGGAATTACTCCACGATACCAAATCAAAAAAATGGGATAAGGAATGGCCACCTTCGCGGTTGGGTGAAAACCAATGAAAGAGGCGCATTCGAATTTACCAGCATTCGCCCCGCACCTTACCCTGGCAGAGGAATTCCTGCTCACATTCATCTGTTGGTGAAAGAACCTGGAAAGACGATCTACTACATCGATGAGGTTTGGTTTGATGACGATCCGCTCATTACAAATGAAATGAAATCCAAAGCGGAAAAAAGAGGCGGTAATATGATCATTCACCTAACCAGAAAAGAAAATCAACTTCGCACAATCAGCTGGGAAGGAAGTTTGAGTATTACGCTTGGCTTAAATATCCCTAATTATAAGCAATAGCCATGAAGTATTGGGTTATACTCATGGCATTGTTTTGTTCTCAGGCCATAGCACATCCCGGCATTGGCATTGTGATGGACAGCCGGGGAAATGTTTATTACACCGACCTAAAACAAATTTGGAAAATTGACACACAAGGAAAAAAATCAGTTGCTGTTCCGCATGTTCACAGCCACGAACTCTACATCGATCATCAAGACAATTTGTTTGGGGAACATTTGTGGTACAACGGAGAGCGACTCAATACCTGGGGGCACTATGTTTGGCGATTATCTACAGACGGGAAACTTGAAAAGATCATTCCTCCCACCGAGGGATTCTTAACCAACTACAGTTTTGTGCGCGACAAGATGGGAAATATGTACTTCGCTGATCGCGGAAATGAATGCCAGAAAGTAATAAGAAAAAATAGTGATGGCACAATCACCCGATTAGGTGATGAATGCCTGAGCAACATCCGATGGATGAATGCAACCAAGGAAGGCCTAATATTCTTAATTGATCTTTATGACCTTAAAAAAATTGACCTAAACGGGCATGTTACACTCGTTGCCTCGCAGCTTCAGGAAAAAGCATTGTTAAATTTTTTCATTCAGGACCAGCATGCGATCATGGGGCTTTGCACCGATCACGAGCAAAATGTTTACGCAACCATTGCCAGTGGGAATAAGATTAAAAAGATCAGCGCCACGGGAAAAGTTTCTGAGTTTGCTAAAACCTCAATTCCATGGTCGCCATCGGGAATTTTGAGCGCCCCTAATGGTGAATTCTGGATTTTGGAATATTCGATCTCCGGTGCTGTGCGTGTGGAAAAGATCACTGCTACTGGCACACGAATCATTTATTAAGAAAAATTTTCACCTGCCTTATGGAATTTATCCTGGCCTATCATCACAGTAACAAAAATCAAAACCCTTACTGTTATGAAACCATGGAAAGGAATTGCATTAGCGCTGTTGGCTGTCGGCTCAACGCTGCTCGTCTCGTTTACACTGTCAAAAGAACGCCATCGTTCTACGTATAGAAGCATTCCGAAAGGATGTGTTTATCGCACCCTGATGGGAGAAGAATCATCAGATTCAAGTTTTCGATTTAAGACCCCACAAAAAGTAGAAGCTTCTATCAATAATGGGCTGGAGTGGATTGTAGCTGCACAAAATGCGGATGGCGGCTGGGGCGCTGGAAGCCACTCGCGTCAAGACGTGATGGATCCTCATGCCGTACAGTCCGATCCTGCCACTACTTCAATCGTAGCCATGGCGTTGCTGCGAACCGGAAGTACTCACAACTCAGGCCAATACACACATCACCTCAATAAAGCGTTGCATCATTTGCTGCGCGCAGTTGAAACGTCCTCTCCCACCAGCCTGACAATCACGGAACTTCGTGGCACTCAGATTCAAACCAAGCTTGGCGAAAACATTGACGTGATTCTTACGGCACAATTTTTATCAAATGTGTTAGAGTATGTGCGTAATAACACCGAACTAAGAAACCGGATTAAGAAGAATTTGGATGTCTGTGTATCAAAAATTCAACGAGCACAAGATTCGAACGGAAGTATCCGTGGCTCGGGCTGGGCAGGTGTGTTGCAATCATCCTTTGCCAGCAATGCTTTGGAGGCAGCACAAGCACAAGGCGCAAACGTTGATGAAAAAGCATTGGAGCGTTCACGTGAGTTTCAGAAGAATAACTACGATCCTAAAACCGGAAATGTGAATACGGATATGGGGGCTGGTGTAATGCTTTATTCAGTTACTGGCTCCGCGCGTGCAAGCGCGAAAGAAGCCCGCAAAGTGGAAGATGCGGTAGCAAAAGCGAGGGAAGAAGGAAAAATTTCTGCCTCCGAACCCATCACTTCCGAGAACCTTGCTGAGATTGGATTTACTAAAGACGATGCACGAAAATATGCTACGGCTTACAATGTGTATCAATCCGCCAAAGTGCAGGCGCAACGCCAAGATGTGATGGATGGATTTGGAAGCAATGGTGGTGAAGAATTTTTGAGTTACCTGCAAACTGGTGAATCAATGATCATTGGAAAGGACAATGCCTGGAACAAATGGTATGACAATATCTCTGGGCGTATGGTAAATATTCAAAATGATGATGGGAGTTGGAACGGGCATCACTGCATCACCAGCCCGGTGTTCTGCACGGCCACCTGCTTACTTATTCTTTCGGTGAATAATGATCTTGAAAAGTTGGTGAAGTTGGGTGGGGAGTAACTAAGTTGAAAAGTTCAAAGCTGAGAGTTCAAAGGGTATAGAATAATGACTGACGTCACATTAAACTTTGAACTCTCAATTTTGAATGTTAATCTCCTACGCTGAATTTCTGGCAGCATTGATAATTCCAAACATACATCGGATTACTAATTTTCGATAACGCAACTCATAGGCCCTATTTTCAGGTTTCGCATTTCGCAGGTTCATCAATGCAAACTGTTGAATGGCAATCAACGGCAACACAATTCGCTCGCGCAATTTTACAGACGCTTTTATGTTAGGGCTATTTTCCATTAACTCGCTCATCCCGGCAATCTCCAGTACCATTTTCCGTGACAACTCGAATTCATCGTGCATCTTATTCCAAAATTCTCCGAACTCCGCATCGTTATTCAAATACACAGTAGCCTGGTAGTAAGTCTTCGAAAGTGACATCATGCTGTTACCAATCAGTGTGCGGAAGAACAGTGAACGCTGATAAAGGTTTTTCAAATCGTTAGCCCTCCCCTTGCCGGATAATTGTTTGAGCGCACTACCCACGCCATAAAAGCCCGGGATGTTTTGTTTCATCATGGCCCAGGCGCCCACAAAAGGGATCGCTCTCAAATCTTCAAACTTCAAACCGTCTGATCCGCTGCGCTTCACAGGGCGAGAACCGATGTTTGTATCGCCAAAAAAAGAAAGTGGTGTAACTTTCTCCAGATACGGAACAAACCTCGGATGGTGTTTCAAACCCAGGTAGGCATCGTAGCCTGCGCTGGCAAGTTCATCCAAGAGTTTTTTATCGTCATTGGTAAGTTGATTGTCCGTTCGCTTAAAAACAGATCCTTGAAGGCCTGCTGATAGCAATTGTTCAAGATTATACTTGCAGGAAGTAACCTTTCCAAAATTCGAACTGATGGTTTGCCCTTGAATAGTAATTTGAACTTCTTCATTCTCAATGGTATCACCCAGCGATGCGTAAAAGTCGTGCGTATTACCGCCTCCTCGTGCTGGAGGGCCGCCACGACCATCAAAAAACAACGCTTTTATTCCAAACTTTCTGCTGATGGCTGTCAATTCCTCTTTAGCGCGGAAGATTGACCAATTTGCGCGAAGGTAGCCTCCATCTTTTGTTCCATCCGAAAAGCCCAGCATAATGGTTTGCTTATCGTTTCGAAAGCGAAGATGATCCCGATACTGCGGGATAGAATATAATTTTTCCATGATGGCCGGTGCGTGCGCCAGATCATCAATGGTTTCAAAGAGCGGCACAACATCTAACGGCAAAGAATCGGTGGGTGCAATGAGAATTTTGGCAAGCTGATAAACTTGTAAAATATGAATTACACTCTGGCAGTTGCTGATCACATAGCGATGACAACTTTTCTCACCATTCGATTTCTGAATATTGCGAATGCTCAAAAATGTTTTGATCGTTTCTTCAGAAAATTCATCTTCCAAAGAAATAAATACCGGGTTGATTGAAAGGTTAAGGAGGTACCTAATTTTCTCGTCCTCGGTCAGCGCTGAAAACGAATCCCAGTTAATGGATTTATTTTGATGCTCGAGCCGGTCAAGAAAAGTGTGCCACACATGATCGTGCTTTCGACTATCCTGCCGGATGTCAAGGCATGCAAAGTGAAACCCAAACGTCTGCACCTTTAGCATAAAATTTTCAAGCAATTCCAGAAACAAACTTTCGTGTTCCTGAATAAGTTTTTTGCGAACGTTCGCCAAATCATTCAGAAGCTCATCGGCCGTGGCGTAGTGCGATGCACCTTCAAATGCCATTTGATAAACCTGGCGCTCAATCTTTGTTATCAATTGCAAAATACCTTGAAAGGTTAGCCTCCTCCTCAACAATCGAAGGTCTCGATAATAACTTTTCAAAATCGATTCTCGCAAGCGGGCGGCCACACGCACGGTGATTTCACTATTCACAAACGGGTTGCCGTCACGATCGCCTCCGGGCCAAAAACCAACAGAAATGAGTTGGCTATTTTTCCAATCGGCCACTGGCAATTTTAGCCCCTGGCACAACTGCTCAATAATCTGTGGAATAGAATGATAGAAAATATTCTCCAGAAACCACGTAAGGCTTACGGCCTCATCATACGGAGTGGGCTTATCCTTATTAATGAATCCCGTTTTACCCAACTGCTTTAAAAGCGAATTAATTTGATGAATGTCGCTTTCGCGAATAGCTTTTTCAAGATCAGTTAATATTCCTAAAACGTGGCCGGGATAAAATTGAGTAGGGTGCGCAGTGAGTACCACCCTCACTCCAAATTCTTTTAGCCGTGATCGCAACTCTTCTTCTTTCTTTTCGATAGCAGCGCGCACCAAAAGCGAAAAGACCGTGCCTTGTCCATTTACGTCATTAATATGCTCAAAGGCAGAATCTTCAATCGAATCAAAAAGGGCAACTTGCCTTTCCACATACTGAATGAAATTGAAGAGCATATCCAAATGCTCATCGGGATTGCCTTGTGGTGCGAAATCGTGAAAAAAATTCTCGAGGATAGTGATGGCATCTTCACCTTTTTCAAAACCATTTTCACACGCCAGTTGCAACAGGGGTAGCAGCGTGCCGGTTTTAGAAATATTCCGAAAAGGCAGGTTGAGAAAAAGACTGTTATAAATATGAAACCGAGCGCCAACTTCTTGATCGTAGTTCATGTTTTTTGATGATAAATACCTTGAAAATTAAACGATATAAGGGGTTGTTTCATTTTTGTTCCAAAAAGAAATACAATTAACGATTGAAATTGAAGATACGCCTTGTTACTCAATTCAATTAAGATTAACTTTTCTTATCAAATCACACTCTATGAAGAGACTTTACCTGCCCATGTTGGTCTTGTTGCTGCTCTCCTCCTGCTTAGGCTTTAAGGAATTGCCCGTGGAATATGATTACAGCTATAAAGGCAATTTTAAACGATACCGAACTTTTGAAATTCTTAAGCCGCTGAATGCGGGAGATTCTACGATGACAAACTCAGTCATTGAAAAATCTATTATTTCCCGAATGAAATTTCTGGGATATCGTCAAACTTCCAACAAACCTCATTTGATTGTTGGCTTCAAAATGTTTGCCGATAGTTTGAAGTTTAATGGCTACAACCAGCCGGAGATTGAAGAGTGGATAAAGGGACAAAAAGAAGACGTTGAGTACTTCCCCAAGAAGATCAATTTAAAAACCGGCACACTGTTAATTCAATTGTATGACAGACGTCAAAACAGATCGATCTGGCAAGGTTATGCCACTACCTTATATGGCAGTATTGACTTTAATAACCAGCGTCATCTGCGCAATGCGGTGATCTCCATTTTGGATAAGTATCGATTTTGGGCAGAAGGTTTCGTAGAGGCCTCTCAGGTTACCCCTGAAACGGAGCTTTAGGCGCTGAATTCGATCATTTTTATTGTAATTATCTCTGAGATCGGATTTTCTCAATTAAAAAATAATTCTACCTTTGCACACCCTTTTTTAAGGGGTTGGATATTGTCCTGTGGTGTAATTGGCAACACAGCAGATTTTGATTCTGTTATTCAAGGTTCGAGTCCTTGCAGGACAACAGAATAGGCTGTCTCAAAAAGACAGCCTACTTCATTTTTAAGTTGATAACTCATGGCAGTAAAGATCTTTTCAGGTCGCGCTACAACCTACCTCGCTGAGAAAATTGCTCATGCGTATGGTGAGCCTTTGGGCCGTGTTGATTATCAGCAATTCAGCGATGGTGAGATGTCACCATTTATTGGCGAGTCGGTTCGCGGGCATGATGTATTCATTGTTCAGTCCACTTTTGCTCCTGCCGATAATTTCATGGAACTCTTGCTCATGATTGATGCCGCACGCAGGGCCAGTGCTGAAAATGTAAATGTGATCATCCCCTATTTTGGCTACGCTCGCCAAGACCGAAAGGATAAACCTCGTGTTGCTATTGCTGCAAAACTCATTGCCAATCTTCTTTCTGCTGCCGGGGCCAAGCGCATCATGACGTGTGATCTTCATGCCGATCAGATTCAGGGCTTCTTTGATATTCCGGTCGATCATTTGGATGGTAATTACATCTTCGTTCCTTACCTGAAATCATTAGGTCTCAAGAACATTATGTTTGCATCACCCGATGTTGGTGGTATTAAGCGCGCAAGAAGCTTTGCTAAATTCTTCGATGCCGAATTAGCGGTGTGCGATAAGCACCGCAAAGAGGCGAACAAGATTGAATCGATGAGATTGATTGGAGAAGTGGAAGGAAAAGACGTAATCCTTGTGGATGACCTCGTTGATACTGCCGGAACCATTTGCCGTGCTGCTGCGCTGTTGAAAGAAAAAGGTGCTAGCTCTGTGCGGGCCGTATGTACTCACCCCGTTTTGTCCGGTAAAGCCTACGAGAATATCAACAATTCCGTACTGGAAGAGTTAGTGGTTACGGATACTATTCCTCTGAAACAACAAAGTCCAAAAATCAAAGTACAATCCGTATCAGATCTATTCGCAAAAGCGATTCGTAAAATTCACGATCACGAATCGATCAGCTCATTATTCATTCGTTTGTAACATTTTTAATTTAAACCATATACAATTATGAAAACCATCGAGATTATAGGGTATCGAAGAGCAAATCTCGGAAAGACGGACGCCCAGAAGGTCCGCGAAGAAGGAAACGTACCATGTGTTCTCTACGGAGGCGACACTCAAGTGCATTTCTATTCACCTGTTATTTTATTCCGCGACTTAGTGTACACTAACGAAGCCCACTTTGTTCATTTGAACATTGAAGGTGAAGAGTGTCAGGCAATCATGCAGGAAGTTCAGTTTCACCCCGTAAGTGAAATCATTTTGCACGTTGACTTCTTGCGTATCAGCGAAGACCGCAAAATTAAAATGGATATCCCTGTGCGTCTTGTGGGCTCAGCTCCTGGCGTGGCTAAGGGTGGCTTGTTAGTGCGTAAGCGTGCCTCTTTGAAAGTGGCTGCTTTCCCTAAAGATATGCCTGATCATATCGACATTGACTGTTCAACGCTTGACTTTCACCACGCTATTAAGGTTGGTGATATGAAAGTAGCGAATCTGGAGTTCCTTGATCCTAAAGCTGCTGCGATTGCTTCTGTTGAAGTTCCTCGCGCTGCGAAATTGGCTGAGGAAACTACCGCTGCTCCTACCGAAGGTGCTGCCGCTGCTCCTGCTGCTGGTGCTGCTGCTCCTGCTGCCGATGCCAAGAAGGCTGAAGCTCCTAAGAAAGACGAAGGCAAGAAAAAATAAACATCGTTTTTCCAATACATTAATCCCGTCTTGTTTTCAGGACGGGATTTTTGTTTAGATTGAATTTGATCATGAAATATTTAGTAGCAGGTTTAGGCAATATTGGGCCCGAGTATGAACTCACGCGCCACAACATCGGCTTCCTTGTTTTGGATCGTCTCGCGGATAATCAAAAAGTAAGTTTCAAGACGGAACGCTTGGCTGATCATGCCGAAGTCAAATACAAAGGACGACAGCTTCACCTGATCAAGCCGAATACGTATATGAATCTTAGCGGCAAAGCCATTGCCTACTGGCTTCAAGAGTTAAAGATCTCGAAAGAAAATCTTATCGTAATTGTAGATGACCTGGCATTGCCATTCGGCACATTGCGTATGCGCACCAAGGGAAGTTCAGCCGGCCACAACGGTTTAAAAAATATTGAAGAGCTTCTTGGCGGGCAAGATTATACACGCATTCGTTTTGGAATTGGAAACGAATTTGGAAAAGGCCAGCAAGTCGATTACGTGCTCAGCAACTTTTCACAAAAAGAGTTCGAGGAATTGCCTTCCATTATGGACCGGACGATTGAGATGGTGTACTCCTACTCCACCATTGGGCCGGAACGAACGATGAATTTTTTTAACAAGTAAATATTAACTAACCATCGCGCCAGGGCTCACCAGCTCTGAAGGTTGCAGCATTCTCAGTTTACCATCCTTATCTGCAGCCATCAAAATCATTCCCTGTGACTCTACTCCCATAATTTTGCGCGGGGCAAGATTCACTAGAATGGTTACCTGCTTTCCAATGACCTCTTCTGGAGAGAAATGCTCAGCGATCCCGCTCATCACGATGCGTTGATCAATGCCCGTATCCACCTGAAGCTTCAATAATTTTTTCGACTTCTCTACGCGCTCTGCTTTCAAAATTTTACCAATGCGAATATCCATCTTCGAAAAATCATCGAACGAAACTTCAGCTTTAGCAGGTGTGACGGGCTGGCTTGCTAATTCCATCGCTTTCTTATTATCGTTCAATTTTTTAATCTGGCGCTCAATCACATCATCTTCTATTTTTTCAAATAATAAACTGGCATCGCCCAAGGGTTGTCCCGAATTTAAAAGAGAATCCAATCCTGCCTGAGTCCAATCCAAATTTCCCAAGCTTAACATCTGTCTCAGCTTTTGGGCACTGAACGGAAGAAATGGAGTGATCACGATCGAAAGAGACGCAGAAATTTGAAGGGCAATATTTAAAATTGTGCCTACACGACTCATATCCGTTTTAGCAAGCTTCCAAGGTTCTGTCTCAGCCAGGTATTTGTTTCCAAGCCGTGCCATATCCATCACATTGGCAGTGGCTTCACGGAAGCGATATGCTTCGATTGACGCAGCAATGCGCGAAGGAAAATCCTTCAACTCAGCAAGTACCTTCTTGTCAACATCTTCCAGTGCCACGCGGGTTGGCACTTTGTTATCAAAGTATTTCTGCGTGAGCACCAAAGCACGGTTCACAAAATTTCCAAAAATGCCCACTAACTCGCTGTTATTCTTTCCTTGAAAATCCTTCCAGGTAAATTCACTGTCCTTTGTCTCCGGAAGATTTGTAAGCAATGCATACCGCAATACATCTGGTTTGTCAGGAAAATCTTCCAGGTATTCGTGCATTTCAATCGACCACCCTCTGCTGGTAGACATCTTATCTCCTTCCAGATTCATAAATTCATTGGCTGGCACATTATCAGGAACAATGTATTCTCCCGTTGCGTGCAGCATAATTGGGAAAATGATACAATGGAACACGATATTATCCTTACCAATAAAGTGCACCAACTTGGTTTCCTTATCCTGCCAGTATGTTTTCCAATCATCCTTCTTCACGCCAGTAAAGGATCGTTGAGGCGTAGCGTATTTATATGTTCCTTCCGATAACTCCTGAAACAACGCGCGCGTAGCGGAGATGTACCCGATGGGTGCATCAAACCAGACGTACAAGACTTTCCCTTCTGCATCGGGTAATGGCACTTTTATGCCCCAATCTAAATCGCGTGTCATGGCGCGCGGCTGCAGCCCTGCTTCGATCCACGATTTGCACTGACCATACACGTTGGTCTTCCAATCGGATTCATGACCTTTCAAAATCCAATCGCGAAGCCATGGCTCATATTGTTCCAATGGCAAATACCAATGCTTTGTGGGTTTAAGTAAAGGAGGCTTTCCTGAAAGCGTTGAACGTGGATTGATTAACTCGCGCGGGCTTAACGTTGATCCGCATTTCTCACACTGATCGCCATAAGCACTGGTGTGGCCGCACTTAGGGCACGTGCCCACAATATATCGGTCAGCTAAAAATACTTTTGCCTCATCATCAAAGTATTGCTCTGAAGTTTCCTCTGTTAGCAATCCTTTATTGTAAAGCGAAAGAAATATTTCCTGAGATGTTTGATGATGAAGCGGATCGCTGGTGCGATGATAAATATCAAATGACATTCCTAGCTTATGAAAGCAATCTTTAATCAAAGCATCATACTTATCGATAATGGCTCTGGGTGTGGTGTTCTCCTTCAACGCCTGATTGGGAATAGCAGTACCGTGCTCATCACTCCCGCACACAAAGACAACATCCTTCCCTGTTAAACGCAGGTAGCGAACGTAAACGTCTGCAGGGATGTAGGCTCCCGCGAGGTGACCGATGTGTTTGGGGCCGTTGGCATACGGCAATGCAGCCGTAACAGTGTAACGCTTATAATCTGCCATAATTCAATTCAAAAAATTGTGCAAAGATGGCAAATGTACCTCTAAAATCAGGAAGGCTGAAGGCTTTTTAGCTGACTTTTCGAATCTTCAATAGCCTGCAGTTTTTGGTGTCTCCGTCTCTCCTCCTCTTCGCGTTTGGCTATGATGATGTTCAAGTCCTCAGGAAACTTCGCAAAGAACTGAGATCCTTTCTCATTACTTTCTTCCAAAATAATTTCACCGCCCAATTTTTCGGTAGCAAGCTTTGCCAGGTACAAGCCTACTCCACCGGTTTCTGATCGCTCGGAGGCACGCATAAACATCTGAAAGACTTGCTTTCTGTCTTTTTGATTTATGCCTATTCCATTATCCAAAACTCTTACGGTAGCATAACCATCGGCTTTGCTCACGGTAATCTTTACAAAAGGTGTAATGTTACGCGAGTCCGTAAAGTACTTAATGGCATTATCAATTAAATTTTCGAGCACGATACGTACCAAATCCTGATCGGAAATGAGAATAACACCCGGCTCAATATGATACGAGAAAGAAAAATTCTCAGGCAATCCCTTCTTGCGCTCCAACATCAGGATTTCTTCAGTAATATGTTTGAAGTCAATCATCGTTGGGTTGAGAATAGAGCTATTGATTTGATTGATGATTAATAAACGCGTTAAAATGGTGTTCATCTTTTCAGCAGTGAAATCAAGCTTCTTAAGATAATCCAATGCAAGTGGTTCGTTGATTTCCATGATGGCCAGATTGCACATCCCTTTTAGCGTTGCCAGCGGACCACGAATATCATGAGAGGTTTTGTAGATAAAATTATCGAGCTCACTATTTACCTGTTTCAACGATTCGTTGGCTAGGTTTAATTCTTCCGTACGTTCAATTACCTGACGATCGAGGTCGAGATTCTTTTGTGCGAGTTCACGATTTTTTTCTTCAATTTCATTTTTTGCAGAAGCAAGATCTTTATTGCTCTTTCGCTGACGACTATTGGCCCAATACAAAACACCGGCCAGGCCAACAATCAAAAACATGATAATGATCACAAAAGCGTATTGTGACTTTTGACGTTGAATCAAATCTTCTTTCAGCTTCAACACTGCGTCTTTGTCTTTAATTGTTTTTAGATTTTCGCGCTCTTCATAGTTAGATTGAACCGTGGCAAGATTTTTTATGAGTTGATCGTTGTAGATGCTATCTTTTAATAACGTGTAATTAGTCTGATAGTGAGATGCATTTTTAAAATCATTTTTTGAAATTAAAGCCTCCGCTAAATATTTATAAACATCAAGCTTTACATCAACATAATTAATGGTTTCCGTTAGCTTTTCAGTATCCTTAAAATATCTAATTGCCTCATCCAGATTGCCCAGCTTTAAAGCCACTTTACCAAGATAAAGTAAGTTTTCAGCCTGATATCTTTTATTATCAGACTTTATTGATAATTGTAAGGATTCTTTAAAATACAATTCAGCATTGGCAAAATCTTTCAGACCAAAATGTGCCATTGCAAGCCCATTTTTACCAAAAAGATATATTTCATCTTTGCATTTCGCGCCACAGAGATCAAAAGCCCTTTTAATATATTCCTTAGAAGATTTATAATCCGCCAATTGTACATAGGTTACACCAATGTTAATGAGTAAAAGATCTAAATCAAATTTATCTCCGATCTCCTCCTTAAGTTTAAGTGACTTTTGATAATATTCGAGGGCTCTTTCATAGTTCTTAATCTTATAATAAACAAGTCCAATATTATTTAACGAAACGCTTGTCCCTTCCTTATCTCCTTCCTCCTCTCGGATAACCAAAGATTCAAAGTGATAACGTAGTGCATTATCAAAATTTCCCTGAAAGGTATAGGCTACCGCAAGGCTATTAAGGATCATCTTATAGTCTTTTCCAAAACCATTTCGTTTGGCTATTGGTAGGACCTCCTGAAACATTGTGATAGACTCTTTAAGTTTGTCCATTCTCCTCAATATCTGACCCTTAATTCTACCTGACCTAACCAGAGTCGCACTGTCTCCATAATCAAGTGAACATCGAAACGACTCATCGGCAAAACTTAAGGCTTTATTAAGATCAGCATTAACGTATTCAATTGATAGCTCAATAAGTGTTGAACACTTTCCTGATGCAGGTTTATTTTCGAGCGCCAGTGTTAGCGAGTCAATTTTACTTTGTTGTTGAGAAAAGCCACCGATACTTACAACCAAAAAAAGTAATCCTGTTAAAGCACACCTACAGAAAGGAATTAGAAAATTTTGGTACACAGGTAATTTTCGAAATTTTATTACATGAAAAAGATACTTGAATCAATAGAATATTGCCCCGTCAAGATAAACGAACGAAAACAAAATAAAAACCCCAAACCAAATTAACCATGAAAAAATTACTCTACATCATCTTGCTCGCTGCTGTCACATCTGTAAGCATAACAGCTTGCACTGACGAAACGGTGAAGCCAAAAACTGATACAGGCAATGGAAATCCAAGTGATCCAATTAAATAGTTAGAAAATGAAAGCACGATTAATACTATTTGCAGCCATCGCTATGATTCTGGTGGCATTCACCTTCACTGCCAAAGGCAAACGAGTGGAATCTAAAAAGGAAAATAGCACACAGGTAGCTGCACCAGAAAGTGGCGGCTTAGCCATGGAAGATCGTAATCAGTGGAAGTAATTCTCACTGATTATTTATTAGCACTTTCGTAACATTCTCAGGAGAGGCATTCCGATGTCTCTCCTGAGAATGTTTGTAGGCACTTTGAAGATAAATGGCTGGAGCGTTTTTTGATGAGGTCAATGAATAACTCATTAACCGTTGGATTATCAGCCAAAAGTGAAGCAGTTCCCCTAAACCTTACATGATTTTTCTGAAACTCGGGTCAAGCGCAAGGTTACCCTCAAGCGATCACCTCTTCATTCTTGTAAGCTTTACGTGGCTTAAGATTTAACACCTGAAACATCTCCTGGTCTTGCACATACCCTGGGTTTGGTGTGGTCAATAATTTATCGCCAGCAAAAATAGAATTCGCTCCTGCCAAAAAGCACAACGATTGCTCTTCCAACGTCATTCTTACCCGGCCTGCCGACAGGCGCACCATTGCTTTCGGCATAATAATTCTAGCGGTTGCAATCATTCGGATCATCTCCCAAACAGAAACCTTCTCCTGATCTTCCAATGGTGTTCCTTCCACCGGCACAAGCGCATTTACCGGCACTGATTCCGGATGCTCGGGTAGTGTTGCTAAGGTGTGCAGCATTCCAATGCGGTCTTCTTCCTGCTCTCCCATCCCGATAATTCCACCAGAGCAAACAGAGATTTTCGCTTGCCGTACATTACTCAATGTGGAGAGTCGATCCGTATAAGTTCGTGTAGTAATAATATCATTATAAAATTCCTCGCTGGTATCGAGGTTATGATTGTAAGCGTAAAGGCCGGCTTCTTTCAATTTATTAGCCTGCTCTGGTGTGAGCATGCCCAAAGTGCAGCATACTTCCATACCCATGGTGCTTACACCCTTCACCATCTGAAGCACTTTATCAAAGTCGCGATTATCGCGCACTTCGCGCCATGCAGCACCCATGCAAAAACGCGTGCTACCCGCTTCCTTTGCCTCCAATGCTTTTTGAATCACCACATCTACCTCCATCAATTTCTCCACTTTCACATCCGTATGATAGCGAGCTGCTTGGGGGCAGTAGGCACAGTCTTCTGGACAGCCACCGGTTTTCACAGAAAGCAAAGTGCAAACTTGTACTTCCTGCGGGTCGTTGAATTGGCGATGAACTGTTGCTGCCCGATAAATTAAATCTAAAACAGGTGAATTATAAATGGATGCAATTTCTTCTCTTGTCCAGTCAGTACGAATCATAATTGTAGTTTAAGAATTATCTCAATTGAAACTCAAAAGGCATTCTTGCCTGCACCCCTTCAAACTCCTTTACCTTTTTCCATTGCTGATACCATGGGTAAAGTTCTCCGAGTTCCTGATGCATAGCACGTGTTTTTAAATTTTGATCGACATCTTCGGTGAGTCTTTGCAAAAATGACTTAGGTTCCGGAAAGTAGGTAAGCTGATAATCAGTAATGTTTGCAGCCTTCGATGCAATATCAATGGCGTCTTCAAATCCACCAAGTACATCAACAAGGCCATTCGCTTTCGCCTGCTCTCCAGTCCACACTCTGCCCGATGCTATTTTCTTTAAGTCATTAACATTCATCTTTCTTCCAGCAGCTGCTTTGCTGGTAAAGATTTCATAGATTTCATTTGTTTGATTTTGCCAGATATCTTTCTCAACATCTGTAAGTGGACGCATAAATGTGATCAAGTCACCAACCTCACCAGTCTTTACCTGATCGGTGGTCACACCAATTTTATTATTCAAAAATCCACTCAAGTCAAAGAGCACTGAAAAAATGCCAATTGAACCAGTAATCGTTGTGGGTTGTGCAACAATGGTATCGCAGGCCATGGCAATATAGTATCCACCAGAAGCCGCATAGTCCGACATCGAAGCGATCACGGGTTTCTCCTGGGCAGCAAGCGTGATCTCTCTCCACATCTGATCGGCCGCATTAAAAGAACCTCCTGGGCTGTTTACGCGAAGTACAATCGCTTTTACTCGCTTACTCTTTCTCGCCTTGCGCACTTCGTTCATAATGGTAGCTCCACCCACCACGCCATCGGTTGAGCTGCCGGGCAAAATACTTCCATCCGCTACGATAACAGCTATTTGATTATCGGATGATTTCGTGCTTTCTGGTATCGACTTTTTGTAATCGGCATACTTAACAAAAGATATAGTAGCATCTTTCTTTAAACCCAATCGATTTCGCATTTCATCTTTTACCTGATCGTCATAAGTCAACGAATCCACCAGGTTATATTCTACCGCTTGCTTTGCGTTTCTCACCAACATTTTATCTGCAATTTCTTTTAGCTTGTTAGGTTCAATTGAACGCGTAACAGAAATCTCCAACAGCATTTGCGAATAGATTGAGTTGATCATCGAGTTGAGTTGAAGTCGATTCTCATCGCTCATGTTTTCACGCAAGTAAGGTTCCACTGCACTTTTAAAATCACCAACACGAAACACTTCTGGCTTTATATCGAGTTTATCAAACATCTTTTTGTAAAATGTCATCTCAATGGCTAGTCCATTTAACTCCACCATCCCATGAGGATTTAGATAAACACGATCTGCAGCAGAAGCAAGATAGTAAGCACCTTCTGTGTAAGCATCGGAATAAGCGATCACCCACTTGCCACTTTTCTTAAAGTCGAGAAGAGAGTTGCGCAGCTCGGCAAGGGTTGATATGCCTGCCGGAATTTGACTGATGTTCAGGTATATCCCTTCGATGTTACCATCACTTTTTGCATGGCGAATAGCTTTCTTCAGTTGAATTAAGCCAGCGCGAGCATTGGCAATCTCAGGAAATAATTGCGCAAGATCATCTTCCACTTCAAGTTCAGAAATCGGAACTGCAAGCTTCAGTTGAAGTACAGACTTCGGATTAACGATCACCTGATCTGCACTGCTGATGATCGCGATGAAGAAAATCACACCAAAAACAAAAATGATGATGGCGGTCAGGGCTCCCAGGCAAGAAGAGAAAAATCCTTTCAAAAAACTCATTCTAAAAATTGTTAAGCTCCAAAATTACTTATTCCTTAGAAATAAATATGCTGAACATGGCGTGTGTTTTCCTTTTATTAGGTTCGAATTTGGACAATCGTGAACAAAATATTGGTAACGCTTGCGACAAACTCACCCACCATGGTTATGCGATCATAAAAAAATCATCGGTATATATTACAGAAGCATGGGGCAATCGTGATCAGCCGGCATTCCTGAATCAAGTTATTCAAATCACCTGTGGCGATTCGGCAGAGCAATTGTTAAAGAATATTCAAAATATTGAACAAGAATTGGGGCGTTTACGTGAACAAAAGTGGGGGCCACGCTTAATTGATATTGACATCCTCTATTTTGAAAGGCAAATCATCCACACCGAGGCACTCACCATTCCACATCCGGAAATACAAAACAGGAGATTCACACTGGTTCCCCTGGCAGAGATCGCACCGAATTTTATTCATCCGGTGCTGAGAAAAACATCCGATGCATTGCTGAATGAATGTACCGACCCATTGGAGGTGGCAGTTTTTAAATCATAAGCTCGCAGCTTCTACCTCTGGTGCAATTTTCTTTACCAATCCTTGCAGAACTTTTCCAGGACCGCATTCTACAAATGATGTGGCTCCATCGCTCACCATATTTCTTACAGACTGAGTCCAGCGCACAGGGGCCGTTAGTTGATCGATTAGATTTTTTTTGATGACCGTAACATCCGTTGAAGGTAGCGCATTTACATTTTGATACACGGGACAACTCGGAGTATTAAATGTTGTTGCTTCAATTGCCGCAGCAAGTTCTTCACGCGCAGGGCTCATCAGCGGTGAGTGAAACGCACCACCTACCTGAAGTGGCAGCGCTCGCTTTGCGCCTGCCGCTTTCATTTTTTCACAGGCAATTTCAATTCCTTTCATAGAACCGGAAATCACCAATTGACCGGGGCAATTATAATTGGCGGCAACAACAATTTCTTCTTTGATAGACGAGCAAATTTCTTCCACCACATGGTCATCCAAGCCTAAAATAGCTGCCATCGTGGAGGGATTAATCTCACATGCTTTTTGCATTGCCATTGCGCGCTTAGAAACCAATCGAAGAGCATCCTCAAATGAAAGTGTACCGTTTGCTACCAATGATGAAAACTCTCCGAGGGAGTGGCCGGCCACCATTTCCGGCTTGGCAGCAGATTGCGATAATGCTACGGCAACTGAGTGAATGAACACCGCAGGCTGAGTTACCTGTGTTTGCTTTAGCTCATCGGCTGATCCGGTGAACATGATTTTTGTAATATCAAAACCAAGGATGTCATTTGCCTGATCAAAGAGCTTCTTTGCAACAGCATTAGCATCATATAGTTCTTTACCCATTCCGGTAAACTGCGCACCCTGACCAGGAAATACAAAAGCTTTCATGTGTTTAAAGTTTTACTTTCTTAGGCCAAAGATGTACAAGGGATTTGATTCTTACAAGAACCGACTCTTTAGTTCAGGTGTTGGAATCATACACTCATCTTTCTTACCAAACCAGCGGTAACGGTTTGAGGCAATCCAATCGTAAATCCAATCGCGTAAAAAAGACGGGATAATTTTAAAAATATACAGCGCGGGCCATGCCCCACTTAACTGACGGGCAATTTCAAGTGCAGCATTGCTTTTCGAATACAGTCTGTCATTCCTAATCAACATTACAGAAATCAATTCACTACCGGATTGATTGAATTGCTTGAGTAACTCCTGCCCTGTTTGAGATTGTAGCGATGCGAATTTGAATTTCGCCTTAGCATCGCGATTGATAATGAACTGAACTGAGTTATTGCACAAGTTGCAAACACCATCAAACAAAATAATAGGTCCTAGCGCATCAACTGAACCCATCCCTTTATGATCTTGGTTTGCTGCGTAGGATCTACCACATCAAATGTCACTTCTGCAATGTAATAATAGACTCCAGTAGCTAATTCTTTTCCCGAATCATCGCGACCATCCCAATCAATAAAATTACAACGCTCTTTGTTGGTACACTGCTCTCCTCCCGACCAATAGGAATACACTTCCCTACCCCAGCGATTGAACACTTTAAAGTTCACACTGACCACAAAGCGAGCACATCGCCTCTGAAGGTCCAGCACATCTACCTTTCCACAGGGCCCGCTACCACTTTCATCAATTTGTATTTGATCATTGTATGCACTGAATTTATCATTGCAGCCATCACCGTTCGGTGTGAATACATTAGGAAGTTCATAGTACGGGCAATTATCAAAGCAAAATGCTTCGCTCAGATCACTTTCATTTCCTGCACGATCAACCGCAGAAATTTTATAGCAACGAGCAAACGATGGTAAATTTCGATCCACATAAAACGTATCGGTGACCACCACCGGCAATGCCGTAAATTCATCATCTGCCGCGCCTGATTTACTGGCTCCATAAATTTTATAACTCTTAATGTCTGCACGGCAAGCAAGATCGGCCGGACGTTTCCACGTAAGTGTATTGCTGAACAACAGCGGATTGCACGATGCTGTCTGAAAATACTCTTCGCAAGTAGTCGCCTTGATGGTTAGTTCAGGCTTGCACGGCTTCTGATCATCGTTGGGTTGTGTGCAAATAATCTGCGAATAATTCAGGAGCGGCTCTTTTATTTTTGGATTTCCATAGGCACCGCGGGTGAGCACACGGTAGCAATATGTTTCGGTAACACTTAATGGCGTGTTTTTGTATTTGCCCTCATCCAAATAGTTAAAAAGCTTTTCATTCACATTTACACTATCGATCAATACCAATTGGCTTTCGGTGTCTCCCTTCTTACCTCGATAGATTAAATGCCTGGGATAATCCTGCGTATTAATTGACCATGGCACCACTGCTGCCCAAGTCAATTGAATTTGCTTGAACTCCGGTTTTGCTTCAATGCGAACAGAGGAAGCCACATCAGAAGTATCAATAGCAACATTATTCACATCGAATAATATTACCCGGTAGTTATAAACAACCTCTTCTGTATTAAGATTTGTATCCACATAAGTGGAGTCCGTTAGTTTTCCGGTGTGAGGCTTCACCAATTTCAATTCGCCCGAAAATCCTTCTGCCCTTCTCACCTCATATTTATACGGTGGTGGAAAATCTTTCTTATTCAGATCGAAAGGCGATCGCCACTTCACGGTAATCTGACCATTGGTGGTGTTTGTTCGGTCCACTGTTACATTCGTAATTACCGGTGCAGTAGCCTCAATGGGAGGAAGGCAAATCTCTTGCGAGACATAACTCTCGCCACCTTGTGGCAGGGGAAACACTGCTACCAACCGATAACAATATTGTGCTCCAACAGCCAATCCAAGCTTGTTGTTGTTATCAACAAATGAAGTGCTGGTTGCGGGCGCATCAGCAATTTTTTCATACCCCAGAAAATCAGGCATACCTGTAACACATTGAGGTGGAGTAAACGGGAACTGATCCACTCTCCGCCAAACTTGTATCAATGAAGCATTCTGACAAACATAGGGCTGCCACGTTAATCTCGCTTTGCGTCCGGTTTCTGGGGCGATGGTGTTCCATTTTGGAGCCGGCCCCACCACTCTGATATTCCACGTTTTAAACTGGACCAGTACTGGTCGGTTTTTTGGCTTATCACTAATCTTGAAAACTACCTGATAGGGCTGCTCTTTGATGTGGCTGCAATCGGTTTGCCATTCAAATTTCAGTATCGCCTGCTTCGTAGGGGCCGATGCCTGGTATTTTGTAGGGAAGGGCTGGTACTTAGCCGGTGATGATGTTAAATTTAAAATCTGTGAGAAAACTTCAATCTTAACACTATCGGAGTCAGGATCAAATCCGAAGATATCTTGCTTGATCAGTGTTCCTGCTTCCACGCAAATATCTGGAGGCACTAATAACTCAGGTCTTTTGTTTTTGCAATTTTCAATAATGATTTGCATGTCACGGGTAACCGAACCTAACAAGGCCCATGAGCCGGCAATCTTCCTCCACTCTTTAATGACGAAGGCAATATTATATTCACCCGCAGCACCGGGGGAATCCCAAATTAACGTACCCGTGGTGGGGTTGATGGTGAAGGTTGGCGAGCCATCCTGATTTTCGTTGGCCGTTCCATAAGGAATTGCCACGCGATCATAAAATTCTTTTGAATTGGGGACACGATAGCCGTTTACTTCAATGTTCTTTTCTCTTTTAGGGATAGTGAGTTCATACGACAGACTATCACCATCAGGATCATACGCTCCCGGGTTATGAAACCATGCTGAACCTGTACATCCCTTATCGATTGGTGGCACCAACAGCTTGGGAGAGTTAGAGCAGCCAAGCAGTGGATCAATATTGATTACTGTTTCAAGATAGAATCGGGTTTCAACAGAATTAAACATGTTCAAAATACCCGCATTTCGATTGGGCTCAAGGTAGCTGATGATGTACCGGCCTGGTCCACCATAGGTGTGTGTTATCGTATACGAAACCGTTCCGATATCCGGACCAAGATCAGTTCGGATGATGTTGGGGCGCTCAGGAGTTGTATGGGGCTGGCTTCCATCGCCAAAGTTTAAAAGACCATCACCAAATTTTATCGGTGAAGCGGTATTCGTGTACACAGTAATAGTAATCCGAAATGTTAGAGACGAACAACTTACGCGCTCCACGGTAATTTCGCCTGCCCTTAAGTGAGTGCCATATAATGTTGCAGGAAGCAACGACAAAAATACCAACAAGAGTAGACCAAAAAATTTTCCTTTCATCATCTTCTGTAGTTCCCAAACTCAAAGATACAACAATCTAAAAGTCCATTCAGTTTGAAATGCTTCTTACCAAAAACACTTCAAAGTAGAAACTTTTTACCAACTTAGAACGCTAAATTCTAACGGATATTAGGTCAAATCTCAATTCTTTTTAATTATTTATAACCCTCTTTGAGGGAGAAGAGCAATATAGTATCGGAGTCATAAAGAGGAGCATCATGAGAGTTATCGGAAACATTCCCCATGCGGAAATAAAAATCACCCTATTCCATTGGAATAATAAATACCTGATCAAACTGGAAACTGATCTTTTGGAGCAGACTTTTAAAATACCCGAGTACGACTTGACTTCGGATTCAGATTTGATCAAGGTGGTAAATGCTGAGTTTGTCGAAGCATCCATCGCCAGATTCTCAGCGATGTCAAAAAGCCTCCAAGAGGCGGTAGATGCGATTTAAAGATTATGGCATTTTATATTTTTTTGCGAATGAGTACCCAGAGGTTAACTTTGACCCCCTGTCTTAAAGGCGTTTAATGGAAATATTAGAAGAAAAGAAGAATAAGAATAGGCAGTATAAACCAATCCTTGACGGAATTCCTGATTGGCCAGTGTATCAGCTGAGCAAAAACAGGAAAGAGTTTATTGAAGAGGTAGCAAAAAAATCCCTTGAACGAATTCTTGAGTTGCGCCCCTCGCGCAAGCAATTGATTGATGAACTTGAGGCCACCGCCTATCGTGAGCAAAATCGCATCAAGAGAAACCCGTGGAGGGTTGACCCGAAAGATGACGCACGATTTTGGGCACAGGTAAAAAATGATCTGGTAGAATTGACTTCAAAAAGCCAGGATGAAGTTGGCCACAGCGAAAAAGAAATACTCGAGAAGATTGTAAAGCGCTACGCGTCCGAGATTGCCGGAAACTTCAAACCCAACTCTTACCGCTTTGCGCGAGCGGTCATTAAGTTTTGGTTTGCACGGTTGCTAAACGGTGCACGCGTAAAAAAATTCGGAGCATTTTTCAGAACGAAGTACACACTGCGCGATAAAATTCACATCGTTGGCAAAGTAAAAATGCTTCGCAAGCTGGCCTCACAGGGTACGGTGGTGATGGTGCCCACGCACTTTAGTAATCTTGACTCCATTCTCATTGGCTGGGTGATTCATTCTTTAGGATTACCTGCGTTTATCTATGGTGCAGGGTTGAACTTATTCAACATTAAAATCTTCGCCTACTTTATGAATAGCCTTGGCGCTTACAAGGTGGATCGAAGAAAAAAAAACCTGCCGTATCTGGAAACGCTGAAGATGTATTCCAGTTTGGCCATCCAGAAGGGAGCTCACAGCTTATTTTTTCCGGGCGGCACACGTTCGCGTTCGGGCCTCATTGAAAAGCAATTAAAACTTGGATTGCTCAGCACCGCCATTGAAGCTCAACGAAACTTATACCTTGAGAATCCTGCAGGTGAGGTAAGAAAGATTTTTATTGTTCCGGTAACGCTCAATTATCATTTCGTTCTTGAAGCACCTGATCTTATTGAAGATTATCTCCATGTGAAAGGACAGGATCGGTATTTCCCCGAACAGGATAAATACGGAAGCTTCCAGTTGCTCAAATACCTTTTCAAATTTTTCACCAAAGGGTCAAACATTTCAGTTTCGATCGGGCCAGGGTTGGATGTGCTGGGAAATTATGTTGACGATGATGGTAATAGCCTCGACTCTAATGGCAGAGTGATTGACAATCGTGATTATTTTATTTCCAATGGCAACCTGACCACCGACAGCCAGCGCGAAGACGAATATACCCGAATGCTGAGCCAACGCATCGTTAAAGAATATCATAAAATTAATCGCGTTTTTGCCAGCCATGTAGTTTCATTTGTTGCCTTTGAAATGTGGCAGAAAAAATATCCGAAGCTTGACTTGTTCAGCCTGCTGCGACTGCCAGAAGAAGACCTTGAAATTGACTATCAGGAATTCAGAGCCGCATTTAAGAGAGTTCGAAAAGCCATTTATGAATTAAAAGATAATGGCAAGGTGAATTTCGCTACCCACCTAAAAGGCAATGCCGATCTTGTTATTCAGCGCGGGCTTGATAACTGTGGGATTTTTCATTTAAAGCGACCCCTGCTGAAAAACAAGAAAAAGAATATCATCACAAAAGATCTCACCACACTATACTATTACCATAACCGCTTGGTAGGATATGACCTTGAGCAACATATCTGAGAAACCGGTTGGCGTCATAGGCGCAGGTAATTTTGGAACGGTGATCGCGAATATTCTTGCGATCAACCGAAGGGTACTGCTTTATGCACGCGACCCTAAAGTAGTGGAGAATATTTTGAAGCTCCGAGAAAACCGAGGGATGATTGTGCACGACATGGTAACCCCTACCAACGACCTTGAAGTGCTGGCAAAAGAATGCGAAGTCATTTTTCCGATGGTGCCTTCCGCTCACTTTCGTGAGATGATGAAAAAGCTATCACCCTTTTTAAAGCCCTCACACATTCTCATTCATGGTACAAAGGGATTTGACATCACCTTGCCCCCTGGAAAATCGCTTGAGGAGATGCCTGTACTAAATCGCAGCCAGGTGAAAACGATGAGTGAGGTAATCCAGGAAGAAAGTGTAGTGGTGAGAATCGGCTGTTTAGCAGGGCCCAATCTTTCAAAAGAGTTGTATCAACGTCAACCGGGTGCTACGGTGGTAGCCAGTCGTTTCCATGAAGTGATCCAGGTTGGCAAGCGACTATTGAAAAATGATCGCTTCATGGTGTATGAAAACAATGATATAGTTGGTGTAGAGATCGCGGGTGTTTTAAAAAATATTATCGCAATTGCTTCGGGAGCGCTTAGCGGTCTTGGGTATGGTGAGAATGCAAAGGGCTTACTCATTAGCCGTGGTGCAGTAGAAATGGTTTACTTAGGTCGTGCGTTAGGGGGCGATTTAAAAGCATTTCTTGGCGTAGCCGGCATTGGCGATTTGGTTACCACCTGCAACAGCCCGATGAGTCGCAACTTTACGGTTGGCTATCGTTTGGCGAAAGGAGAAAAGCTAAATGACATTGTGAGGGACATGACCGAAATTGCCGAAGGTATTAACACTGTTCGCATTGCAAAAAAGTGTGCAGACTATTACAAGATCAGAGCCTTGATAACTGATCGGTTATATAAAGTATTGTTCGAAGGAATGACTGTTGAAGAAGCGCTAGAATTCCTGATGCGCTATCCCCTCAATGTGGATATTGATTTTATCTAGCCTTACAATCAAAAATTATTTCTGATCGCTTCGGCAATTTTTGCTAGCTCTTCCTTGGAAGGAGATAATTTCGGCCTGGTAAAATTGACGTCATTAGCCGAATTCATTGGCACCAGGTGAATGTGTGCATGCGGCACCTCAAGGCCAATCACGGACACGCCAATTCGTTTACAAGGCACAGCTTTTCGCACCGCCTTGCTCACCTTCTTGGCAAACACCATCATCTCCGCCAGCGCACGATCATCCATATCAAAAATGTAATCAACTTCTGTTTTAGGAACGACCAACGTATGCCCCGGCACCAATGGCATGATATCCAGAAAAGCACAAAAGCGATCATCTTCCGCCACAATGTGGCCGGGAATTTCGCCACTAATAATTTTTGAAAAGATGCTGGCCATAGTTATTGATGATTACGCGCCAATATTAACGATCTCAAATTCCATCTCTCCTGCCGGTGTCTTAATTTTGGCAGTGTCACCTTTCTTCTTTCCCAATAGGCCTTTACCAATTGGTGACTGAGTAGAAATTTTTCCGCTTTTCAAATCTGCTTCTTCTTCTGACACCAGAGTGTACGTAACGGACGCTCCGTTCTTGGTATTCTTAATTGTAACCTTTGACAAAATTGAAACCGAAGAAGTGTCAATTTTAGATTCATCAATTAACCGTGCATTGCCCACAAGGTCTTCAAGTTTGGCAATCTTCGCTTCCAAATGACCTTGCGCATCTTTCGCTGCATCATACTCCGCATTTTCACTTAAGTCACCCTTATCGCGCGCTTCCGCAATCTGGCGTGCAATGTCAGCACGTCCTTTTGTCTTCAATTGATTCAACTCCTGGGTGAGTTTATCCAAACCCTCTTTTGTGTAATATGAAATCTTGCCACTCATAATGTCCGTTTCTATAGTCTATCAGAAAAAGAAACAACGGCCCCGAAAGCATCGGGACCGTTGTTGAATTACCCAACAAAGGTAAAAGTTTAGTTCACTTCTTCAAAATGTCAACTTCCTACCAATTCCGGAATGTTCGCTTTGATCTGCTCGAGAATCTCATCATCAAAGCGAGCGAGGTAGAGGGTTTTAGCTTTTGTCAGCTGTTCAATAGTCAATCCCTTTGCTCCGCGCAGGTCAGCCTTATACAAGCTGGCGTTTTCAAAATCCGCTCCCATCAGATAGCTGTTTTGCAAATTTGCCTCCATCAAAAAAGCATTCTTAAAATTGGTCTTGATCAGAAAAGCATTTTCGAATTGAGATTTGATGAGAAAGGCGTCTTTAAAATTTGCACCGCTGGCGTAGGCACCTTTTAAGTTAGCTTGGTTTAAGTTCGAGTTCTCAAGATTGGTTTGATTCAATCGTGTATTTTCAAGATTAGTTTCAATCAGCGAGGAGTTGCTCAGGTTGGCCGAATTCAAATTCGATGATTTGAGGTTCACATAGTTAAGATTGGTTCTGGCCAGATAACAATTCACAAGATTTACCTCATAAATTTTATGGCGGTTCAATCGCTTTAAATTACCGACTGTACGAAAGGCCGCTTCTTCCGATTCCCACAAACGGAAGTCATCAATTTCATCCTTGTAAGTGCGGATGCGCTGACGTGTTTCACCATTTTGATTTAACCAGAATATCAACAAACCGATCACAGCAATGTCAAACACCATTCCGTGCGCTTCAGCCAAAATCTGAGCCCAAAAAGAACTGAAGTCTTCAATGTAGTAAGGTAAACTTAATCCAATTACGAGTGTTGCTACCAACACCAAAACGATTGAAGTAGTAAGCATTGGTTTTTCAATGACCTCATTGAATTTATTCACCCACCACGTTTGCAACTTTTTAAGTAACGCCATTTTAGATTTGCTATCCTCGATTAATATACCATTTTTTTTCGAAGCAATTATTAAAAATTGATTAACCAAAGCTAATGTCCTGATAATGAAATGAGATTAACTTTTATAACCAGATATTACATTGGTTTGTAGAAAAGCTTAATCGCAGAAAAGATAATCAGAGCATCAGATGAATGGTAAGAAAGTAAATGGCAAGGCCTAACAAATCGTTGGTTGTAGTAATGAAAGGGCCAGAGGCAATGGCAGGATTGAATCCAAAACGATTGAGAATGAGTGGCGTAGCCGTACCTACAAAGGAAGCAAAAATCACCACCCCAAACAGTGCAATGGAAACCACCATGGAAAGGCGCTGATCTTGAAAAACAAAAATATTGGCTAAGAACACCACCAATGACAAGAAAAAACCATTGAGGATTGCCACGCTAAATACTTTGCCTAAGCGCCTGAGCAAACTCTCGTCCACAAAACCTCCACTGGCCAGACTTTGCACAACTAATGATGACGATTGAATACCCACATTGCCGCCAGTAGCCTGAATGAGTGGAACAAAAAAGGCAATGGCGGTGATGCGCGCAAGCTCATTTTCAAAAATACCCATGAAGCGAGCACTGAGCATACCTCCAAAAATTCCAATCAGCAGCCATGGAAGACGCGCACGAGTATTCCGCCACACGCTATCATCCTCCTCCACATCTTCCGTGATACCTGACATGATCTGGCGTTCTTCCTCCGCCTGCTCAGTAATTACATCCACTACATCATCAATGGTAATCCTTCCCACCAATTGACCTTGAACATTAACCACAGGCACAGATTCCAGATCATATTTCTGCATGATCTCGGCTACTTCACGATCCTCCATGTATGTTTCAACCGAAACCAAATCTTCGTCTACAATGTCCTTTATCAGTGTGCGTGTTTCGGCCAGAATAAGTTCTTGTAATGCAAGCCTGCCCAGCAACTTATCGTGATCATCAACAACATACACAGAGTAAAATTTATTGACGTTCATGGCTTGCTTGCGTATTTCCTTTACGCATTGCACTACCGTCCAATAATCGCGAACTTTGATGAGCTCCTTCGCCATCAAACCACCGGCTACATTGGAATCGTAGCGGAGCAAATCAATTACCTGAGAGCGTAGCTCAGCATCGAGTGTGGCAATTACCTCTTCACTGGTTTTAATGGGAAGTTCATTCAGAATATCGGCAGCATCGTCTGAATCGAGGTGATTAATGATTGCAGTAAGTTCCGTTGGCTGATAAACGGATAGCAATTTTTTGCGCTCATCCGAATCAAGATTGTTAATAATGTTGGCGGAAGTTTCCTGCGAAAGCTGATCCAACACATACTTGGATTCTTCGCTATTAAATTCATACAGCAATGACGTGATGTCTGCCGAGTTGACTTCGCCCAGGCTTTCTTGTATAAACGCACTGTCGCGTTCATTCAGGGCTTGCTGAAAGCGATCGCGAAACTCTGTGGTCAACTCAAATTCTACCTGCTCCTTCACGGCTGTTTTCAATTAATCCCGTTAGGGAAATAAAGTCCTCCACTGACAATTGTTCTGCTCTCTTGTCCATTACCGGAAGAAGAGTTATAGAGGAAGGCAAATTTAAAATTTTCAGTGCGTTGCGCAACGTCTTTCTCCGGTTTTGAAAACCCTGCTTCACTACTTTCACGAACAAGGCTTCATCACAACCAAGCACTTGTCTTTTGTTTCTCACGAGCCGAATCACCGCGGACATTACTTTCGGTGGCGGTTGAAAAACTCCGGGCGGAACCTTGAACAAATATTCAATATCGTAGTAAGCCTGCAAAAGAACACTGAGTATTCCATACGTCTTGCTACCCTCCTTCTCCGCAATGCGATCGGCAACTTCTTTTTGCAACATGCACACCACCTGATCTACAGAATTTCGCTTCTCTAAAATTTTAAAGAATATCTGTGAAGAAATGTTGTAGGGAAAATTGCCAATCACACTGAATGTTGATGGCAATGAACTACCCAAATCCATTTCGAGAAAATCACCTTCAATGATCCGATTGGCGAGGGCAGGAAAATGTTGCTTCAAATGAGCAACCGATTCGCGATCAATTTCAATCACCTTTAAGTCAACATCGTTCCTATGAATTAATATTTCGGTTAACACCCCTGTGCCGGGACCTATTTCCAGCACAGCGTGAATGCCACCATCAAATTTCAATGCATCTACAATCTTACCGGCAATGCTTTTATCGCGGAGGAAATGTTGGCCAAGAAATTTTTTAGGTCTAACCATAGCAATCTTTCGGTAGCTGGGAAAGATAGCATCAATGTTGAATAGAACAATCGAAATATCAAAATTGGATTAAATTGCATCGTTCTGTAAAGCAAACATCCATGAGTTTAAAACCAAATGAAAAGCCACGATTAGGAATTACCCTGGGAGATTTGAATGGCATTGGCCCCGAAGTAGTTATTAAGGCCCTGGGCGATAACCGTCTTCTTAGTTTGATCACTCCTGTTGTTTATGGATCAACACGGGTGCTCTCCTATTACCGAAAGCTAATGGGGTTGGAAGAATTCAACTACTCTCAGGTAAAAAGTAAAGGACAATTTTTACAGAAGACGATCAACGTAGTAAACTGCTGGGACGAGGCAATTGAAATCAATCCTGGTCAGCCGTCACGCCAGTCGGGTAAAGCAGCACTGCTAAGCTTAAAGAAAGCCGTTGAGGAATCAAAAGAAGGTTTGATTGATGGCTTTGTGACCGGACCGATTGACAAGAATACAATTCATGGTGACGATTTTCCTTATCGCGGGCACACCGAATACCTTACCAATGAGTTTAATGCTACCGAGAGTTTAATGCTCATGATAGGCAATGATTTAAAAGTCGGACTTGTAACCGAACATTTACCCGTTAGAGAGATTGCCAATTTTATTACCAAGGAGCGCGTTGAATTAAAAATCAGATTACTGGAACTCACACTCAAGAAAGATTTTCAAATCAGTAAACCCAAAATAGCCGTATTGGGGCTTAACCCCCATGCCGGTGATGAAGGTCTTCTGGGCAAAGAAGAGAATGAAATCATCAAGCCCGTAATCGGTGATTTGAAAAATAAGGGTAAGATTATTTTAGGGCCTTTTCCTGCCGATGGTTTTTTTGCCTCGGGCCAGCACACAAAATATGATGCCATTCTTGCCATGTATCACGATCAGGGCCTGGTGGCATTCAAAACGCTTGCCTTCGACAATGGTGTAAATTACACCGCAGGATTGCCCATTGTAAGAACATCTCCAGATCATGGAACAGCCTACTCCATTGCAGGGAAGAATCTGGCAGACGAAAGTTCGATGCGCCAGGCAATCTATATGGCCTGTGACATCATTAAAAACAGGAGTGAACAGTCTAAAGAATAATTCGTTATACTAATCGGTGGTATAATCACTTAAGCCAAAGCAAGGTAATTCGCTGAATCAAGATTGATTAGAATTCAGAAATATACTTCATGGATATCGTCACGAAAAAGCAACTCAATATTTTGATTCAGTTAGCGGAAGCCGATAAGCATTTTGCAAAGGCTGAGCGTGACATGATTTTTAGAATTGCCCGCGAACGTAATTTTTCTGATGCAGATCTCTTTGAACTAATCCGTAATCCAGAACCAATAGGCACCCTTGGAGCGCTCTCCATCGATCAAAAGGTTAGTTACCTGCTGGCGTGCATTCAACTGATTTATATTGATCAGAAGGTGTTTGAAAGTGAATTAATCTTTTGTAAAAGCATTGCCATTAAGCTCGGTTTCAAAAAAATAGCGGTTGACTATCTGATCGAGAATTTTGAAAAAGTGGGCACAGAAGAGCTAAAAACAAAGCTTTTGACGGATTATGTGTAGCCACAGGACCTAACAATACGCCATTTCCTTTGTAAAAAAGGTGGCCGATAGTCAAAAATCCAAGAAATCCTGATAAATTTGCCCGCTCATTTTTAAAGCCCAACGGGGTGAAGGAGTTTAGTGTCAATATCATAGGTCTGAGCAATAAGGTTCACCAATATGAATTTCAATTGGGGAATTCTTTTTTTGAGCACTATGGTAACGATATTGTCTCCGGAGGGGAGTTTAGAGTTGAGGTAGCGTTGGATAAACGCGAAACGTTCATTGAGGCAGATTTTACAATAAGCGGTAAGGCTAAGTTAATTTGTGACCGAAGCCTTGAGACCTTTGATTTTCCCATTTCACTGAAGCCAAAAATGGTCTTCAAATTTGGTGAAGAAGAAAAAGAAGTAAGCGATGAGATCATGATCATTCCAAGAGATAAAACCTCGCTGGAATTAGGTCAGCTCATTTATGAGTTCATCTGCCTCGCCATGCCGCTAAAAAAAGTTCATCCCCGGTTTCAAACCGAAGAGGATGACGATGAGGAAAGTGAAGGAAAAATTATTTACACCTCAGGCGCTGCAGAAGATGAACCAGAAACAATAGACCCGCGATGGGAAAAATTGAAAAAGTTAAAGTAAAATAAAATAGAATAGGTTATGCCAAATCCAAAACGAAAAACCTCGAAAACAAGAAGAGATAAAAGAAGAACTCACTATAAAGCAACTGCAAAGCAAATGGCGGTATGCCCTACTACTGGCGAAAACCACCTTCCTCACCGTGCATTTTGGCATGAAGGAAAGTTGTATTTCAAGGGTAATGTAGTGATGGAGAAAGAGGTTCTGGCGTAATAAGCCATGTCCTTGAATTTACTCAAGAAACCTTATTGCCAAATTCAGTTTGCCTTTCATGCGAATAGGCAAATCAAATAAAGTGTGTAAAATAGAGGCCCGATTGAAGTTCAGTCGGGCATTTGCTTTTTATAAAATCGTGGACTACCACACTCATAATGAATAAAATACGCGCAGCGATTACCGGTGTGGGTGGCTATGTACCCGACTACATACTCACCAATAAAGAACTTGAAACCATGGTGGAAACCACTGATGAGTGGATCACCAGCCGCACCGGAATAAAAGAAAGAAGAATACTAAAAGGTGAAAATCAGGGCGTATCGGTGATGGGCGCTGCTGCTGTGAAAGAAATGCTCGCCAAAACAAAAACAGATCCCAAAGAAATCGATCTGATCATTTTTGCCACCATCACACCCGATATGCCCTTCCCTGCAGCTGCCAATCTTGTTGCTGCTGAAGTGGGGGCTGTGAATGCATTTAGCTTTGATTTATCTGCTGCCTGCTCTGGTTTTATCTATGGCCTTGCTACGGGTGCTCGTTACATTGAGTCGGGCATGTACAAGAAGGTGATTATTATCGGTGGCGATAAAATGTCTGCCATTCTGGATTATACCGATCGTACCACCTGTATCATCTTTGGTGATGGCGCAGGTTGTGTTTTACTTGAGCCTACTACAGAAGATGTAGGCATTATGGATTCCATTCTTAAAAGCGATGGAAATGGCGCCAACTATTTGAATATGAAAGCAGGGGGAAGCCGTATGCCGGCATCGCATGAATCGGTTGATCAACGCCTCCATTATGTTTATCAGGAAGGTGCCACCGTATTTAAATTTGCGGTGACCAACATGGCCGATGTAGCTGCTCAAATTATGGAGCGCAATAACCTTACCGCTGCAGATGTAGCCTGGCTTGCTCCACATCAAGCTAATAAAAGAATTATAGACGCTACGGCCAGCAGAATGGGCGTAACCGATGATAAGGTGATGATGAACATTGAGCGGTACGGCAACACCACCGCAGGAACTATTCCACTGCTGCTGTGGGATTATGAAAAGAGACTAAAACAAGGAGACAACATTATCATTGCCGCCTTCGGGGGAGGATTTACCTGGGGAGCAGTCTACGTGAAGTGGGCGTATAACAGCAATTAAAAAATCCGCAATTATTAAACATTTGTAACTTTAACGACTTAATACTTTATGGCTTCAATTTCTGATCTCAGCAAAGGCAATTACATGCGCTACAATGGTGAGATAGTTCAAGTAGAAGAACTGCAACACCGCACTCCAGGAAACCTTCGCGCTTTCTACCAAGTAAAAATGCGCAGTGTGCGTACCGGTAAGATTGTAGAGAATCGTTTTCGCCCTGGTGATGCCGCAGAAATCCTTCGCGTTGAAACCAAAGAATATCAATACCTGTATGCCGATGGCGATAGCCTGGTGGTGATGGACAACGATACATTCGAACAAGTATACATCGATAAAGCTTTATTGGGTGATTCTGTGAATTACATCAAAGAAGGAGTAACTCTTCTTATCGCGTTTGAAAATGGAACAAACCCTATTACGGCAGAAGCTCCTGCACATGTGGTGGTGAATGTTACCTACACAGAGCCTGGTGTTCAAGGCGACACCGCAACACGCACCCTAAAGCCCGCCACCATTGAAACAGGCGCTGAAATAAGAGTACCTTTATTTGTGAACACCGGTGATAATATCAAAATTAAAACCAGCACCGGTGAGTATGTTGAACGCGTAAAATAATTTTGAATGGCTTCATCCAAAAAAACTTCGGCAAAGAGCGTTGAAAAAAAATCAACCGCTTCGCGCCCTTCATCTGAACCTCAAAACCAATCTGAAATGAAAACTACTGAAATCAGGGATCTTATTGATTTTATTGCTCAATCAGGCCTTAACGAGGTGGACATTGAAACGAAGGAGTTAAAACTCCATGTGAAGCGTGAGCCTGATCAAAAAGTTCTTAAATCTGCAGCGCCCGTAATGGCTGCTCCGGTAGCCGTTGCACCTGTTGCCGCTGCCCCGGCCGCACCAGCAGCGGCTGCCCCTGCTGCCCCAAAGGCTGAAAAGCCTGCATCGGCTGGCAAGACTGTAGACATTAAATCACCAATGATCGGTACATTCTACCGCTCAACAAACCCTGATTCACCTCCATTCATCTCCGTTGGGGATAAAGTATCTAAAGGACAAACCGTATGCATCATTGAGGCCATGAAGCTGTTCAATGAGATCGAATCTGAAGTATCGGGTACTGTGGTAAAGGTGATGGTGGAAAATGCATCCCCAGTAGAATACGATCAGGTATTATTTGTAGTAGAACCGGATTAATTCAATTTTGTTTTGATAGAGCCTTCTGACTAAGAAGGCTTTCTTTTTTGCTCACCTAAAATTGAAAAATTGTGTTTAAGAAAATATTAATAGCTAACAGAGGAGAAATTGCGCTGCGCATCATTCGCACCTGCAAAGAGATGGATATTAAAACAGTAGCGGTGTACTCTACTGCTGATCGCGAAAGTCTTCATGTGCGTTTTGCCGATGAAGCTGTTTGTATCGGAGCCGCTCCCTCTAAAGAATCATACCTCAATATTCCAAGGATCATTTCAGCAGCAGAAATAACAAACGCTGATGCGATCCATCCCGGATATGGCTTCCTTTCTGAGAATGCTGAATTTTCAGCCGTGTGCCATGAGTATGGAATAAAATTCATCGGCCCAACTCCCGCGATGATTCAAGCCATGGGCGATAAAATCACTGCTAAAGAGACGATGATCAAAGCAGGTGTTCCTTGTATCCCGGGTTCTGACGGTCTGCTCAGTTCTGTTGAAGAGGGCATGGCGCTTGCCAAGAAAATTAAGTACCCCGTTATCATCAAGGCAACTGCAGGCGGTGGTGGAAAAGGCATGCGCATTATCAACGATGAGTCAGAGTTTCAAAAAGCATGGGATGATGCAAGACGTGAAGCGGGTGCTGCTTTTGGAAACGATGGTCTATACTTGGAGAAGTTTGTGGAAGAACCACGTCATATTGAAATACAGGTGGTGGGTGATCAATACGGAAAAGTTTGCCACCTCTCCGAGCGCGATTGTTCTATTCAGCGCAGGCATCAAAAATTGGTAGAAGAAACTCCATCACCGATTATTAGCCAGGAGTTGCGTGAGCGAATGGGCCAGGCTGCCATTAAAGGCGCAAAAGCAATTAATTACGAAGGCGCTGGAACGATCGAGTTTCTGGTAGACAAGCATGGCGATTTCTACTTCATGGAAATGAATACCCGTATTCAAGTAGAGCATCCGATCACCGAAGAGGTAACCAATTATGATTTGATCAAAGAACAGATCAAAGTAGCTGCCGGTGTACCGATTTCAGGTAATAACTATTATCCTAACCTGTATGCCATGGAGTGCCGCATCAACGCAGAAGATCCTGCCAACGGGTTCCGTCCTTCTCCCGGTAAGATCATCAACCTGCACAAGCCAGGCGGCCATGGTGTGCGTGTAGACAGTCATGTGTATGCGGGCTATACTATTCCTCCCAATTACGATTCAATGATCGGTAAGCTCATCGTAAGCGGACAATCACGTGAGGAAGTGATTACCAGAATGAAACGTGCATTAAGTGAGTTTGTGATTGAAGGTGTTAAAACCACAATTCCTTTTCACCTGAAGCTGATGGATAATCCAACCTTCCGATCAGGAAAGTTCACCACTAAATTTTTGGAGACTTCGTTCGACTTTGATGAATTGAAATAAGATTCAAATAGTTTTAAAACAACAGAAGGCTATTCGGAAACGGGTAGCCTTTTGGTTTTTTCAGCTACGCTCTAATTGATCGGCAGCGTCTCGCTACAACCGTATTTATTCCTCAATCAACTATCACAAAAGTCTTCCCTAGACGTTAAGGCCAGACACTAGAGGCAGTGTTCTTGTTTTCTTCAAGCTATGCTCTGATTTACTTACTTAACTCTTTCATCATCAATTTCCCGCACCCCTTAATCTTATCAATAATCCAGTCATTTTCACTCAGGACGGCTTGCTTGCCACCATTTACCGTTTGGATTGCAACTGGTGGGGATAAAAAATGAATCGTTGTTACCACACGCTCATAAGGAATCCCTTCAAAATTACACTTCCCATCTTTGGTCTTATTCGTCCGGCAGAATTCGTCTACATTCACTGTAGGTCTCCTTCGATTATCGGTAGCAGCTACCAACTCAGCTCCTCGAATAAAGTAGATGCGATGAATGGTCTCAAAATCAGTCTTGGCAAAAGAACTCATCTCCACAAGATTGTCTTCTTCGTAAAAGCCAGAAAGTGAACCTCCACAAGCTGTTTCCTTCGCCAATTTTATTTCTATCAATTTTCCCAGCTCATGCTTTGTTGCGATATCCTTGCAGTACTCATCCACATCTACCTTTGTAAAAGTTTGACCGAGTGCAGTAAGAGTGGATACCATCAAAATAACGGAAAGGATTATTTTCACAATGGTCTGGATTAATGGGGCATAATAACTACCTACATCCTTAAAGTTAGCGCATAGCTCGATCATTGCCAACCGAAAGGGGTATCTACTATATTAAACGAAGAAAGCCATCCAGATGGATGGCTTTCAAAAGTTTAGGTAGAAAAATTTTTATACGTACTGATTCAACATTACTGGCATCACCAGCATGAGGATATCTTCACCCTTGTCTTTTTCAACTGGGAAGATCACACCCGCTTTGTTCGGGGCCGACATATTCAGTTTAATTTGATCCGTATCCAAATTGCTTAGCATTTCAATCAGGAACTTGGCATTGAAACCAATTTCAATGTCTTCTCCTTCATGCTCGCAGGAAAGTCTTTCATTAGCCTCATTCGAGAAATCCAAATCCTCAGCGGATACCTGAAGTTCACTGCCTGTGATCTTCAATCTTACCTGGTGCGTGGTTTTGTTCGCGTAAATAGAAATACGCTTTAGCGAACTCAACAACTCAGCGCGATTGATCGTCATCTTAATGGGGTTCTGCGCAGGGATTACATTTTCATAATCCGGAAAGCGCTCATCGATCAGGCGGCAGATCATGCGAATATTTCCAAACTTGAAGAAAGCATTAGACATGTTAAAGTCAATGCTTACATCGGTATTCTCTGTTGGAAGTGTGGCCTTCAACAAGTTCAGTGCTTTTCTTGGGATGATGATGGCATTGCCATTATCTGATTTAATATCTGTTCTTCTATAGCGAACAAGACGGTGACCATCTGTTGCTACAAAGGTGGTATTCTTTTCACCAAGATTGACATAAACGCCTGTCATAGCAGGGCGCAATTCATCATTGCTGGTAGCAAAAATGGTATTGTTTACCGCACGTGCTAAAACTTCTGAAGAAATTGCTGCCGAGAAGTCATTAGAAACGGCAGGCACTTTAGGGAAATCCGTTGCGTTCTCGCCTGAAAGCTTGTAGCGACCGTTATCTGAGCTGATCTCAATGCTGTAGGTTGACTCATCCACGGAGAAGGTTACCGGCTGATCTGGAAGGTTTTTTAAGGTATCCAGCAGTATTCTTGCAGGCACCGCAATATTTCCCTTTTCCTTTGATTCAACGGTGATCTCCGTGATCATGCTGGTCTGAAGATCAGATGCTGTCACCGTCAGATGACTCTTATCAATTTCAAAAAGAAAGTTTTCCAGAATAGGAACCACCGGGTTGGTAGTAATTACCCCGTTGATATTGGAAAGTTGCTTCAACAGGTAGCTCGAATTAACAATAAACTTCATTGTAAATCAGTGGTTTGTAGTTTTAACAGGGCGGTAAAGTTAAAAAGAAAAACCAATCTGAAAAATGGAAGTTATTAGCCTGAAAATCAGCAACTCAAGAAGGGCCGATGACTATTTCACCAGGAAATAATTTTTCCCTCGCCCGATATTTTCAAGTGCACGCGGATTCAGCTCAAAAAGGGTGCTATCATTGAGGCGGCCAATCTTTTTCTCCCCAGTCAGAAATACACGGAGTTGGTAACTGCGATTAGCAATATCCCGGATATCAATTTCAAAATCAGGCCCTGAATTGCCGAGGCTATCACCCTCATTCGATTCAAGGATTCGATCTCCCTGCACGAGGGAAACAGCATCCAGATAATTATTCAGTTTGGTGGTGTCGGCAGAAGGCATGTCATCAATTCCAAAAAACTGATCCTTAAAGGAAATGGTAAAATTCTGCTTTGGATCATGCGGGAAAGTTGCTGTCAGGCTTCTAAAGTTTTGCCAGTTGAAATTGAAGATTCGCTTGTCGCGCCAATCATTTGCCTTCAACTCAAAAATAGAAGCCAAGTAAACACGATAACCTGGAATGGAAACAACATACACCTCCGGGCTATCTGTAAGTTTGAAATACGTCTCCGACTTTTGAGGATTTCCCAACACCAGAAATTCCTTCATGATGTCATCTCCAGCAAAAAGTTTTACTTGAATACCCTGATCAACCATCATTTCGCGAAGTGAATCCACTTTGCTTCCTGTAATTTTTCGCTTGGCCTCTGCTTGATAAATCATGGCAAAGAACACTTTGATCAGTTGACGATCGGCATCAAATTTTTTATTCACCTGCCAGTTTACCCGATTATAGCTAAGCTCAATACTTCCTTGTTTACTTTGCAGAAGAACTTTATCTACATCCGTCTGATCACTGACTTTAAAAATATTCTTGTCAACATCCGTTGACTTGCCCGAATAACTCACCGTAAAAAGTATCACGGTAAGCATTGAAAGCACAATGAGTGATATGAACAGCCGAATATTTTTCTTTTCCTGCATGGCGTTAAAAATGTGCATACTTTCTTCGTCTCCAGTAGGCGCGAACAATGCCCAACACAATCACCAGCACGATTGGAACAACGAGGTTCAACACTTGCCAATAAAGGCGATCTTGATTCACCTTCGCCTGATCCAGTGGGCGAATTTTTATTTCTTTATTTCGGGCGTTGATCAAACCGTTTTCATCGGTAAGATATGCGATCATATTCAACAGCAAATCCTGATTTGCAAAAGTATAATTGGAGATAGGATCAAAGCCCAACTGTTGAGGCTGATTTTGTTTTCGGTTCACATCATTTCGGGCAATGTCTCCATCGGCCACCACAATCACTCGCGAAGATTTTCCTTGCGGCAAAAACCCGGTAGTATCAACACCTTCTGGCGCAAAACGATTTCTGTAAAGCGATGAAAATTTACCTTCCAATAAATAAGCGATGGGAGTCTGAGGACCCGTCAGTACATTCTCTTCAAATAATTTTCGCAAGTCGTTCACACCTACTTTAACCGGAGCAACCAATTTTCGTGAATAATTGGAAGAAAATAGTAAAGGCGTTTTTTTAACTCCCAATGCCTTCACGGTATCAATACTGCTCACAAATCGAGTGAGCGTAGCATCAAGATTGCGTGTGATGGCGTGATCTGCATATTGATTGATCAATGGAAAAAATGGCCAATCCAGCTTCATCATCTGTGGGCGATTGCCTGCATTGCCAATAACAATTGGATATTTACCTGAAACCCGATCTTGAATCAAATCAGGATTGATGCGCACACCATACTTAAATAATTGATCATCCAGATTTAGGTTGTAAGGAAAGGCAAAGTAATCATCGCGCGAAGCGCTGTCCATATTTGCTTCTAACCGATCTAACAAAAACAAAAGGTTTCCACCCTTCATCAGGTATTGATCCAGCTTATACTTGTCTTGATCCGAAAAAGCCGATTGGGGTTTAGCAATAACCAAAGCATGATAATCGCCAACGCGAGGCTTTCTGGATAAGTCTACTTTGAAGACATCATATTGTTCGAGCAGCGCATTGTTAAGGCTTGCAAATTCAAGACTATCCAACTCACCATGCCCCTGCACAATGCCTACCTTTTTGCGATCGGTATTAGCAACTTTATAAATGGCATTTGCCAATTCAAATTCTACACCCTCTATGGATTGGTTCAACGTCTCCTGTGGATTGGTTGCCCTGCTTCCTTTGAAGAGCATCACACCCGTTTCAAAACCATCATAGTTTACCAAGGCTCCTGGAAAAACAAATCCTTCCACGCGCTGACCATTTTTGGTTTCTACCACATTGGTGGGTGTGATTCCCTTAGCGGCAAGCCCGCGCATGAATTCATTTCGCGCGCCCTCTCCTTTTGCCTGAATGGGATCTGTAAACTGATAGTTTACTTTATTATTTGAATAAACTTTGAATTCATCCAGTGTTTGCTGAATGGCTTTTCGAAAACGCTTGAAGCCGGGATTCAAATCTCCTTCCAAAAAGACTTCGATGAAGACATCCTCTTCCAAATTGCGTAGCAATGCTTTGGTTTGAGGCTTGATGGTATAACGCTTTTCATCGGTAAGATCCCAGCGAACAAAAAAGAAAGTGCTTAAAAGGTTAAGCAGTATCACTACCACAATGCCATTGGCCAGTATTAAAAAATCTCCCGTCTTTTTGCTAGAAATCCATTTCATAGTGCTACCAATTTCTGCTGCTAATGATGGTCTTCGTGATCAACAATCCAAGGCTGGTGACACTGAAAAAATAAACAACATCACGAGAGTCGAGCAGGCCCTTACTCAGGGATTCGTAATGGCTCAAAATTCCGATCTGTTTTACTTCCAGGGCCATGGGTTGAAACATGGAAAGAGAAGCCAATGAATCAAATCCAGAGTAGAAAATGAAGCAGAGAAAAGCGGCCAATAAAAATGAAATGATCTGGTTGGAGGTAAGCGCAGAAGCCAGCACACCAATTGCACAGAAAATCATTGCTAATAAAATTAATCCTACGTAGGAGCCAATCACACCCGCGGTATCGATATTTCCTACCGGGTTCCCGAGTTGATAAACCGATACGTAATACAATAGCGTTGGTAATAACGTAAGCACTACCAGAAAAAAGCATGCGAGAAACTTACCCACTACCAATTGTGTATCGGTAATAGGTTTGGTCAACAGCAATTCCATAGTTCCTATTTTCTTTTCTTCCGCAAAACTCCTCATGGTAACAGCAGGAATTAGAAAAATGAAAATGTACGGACTAAACGAAAACAGCGTGTCCATATCAGCAAATCCATAGTCAAGAATAGACGTGTCCGGAAAAACCCACATGAGCAAACCCACCGCAGTTAAAAACACACAAATAACAATGTAGGCGATCAGCGAATTCAGAAAACTATTGAACTCCTTCAGAAAAATTCTAATCATGGCTGCCTGCTGGTTGAGTGAGTTCCCTGAAAATTTCCTCCAGTGTACTTTCCTCCTGATGAAGGTTGATTAATGAAAGGCCATGATCAGCCGCATGGCGCAGTAGCTTCGGGCGTATGTCATTTTGCTTTGGCGATTTTAACCTGAATTTCTTCCCTTCCTTCACTACTTCAATTGCTCCCAGCCCGTGCATCATTTCAATCGAAACCTCTTCCTTAAATTCTACCATGATGGTATCGATTTCGTTTTTATTCGAAAGAAGGTTTTCCAATCGATCATCGGCTACAATCTTGCCCCGGTTAATTACAATCACACGATCGCACAATGCCTGAACCTCTTGCATAATGTGCGTGGAAAACAGTACCGTCTTATTGGTGCTCACCTCTTTAATTAACTTTCTTATTTCAAGAATCTGGTTCGGGTCCAATCCGGAAGTAGGTTCATCCAAAATGAGCACTTCAGGGTTATGAATCAATGCCTGCGCAAGCCCCACACGCTGCCGATAACCTTTGGAGAGGGATTCAATTTTTTTGTTCTGTTCACGCTCTAATCCACACATCCCTATGATTTCCCTTACGCGCTGCGTGAGCGTGGTCCGCTTCATGCCGTAAAGCCCACCAACAAAATGGAGGTATTCGTGAACGTATAAATCAAGATACAATGGATTATGTTCGGGCAGGTATCCGGTAATCTGCTTCACCTTCATCGGATTATCCATCACCGAAAAATTATTTACCCAAACCCCTCCGGAGGTCGGAGGAAGAAAGCCTGTAACAATTTTCATGGTGGTGGATTTGCCAGCACCATTTGGACCAAGGAAACCTACAATTTCTCCTTGCTTCACTTCTATGGAAATATTATCGACAGCGTGTTGCTGACCATAGATTTTAGTAAGCGAAGTAACTTTAAGGGACATTGGCTTTTCTAAACTGAGTAAGTTGCTGATGAGTTTATCGTGCAAATTAAGTACTCAGCGATTTCAATTACCATACGTTGCCAATCAGAATATTAATCTCACTACTGTTTGTAGCACAAATTTAATAAAAGAAGCAGACCCTTAACTACCTGATGTGCAATTGTTAAATAAGAGTTAACGTTTACCAAACGTAAGTCTGGTCCATTAATTGCCATTGTACAAAAGTTTGAATTTTCGAAATTTGGGCATTTAAAATTGTGATTATGAAATATTGGGTGCTTATCATATTCTCTTTCTCCCTCTCCGTCTCTGGATTGGCGCAAGGTTACAAGCTGGACTTCACTGTTAAAGGCTGGAAAGACACAACGGTTTATCTCGGGCTCTATACCGGTGAGCAAACTTATGTTCGGGACACCGCACGAGTTTCATCATCAGGCAGTTTTACTTTTGAAGGCAAGAATCCGCTTGGGCAGGGGGTATATTTTCTCGTATTGAATAAGAATAAGTTTTTTGATTTTGTCATCTCTCAGGATCAAACGTTTAGCATGACCACCTCCACGGATGACTTCATTAAGAATATGGAAGTAAAGGGGGATGAAGACAACCGTTTATTTTTTGAAAACATGCTTTTCAATATGGAGCGTACAAAAGAGGCGGAGCCCTTTATGAAAATTATGCGTGATACTGCCAAAGCTGCTGCCTCACAAAAGAAATCAGCAGAGGAAGCATTACAGAAAATCAATGAAAAAGTTATCGCCTATCAAAAACAATTGATCGAGAAAAATCCTGAATTACTCACCGCCCGATTGCTAAAGGCTACGCGAAATGTTGACATACCTCCCGCACCTAAAAAAGCCGATGGTACTATTGATTCAACTTTTCAATTGCGCTGGTACCGCCAGCACTATTTTGATAATTTCAATCTTTCTGATGACGCCATGCTGCACCTGCCGCGTCCATTTTACCAGGAAAAAATTAAAGATTATCTGGAAAAACTTTTCGCCCCTCAGCCTGATACACTCATGAAGGCCATCGACTTTATGGTTACGAAAGCAAAGCGTAACCCTGACACCTATCGCTACCTGGTGTGGAATGTGATTTTCAATTATCAAAGTCCTGAGATCATGGGGCTCGATCAGGTGTTTGTTAAGATGTATGAAAAGTACATTGCCTCTGGAGAGATGAATTATTGGATTGATGATGCAACCAAGAAGAATGTAAAGGAGTACGCAGACAAATTGAACCTCGGCAAGATTGGGTCTACCGCCACTAACCTTACCATGCAAGATCAAAATCTGCAGCCCCGCTCATTGTTTGATTTAAAATCGAAATATTCAGTGCTGTTCTTCTTTAGCCCAACCTGCAGTCATTGTAAGGAAGAAACTCCCAAACTGGTGGATTTTTATAATAAGAATAAGGCGAAATTCAATTTCGATGTATTTGCTGTTGATGTAGACACCTCTATGGTGGAGATGAGAAATTTTATCAAGCAATTTAAGATCACATGGACCACGGTGAACGGCCCAAGAACGTATTCAAAACAACATTTTAGTGCCCACTATCAGGCCGATACAACTCCGTTTGTGTATGTAATCGATAATCAGAAAAAAGTAATTGCCAAAAAGATTCCGGTTGAAGCATTAGGAGAGTTTTTGACCAAGCATGAGAAATTCCTAAAGAGCAAGGCCGCAGCAAACCCTAATCTAAAGGGCACTCCATAGCCCCAGATTTGTCGGTTGAGTACATATTTTTGCGGGTTTACTAAAAATAGTTGCCCATCGGTGCAACTATTTGAGCCATTCCAAGTATCTAATAAAGTAAATTCTGAACCATGGCACTGTTAGATACACTCTTCGGCAAAAAAAAGAAAGAATTCAGGGCCTCCTGCAATATCACAAAAGAGCCAATTGAGAAAGGTTATGGTTACCTGCTAACCACAGCACAGATTGTCACCTCCAAAAAATATTGGGATATGGTGATGACCGAGCCCGAAACGATGTCATACACTGTTTCGCATTTCAAAAATCAATCCAGCGGAACGCAAATGCGATCCATGATCTTTGAGAAGTATTCGAATGTGGCAAAGCCTTGGATTGTTTCAGATTCCATCATTGGATATTTTGATGTGGATAAGAATGAAGCAAGAAGCCTCGCTAAAAAATGGTGGGAAACTGATGGTAGTTTTGTACCCGACCATACTGGCCCAGCGGCTGATGTTCTTGATACTACAGCGTTCAAATCATCTAAAGACTACGCCATCCTGGAAGCAGGTCGATCAAAAGTAAAATAATTAGTTAATTTTTCGGTTTAGGTAAAAAAGCTGTCCTCAAAAGACAGCTTTTAATTTTTACGATGGATGGTAAACTCCACTAATTGCGCCAGCGAATTGCGATAATTTGATTCCGGTAGCGTATTCAAAAGCGCAAGAGCATCGTGATAATATTTTTCCATCACTTTATTAGCATATTCAATTCCACCGGACCTCTTCACAAACTCAATCACTTCCTTCACCTTCTTAGGCTTTTCACTTTCGCTACGAATGATTCCGATGATCTTGCGCTTCTCCAACCAACTTGCCTTGGTAAGGGCATGGATAAGCGGCAGGGTCATTTTCTTCTCTTTAATGTCAATACCCACAGGCTTGCCAATCTCATCATCGCCATAATCAAAAAGATCATCCTTAATTTGAAAAGCCATGCCTACAAATTCGCCAAAATGATGGAGTGTTTTCACGGTTTCTTCCTGCGCACCAACAGAGCTGGCTCCGACTGCGCAACACGAAGCAATCAAGGATGCAGTCTTTTGTCGAATGATTTCGTAATACACATCTTCACTGATATCAAGCTGCCTGGCTTTTTCCATTTGCAGCAACTCACCTTCACTCATCTCCTTCACGGCATTGGTAACAATGCTTAACAGATCAAATTCTTTATTCTCTACAGAAAGGATCAGCCCTCGCGAAAGCAGAAAATCACCAACTAAAACTGCGATCTTATTTTTCCACAGGGCATTTACTGAAAAGAAACCTCTTCGGTAGTTGGAGTCATCCACAACATCATCATGAACTAATGTAGCGGTATGCAGGAGTTCAATTAGCGATGCGCCCCGAAAGGTTGAATCTGAAATAGTGCCGCATGTTCCTGCACTCAGAAAAACAAAAAGTGGTCTGATTTGCTTGCCCTTCCGCTTAACGATGTAGTTCATGATTTTATCCAGCAACAGCACACGCGTTTTCATGGATGCCCGAAACTTATGCTCAAACTCATCCATTTCCCGGGCTACAGGAGCCTTGATATCATCTAATCGCAAAGACATGAACTGCAATAATAGTCATAAGTATAAAGTGAAATTGACTTACGGGGCAATTTTTAATCTGTAATGACCACTTTCCTAAAAAACTTCCGATAGACTCAATACTATTTCACTATTTTCGAATTTATGAGAACCTATCCGATGTACTGGGAACAAATTCTTTTTGCATTAAGCGTACTACTAGTCACTTTTATTGTCTCACGGGTACTGCGATTCCTTATTGGCAGGTTTTTCAAAGGGGCTGCTAAAAAATTAAAAGTAGACCCCACGCGATACAACTTCTTTAAGAATGCGGTCGACTTTATCCTCTACCTGATTGCGGCCATCATTATTTTTCGTTCCATCCCCTCCTTCCGTGCTATTGGCACAACCCTATTGACAGGTGCTGGAGTGTTGGCAGCCATTGTTGGTTTTGCCTCACAGTCGGCATTCTCCAATATCATCAGCGGATTTTTCCTGGTGATCTTTAAACCTTTCAGTGTGGGTGACCGGATCAAAGTCGGTCAACTTTACACCGGTGATGTGGAAGACATTACCTTGCGCCACACCGTGATAAAAGATTTTGAAAACAGGAGAATCATTATTCCCAACAGCGTTATCAGCAATGAGACCATTTTGAACTCAACAATCACAGATGAAAAAACCTGCATGTTTGTTGAACTGGCCGTAACCCATGCCACCAACTTAAACAAAGCCATGGCGATAATTCAGGACGAGGCTACAAAACATCCTTACTTTATCGATAACCGATCGGAGGAAGATCTTTCGCGCCAGGAGCCTCCGGTAGTGGTCAGGGTCATGACATTTCTGGATGGAGGAATTCAATTACGCGCATCGGTTTGGGCAAAAAATCCCAACGATGGGTTTATCCTAAAATGCGATCTGAATAAATCCATCAAAGATCGCTTTGATAAAGAAGGCATTACACTCGGAAACCTGCATCATCTCGTGATGTTAAAGAACAGCTAATCCATGGCCCGTAAAAAGAAATTTGAATCATCCGTTCTCAATACCGCTCCGGAGAAAATTATTCTTGAGCTGATCCAATACAATGAAAAAGAATACTTCATGTCGGCCGATAGTGCTATCGAAGATGTTCTTTCCAAATTCAAAAGCAATAAAGTCAATTGGATTAACCTTGATGGGTTGCACGATCAGAAAATGGTGCAGAAGATTGGCGAGCATTTTAATCTTCATTCACTTTTGTTGGAAGATATTGCCAGTGATCATCAGCCTAAGGTGGAAGAATATGAAGACTATTTATTCTTCACCCTGAAAATGCTGTATCGCATTGAGGATGATAACATCGACTACGAACAAATCAGTTTTGTACTGGGTAAAGATTACCTGCTTTCTTTTCAGGAAAAAGAAGGTGATTTGTTTGGCCCCTTTCGGGAAAGAATTCGCCTGGATCAGGGTAAGGTGCGCAAGAAGAAAGCCGATTATCTTCTCTATCGCCTCATCGATATCATCGTAGACAATTACTATAATGTATTGGATGCTATCGGTGCACAAATCGAACAAATTGAAGAAGATATTTACGACAACCCTTCGGAGAAAGCATTCAAAAAAATTCAAGGCCTGAAGAAGGAGCTTATTTTTCTGCGGAAAGCGCTGTACCCTTTGCGGGATGCCGTGAGTAAACTCATCAAAGATGAAAACGGCTTTATTGAAACAGGGACCATTCGTTATTTTGCTGATGTTTACGATCATGTTGCCCACCTGATCGATGCACTGGATACTTACAAAGACCTCACTTCAGGCTTGATGGACATTCACATCAATACGCAAAACACAAAGATGAATGAAGTGATTAAAGTATTGACTGTGATCTCTACCATATTTATGCCCTTAACCTTTATTGTTGGCATTTATGGAATGAACTTCGACTTTATGCCCGAGTTGCGATGGACCTTCGGCTATCCTTTGGTTATGGCAATTATGTTTGTTGTTGTAATAATTATGATTGTCTATTTTAAATTTAAAAAATGGTTTTAACTTTCGAATTACCATAACCCCAATTACGTATGCTTTTACCTATTGTATTATTGCTGGTCGGATTTGTGATCCTTATAAAAGGAGCCGATTTTTTAGTCAACGGAGCCTCCTCAGCAGCAAAAAAGTATGGTGTTTCCAATCTTGCTATTGGACTAACGGTGGTAGCGTTTGGTACATCAATGCCAGAACTAATTGTTAGTTTACTATCCGCACTGGATGGCAAAAATGATGCATCCTTCGGAAACGTAATTGGCAGTAACAACTTCAATCTAATGTTTATCCTAGGTATTGCTGGGCTGATCTATCCTTTGGTGGTGCAGCGCAACACTGTAAAATTTGAGGTGCCGCTCTCGATACTGGCCGCAGGTTTGCTATTTGTTTTGGTAAACGACCAAAAATTATGGTCCAGTGATTCCAATATTTTAAGCAGGTTCGACAGTATTATTTTATTGGTATTCTTTGTTGGGTTTCTCTTTTACATCTGGCGAACCATGAAGAACACTTCTGAAATGGAAGAAGGTGAGGCCATAAAAATTTACTCCATACCCATGTCTGCCGGGATGGTCATTTTAGGGTTAGTCATGCTGATTGGCGGAGGAAAACTAGTGGTGGACAGTGCTATTGAAATTGCGCAACATTATGGGCTTAGCGAGAAACTGATTGGATTAACCATTTTGGCTGCCGGCACTTCATTACCAGAACTTGCAACTTCGTGTGTGGCGGCTTATCGTAAGAACACTGACATTGCTATTGGTAACGTGGTGGGATCAAATATCTTCAACATCTTTTTCATTCTTGGTGTTACCGGTTTTATTAGCCCAATACCTTATAACACAGCTTTGAATTCTGATATGTATGTCTTGGTAGCTTCTACCATTGTATTGATGATTTTTATGTTCACCCTCAATACTCGCAAACTCGATCGATGGGAGGCCTTCATGTTGCTAATGGGATATATCGCTTACACCATTTGGTTGATCAGCCTCGGATAAGGGTAGATAATTTGAAATTCTCTTAAACAAAAAATCCCCAGCCTTCGCTGGGGATTTTGTTTTATACTTAATCGAACTTAATTATATCTTCTTCTCGAGTTCTGTGATCTTAGCCTGTGCTTCCTGCTTTCCTAATGAAAGCGCTTTCTTGTAAAGCTCAATGGCTTCTTTCAATGTATCTTTCTTCTTGCGTGGTGCAAGTTTAGTGCGGTTAGCCGCTTCTTCTACCGCCTGAGCACGTGCATAATAAGAATCCGCTTCACTCATTTTGCTGGAGATCATCAACTCTTGAATGCGCGCTTCGATCAACGCAAGTTCTTGTTGCTTGGCAGCAATCTGTGCTTCCTTATCCGATAGCTCAGCTTCCTGAAGTTCAACGGTAGTGATCAGATTCTTATTTTCATTACCGAGGCTCGCCACCTGCTCTTGCAGTCTTGTAATCTCTGCATTCTTTTCTTCCAAATCAGCTTTCAATTTTTTGATGGTTGCCGAAAATGCATTAGAAGTGCTCTTGGATTTCTTCAACGACTTTTCAAGATCCTCAATTTTGCTTTGAGTATCCTTCACATAATTGTTGATGTCTTTCATCCGTGAGGTGTAGTCATCATAAGTTGTGCCTTCCACCATATTAACGCGCAACAATTGACGGTTGGCATCGATAGAGTCCATCAATACACCAACCTCTTGCAGCGTTTTTACAAATTCCTGGCTGGTCTGAAGCTCCGATCGAAGTGAGTCTACCTGGGTTTGAAGTTTTTCAGATTCTCCGCCACAACTGGCCATAGCGGCACCGGCAGCAACAATAAACAGAAAGCGTTTTATCATAATAGGTGTAAGTTTTTTTTCGATGGCAAAAATACGAGGGTTTAACCCGCTGAAACAGAGGGACTACAAAATATTTTTTCATCCTGACGATAAATCCTATGGGTTGACGTAAATTGCAGGCCGTTTTCAATGAATTTGGTTTAAATGCCCAAACTAATCACCACGCGGACGCGTATTGCAGACCTGGGCAAACCTCGCATCATCGTAATTGGTGGTGGTTTTGGAGGGTTGGAAGTGATCAAAGGCCTGAAAGGCCTTAAAGCACAGGTCGTTTTGTTTGATAAGTACAATCACCATACTTTTCAACCCCTACTCTATCAGGTAGCCACTTCCGGACTGGAAACCAACGCTATTGTTGCTCCCTTTCGCAAGCTCTTTGCTTCACAGGAAGATTTTTACTTCCGCCTTGCTGAGGTGAAAAACATAAAGCCCGAAGAAAACTTCATCGAGACATCGATTGGCGGTATCAAGTATGATTACCTGGTCATAGCTACAGGGGCGGTCACCAATTTTTATGGCATGACCGAACTGGAGAAGAACGCATCCTTTATGAAAAACATAGTGGATGCCACCAAACTTCGGAACAAAATCATTCGTCAACTGGAATACGCGCTGCTCACCGGAGATCAGGAAGTGATGAACAGCCTCATGGATTTTGTAATTGTTGGTGGCGGACCAACGGGGGTAGAATTGGCAGGCGCACTTACCGAGCTTAAGAAAAATGTTTTCCCAAAGGATTACAAAGAGCTTGACATGCGTAAAATGGATATCCATTTGGTGGAAGCTTCTCCTCGTTTACTCAACGGCATGTCTGAACAAGCTTCGAAAAAAGCACAGGAATTTTTGGAAGAGATGGATGTGAAAATCCACCTCAACACGGCCGTAAAATCTTATGACGGTTACGAGGTAGAACTCAGCACCGGAGAAAAATTAATTTCGCGCTCGCTCATTTGGGCGGCAGGTGTGAAAGGAAACCCTATAGCAGGATTGAAAACCGAATCGATTGCTCGTGGCAATCGCATTTTGGTGGATCAATTCAACAAAGTGAAGGGATACAATAACATTTTTGCGATCGGTGATGTTGCCCTTATGGAAGGAGATGAAAAATTTCCGTCAGGTCATCCGATGATGGCCCCGCCAGCGCAGCAGCAAGGTAGATTAGTAGCAAAGAATATCAGGAACATTATCGCGAAGAAAGAATTAAAGCCCTTCCGCTATTTTGATAAAGGATCAATGGCAACCATTGGTCGTAACAAAGCAGTAGTGGATATGAAAGGCATACGCTTTCAGGGTGCCTTTGCATGGTACGTGTGGATGTTCGTTCACTTAATGGCAATTGTAGGTTTTAGAAATAAAGTATTCACGTTCTTTAGTTGGGCCTGGAATTATTTTTCTTACGATCGCAGCAACCGATTGATCATCGGGCGAAATGAAGAAAAATTACCGGAGGCTAATCAATAAGGAATCTTTTAGATCATGAACAATTCGTTAGGGTAAAAACGCAAATGGATTCCAAAGACTCAAGGCACCAGGCACTTTCTGCGGCCGGTATTTTAGTAACGCTGGGTATTATTTATGGCGACATTGGCACCTCGCCCATTTACACACTTCGCTTTATTGTTGGCAAATCCATCATCACCGAAGATTTAATTCTCGGTGGCTTATCGTGCGTTTTTTGGACACTGACCCTGATCACCACCATAAAATACGTGTACCTGGCTCTTAGTGCCGATAACAAAGGCGAGGGTGGAATTTTTGCTTTGTACGCACTCGTCAGAAGGTACAAAGCATCCTGGGTAATCTTCCCTGCTATTATAGGGTGCTGCACATTGATTTCAGACGGATTCATCACCCCTGCCATTAGCGTTACTTCTGCTATAGAAGGGCTACGCTCTATCTATCCAGACATCACTACAGACACGATCATCACGATTGTTATCGTGATCCTACTTGCTCTTTTTGTCTTCCAACAATTTGGAAGCAGCGTGGTAGGCAAAACGTTTGGACCTGTGATGCTGATCTGGTTTTTATTTATCGGTTCCATCGGAGCATACCACCTCGTTCAAAATCTAAGTGTGCTCAAAGCGTTGAATCCGTTGTATGCCGTGAATTTGCTGGTGAAATACCCGGGAGGCTTTTGGATTTTAGGTGCTGTCTTTTTGTGTACAACCGGAGCAGAAGCAATGTATTCGGATCTGGGACATTGCGGCAAATCCAACATCCGTTTTGGTTGGGGATTTGTAAAATTTTGCTTGCTGATGAGTTACTTCGGTCAAGGCGCGTGGCTACTGGACCGCGAGGGAACTCAACTTGGTGATATGATTCCGTTTTTTGAAATCATGCCCAAAAGTTTGCTGATAGTCGGAATCATCATTGCAACCATGGCAACAGTAATTGCCAGCCAGGCATTGATATCGGGCACGTTTACACTGGTAAACGAAGCAATGAAACTTAAACTTTGGCCGGCAACGCGCGTGCGCTACCCAAGCCAATTGATGGGGCAAATTTATATCCCCGCCATCAACTGGATATTAATGCTTGGATGCATTGTGGTGGTGTTGTTCTTCCGTGAGGCCGATGCCATGCAGGGCGCTTACGGGTTGGCGATTACCTTTGACATGCTGATGACCACTTCGTTGTTAGTATTCTATTTTTCTACTAATAAGAAATCACGTATTCGCTCTTCCATTATCGCTTTTGTGTTCTTCTCCATTGAGGGATCATTCCTGGTCTCCAACCTCAGTAAATTTCAACATGGCGGCTGGTTTTCATTCGCCATAGCATCGGTATTTTTTATAATGATGTTTATTCTGCTCAAGGCAAGACATCTGCGCGATTTGCACACCGAGTTTGTTGACTTGAAACATTACGTGCCCCTGATTCAGGATTTGCAAGCCGACAAGTCTATTCCTAAAGAGGCGACCAACTTAGTATACATGGCTGTGGCCGACAGTAAACGTTATATCGATAGCAACATCATTTATTCTATTTTTAAAAAGCGCCCCAAGCGAGCCGATGTCTATTGGTTTGTGCATGTCGATACCGTGGATAGTCCATACACTTCAAAATATTCTGTGGATACCATCATTCCTAAAAAGTGCTTTTTTGTTCGTATTAAACTTGGATTTAAGTCTGACCATCGAGTGAATTTGCTGTTCAATAAAATTCTTCATGACCTGGCGGAGAGCGCAGAAATTGATTTGATCAGCCACTATGATTCATTGCAGCGCCATAGCATGCCTTCCGATTTCAAGTTTATCATCCTGCATTCCCTTGCCTCTGTGGATAGTGAGATTTCAAATTTCGAAAACCTCATTATTCAGGGTTACCGCTTCATCAAAAAACACAGTTTGACCACCGAAGAAATGTATGGGCTTGAACTGGCGAATGTGGAAGTTGAGCGCGTACCCATCATGGTGGGGCCTCCTGCTAAAGTGAGAATCAAACGCGAAAAAGAAGACAAAGAGCGTGAGAAGGAGCTGCGGTATTCCGGGCATATAGAATGACCGCATTCGGACGGTTCCGTTCGATTTCGCCTTACTTGACAATTCAAAAAGCCTCTTTTTAGCTTAAATCTGATGTTTTGATCATGGCATTAAATTGGAATCTCTCGCAGGCAAAACGAGAGACGAATGATCCGTAACTACATCAAAATTGCGCTGCGCAACATGGTGCGCAACAAGACCTACTCACTCATAAATATTTTTGGTTTGTCAATGGGGGTCGCCTGCTGCTTATTGCTGGCGCTCTACATTCAGGATGAATACTCTTATGATCGCCATCAGGTAGAAGTTCAAAACCTTTACCGGATTATCACCGATTTTAAGAGCGATAAAGGATTGAACAAATTGGCAACCTGCTCACCTCCTATTGCCATGGCCATGCGGGATGAACTTCCCGAAGTTGAAAGTGCAGCGCGCTTGGTGAACCCTCCAGGAGTTTCTCAAAACCTGATCCGTTATGAAAACAATATTTTCTACGAGACCAACGGATTTCTTGCAGACTCCACGCTATTCGAAGTGTTAACTTATGATCTTATCGAAGGCAATCCTGCCAATGCATTGGTGCATGCCAACTCTGTAGTGATCTCCGAAAGTATGGCCAAGAAATTATTTGGTGATAATAGCGCCTTAGATAAAACCATTTTCATTAGTCAGGGTGGCCCTTCCGGGGATTTTAAAATTACCGGAGTATTCCGTGAGTATAGCAAGAGTCATATCAACGCCAACTTTTTTATTTCCATGACCAGCTCTGGCTGGGCAGAATACATTCGCTCATCCGAAGCACAAGGCGAATGGGCCGGTCAAAATTTTATTCCCTCGTATGTAAGACTTTCTGCCAACCATGACGTCAATGCGGTGATCAAAAAAATGAACGAAGTGCTGATAAAATATGGATCGGAAGATATGAAGGCACTGGGCATGACAAAGACACTTTCACTGGAGCCTGTGAAAGATATTTATCTGAAATCAGACATCGGCAAAAGCCCAAGAATCACTTACATATATGTGATTGCTACTATAGCAGTGTTCATCTTGCTGATTGCCTGCATTAATTTTATGAATCTTTCCACTGCAAAGGCGACTAAGCGTGCAAGCGAAATCGGTGTGCGAAAAGTAATGGGTGCGTTTCGATCTTCGCTCATCGGTCAGATTTTAGGTGAAGCAATGGTGATTGTATTGATCTCCATTCTTATAAGCATTGTAATGGTGCAAATGGCTCTTCCCTATTTCAATCAACTAACGGGTAAGGCAATTTCGTTTGAAACAGAAAATATCGGCTACTTCGCGCTAGCACTTACCAGCATTACGCTGATCACTGGTTTAATCGCAGGAAGTTATCCCGCATTTTATCTGTCTTCCTTCCAACCTGCGCAGGTCTTAAAAGGAAAAATAAATCTCAACAACGCTTCGGGCATTCTTCGTCAATCATTGGTGGTGTTTCAATTTATGATTGGTATTGCATTAGTATGCGGTATGCTGATTATCGGCAAGCAATTAAACTTTATTGAATCAAAAAACTTAGGATTTGATTCACATGCTAAAATTATTTTACCGCTTCGTACGGAATCCGCTCAAAAATCATATCAGGCATTACGGACCGAACTAAGCAATAATTCTAATGTTAAATCAGTTTCAGCTTCGAACTATATGCCCGGCTCATTCATCTGGAACGACTTCAGTGTGTACCCTACAGGAGGCAACATGGATAAAGCGGTGTTGCATAGAGTAAACAATGTTGACTACGGCTACATTGAACTTCTTGGTCTAAAAATTATCACGGGTCGCTCGTTCACTGACAATCGTGAAACAGAAAGCAATGGAAATATTATCATTAACCAAACTGCCGTGAAAGAACTTGGCTTCACACCAGAGACTGCCATTGGGCAGGAGTTAACCACCGAATGGCAGGGCCAAAAATATCCTCATCGCGTGATTGGTGTGATGGAAGATTACCACCAGGTAACGTTAAAAGAAAAAATTAATCCCATCATGTTCAGGATGAACGGCCCAACCCGATCATTTGATTATGCTATTGCAGACGTATCAGGCGATCAATTCGAAGCTACAATTTCCGCCATTGAGAAAACCTGGAAAACACTTATCCCCGATACACCTTTTGAATATTCGTTTTTAGACGAAAACATCCAGAAGCAATACCAGGAGGATCGAAAAATTTCAAGCATCATTACCAGCTTCACCGTGATTGCTATGCTCATCTCCTGCCTTGGGCTATACGGCCTTTCATCTTACATGGCTGAAAGAAGGTACAAAGAGATTGGAATCAGAAAAGTGTTGGGCGCAGATGTGAATCAAATCGTGAGGCTGATGTCAAAAGAGTTTGTGAAGTTGGTCATCATTGCGTTTATCATCGCTACTCCCCTTGCATGGTATGCCATGAATCAATGGCTGGAGGGCTTTGCTTACAAGACGGTGATTGATGCGCAGGTGTTTGTGTATGCTGGCCTGGGAGCATTGACCATTGCCTTACTCACCGTAAGCTTCGAATCGATTCGTGCAGCCATGGGTAATCCCGTTGATTCGCTGCGCAGTGAATAATGAAACAACGATAGAAAAAATTGAATAACAGAAATCTCAATATCAACTGAATATGCTTCAGAATTATTTAAAGATCGCCCTCCGTAACCTTACAAAAAATTCGGTTTACTCATTCATCAATATCTTCGGGCTTGCTGTTGGCCTCTCGTGCAGTTTGCTGATTATGCTTTGGGTAAGCGATGAAATGGCATACGATAAGTTTCACGCCAATAAAGATCGGTTGTTCCAGGTCTATGGCAATGGAAAAGGTGATGGAGGAAAAGTATTCACACAACGCCCCATGCCTCTTCCTTTGGTAGAAGAATTTAAAACCAATGAACGCGGGATTGAGTACGTGGCCGTGACGGACTGGGGCGGCAGTCATTTAATTGTGGCCGGTGACAATCGCTTTATGAAGCAAGGGCTTTATGTGGGAGAGGATTACTTAAAAATGTTTTCCTTTAAACTTGTACAAGGAGGTGCAGAGACCGCGTTAAAAGATCCAAGCGGTGTAGTGATCACAAAGGCTACGGCCGTTGCGCTATTTGGAACAGAAGATGCATTAGGAAAGCTATTAAGAATTGATGATGCCGTGGATGCCACGGTTACCGGTGTTATTGAAAACGTGCCTTCTAATTCCACCTTTCAATTTGATTTACTTTTGCCGTTCTCTTCTTATATCGCTTCACAAACGTGGGTAAAAAATTCTCTCACCAACTGGGAAAATAATTCCTTCCAACTCTATGTACAGTTAGCGAATGGGGTTTCCAAAGAGGATGTAGAGGGAAGAATTCGTGACGTAATTCAAAAACATTCCGAGCGTAGTGATTTTGAGCTAATGCTCCACTCCATTAATGACTGGAGACTTTGGTCAAAATTTGAAAATGGAAAATCGGTCGGGGGAGGTATTGAGCAGGTAAGACTATTCTCAATTATCGCAGCATTTATTCTCTTGATTGCTTGCATCAATTTTATGAATTTATCAACGGCAAGAAGTGAACGAAGAGCGAAAGAAGTTGGTATTCGCAAGTCTGTAGGATCAAAACGAAAAGAACTTGTTTTCCAATTTCTGGGTGAATCCATCCTTGTGGTATTGATCGCTTTTCTGGTTGGTTTGCTGATCACAGAATTGGTACTTCCATTCTATAATGACCTTACCGGCAAGAAACTCTTTATCGATTACACCAGCTCAATATTTTGGATTGTCTCAGCCAGTGTAATTCTTATTACGGGCTTCATAGCAGGCAGCTACCCGGCTCTTTATCTCTCAGGCTTTAGTGCAGTATCGGTTTTAAAAGGTAAGGTGCTTGTAGCCGGTAAGGGCGCAACTCCCCGAAAAATATTGGTAGTGTTACAATTTGGGTTCTCTATTTTTCTGCTGGTGGGTTCCATCGTTTTTAATCAGCAGGTAAACTTTGGCAAGAATCGTGAAATTGGATATGATCAGGAGAATCTGATTCTGATTGAAAATCAGGGCGATATTCAAAAGAATTTCAAAGTGATTAAAAATGAATTGGTATCCTCCGGACTTGCCACCAGTGTAACGCAGGCCAACAGTCCGATCACCGCTATTTTTGCCTACATGGGTGATGTCTCCTGGCAAGGTAAGCGAGAGAGCCAGCGTGCTTCCTTTGCTACTCACGCTACTGCCTACGATTACTCCAAAACCATCGGTGTGAAAATAAAAGAAGGAAGAGATTTCTCAGAAGACTTTAATGACTCATTATCCATGATGCTTAATCAAGCCGCTGTAGATTATATGGAGCTCAAAAATCCCGTTGGGGAAACGGTAACCTGGAATGGCCGAAATTATAAAGTGATTGGTGTAACGGAGAATGTAGTAATGTCTTCTGCCTATCAACCCGTGGAGCCGATGATGATCGTCTTCGATCCGGATTGGTTTGCTTACGCGATGGTGCGGCTGCCAAAAGGTGATGTGAGTGAATCGCTAAAAAAAGTTGAATCGGTTTTCAGAGCGCACAACCCCTCCTATCCATTCACCTATCAGTTTGCTGATTTGGAATTTCAGAAGAAGTTTTCGCGCATTGAAATGATCACCCAGGTGGCCAATTTATTTGCCTGCCTCGCCATTATTATTTCCTGTCTTGGATTATTCGGACTAGCAGCATTCACGGCAGAACAGCGCACAAAAGAAATTGGCATACGCAAGGTATTGGGCGCCACATCCTCCGGGGTGGTCATGTTGCTGTCAAAGGATTTTGCGAAACTGGTAGTGGTGGCATTTGTAATAGCCGCACCTATTGCCTGGTGGTCGTTGGATAGTTGGCTCAACAGCTACCCGTATCGTATCTCTATTGAATGGTGGACTTTGGCTATTGCCGGTGGCGCAGCCTTCGCCCTCGCCATCATCACGGTAAGTTCACAAGCATTTAAAGCCGCTAACAGTAATCCATCACAGTCCTTGCGAACAGAATAATTTTTTAACCAAAATTTTTAGATAAATTTCTGGTTGATATTATCGGTTCATGTTAACAAACTACTTGAAAATTGCCCTGCGGATCATGATGAATCAGCGGGGCTTTTCATTGATCAATATTGCAGGGCTCACTATGGGCATGACCTGCACATTGATGTTGGTTTTGTACATACAGGATGAATTGGGGTTTGATTCCTTTCATAGCGATTCAAACCGAATTTATCGCATTGTCTCGCAAGGAAAACTTCAGGGGGAGCAGTTTAAGACGGCCGAAACCGGTGCTCGATTGGCCAAAGCCATTCAGCAACAGTTACCGGAAGTGGAAAGTGTAGTTCGTCTTGCGAACTGGCCTACCTTTCCAATTAATTATCAGGGCAATGCATTCACAGAGCCTTATCTATTACTGGCAGATTCCAACTTTTTTTCATTTTTTGATTTTCGTCTTATCCAAGGTAACCCTGACGAAGTATTACGCAAAAAAGCGTCAGTAGTCATCTCTGAGTCGGCCGCAAAAAAGTATTTCAACATTACAAATCAAGATTATTCCATGGCTATCGGTGAGGAACTGATATTAGCTCAGGGATACAAAGCACGTGTGGCGGGAATCGTGCAAGACCCACCGCCAAATTCTCATTTTCATTTCAGTGTGATTTTGTCTTTAGCTTCCTGGGAAGAAGTTGAAATCAATGGATGGATAGATGGGTTGGTAAAAACGTACGTGAAAACAAAAAGTGAAATTGATCTCACTGCTCTGGATCTAAAGCTCGAAAGGTTTGTAAAAAATGAAATCGCACAAGAGCTAAAAAGAATTTACAGCACCGACTACCAAACCTTTCTAAAAAACGGAAACTATATCAGGCTTTATTCCCAATCCCTGAGAGATATTCATTTAAAATCTCACTTAAGCGATGAGATTGAGGCCAATAACGATATTCAGTACATCTATCTTTTTGCCGCCATCGCTTTGTTCATCACTCTTCTGGCATGCATTAACTTTGTAAACTTATCAACCGCTCGGTCCGCCACGCGCGCTAAAGAAGTGGGTGTTCGAAAAGCAGTAGGGGCGAGAAACGGAAGACTGGTGATGCAATTCCTGCTAGAGTCATACCTTTATACCATTATCGCAGTTATCCTTTCGATCCTTTTGATATGGTTATCCATCCTCCCATTTAACCTGATTGCAGAGAAGTCACTTTCAATGAACGCTCTGCTTCATCCTTATTTTTTAGGAGGAATTTTGTTTTTCATTTTTGTTGTTGGCCTTTTCTCAGGCAGTTATCCTGCCTTCTTCCTCACATACTTTAGTCCCGCTCAAATTTTAAAAGGAAGTCTTCGAAGCGGTGTGAGAAGTCACAAAATAAGAAACCTTTTGGTGGGCTTTCAATTTATCATTTCCATTGCATTGATTATTAGCACGGCCGTGGTGTATCGGCAACTACGCTATATACAAGATCAGCATATCGGGTTCGAACGGAAAAATATTATCAATTTGCTTCATACAGCCAATCTGAAAGAGCATGCCATCGAATTTAAAGAACAGCTGCTAAGACAGCCCGGTATTGTGTCCGTAAGCTTTGCCAATCGTATTCCGCCCAACATGGATTGGCATGCCGTCTTCCGTTCTGCAGAAACTCAAAAGGATTTTTTAATGGGCGTTTACGAGATGGATATTGACCATCTGAAAACGATGGGCTATCAGCTTGCCCAAGGAACATATTTCAACGGAACGCATTCTGATTCATCATCGGTGTTGATTAATGAAACCGCTGCGCGTCAGCTTGGTATTACTCATCTGAATGGCCAGCAACTTGAAACCACTTATCATCCCGAAAGAAAAGACTTACGAACCATTATAGGCATCATTAAAGATTTTAATTTCAGATCGCTGAAACTTTCTATTGAGCCCATGATTGTGTTGCCCAGCAGAATTCCCAACTGGGAGATGGCCATTCGGTTTGATTCAGAAAATCCAGGTGAAGTATTGGAACAGATTGAAGCCGTTTGGAATAAGTATGCATTGGGAGCTCCTTTCGAATATTCGTTTGTGGAGGACAACTTTCAATCGAGCTATAAAAATGAAGAACGCATTGGTGCGGTATTTTTAATCTTCACCACACTTGCCATTATTATCGCTTCACTCGGTTTGTTAGGATTGGCAACCTACACGGTAGAGCAGCGATCAAAAGAAATTGGCATTCGAAAAGTGTTAGGCGCTACTCATTCTGAGATTTTTGTTTTAATCGGAAAGGATTTCGCCATGTTGGTGTTGATTGCCTTCATCATCGCTGCTCCCTTTGCCTGGTGGGCGTTGGACTGGTGGCTCAATCAATATCCTTATCGCATAGAAATTCCCTGGCAAACTATTGCGATGGCGGGATTATTATCGTTTGTAATTACCATCATCAGCATCAGTGCACAGACATTTCGCGCAGCTGCGGCAAACCCGATCAAATCGCTTCGCAACGAATAATTTTATTGAGTAGAAAAACGATAGATTGTCTTTTGACGATACGTTTCTCCTGGCTTTAGCACGGTTGAAGGGAATTGCGGCTCATTGGGTGAATTGGGAAAATGCTGTGCTTCAAGACAGAATGCAGAACGAAAATCATAGGGCTTGCCTCCCTTTCCAATATCATTTCCATTCAAAAAATTACCAGAATAAAATTGAAGGCCTGGCTCTGTGGTCCACACTTCCATTACCCGGCCCGAGGTTGGCTCATATGCTTTTGCAGCGAATGAAAGTTCATTCGCTTGTTTGTCCAGCACCCAATTATGATCATACCCACGGGCAAAAACAAGCTGATCATTTTGCTCGTTGATTCTCTTTCCAATAGGTTGCAAGCTCAAGAAGTCCAACGGAGTTCCCTCGACACTTTCAATCTGTCCTGTAGGAATTAATTCATCATTGATGGGGGTATAACGATGAGCATTGATCATTAACTGGTGGTTCAGCACATCTCCAGCGCCCTCACCGGCAAGATTAAAAAAAGAATGGTGCGTCAAATTGATAATCGTAGTTTGATCGGTTGTCGCTTCGTAATCAATCACCACTTCATTCTTGTCGGTTAACCTATAGGTTACTTTCACATCCAGGTTACCGGGATATCCTTCTTCCATATGCGCACTCCGATAGGTGAGTACCAGTGCGTCACCCATTGTTGTTTTCTCAGGAGAAACTTTCCAAATCACATTGTGAAAACCAAATTGCCCACCATGCAGTGCGTTTGCTCCATTGTTTGTTCGCAGTTGATAATTTTTTCCATCCAGGGAGAACTTACCTTTGGCAATGCGATTACCATATCTGCCAATGAGCGCACCGAAATACGGATTGCCATTGATGTACTGCTGCGCACTATCGTATCCAAGCACCACATCTGCCAAAACACCATGGCGATCGGGCACTTCAAGCGATATAATTTTTCCACCCAACGCTGTGAGGGTTAGTTTCATTCCAGCAGCATTTGATAGGGAGAACACGGTAGCAGACATAGGCGGGTAAATTATCCATTGGCCGGTAGAGTCCCACGGTTCAACAGCCCGCTCACGCTTGACAGGTGAACATGACACGAATGCAAGGATGATGCAACCTAAACCAATATTTCTCATTTGGAAAGTTAAGATACTGAAATAGTAACTTAAGATGGGCAGCTTTTTTGAAATAAAAAATAGGTTGAGTGTAATGCCATCACCTCTTAGTAAGAGTTGTGGATGAATTACATTTATATCAATTCCTTTATCATGCCGAATGGAGAAATCATCCATGCCCACCAACTCATTTGAAAATCAGTTTCTTTAGGCTTTTCCCGTGGTTCAACATAATCCGGCATCAGCCTTGGGTCAATCAATCCCCACGAAGTGAAGAGTGATGCTTGTCTGATCGGGTCTTTAATCGAAGTCATAGCTTAGTTAATTAATTGCGCTACCGAAAAATTGATCGGATAGCTTATGCGATGTTACGACAAAAGAAATGCGAGGTTGAGCGGATGTAATAAAATCGAATTACAACCGCATTGCAAGCCGTTGATGACAAAACCTGATGCAAACGCATGTTCTATTATGCTGAAATATGATTTGATTATCAGTTTAATACGAATTGCATTCCGCAAACCCTCATCGCTAGTGAATGCAACCGATTTAAATCCATGCGTTAAAATTGCATTTCTATCCAAAACATTGTCAAATGGCTTTTGAAGTGTGTCGAAACCGGAATCCGCTTTAAAGTCAAAATCTGTTCGTTTATCTTTATTAAAATGCTGTGAAGCCACCAGCTTACCATTACGGTATGTTCTCTAAACTCCAATTCTTATCCTTTTCATTTGTTGCGATATTCTTTTGTGCATGCGAGCAAAAGGAGGAGAAGTTAAATGCCCCCGCCACATCAGTGGGAAAGATTAAAAGCCTCATGGAGTCCGTTCATGATCCGGTTGAAAATGGCGGTACCGTAGGGCATCGTGCTGAAATCTCGGAAAATACATACCTGACAAAATCTTCATTCAACCAAAATGGAAAGATAACCCGGCTTGAGAAATTTAATGGACGGGGTACTGCCGTGTGGAAGGAAATTTTTAGTTACGACCACAATAACAATAACACAGTGCACATTATATATCAGTTTAACAAAGTCTGGAGCAGACGTATCAGTACATACCACAACAATAATCAGCTAATAGAAAGTAGTGAATGGGACAGTGAAGGTAAGCTTATCGAAAAACAAGTGGTAACAAAAGATAGTCTTGGAAACAAAATTGAACAATCGTACACCTATTCTAATGGTAGCCTCTCAAAAACGTTAGAGTGTATTTATGATCAGGATGGAAATCAAATTCAGCGCTCACTCTTTGCAAATGGCCAACTGAAGCAAAAAGAGGCAAATCAATTCAATGAGTATGGAGACCGTATTGAGACGATCCAATACTTTCCGCAAAAAGGAGAGCAAAAAGTAATGCATTTTAAATATGATAGTGCCCACAATCTGATCGAAACAATTGTACTGAATAGCACACAGATGATCGAAGAGAAAGTGATCACAAAATTCGATCGACTAAAAAATATTACGGAGCAGTTCACCTATGGGCTTACCGGAAATTTAAAAGAGAGCATTCGATATACTTATGAATTCGATGAAGAAGATCAGTGGACAAAAAGAATCACGCTGATCAACCGAAAACCAGTTTCTGTCACCATTCGAAGAATTGAGTACTACCCGTAAATCCTGAATTCACCAGAATTTCGGTAAAAACTGGCAGAAAAATCCCATTATCTTAAACAAAAGATAAGACGAACAGTCTTTAATCTACAAGGCTGACCATTGATCACGCATTAACAAGGTATTTACGAAAGCTACTAGATGAATTTGAATTCATGGATTATCTTTCTGGCAACTAAACTAAACGAAGATATATTATGGAAATAAATCAGGAACCGCTTGTCGAGCGAGTCTTATCGGCCGAAGAGCAGCGAAGTCTTAGCCCTGACGATGTGCTGAGAAGTTTGAAAGAAGGCAATCAGCGCTTCATTTCAGGATCGCTTACTTTGCGCGATCACTCAAAACAAATTCGCGATGGTGTAAACGGGCAATTCCCCAAAGCCATCATCCTATCCTGTATCGATTCCAGGGTGCCGGTAGAAGATGTTTTCGATAAGGGTATTGGCGATTTATTTGTAGCGCGTGTGGCCGGCAATATCGTTAATGAAGACATCCTGGGTTCAATGGAATTTAGTTGCAAAGTTTCTGGCGCGAAAGTGGTGTTGGTTATTGGTCATGAATATTGTGGTGCTATAAAAGGTGCTATCGACAATGTGAAACTTGGAAATCTCACAGCGCTATTAAACAAAATAACGCCTGCGGTAAATGCCTGCCGTCACTTCCATGGCGATAAGACTTCTAACAATCCTGAGTTTGTAGATATGGTGATCAAAGAAAACGTAAAACTCACCGTAGAAAATATTCGCATGCGCAGCTCCATCTTGAAAGAAATGGAGATCAATGGAGAAATAAAAATTGTGGGAGCTTATTACGACATGGATAACGGAGAGGTTAATTTTTTTGAATAGCAACCCGGTGATGAAGGGGCAATTTCACTGCAGTGGCAATAGCTTCTGCACAGAGTTGCCCCTCTGCACTAAATGGCCAATCAAATAACATCTCAACCGGGTGATCCTTTCGAATCGCCTCGATGGCCTCAATTGACAGTTGCTTTGATAACCCCTTTCTTCGATATTCTTTCAGCACCATAGCTGAACACAAATAAACCGCATCATATTTCTCCTTCAGCAGAGTTTGCTCATAAAGTTGCCGTTCAGAAATTTGCTCGCTCAGAAATTGGTTCATCAATTCTCTGGTGGTTGGAATGATCAACACCCACGCTACCGGACCGTTGCCATCATCGTACTCTTGCACGGTGGCAGGATGAATTTCCTGAAGGTGATCGAGCACTCCCGGGTTGATGTCAAGTTGATCCGGATCGGTTTTTGAAGCAAAGATTTCATCAGCTAGCTGAAGCATCCGCTCAAAATTACTGAGCGCCATCACTCCCACTCCTCCTCGGTGTTGCGCAAAATAATTTCTTGATGTTGTTTGAGTAAACGTTCGTGAAGGCCAGCCTCACGCGTGTAACCGATAAATGTAATATTCTCTTTGCTGGCTGTACGATTGGTTACTGGCAAAATTACACTGGTCACACTCATGCCATCACGTTGCATGGCTATCACTTTATTAACAAAGCCATTTTCACTGGTGGCTTGACTCACCACCTCGTAGGTATGCTTTGCATCGTCCTTAATTACTAACCAGTATTTTGAAAACATGCTGCAAAGGTAAACGAAGTAACGGATTACTTGGTGCTCAAAAACCTGGTAAATGCTTCTTTGCTCGACATGTATTTAAAAATATCCTCCAATGTGTAATAAGTAGATTTTTCAGGGGCCAACGTGTAAGCGTATTTTACAAACTCCAAAGTTTGATCCTCAAAATCAAAAAGTTTGGCAATACCTCGTATTTGGTCATTCGTCAGGCACTTTGCTTTTGTGGCCAGCAGCGCTGTATTCATTTTTTCCTGACTGAATGATTTACTCTCCACCGCTTGCAGTGCGGTGTAATATTCCTTTTCGCTCATCGTACACTCCGGAACTTTCTTCACTTCCACTTGTACTTTCTGTGGTTGAGCTTCTTTTACGGTATCTTTTGGCGGTGTAACCACCATCTTTTCTGGCACAGGAGTAACAAAAGGTTCAAAAGCATCCTCCACTACTAATGAGCTGTAGTAATTATCCAGTGAACTGGTGCCCGAGAAATCCCGGTTCCGATCCAACATCACACTGCTGCCCTTGAAATTACTTTTCTCGTAAAGTGTAACCCGCATTCCTGTCGGAATCCTGATAGAAGAAATTACTTTCTCGCCAATAACAATGTCGCTCACATCATAGCGCCCCGGAGCGAGTGTCTGAAACGGGCCGTTATAACTTCCATCAAAAATGGTCACCAATAATTCTTCAGGTTTGATTATGTCGATCTGTACGGCTGAAGTAATGTCATTGAATTGATGAAAATCGAGGAAATTGGTGCCTACACTTTTACTGATAATCATCTTTCTGCCTTGCCGGCCTGCGGTTTCAAATAGCGTTACGCGCAACCCTCTAGGTATGCGAATGGATGATAACGCGTTGTCTCCAATTCCCAGATTCTCCGCTTCGTAATATCCAGGGGATAGTTTCTTCGATGAACCATTAAAATCATCGCTATGAATTTCTACTTCCGGTAACGGCATGGTACCATTGCCCACCATGATTGAAGACGTTGCATTATCAAACTGATTCCTCTGCAACACTGCTGTGTTTGTACTTTTGGTTAGCAATAATGATCGGCCCTCGTAGGCCATATTTTCAAAAAGCAACACCCACATTCCATCGGGTATAGCCAAGGATGAAATATTGTCGTTACCAATGGTAAGATCATTTGTATTATAAAACCCAGGATCAAGGCTAAAAGAATTGCCAGCCATGTCATGCTCATAAGCAACAACTCTGGGAATTTCCTCAACAATCAACGATGAAGTAAGGTCATTAAACTGCTGCCCAATCAAATAGGTAGAAGATGCATCACGCTCGCTGATCTCCAGCGATCGACCTTTAAAACCGTCTTCATCATAAAGCATTACGCGGAGCACTTTCGGAATTTTTATGGATGATAGATCATTATCCCCAATATTCAGATCTGTGGATGAATATCTTCCGGGCACAAGCTTTTTTGATTTACCGGTAAAGTCACCCTGAAAAAGAGTGACGTAAGGTCCCTTAACCACTTCTTCTTTTGGCAAAACAATAACACTGTCTTTGGGAGCCGCTTTTTCTTTCTGAACAACAACTTTCGCCTTCACGGTGTCGATCGCTTCTACTCGTAATGACGAGGTGGCATCGTTAAACTTATTTTTTAGCAGTACATCGGCACTGGCATCCGTGGTCAACACCAACGAGCGACCACCATAGCCCTTATTTTCAAAAAGAGTTACCTGTAGTCCTTTTGGAATTTTTACGGAAGAGATTTGATCGTTATCAATATCGCCAAACTCAAATGATTCATAATATCCGATTCTTAGATTCTTAGAAGCGCCAGAAAAGCTATCTTGATAAATGGTGATAAAAGGTGGCGTTACTGCGGGGGTGCCGGCTGGCAACTGCTCTACCACCATCGAAACATCCATTTCGACTTTAGCAAAGCCCTTGCCCTCAAGGTAGCGTAACCGCGCATCTTCGGTTAACACCAATGAGTAACCCCTGTAATTGTCCTCAGAAAAAAGTGTCACCTTCATACCAGCAGGCACCTTAATGGATGAGATGTAGGAAAGTCCGGACTCGCGCAGATAGATATTGTCATATCGCCCTGCGCCAAGGTCATAATGATATCCTGAGAAATCATCGGTATAGACGGTGATCCAGTTTTGCTTTGTTTGAGCTGTGGTAGCCATTGATACAATCAACAGCAACAACACAATAAGGGGTGTTTGGGGGTTTGTTTTCATAAAGCCAATCGTTCAAGATAATGAGATATCCTATGAATCGGAAGTGGAGAGGCCAATAGCATGCCAAAAAGAATTTAAAGGAAAAGATTGGGCCTTCCTTAACTTTTGGTGATGATCAAAATAAGGAAGGCTCAACTTAATCTCTCATTTCTTAACCATTGGCAACCGTACTACGGATGGATATTTTTTTGAATGGTGAATCTGATTATGCGCTACTACTCCTACCGACTCATCAAAATTATTTCCTCCTGTGTTTAAGTTGCGCTCAAACCGCGGGAAGTTGCTACTGGAAACTTCTATTCTGATTTTGTGGCCCGCTGCAAAGTAATTACTGGTGGACATAGGAGTGAGTTTCACTTTGTAGATGTTTCCTTTTTCCATGAACACTTCTTTATCGTATCCTTCGCGGTAGCGTACACGTTGAATGGTTTCATCCAGATTGTAGGCTTTCCCATCAGGATAAACGTCAATTAGCTTTATGGTGATATCCGTATCCTTTGCATCCGATGACAGATATAATGTCGATTCGATAAATCCACTCACTTCAATTCCATCTTTTAGAGGCTCAGATGTGTACACCAAAATATCTTCGCGCATTTCCATTTGCGATTGATCAAATGCCCCTCCGGTAACAGCATTTCCAGTACAACAAACATTACCTCCATAGGAAGTAACAGGATTTGCAGGATCATAGGTGAATGCATCGGGTTTATCATTAGCAGGAGCTTTCGTTTCCAACTTGCCATTGCCATTTTTAGTATTGGCTTTTCCTTCGCTGTTAAGAAAATAATCCGTCATTACTGCAGAGGAAGGTGGCCAGGTTTCTGATGTTTGCCATTGATTGCTTCCCATGGTATAGTACTTCACTCGTGGCGTTGTCTTTTTAAAATTATTTTGCTCTCCCTTCAGCAACAAATCAAACCAACCCCAGGTGAGTTCATCATAATTCAATCGGGCATCGCCAACGCTGCGCTCACCAACAATAGTATTTTCCGTTGCACGTTTATAGGCGCAGTGCAGTGTTGGTGCTATTACCAGGTATTGGTTATCGGCTATTTCTTTAACAGGGTTTTTGCGCATGTGATTGAACAATGCCAGGTTAGGACTGGACGACACATCATACCACGATACAAACCAGAAAGCAGGAACATTAAGAGGCATGTTATCGTGATAAAGTCCACCCTTGTACCAGGCAGGATCGTTGGGCTTTCGCCTGATCATGCTTTCGTAAACGCCCTTTTGTCCATTTACATTTTTGATAATGTCTTGAACGGGCAAATGCCGAAGACCTTGCGCCCAATCAACCTTGGGCATCTCTGTGGCCAAGTCATAGAAACGTTGCACGCGAACTAAGTCTTCCTGCTGAATATTTTTTGGAAACGTAGGACGAAACAAATCATTCTGAGTACCATACAACCATGAAGTGAATAACATTTGCTGGGCCCCTCCACGGTACCAATTTCCTTGTTCCACAAATTCACCCACACGTCCTACACCTGCACCAAAACCCTGAGCCACCATGGCGGCCAGTGCCGGATGATTTAGCGAAGCCACTGCCATCTGCCACTCTGCTGTAGAGGAACAACCAATTACACCAATTTTTCCGTTCGACCAAGGTTGTTTTGACATCCACTCAAATGCATCGTAACCATCCGTGGTGGGAGTGCCGAGAATATCCCACTCCCCTTCGGAGAAAAATCTGCCGCGCTCATTCTGAACAACATAGGCATAACCGCGCTGCACAGCATCATAAGCGGCTTCCAATGTTCGGGTTTTCATTTCACCATCGCCCCACGTGTTGAAGTTGTATGGAGTGCGTGAAAAGACAATCGGCACCTTACTATTTCCTTTAGGCCTGTAAATGTCAGTAGCAAGGCGAATACCATCGCGCATTGGCATCATCACTTTTTGATCGATGACCGCAATAGCCTCTAACTTTTGGTAAATATCATTTTGCTGCTGAGCCCATCCGTACCCGGATGCAGCTAAGGTGAAGAGCATTACAAAGAGCTTTTTCATTTAAAGTAGGTTAAGGTTATGAGGATAATTTAATCAATTCCTTCAGCTTAGACTACCTCCTTTTATCCGATCGGTAAATTATGAGGAACATTGAATTTTTACCCGGACACGGAATATTTGATAGTTATGCTTACTTTGGAATAAATCTATTGTTAGCTATGGAAGAGAATATCGATTTTCAACTCGGCCTTTTGAATCTTTTACATCTGATTGTAAATGTTGATGGAACGGTAGATGAGCGAGAACGGGAGGCCATGAAAAGAATTCGGGAAGAAGAGCAAATTCCTGATTCTGTTTTTCAAGAATTTCAGGAGCGATTAACCAAGACATCCGAAGAAAAAATTTACGAGCAAGGGCTCGCACATTTAGCAAAGTGTACGGATGAAGAGCGTCTCACTGCCTTCGTTCACCTTTACCGGCTTGCCGAGGCTGATAAAAACATCAGCAGCAAAGAAATACGGTTTCTTTTCTACGGATTGAAAGAAACGAAATTGAATTTTGAAGACGTCATCCTCAGTGCTGGCATGACCAATTGATCCTTTTCATTTCGCTCAAAAAGTTCTGGTGATTTAACTCCGCTATTTGCGTTTGCCTTCGCGGGCATCCACTAATGTGAGCTCTTTAAAAGTGATCGTTCCCTTGAGCACCTTCACACGAAAAACATTTTTACCGGCTTTCATTTGTAGTCTCCCTAAGGAAATCGGTTCATTTTTTTTGTTAGTTGATGCAATCGCCTTTGTTAGTATCTGACCATTTACTTCCACACTAACCTGAGCATCCGCAGTAGTGGAAACATTCAAATTCACTACATACAATCGAGGTTGCTTCAAATTAAGGGTGTATTGCAACCACTCACCGGCTTCAAAATCAGTCACCACAAAACCGTTTCCATCAGCAGATATATCCACACCATCATTGCGATAAACACCGCCTTTGTTGCCACCGGTGTGTTTACTATTCGATACCCAGTAATTGGCAGAATCTAAATCGCGATAAGCAAAGCCATTTCTGCCTAAATCATAATCCACTGCGAGGATGGTGGCATGATCACTGACCTCATTCCGTTTATAAGGAAGCACGGTGTCATCTTTCGTTTGCCGGAACATGGCATCCACTACATCCTTGTGATAAATACAGCGTTCTAACTTTACATTCTCTGCTAATTCCATCAAACCCTTGTAGGCTTCCTCCCCGGATGGCTTAGGTCCTTTGCTGGTCCAGAAATTAAGAATACTTTGAAAGCCCGTTGGTACTTTCACTTCCAGCGGATTATTGAAACGCAGCTTTTTCAGCGGCCACCAGGCCCAACCAATTTCATTTTTCTCCATCAGGTGAATAGCATCGCGAAACCAAAGGTTTGAATTTTCACCCGACTCGCCCAACCACACAGGCACGTTGTATTGTGAGCGGATATCCAGAAATTTTTGAATCGATGCCTGATCATTATAGCTCCAATATTTATGGAAGCTTATCACCGTATTATTATCCCACAAAGGAAAAATACCATTGTAGTTGTTGCCCCAACAGTTGCCCTCGATCATGATGATATGATTTTTATCCACGGCCCGAATGGCAGCAGTAATATCTATCATCAGTTTACGCAATGGCCCATTACTTTGCTCTCCGCATCCGTTCCGATCATCGGCATTCGTGAATCCATAGTTAGGTTCGTTGATAATGTCGTAGCCACCTATCCAGGGTTCGTTTACATAACGCTCGGCAAGTTTGCGCCACAAGGCCACTGCCTTTTTTTGATTTGCCTCATTATCCCATAAGTAAGGTTTAGAAGGATCACGATCAGCAATATTCAAATCATTACCCTGACCGCCCGGTGCTGCATGGAGATCAAGAATGAGGTACATCTTATTGTGCTTGCACCATTGAAGTAAACTGTCTGTCATCGCAAAACCTTTTTCCAGCCATGTATTTTGACCTGGAACAGGCTCCTGCTCTACCGGCAGTGTGTACAGATTATAATGCATGGGCAGGCGCACAGAATTGAAACCCCATGCCGCCATTGAGTCGATATCAATTTTGCGCGTATGGTTGGCCAGCCACGAAGCATAGAACGCATCGGTTTTTTCTTTGCCAACTATTTCTTCAAGGTTTTTTCTCACCTCGTGCTGTTGTTGACCGATGCCTTCTACACGCAGCATGTAACCTTCCTGCAACATCCAACCACCCAAGCCCATGCCCCGCAGAATGACCTTCTCTCCTTTTGCATTCACAATTTGCCCTCCCTGGGTTTTTAAATTTTGCGAATAGACCGGAAGAAAGACGATGCTGCAAAAGAGAACTAATAGTTTTTTCATGGTATTAAGTTACATCCTGAAGAAGAGGATCTTAAGTCGTTAGTAATTCAGATTCGGGGAAAGGTATTCTCGAGGTTATTTCATCCAGCCATTGGCCGTGGCCTTGCGGGAAAACCAAATCAAAAATATTCCAAAGAGTAAAACCATGATGGGCATTACCATTCCGCCCGGGCCATACACCTCGATGGAATTCGTCATTGCAAATGCATGAAACATTTGCACGACAATACCAGCAAAAGAAATAATCAATACCGGAGTTGCCCACGTTTTGCGAAGTAAAAGCAAAAGTGAACCGAGCGCACCGCCCCAAACTGCAATAGCAAAGGCACTGGTTGCCCATGCCGGAGTCGATTCCATCAGTGCACGTTGATCTTCGGGTAAAGCTTGAAACGCTTCCGGTGGCATCATCACTTGAGCGAGATACGCCATTACACCTAATAAATTCCATACGAGGGCCAGAGCGCTTACCACCCAAAACCAGGTGGCGGGTTTAGCTGTTGTTGTCATAAGCAGATGGGTTAGAGGTTAGTTTTCAGAATTGAACTTACAAAAAAATAACGATCTATAACTCACATCACAGACCAGGCATCCCTCATCGAAAGCTCAAAAAGGAAGAGCACCAAACCACACGCAAACGCTGCGGCAGAAATAAATAAAAAGACTACGTGTGCCCCTCGCACCCACCCACCAAAATCATTGCGCTGTTTACGCCATCGATGAGATTGCCAGGACAGTAGCAGCCCCATGATTGCAAATCCGGAATAATAAATACTGTAATGCTGATTATGAATCGCAATAGAAACAATGACACCCTCCAGCAGCATAAACCAAATTTGAAAAATAGCGCCAAAGAAGCCGACCCAAAGAATGGTAGCATTTGATTTAGGCATGACCTCCTTATTATAAAATGATCAGTTAGCCATACCCTGTTTCACCCATTCTTTGAAGACGGCAACTTGCTCGGCAGTTAACGGAGCCTTCTTACTTCTGAAAGGCATGAACTTTTCGTCTTCAACAGGAAGTTGAATACGATTAATAATATCATTGATGTTCTCCTTCGTGGCTGCATAGGTATCCAGCATTTTCTTTTTACCCTGTTCGGGGAAATGACAAGGCGTGCAACTATTTAACATGATCGGCCTGACATTTTTTTCATAAAACACGGTGACTTCGGTTGCCTTTTTAGTTGCATCAGAAGAAGTTGTTTGCTGTGCCGGCTTACAAAATTGAAACAGCACTATACAAACCAGGAATACAAAAGAGGTCTTTGTGAAAGATGAACGGGGTTGGGGTTTCATGGCGAAATGGGTTTAGTCCTTCCAATTTAAACAAGCGAAGCGGCACCATCAAGATAAAGTAAGTGCAGAACCGTATATCAATAACGAATTACCCCATGCTTGGGGACCTATGGCGAAAGACTTTGCTAGAAACCACTTAAGCAATCATTCTGATTTTCTCGTTTTCATGACGGTTGTCTTCAAAATCGGTGCCTGGCGTCATGTGTTCTGCGTGAGTATTGATCTATCTTCAGTATGCAGAACAAAATTGCACTGGTATAAACTTAAACATCATCTATATGAAAACTTTCATCATAGCCCTTATGTTTATCGTGGCAACAGTTTTGCCAATATTGTTTATCCCGCTATTGGCGTTGACTATTGTAGTAACGCTTATCGTTGCCCCCTCTGTAATAAAACATGGAGTGTGGACAAAGACTGAAGAAGATCGTCAGCACGAACTGGAGTTAAAGCACTGAGTAGTGCTCAAGGTTTTACTGCCCTCGGTTAAAAATTTATCCGGTCATTAGAAAAAGTGTGATCATTCTTTGCCTTGCCGAAGGGTTGGATTTCTGCGTCCATGCTTAAAAAAATATTCATTTCCGTAATCGGTTGAAAAAAGGTGAAAAGATAGTTTGGGAATCCACCTGACAGACGGGGTGTTGCTCATTCAATTTCATTGTGTACCTTGTACACATTAATGATCATCACATGGCATCACGGAGGGATTTTCTGAAGACTTCGGCTACCGCTTTAGCCGCAATGGCCACCAGTCAGTTTGCGTTTGCAGACTTAAAATCATCGGCCCGGATTGGAATTCAATTATTCACGATTCCTGCAATGGTGTCGGGTGATTTCAAAGGAACATTGCAGAAGCTTTCTCAAATTGGATACAAGGAAATTGAATTTTTTGGGCCCTATGCATTCAGCGCAAAGCAAACGCAGGAAGAATGGAAGGCCATTGGCACCCGGTTGGGAATAAAAGAAAATGCTTTTTACGGTTACAAAGTCACCGAAGTAAAAAAGGTGCTGAGCGATTTAGGTTTAAGCGCTCCGTCTGCTCATACCGATTTCACAACCCTCCGCCAAAACAGTACTGAAGCCATGGAAAATTTTGCCATGCTGGGTGTAAACTACGTGGTGATTCCTCTCATCCGCAATGCAGAAGACCGAAAAGATTTTAAGAAACTGGCGGATGAACTTAACACCATTGGAGAAAATACTTCGAAGTATGGCCTCACTGTGGTTTATCACAATCATGGCTATGAGCATGCCGCAGATGCTAATGGAACTACGCTGATGGATACCTTGCTCACGCAAACGAATCCTGCCAAAGTAAAATTTGAATTAGATATTTTCTGGATGTATGCAGCAGGGGCCGATCCCGTTAGCTACCTGAAGAAATATCCAGGCCGCTTCAAAATGCTGCATCTTAAAAATGCTGCCGAACCTGTGCGTTTTTCTGGTGACGGCAGCACTGGAGATCAGTGGACGGCATTATTTCCAAAAATGGCGGACCCCGGTGCTGGCGTGTTTGACCTGGAGAAAATTATCAAAACGGCAAAAAAATCGGGAGCTGAACATTTCTTCGTTGAGCGAGACCTTGCCCGCGATCCTGAGAAAACACTAAACGATTCTTACCAATATTTATCTAAACTACTTTAATCTTCTTTCCGGGAAATTTTTCATAGTGAGTTGGCGATAAGGGGCTGCCGCAAGGCAGCTTCTTTTATAGTTGAGCCCCGCCATGTCAGGTGTGATGCACCTGACAATCACTATGAAAATCAAATGTACAAGGGAGAATAAAAAAAACGGTCAGGACACCCCGACCGTCTTCGTGAAGCAAATCACTTTAACATCAACTAAGTTTCTTTTCAAGCTCTTGAATCTTTGCCTCCGCATCTTTATTACCAAGAGAGAATGAGAGCTTATATAATTCAAGCGCTTCTTTTCTTGTCTCTTTCTTCTTGTGTGGCGCAAACTGGGTGCGGTTGGCCGCATCTTCCAGCGCCTTTGCTTCTGCAAAATAAAGACTTGCTACCATCACCCGGTTCTTTTCAAGGTTAGCTTGCATTTCTTCGGTGAGCGAAGTCACATCAGCTTCTTTTAATTTGATGACTTCATCCTTCATGGATATCGTGATGTCTTTCTCGTTGACCGTATTTTCAAGCTTAGTATTTTTCTCGCGCAGTGCCACAACGTCCATCTGAAGCTCAACGATCTCCTTTGACTTGAGGTCAAGATCAGCTTTCAACCGATGAATCGTTGCCAATGATGAACTCTTGGTGTTTTTAAGATTCTTCTCCAGCGCAGCCAATTTCTCCTGTGAACCTTTGATAAACATATTAATATCGCTCAGGCGATTTACATAATCAGCATACGAAAAGCCTTCGGCCATTTTTGTATGCAATGCATGGCGATTGATGTCAATCGAATCCAGCATTATTCCCACTTCGTTCAATGTTGCTTCAGTTTTCTTGTTCTCGATGATCACATTATTCAATGAATCAACCTTCGTTTGCAGGCGCGTAATTTCTTTTTTGTTACAACTGAAAAGAGTTACCGCCAAACACAATACCAAAATGTACGTTTTCATAGCATTACTATTTTAAAAAAGTTAGAGTCTGTCCGCCACGGGTATTTCGACCCGCATCGCTGTTTGCTTGTGTGCTTTATTGATTTATCGCAAAAATAAAATTTGACAGCACCGCTGTAAATAATCATTGTTTGATAAAACAATGATTGTTATCGTCAGAATGGAAGAGGATTGAATCTTACCCTGCGCAGCCCAATTGGCGAGCTCATGATAATGGCAAAAGGATTTACGTTTTGATGGTGAGTTTTTACATCGCTACTTGAAAATATTATACTCCTGAACCATCCTTTTGTACTCAGGCATAATCTTTTCATACAGTGCTTCATCCACTTTTTTTAGTGTATTCATGAGTCCGCCAAGGCCAGAGTCTTTTAGCGTTACGCGTTGCTTCTTGATCTCTTCCATCTTGCTGCGGATGGTGGCTTCTAATTTTCTAAGCTCCCGCTCGGTCATAAAAAATAATTATCAGTCAAAGCTACGGATTCTTTCCAAAGCTGTAAAACGAAAAGGTCACCTCCGTCTGAGGTGACCTCTCGAACTAAAACCAAAACCTACCCTATTATGTATTTCTTTGATGCACTATTTGAAAGCGCTTATGTCCTGCATTTGATGATACCAAGATACAGGCCCTGCAATGCATCCTAAACCCCTAATGAGTAAGTGTACTTCCTGGTTTAGTAAATGGGGAGAAATTGAATTTGAAATGATTATCGCTGCGCCACAGGGGCCTTGCTAAACCTGCCCCAGGCAATAAATGCTGCAAAGGTTCCCAGCAAAATATTAAATCCTACACCAGAAAACTCTCCCCTCGTCAAATGGAAAATTGCCGCCATCACCATCACCAGAAGCAAGGCACTTGCCGCCACAGGAGTAAACACCGGTTTAATTCTGAGCAGTGCGGGCAAAAGCAACCCCAGCGCTCCGAGCATTTCCGATACACCAATGAATCGCACTAAAGGAAGCGCCACGTCTGCGGTCCAAGGCATCATTGCTGTCAACTCATTTAGAGGCTTAGTAGCTTTTGTGCTTCCCGCCATTAAAAACATACCTGCCAGAATGATTTGTACGGTCCATAGTACAATATTCCAGCCTTTGGAATTTGATGTTGTCGTCATAATATTTTTTTTGACAAAGGTGTGCTGCCCAACACTGCCCTGCATTAATGTAGATTAAGAAAGGCTAATCGGGCTGGGCCATAGTGTGCCTGATTTTGCTGAGCGCTTCAGGCGTAATACCCAAGTAAGAGGCAATCATTTTTTGCGGAACACGCTGCGCAATTTGCGGGTAGGTTTTTAGAAATTCCTCGTAGCGCTCCTGAGCACTGGCGCTCATCAACATGATTACCCTTCGCTGCAACACCGCCACTCTTTTGGTTAGTTTTTCAGCATTAAACGAAAAGGCCACGGGGAAATTCTGTTTTAAATCATTAAAAAGTTGCTCGCTGATTACATCCAATTCTGCATCTTCAAGCACATCAATAAACAATACGGCAGGCGTATTCATGGCCTGCGCTTCAATGTCACCAATAATCCAACCTTCGGGCGCAAACATAAAGATGTGCTCCTTCCCTTTAGCATCAATTGTGTAGCTGCGCAGTAGCCCCTTCTTTACAAAATATCCGAAACGCTCGATAGCACCTTTGTACTGAAGAATTTCGCCCTTCTTTACTTTTACCTGACGAATCTCCTTCCGCAACTTCGCTTCTACTTCCGGAGTGATGGACGATTGATTAAAAATAATATCACTGATTATGTCCATTGATCTTACCTGTGCTGAGGGCACGATTAGTTCACTAAGATATTACCAAAATTCCGTTCCTCCTCAAACGGCATGTGTATTCAATAAAACTCACACCGTATCGTAACGATAGTTTAAGGCATCCGGCACTACGTATTTCAACAACCTGACGGCCGAAACCTTATTTCGAAGCTGCTCTGATGTTATGGACAACAGTCGCTGAGGCGAAAATTCTCCTCCGCAGATGGTTTCAAAAATAAAAAGCTTTGCTTGTATGGCTGCATACATCACATAAAACAACAATAGAAAGTCGTCTTTCTTCTTCACATCAAACGGAGCGTTCTTAATCAGTGTAAACACCAGCGTTCGCTGCGCCTCAAGATCACGCTTTATGGATTCCATGTCGGGCCTCACGGTACCAAAGGTGCGAATTCCCTTCATTAAATCTTTGTGCATATCCTGCGCATCGTTACTGAATTGCACTAATCCTCCCAATTCAAACCAGAGAAGTTTCTCCTCATTATGGCAAGGCTCATTTATCAAAGAGCGTAAAAAAAGTGTAGAGTACCCACACTTATCTTTGCATATCACATCTACCTGCTCTTGAGTGATGTTGGAATTAAACTGATCCTTGCTTTTTATCTGCGCATCAAACAAACATTCAAAATATTCCAAAGCCCTGGCCTTGACGGGATCTTTCAATGAATCAAAGAATTGGTGATAGCAAAGGAGGTAAAGTTTTTCAATCTCATCTTTGGGTGTAAAATCTCTGCCAGGCTTCTTCAGCAGTTTTACGCGTTCCATATCCATCTCCACATCATCGATAAGCAAGTCGCTCATGGTGAGCATCGCTCCAGCCAACAAATAATTCCTACGATCCTCCAAGGCTGATGCTCTCCCCATCAGCCGATTCATTTGTTCACAGGTAAAGATGCTCTCTGCCATGTACCATTGCATTTTCAGTTTACCAATAGGAGGAAACTGGGGAGTATTTTTCAAGTCTACAGCAGAGAGCAGCTGCATCGTCATCTTTTTTCCCTGGCGGTGATACGATGACCGTGTATCGTTGAACTGATTAATCCAATAAACAGACTTCGCGATCCGAAAAAGTAATCGTATTTTTTTTCCAAGGTGAACCGCGTACTGCATAGTTTAAAATTAGAAATTTTTACTGTGGGCAATCACTAACCGAAAACTATTCGCTACCGCAAGGCTTCAAAACTATAACGCGCATCTTCCCAGAAACGATCTAGCGCAATCATTCTGGGCTTAAAAAAAGAAATAAGATCAGGCCAATATTCTCTTTGATAAACCGATACACCAACCAACGACTTACTAATCCTGCTAATGGTTTTTGTGTCCGTAATGCTCACGTGAGCCTGCCACTCCCATTCCTCTTCCAATGTATCATGCAAAAGTGTTTTGAATTCGAGAAACTGCTGAAAGTACATGGTCCGGATATTCTCATCATTGTGCTCAAGCGCAATACTGATCATGGCCGACTTTTGATCTGCCTCCATCCGAAAGTATACATCCTTGAAGGTTGTACGATAGTTGATCCAGTTGATCTTAATCTCTTCTGAGGAAGGCACAGGACTCATGTATTTGCCAAAGGCTGTCCAGAATTCTTCGCGAAGACGTGAGGCTTCCTGACGATTATACATGAAAAAAATTACCGGTTAGTTGCCAAACAAATCCAACTGACGTTTGCTCACAGTGGCCGGCTTTTGTTTTGGTTCGGCAGTCTCCACCGTTTTTCCATTTTCGGCATAGCTCGCTACGCCAAGAATGTTGTATCCAATAATTCGTTCGGCTCCCACACTGTTGATCTTCTTCTCAATTTGAAGCGTGCAATTAATGGTAGAGCCACTTTTGAATTCCACTTTGCCCGACTGCACCATCGTCATAAAATCATCTGACTTCATCACAAATGAAATGGGTGTACCATCATACATTCCTCTCCATTTGTGTTTACCCTTCACCAGCACCGGAGAAATGATTTCAATTTGAGCGTGTTCAATTACCTGAGGCGCTACTGCATTGGAGCTCACGAGAAAGGATTTGAAACCATCGCGCACCACCATCTGCTCTTCCGATACCGCCTTCTTCGCATCATCTGTTAGGGTTACGGAAATACTTTTCACCTTCTGGTATTTGCGCAGCAGGTCGTAGAAGTTGGATCTTCTCTTTTTCACCACACTATTCTGATCGAGTAATGGTAACAAGGGAACTGCTGCTGTTTTCAGTTGTGCGATCGCTTCTTTGCGTGATTCACTCAGTTCATTGTCGGCAGCAAGGTCCATCAACAAACTATCGAGCAACAAATTAGTGGCTTCACTGGCAGAAGATTGATTAGGGGTAGTGATACTCGATGCCACCAGCACATTCACCAGCGCCACTTTGGCGGCAGGGGTTTTTCGGGGTGTCTTTGCGGTAACGGTAAGCCAGCTTTTCAGTCCACCTTTACCCGATGGCTCCGTTTCCATTTTGATCGATACTCCGCAAAGTTTAGCAATCGCTTTAGTGATTTCCAGCAACTCCCGTTCACACTTATTATGGACCAGCGCATCCATGGTGTGCGTTTTGTCGCTAAACCAATAATGAAATTGCAGTTTACTAATCACATCAAACACATCAGCAGAATCGGCCATAGTAAATGATTTACGAAAAAAGGCTCCAAAGTATGGAATTCCTGCCGCAATTGAAAAGGTGAGGTTTGCAGGGCGGCAGCCGGGCTGTCGCTACCTGTCTGCTGAAAGGAAGACTCGCCAGGCTTACCCACCTGCCCCTTCGGGCTCGAACAACCCGCCCGTACCAAGCAAAGCCCGCACCGCTATTAATATAACAATGGTGCGGTCGGGCCGCTCCATCCCTGCCGCATGTCAATCAAATGAACGAAGTGCAGGTAATGCACTTCGTTCATAAAACCAGTCTATGAAAATCACGTCTCACCAAACATGCACAGCACCGCTCGAGTCCTCGCTCGCGCGCACATCAAATAGGTTGAATTGTTGCTTCAATGTTCCATCAAAAATCTCATCGTTCAAGTCGAATTTGTATCTTTAGTTGGAGAGTCTTTACGCTCTGAAAGTTCGTCTATAGCCGTTAGCTTATTTCTGTATGGTTAAAATTTCAAAGTCCATTGAGGTATTCTTTCTGGAATCGCTCTTGAAGGTCTGCCTAGCCAGTATCACCATCGTCATGTTGGTAGACTATGCCTTTAATCGGTTTGCTGTGACACGTTCTGTAGTGGTCAATAGCGCTGTTCTGTTTGCTATTGCTACTGCTTACTTGCTTCACCGCAAGGGTTACTTTACCCCGGCAGTTTTGTGGATCGGTTTTATCATTATGGCGGCAATGTTTTATCAGAGCATCACAGCCGATGCAATCACTACTTCATCCATGGCCGTGGTGATGGTGATTGGCTTTGGATTCTCAGTGCTACTGAGTGGCATACTTCCCATCGCATTGCACGCAATCACCCTGGTAGGAATGACACTCGTCTTTGCATGGCTTGCCATCCACCCCGGCCAATATGGCCAATCCAATTCGGGCGACATTATCGTGGCCGGTGTGACCTACGGTGTATTATATTCCATCATTGCCTACTCCTCAAGAGTTTTAAAGCTACGGTATGATAGCGTTTTTCAAACACTGGCCATGAGAAATGCCGAGCTTGCCGAACAGGCAAAAGAAATTGAAACACAGAATGAAGAACTTCAACAAAGTCAGGAAAATCTGCATGAACTTAATAATCATCTGGAAACGATCGTTGCCGAGCGTACCAACATGGTGAAGGAACAAAATGAACGCCTGATCCGGTATGCCTACTCCAATGCGCATCACATGCGCGGCCCTGTGGCTCGCTTGCTCGGACTGATTCAATTATCAAAAATGGATACTAAACTTAACTATGAATTTTTATTCAGCCGCATTGAAGAACAGGCGCAGGAAATCGATGAGGTTGTACGCGGAATTAATCGGGAATTAAATGTGTAACAAATGATTTAAGGCGGTCTTAAGATTGGCTTTGCGGGGAAATTAAGCTTTGTCAGTCTTTGACTTTAAGGCATTGGATTTTCTCGGATTCTTCTTCTGTGGATTTGTCTTTCGATAGCCCGCTATAGTATTACTTAACAAAGTTGCTTTTAAATTTGTTATGATCTTATTGAGTTTCGATCAATATTACCAGCTGACCCAAAATTCAATTTCAATTGGACATTAAAAAAATCATTGATTAGATTGAAGGTAAAAGTCTCAATCTACTATCATACCCTAAAACCATAACCATGAACAAGATTGGTCAATATCTGCGCGAAAAGCTCATTGTAGTCTACATGATATTTCTTGGGCTCCTGATTATGGCGTCAGCCATGCTGACTTTTTACAACAAACAAGAATTGGTTAGAACTGCTCAAATCAAAATAGAGGCTGAGCAGGTAAAATATTTATTGCAAGGAATTTTTGAAAGAACACTCCGTTCGATGGATTTAGGAATACGTGGGTACGCCCTAACTCAAAATGAACAAATGCTTAACCCTTATAATAACGCTGTCCGTGATCATTACATTAATCTAAATAAAATTGATAGCCTTTTACTTTTGCAAAAATTAGACACATCGGTTGAGAAATTTGCAAAAATCAAGATTCAGCTAAATAATTATTTAGATATCTCAGCTAAAATGAAGGAAGAAATCACGAATGGCAACCATGAGGAGTTCATGCGACTTTTAAACATGGACAAAGGCTATGATGCCTGGTTGGCCTTTTCGCCATTTTATTCTGCAATGAATCAATATGAGGATAAGGTGATTAACCAGGCAGAGGAAGATTATCAAAATGCAATGAATAGAAATTTAGTAGTTCAAGCAATCCTATTAATTGCGGGTGTCTCCATATTAATGGTCATCTTCAGACGTCTGCGCAAACAATCTCGATTGAGACAAGAAATTTTCAGCACACTTCAACAAAATAGCCTTCAATTTCTGTTTCACCCAGGGAATGTGGAAGAAAGAACAGATCAGTCATCTATCATTAAAGAAACAATCGTTCACTTCAAAAAAGCTTCAACTTTTATTTCTTCGATCTCGAATGGCGACTATAATATCCACTGGGAAGGTCTAAATGAAACGAATCGGGAACTGAATAAACAAACATTAGCTGGTCACTTGCACAATATGAGGGAAAAATTAATTACGTACCGTCAAGATGAAGAAAAGCGTAACTGGACCAACAGCGGGATCACCCAGTACTCTGAAGTTGTTCGAAAGTATCAAAACAATACCGATTCATTATGTCTTGAATCTGTTCGATTCATTGTAAAATATTTGAATTCCCAACAAGGGGGACTATTTGTATTAACCGTTGAAGGTGATGAGAAAAGTTTGACCCTTGCCGCTGCCGTAGCATTCGAAAAGAAGAAATACATTGAGAAAAAAATCAACATTGGTGATGGCCTTGTTGGACAAGCATACCTGGAGGGTGAAACAATTAAGTTGAAAGAGATACCGGAAGGATATACACGCATTACTTCTGGCTTAGGTCATGCTACACCAAGTTGCTTGGCTATTGTGCCGATGAAGCATAACGAACAGGTTATCGCAATTCTAGAATTAGCTTCCTTTGAAGAATTTACCACCGAGCAAATTCAATTTATTGAACGTTGTGGTGAATTTTTGGCTGCTGCCCTATTCAATTCGCAGACAAATGATCAGATTAAGAAATTATTGGAAGATACCCAGGTGCAGGCTGAAAGCATGCGGTCACAAGAAGAAGAAATGAGACAAAATATGGAGGAATTATCAGCAACACAGGAGGAGATGAGTAGAAAAGAGGGTGAATACATCTCAAAAATCGAACAACTGGAACGGCAGCTTAAAAAATTCGCCTGACCCGGTATGCCTACTCCAATGCGCACCACATGCGCGGCCCGGTGGCTCGCTTGCTCGGGCTGATTCAATTATCAAAAATGGATACTAACCTTAACTATGAATTTTTATTCAGCCGCATTGAAGAACAGGCGCAGGAAATCGATGAAGTTGTGCGCGGAATTAATCAGGAATTAAATGTGTAACCAACCACCAGCTTTTTGTCCGTATCAATTTCCCAACATCACAAATGCTCCCCAATAATAAGGTGAGGGGTATTGCTGTTTTACCTCCAGCTCAGCTTTCTTAAGCGCTGCTGCCTTTGAAGTTCCATTGGTCCATTCACGATAGAACACACGCATGAGCAAACTCGTGGCCGCATCATCAACCGACCACAGTGACATGATCACGTTCTTGCTGCCAGCCGTCATGAATGCTCGTTGCAAACCGTACACCCCATCACCCGAAGTAATCACACCCGATCCGGTCTCACACGCAGATAACACTACAAGCTCCGTTGCAGACAAATCCAAACTCTGTGCTTCATAAGCTGTAAGCACTCCGTCTTCACTATTCTTTCCGGAATTATTGATCACACCAGCCAAAATTAAACCAGAGCGCAAAAGCGGATTACTGGAAACATTGTCTCCGTGGACAAAAAAACCATGGGTAGCAATATGCAATAATGAAGGAGCTGCAATTTTCTTCAGATTGGTTTCTGTAGCTGCACTTCCGGTAAACAACTGCGTCTTCCATTGTATGGCCTGCAGCAGTTGCCGAATGGTTTCTACCTCCGTAAGTGTACCTTCCAATCGTGGAATCTCATTGCCAAACAAATCTGCAATCTGGAAACTCCGATCATTATCCTTTTGTTTTGATACTGAATTTACTTTTGACTCCGAGAAAGCCGGATCGCCAAGAATCACTGAAGATTTATTCATTCCATACGATTCCACTCCTTCCGCCAAGGATTTCAAATCCGGGAGAAGTGTAATATCAAATTGATCGAGAAGATAATTCTTATAATACGGATCGCGCAAGGTGTTCAAGCTGATGAGATTGTAAATACCATCGGGAGAGAAATACACTTTCTTTCTGCCATAGAGTTTATTGCCAACGGCCTTCCAATAATTATTGTAGGATAGTGAATCGCTCAACTTAAACCGGATTGAGTTTTTATAAACTTTATAAAATCTATTCTCCAGATCGTAACCATTTTTGACCACGACCACCTCAGGCTTAATTTTATCTTCAGGCTTGATAATGATAAACGCATACCAAACGGAGTCTTCGTACTGAAGGCGATCGGATAAATAATATAGGGGATGATTGATGCGAATCACTTCCACTGCTGCTTCTCCGGGCTTCAGCCGTGATTGAATGGTTTCAAATGTAATTTTTTTGGACTGTGCTGCATTTCGAAAAGCTGCGGACTTCTCTGCCAGTTGAATCTCTCGCGTGCTAATCTGTTGTGTCAGTTCTTGTATTGTCTTTTCCTTTTCTTTTACCTGATGCGCATCGGCAATGTAAATGGAGGCTAATTCTTTTTTGAGCCGTTCAAGTTCGCGAAACTGACGAATAAGCGAAGAGTCACCACTATTCAAAATCCTGTTTTGAACTTTTCGGGTGCTGGCAAACACCATACCTTTGGTAGCCAATCGCATGTTCAATGCCTTCTTGGCATGCAACAAGGTGAAGCGATAGTAATTCTTTTTATCAAGCGTGACTTTTTCCAGTCTATAGGAACTCGAGTCGGTTTTGAGTTTCTCTTTTATATAGCCCAAATATTTCTCCTCCATGAGGAAACCAGTGGAGAGCATATTAAGCGAAATGGAAAAAGAATAAAACGCATTAACAGGCTCGCTCACACTTTTAAAATAGGTTGCTTTTTCAGCTTCATCGAGGTACTCCAGCACATCCAATCCTTTCACTACTTCGGCCATCGTAGTTTCAAACGCAACAGTAGCTTCTGACTCTTTTTGTTCAGACCAGGCGAGTTTTGCTTTTGCATAATTTAATTCATTTCGGTGTGTCATTGAGGCATCTTTCAAGGCATCATCATAATTCTGATACAACTGAGAGATGTAGATCATATCGGAATTAAGGTTTTTATAAGTTGAGATAATGGTATCGTTGCGCATGGTACGAACTTCTTCAGGAAAAAACTCCAACTTGCTCCTCACCTTCAACGCATGACATCGTCTGTAAAAATCGGTAAGTAGGCTTCGATAAAATACCTCCCCATCGGATGTAGCCTTTGATTTTTCCCACGCCCTTCTGAAATAATACTCGGCCTGCTTTACGTCTCCGGTTCGTTCATAGTAACTCGCCAGGTTAGAGAGCACCAGCGCATAACAACCATTACAATTACTATCATCCAGATTGTATTGCTTCACCGCTTCTTGTAAAAATTTACCAGCTTCCGCATCCTTCGGATTACACTTAAAATAATAGCTGGCATAGGTGCTGTAATAGGAGTGCTTCTTACCTGCTTCTTTTTCAATGATGCCAAGGCTTTTAGTGATAAAATCATTCACTTCATCATCATAGCCAAGCGCTTTGCGATAGCGCAGCACGCCATACATTGTACCACAGTAGGTGACGCTTGTTTCGCCCAGCACTATTTTAAGTAACGCTTTAGCCTGCTCGGCATACCTGCGCGCCTGAATGAGATCATCGTTGAGCATTGCTGCATTCAGCATCATTAAGAGCGCATTCGTATGATAAGCATTGCGCTCTCCAAATTGCTCAATGCTGATCTCCATAATGCGATTCGAAATACTGTCGGCAAAAGAGCGATCGTGAAGTTCCTGTGCACGGACGGCAATTGCTTCAAGCCAGTCCAACTGGGTGGTGTACCGACCTCGCCAAGTTCCGTTTCGAATAATGGATTTCAATTCGGCAATGGAGGGTGCTGATTGAATACGGTAAACATAAAACTGCTCTTCCAATGCAGCCGATTCTTTAGGGTAGATCTTTTTTAATTCTTCCAGCGAAGTCTCGATTTCTGAAGCAGCCGCTTCATATTCGCCCGCGCTGATATAATCTTCCAGTTGAATAATTCTGTAGAGATAAACATTGGGCTGAATTTCATTCTCTAATAATTCAAATGCTTCATCACTTTTGCCAATCTTTTTGAGTAGGTCATATTTAAAAGTGTAGTACCGCTCTGAAATTGTTTTACCCGATCGTGCTCTTATTGCTTCCAACACACTGTCAGCCTTTTCCAACTCATTCATCTGGTAATAGCGATCGCAAAATTCAAATTGCAAGTCAATCAAATCATTGCTACTCAGTTTAAAGCCTTTGCCCCCCGCTAATACTCTTGCCTGATGCAGGTGGTGAATGGAACTCTGCAGGTTGGCCTGCGCCATTTGAATTTGAGACAGCAATAGTTGCTTTTGGTATTGCTGTTTCAGGTCTTTGGTATCGGGTAAGCGATTGGCCACAGCCCAGGCCTTTGTTATGTAACCGATTTCAAGATAGTAGAATGCACTATCGTGCTGCCCTTGCCAGTTTTGCGCGCAACAAAAAAGAGATGCCGCTACAAAAGCCACTGTAAGACAAATTCTCATAGACATTAATTGGAGAAAGTTGAAGATAGTTTCTTTTATCGGCATGACAATGAGGCTTGAAAAAACAGTCCGTCAAAAAGGAGTGACGGAAATTCAATCTTTACATCCTCCTTTATTTTGCCGTAAATTGAATTTCAATTTCTGATATGTTCATCATTAACCTTCATTACATCGTTCCGCTCGATCAATTGGATGCGCACATGACCGATCATGTGAAGTATCTGCATAAATATTATAAGCAAAATGTTTTTGTAGCCTCGGGGCGAAAAGTACCAAGAACAGGCGGCATTATCTTAGCGCTCGCTCCATCGCGCGAGGCGCTAGATAGTATAATAAAGGAAGATCCATTTTACATCAATCAGTTGGCAGAGTTCAGCGTCATTGAGTTCCTTACCTCTCAATCACACCCTGATTTAAAAAAATTATTAAAAGGAACATGACCAAACCATTTATCTCAAAGCCCGTCCACTTAACTTAAACATAATAGGTAATACCATTTGCGCTGAGACCGGGACTCCATCCTGAAAAGCCGGAGACCATTCCGTTTGCTTTACCAAAGCCAATAAAGCTGCTTCATCACAACCAAATCCAATTCCTTTTAAAACTTCAGCATGTGCAAGTGCACCGTTTTTTGAAATGATGAATTTGACAAACACGGTGCCTTCTATACCTGCTTTCCTTGCTGCTGTTGGGTAAATCATTGAGCTTGCGACTGATCGATAGAAATTTGCCATGCCACCTAAGTATTCCGGGGACTTCTCAGAAAAAGTATAAATCGTATCAACAACATTATCGGTTTTATCTAAATAGTAAGAACCTGTAATAATCGAATCTTTCACTATAACATAGGGTGAGTGAGGCACATCTTTATGAAAATCAGTGAAGAAACCATTGCCTCGATCAAGTAGTGAATTCCCGAGGGAATCCCAAGCTTGAATATACTTTACTTTTCGGTCAAGCATCATTACCTCACCACGCTTTTGACCATTACTGTGATAAAGGTGTATGATGCCCTCTATGTTCTTACCTCGATAAACTGCTTCTTTAGATTTCCCTCCTGATGGATAGAACCAAGTGACTAAACCATCGTTTACTAATTCAGGTTTTACTTTCTTGCAAATGGCTTGCATTTGCATAGCCCCAGAAATGTAATAATCAATTACTCTAAAATGTTTTTCAATTTTTTGAACAGTTCGATAATATGATGCATTCTCTTTGCTTTTTACCTCCTGCCAATTATTGTTAAAGTATGTAACCCTTGAATTAGGTTGTGCAGTCAATTGAAAGCTTAACAATAGCATCAAAATTGAAAATCTCATCGAAGTATAAATAGGGTCAACGTAGTTTTTAAAAATAGATACACTGAATAATTAATTGTGCAATCTAAGAATATATTTCTATGGTAATAATTTGACCCCAAGCCCAAAGTAAGATGTCAGATCACACACCACTGGATTGTTATTAAATTTTTGGATAATAGCCTCTTCCATTTTTTGTGCAATCGTTTCGAACGCTCGTTGATCCCTGTCTGCAACTTCCTGGCCAACCGCATGGGTCATAAAAAAACCTTGCACCAAATCATGAGCCGAAGGACTTTTTCCTGTAAGCGTAACTTTCTCAATTCTCGGTTGTTGAAATCCCGCATTGACATAAAATGAAGTGAGCAGTTCAATGTCATAAAGAGAAAATGGAACGAAAAAACGTGAGGTGTCCTCCCCTGTAAAAAAAGGAACAACACTTTCGTTGTAAACCGTTTTAAAAATGGGAACTCGATCCGTTTTTTCCCACGTGCTACAGAAAAACTTTCCTCCTGGTCTTAGTACACGATGCACTTCCTCGAAAACACGATTCTTATCAGGAGGAAACATGATACCGTATTGACACACTACCACATCAAATGAGTTATTCTCAAAGGGTAGTTCTTGCATGTCAGCTATCACCCATTCCACGTTTTGATCCGGTGCAATTTTAGTCTTTGCTATCTCCAGCATATCAGGGCTTAGATCAGAAGCGACTAACTTAACTGAAGCAGGTAAGTGATTGCGTAAATGGCGCGTAACGCGACCCGTGCCCGCTGCTATTTCTAATGCGGATTGAATCTGGGTTGGTATACGACTGGCCATCTCCCTACCAAAGGGTTCAAATAAAAATGGTCCTAATAAATTATCGTAATGCAACGACCGCGCTCCGGTAAATTTGAAAACATTGGATGACATGCTGCTATGATTTAATTTACTTATTGAAATAATTGCTTACTCTATTAATGATTATGATACTAATTTATCTTCTCCATCACTGCAGCATCCATCAATTTTTTCAGCACTTTCAGGTCAACATCTTTCAGTGTGTTGATGTAGATACAACCTCCAGAGGTTTTGTATTTACCCAAAGCCTTTATATCGGCTAGATACTTTTTGTGATCGATCATCAGGTAAACTGAAAGATTGGCCTTGCGCGGTGAGAATCCAATCAGAAACCAATCCACTTCTCTGCCACTTGGGCTTTTGTAGCGTTTGTTGCCAAACCCGATTAATGAACTTCCCCACATTTTTGGTTCCTCCCCACTGGCTTTCTTCATCATTTGAACCAACGCAAGACTGTCGCTTATTTTCACTTTATCTTTTACAGCATGAATAAAGTCTTCCACACTGGCTTTTGTTTCTTTCGTTTTGATTTCTGCTACTTTGGATTTCTTTGCCATACCGCTGCGGGTTAAATCATTGCGTTAAAGTTAATCATTCATCCGCATCAAATGGACCCTGCATTCGTACCTTTATCATCGCTATGGCAAAGAAATTAGGATATACAACACTCGCGAACCGTTACGCCTCACAATTCCCAAGACTCACCTATGTGGGCACTCAGGTTAATTTCTGGATCATCGTAAACCTGCTGCTGGTTACCATCATGCACATCACTTCACGCATGATCAGCCAGACGTTTCAGGTCTCGGTTACCGGAAAGTTTGTTCCACTTGTGCTTATTGCCATATTCCTCGGTATTTGTTACGGGCTCCTGCTTGGCTTTATTCAATACTACCTCGATCAAAATTTTTTCAGGAAGTATGGACTTGGTAAAATAATTCTGTTGAAATCCGCAGCCTCGTTGGCGGTGCTGATGCTACTGGTAGTCTTGTTACGCTACGCGTTTTTCGATTTGCTGATAATGCCCACACTGCCAGCGGGCATCGCCACCAAACAAAATGAATCCTGGGATGCATTATTCCTGCTGCTGGCAATCTATTATTCATTTATGACCTTATTGATCAGTTTCATCAATCAGGTAAATAAAAAATACGGGCCAGGCATTCTCATTCCACTACTTCTTGGTCAGTATAGGCACCCGAAAGAAGAAAGAAGAATTTTCATGTTCATGGATTTAAAATCCTCCACCACCATTGCCGAAAAGCTAGGGCATCTGCACTACAGTGCCTTTATTCGCGATTGCTTTGCTGATATCAACGAAGTGCTCCATTCGCACCGTGCTCAGGTGTACCAATATGTAGGCGATGAAATTGTTATCACCTGGAATGAACTCGAAGGCATCAACAACCATCACTGCATTGAATTTTATTTTGCCTGCCAGAAACAATTCCTAAAACGATCTTCCTACTACCTCACCACCTACCAGCACCATCCTCACTTCAAGGCAGGTGCTCACACTGGCACAGTGAGCGCTGTAGAAATTGGAGAAGTGAAGCGCGATATCGCGTATCACGGTGATACACTCAACACCGCAGCACGCATACAAAGTGTTTGCAATGACTACGGCAAAAGCTTCATTGTGTCAAAGACTTTGCTGGATCTTGTTGGCGTTAACCCCACTACGAAAACAGAGTGGCTTGGTGAAATTCTATTGAAGGGAAAGACCGAGCCTGTTGGATTGGTGAGTGTTAGCAAGGTCAAATAAACTTGTTCCTTCAGAGACAAGAATTGCACCGAGTAAAAAAAAGAGGTTGTTTTTTCTCAACGGCTATTGCTTACGAGCGAATGAAGCATCCATCAGCACCCAATTATTAGGATCTAATGCAAGTCGGGCAGGCTCAGCCTGGAGTGGTATCGTAAATACGTTTTTTTTATCCTTCAACGATACCTTCTCAATTTTTGGTGGCCCACCGGTCGCGGAATAAATAGCCACCTCTATGGGCATGCTAAATGCACTCCCGTCCGTCTGCAACTGATTCAACTCGATCAGTAGTTCCTTTTTCTTTGAATCAAATCGCCAGTCACCCTTCAATGAAAGCGTGCCGGGTTTGTATAGCCACTGTTCAAAAAAGAAATTCAAATCCATTCCGGAGGCTTCCTCCATTTCCTTTCTAAAATCCGCTGTGTTGGCATTGGCATTCATAAATTCAGTATAGTATGATCGAATACCTTTCCAAAAGTTTTCGGTACCCATTACTCCACGCAGCATGTGCAACACCCAGCTTCCCTTTTGATACGTCTGAGAACTGGTGACCTTACTCATGTCCGTTAAGTTATCATGAACAATTCGATAATCAGGATTTTTCAAATAGAAGTCACTAACTTTTTTCTTGCTGTCCTCAAGTCCTTTCAAAAATTCATCACGCCCATAGTAATGCTCAATAAAAAGTAACGTAAAGTATGTTGCAAATCCTTCGCTGAGCCAAACATCATCCCAATCGTATTCGGTTACAGCATTGCCAAACCACTGGTGGGCTATTTCGTGGATCACTACATTTCGCCATCGCACGTTTCGGTCGCCAACAACAGAATTTTCGCTGTATAAAATGGCTGAGGCAGCTTCCATTCCACCGCTCACACTGTTCGATTGAATATTGGCGAGCTTTTCATAGGCAAAGGGGCCTACATAGCTGCTGTAAAATTCCAATACCTTCTTGGTAGGTTCAGCAAAATCATAAAAACCTTTTTCACGATCCTGATAATAAACCCACGTCTCAATGCTTTTATGATCAAACTCATCAACCCGCTGCACTGCGAACCGCGCAACACCCAACGTGTAGAGCCATGTAGCAATCGGAACGGATTGTTTCCAATGCGTAAGTCGATTACCTTCTTTCAGATCAGTTTCTTCCACCCGCAGCCCATTTGATACCACTTGATAATGCGCTGGGGCTATTACAATAAATTCACAAGTTGCTTTGTCATACGGATGATCAACCAATGGAAGCCAGTTCCTTCCTTTGTCTGGCCAATTGTCGCTAAAGAAGGTGCGGTCACCGTACTTGTTGTTTGCGATCTTCAACCCTGTGGCCGGCACACCATGATAAGAAACTGTATACGCACTGCGCTGTGCATTCTTCGATGTCTCAGGTAATTCAATATAAAGCACATCACCTTCATGCCTGAACACCAACGACCTGCCGTTTGACTGAACGCCAGATACCGTCATGCCTTTGTTACCGAGCGATGCCGAAGCTTTTACCAAATCAAGTCTCAACACAGAAACACCATCGGCCAGGTAGCGCACGTCAATCACGGCTTGACTATTGATCTCGTCCGTTTCATCGGAGAGGTTTATGCTGAACGCATAATGCAGTATATCAATTTTTGGATTCTTCGGGTAATTATCGGCATAAGAGAGTGGGATGTGTAGAAGACAAAGAATAAAACCGAGTGAAGATTTTAGCATACGTTATTTTTTTAGAGGCAATTCGGTAACAGGGCGGATTTCTGTAAGGCCTTTTTCTTTGATCAGTGCTTCTACATCCTCAAGTCGGGACGGAACAAATGCACTAAGATTTTCAACTCCGTCATTAGTAACCAGTGCAACATCTTCAATACGGATATACAATTTTTCAGGATGAATCCAGATCATGGGATCAATGGTGAAAATCATTCCTGAACGTAGCTTCACTCCACTTACTCTGCCCACATCGTGAACCGCCATTCCTACCGGATGCTGAAAATGACCTCTGAAGGTAAGTCCATCCTGAACTGCTTTTAAATGTTCGGGCTTGGCGAATTTCTTGTCCGCCAAATATTTTTTCATGTCAGCAGCAGCGTTATCCAACACCTCGTTGGAAGTAACGCCCGGTTTGATGTATCGAAATAATGCATCCCGATAGGCCACAATGAAATTGTAAAGCTCCTTTTGCTCCGGTGAAAATTTTCCGTTCACGGGCCAGATGCGCGTTACATCACTGGTGTAGTATTTGTAATCCGGTGCGTAATCCATCAGCACAAGGTCACCATCCCGCAGTGGATCGGTCTTATGAAAGTAATGCCCCATGTAGGCATTGGTGCCACCGCCAATAATAGAGGCATACGCATCGCCACGTGCGCCCTGCAAATAGAAAATATATTTGGCTGCCGCGTCAAGCTGATATTCATAAAGATTAGGTTGAGTTGATCTCATTGCCTCCATAATGCCAAGGCCGGCTATCTGTGTTGCCCTGCGCACGAGTTCAATCTCTTTCGGACTCTTGATCAATCGCATCGTGTCTAATACCGGAGATAAGTCAAAGATTTCAAACTGTGGATTTCGCTCTTTCAGTTTTTTAATAAAGTTCGATTCTCGCGTTGCCGCACCATCCCAGGGGTCAGCTGATGATCGCGCCTGAGCATAGAGCAACTCATCGCGACTATCATTTCCATTTTCTGCGGGACTAAACTCAGTGTAGAGTTTGGGCGCAGGCGGGCGAATCAATCCCGTGCCCACGAGATCAGCAGACAAAAACTCGTATCCTTTTACCTGTTCAATTCCGGTGAGTTGCTTTACCAATTCCTGATCTTCCGCGGAAAGCACCTTCCCCTGGTTCCGCTCCGCTCCTTCATCGCGATGGGGAAGATAGAGCGTGGTGGTGCGGTTCTTGCCATTCAAGAGCAGGTAGGCATGAGGTGATTCAATACCCGTCAGGTAATAAAATGTATTGGCCTGACGGAACACGCTGAAACCAGGAAGCCCGCTTGCTCCCTGAATTACAGCCACAGCATTGTTGCCGATCGCATCAAAAATAGAAGCTCTCCGCTTGGCAAGTTCCTCTCGTGAAAAATCAGTTTGATAATGATGCTTATCCTGCGCGTGCAAAGAAAAGCATGCGACAAAACTCAACAGCATGACAGCGTTACACATTTTCATATCTTAAAATTTATCACGATAAATATAATTTGGATTACAGAGCTTGGTCATACATAAAATCATTTTCTCACAGGCGGATTCCTGTTCAAGAACATTTGAGCTGCGATCAGCAACAAGATTCCCACTACTCCAAATTTGAGTCCTATATATTGCTGAAATCCTGCATTTGCTTCATACATAATTTCATAAGTTTCAGGTTCCAACAATAAGCGAAGTGTATCGCCAACCGCAAAATGCTTGTCTTTCACTACTGGCCACGTTTCAGAATTCTTTACTACTTCATTCCCCATTCGATATTCATAGGTCATCGTTTGGAAGGTCGTATCTGTTTCCGAAAGTGACCATTCGGTTATGAGAGCATTTTTTTTGATATAAGTCTTATTTGCCACAACAGGTTGGATAGCTAATGTCCCTCCTATAAGGATCAGTATGAGGCCTACCATCCAAGCAATCTTGGCAATTCCTCTTTCGGTACCTTCAGCAAAAAGAGACTTGAAATCGCTCATGATCGCTTCATTACAAATAAGTCAGCCATGCTTTTTCTTTATGATTTTGTTTGTAACGGTCAAACCATTTGCAAACTGGATAGAGTGATACGATAATCCCCATCCATACCAGATACACCACTGGTAAGCTGTAACCAAAACCTTTTAAGTTGGGATCAAACGTATCCTGAATCATCACCTCCCAACCATACCCTCCTATTTCTGCCAACACCATGGCAAGTAAGTGTATGGTATATAAATGAATGATGTAGTAAAAGAACGGTACTCTTCCAAAGACGCAGAAAAAGTCAACCATTTTACCTTTCCACTTTTCGCTATAGGCCAGAAAAATAAATGCAACCGAAAGTGTGATGGCCAAATACAAAAGTGATGGTGGATATTTGTTAACGTTCATAAACGACATAATCGTTTGTGTGGTGGACTCATAGACCTGCCATGGCTTTTTATCTCCATAGACATTAATAAAGCGGACGATGAAAAAACCAAAGAAGGCAATGGCACCAATCCTTGTCAACAATTTTTTCCGCTTCTCGGCTGCAAATGAAGAATCATAGAACGCTCCAAAATAATATCCCAGCGACATGACACCTATCCACGGAACAATAGGATAGATTACATTGATTTGAAACTCACTCGAAATCTGAAATGAGTTGAACTCATGAAGGATACTCCAAAAGATGTTTCCATCAAAGTGAATGTGATCCAACAGGTTGTGACCGAAAATAAGCACACACGAAAAAACCAATATGAAATTTCTAGGCAGATGAATCAGCAGCGATAATAAAATCATGCACAAGCCCAGCATCCAGATTACATCAAAATCAAGATTATGAAACTGAAAATCAAAGTACCAAACAAAACTTACGATGGTGAGCGAGATCGCCACCAGCCACACTCCTCGCTGAACTAAGTATTTAGACAAGTCTATTGTTGATTTTTTGCGTCCCACAAAATAGGCAGATAGTCCTGCTAAAAAACAAAATGTTGGCGCACAGAAATGCGTCACCCAACGGGTTACAAACAAGGCAGCTGTTACGGTATTTGGATCTGTCACGGTGGCTACACCGGGGGATTTATAAAAAAAATCTCGTGTATGATCCAGTGCCATAATCACCATCACCAAACCTTTTAGTAAGTCAATGGATTCAATGCGGGTTTTGGTGAGTGATTCCATTCAAGGGGTTTAGAGATTCGGATTTATTTCTCTCCGTTCACCGGCCGCAGTTTGCTGTTCGGTTTCCACGTGGGTTTGGCTGCACCATCAGCAACTCTCTCTACCAGTTGATAATAAAACTCGTTGAACTTGGCTGCTGCACTCCAATCGATTTTTTGCTTGAGATCATCTTTGGGTGTGTGATACCCTTCGCGATACCACTGACGGTAGATGCGCTCACTCTCACTGCCCGGTTGAAAACCAAAAACAAAGTTGATGGCCGGAATATCGGCCTGAATAAAATTCCAATGATCGGTGCGCATCACTAAGTTACGTTCTGGTTCAGGATCGTTCTGCACTTTAATTTGCATGCTCGCTGCCACAGCCGTAGCGTCATCACCCAAAGAAGTGTCATCCAATGCATGCACAGTCATGATCTCTAGCGGAAACAAAGGTCGCAGTTGATCAAGGTTGATATTTGCAACAATGCTCTCTTTTGCCACAGGAAGATGTTGCACTAGGTAACGTGAGCCAAGCAATCCTTTCTCTTCACCGGTAACGGCCGCAATAATCAACGGTCTTTTAAATCCCTTGCCCTTTCGTCTTTCGATCAATTGAATCATAAGTGCTACATAGGCAGCATCATCGAGTGTACCATTATAGAGGCTATCCCCATCAACAGGCGTTCCATAACCATACCCATCCAGATGTGCCGTGAGCACAATCGCTTCATTTGAAAGATTAGGATCAGTGCCGGGCAGGCGTCCAATAATATTGGGTGAGTTTAAGCTTCGGTGTGTTGTGGTAAAACCTGCGGTCAATCGATCGCGCACATCAAAAGATGGAAGGGGCTTTCCTTCACTCCCCAAAGCAATCAGTTCTTTAGCATTTTGGCCGCTGCCTTCAATGACTTTCTCTAGTGCATTCGCATTGAGTCTTAACACAAGCATGGAGCTCTGCGCAGATTCTGCACCGGCTAAGGTCACTCTTCTACTGTAAGCAAAAGGCCAACGCGGTGGCTCTATCGTAAAACCCGGATCGGCAATAACAATGGCACCCATTGCGCCACCCTTGGTAAGGAAGCGCACCCGATCAGCATTGGTTGGCAAGCCTTTTTTGCTGGAACCATGACAGATCACTATTTTATTTTTCACATCCTGTGTGCTGATGGAATCACAATAGCCACAATATTTTATTGGCGCATCGATCGCTTCAGCAATGTTGTTTGGCGCAGCGTATACATCATGCAAAAATTTTAATTGACGACCTCCAACGGTAATGGTAGCTTGCGTGATGGATGTTTCTTCCATAGGCACATCTTGAAACCACGTTCCATTGTCGCCCAGGGGTTCGAGACCGGCAGCCCTTAATCGTTCGGCAACCAAGGTGGCAGCGCGCAGATAACCAGGTGAACCCGTATCACGCCCTTCCATCTCATCGCTCGAAAGTTCAGTGGTGGTTTTCCACCATGCGTTCGTGTCATCATCGGGTGCGGTAGCTGACTCATTTGATTTTTTGCATCCCGTAACGATGAGGAGAAGAATAAAGAATGTATAAATTGTGCGCATAGGACAGTTGGTTGATCCTCAAGTTAAAGAATAAAAAGGATAACTCGCTGTCCTTTAGCAACACCCTTGAACTTACTTGCGCGAATGAGATCTATTTTGACTCAAGTTCGGATTGAAGTTTTTTGTACCAAAAGAGGTAGGATAAAATTCCCATAACAAACCATATCGAAAGCGACAACATCATTGGATCAAAGCCATTCGCAGCAATACCCGAATAGACCGCTCCCACTAAATCAAAAAACAAACCGGCATAAGCCCATTCCTTGATGCGCTTCATACCAGGAATGAGGATAACAAAACTTCCAACAATCTTGGCGATGCTGATGAATTGAATAAAGTAAATCGGGTAGCCCAGGCTATCATGAATCAGCTTAATGGCATCTTCAGAAGGTTGAATACCTCCCAGTGCCGAAAAAATCATAAGCAAAGAAAAAAGAATTGTGGTAGTCCAATAGGTTACGTTGATTGTCTTGGTTGTCATAAATGATTTTAAGGGTTAAGTGTTTTCTAGAAAATAGTAAAGGATGCAGAATTATTTGACCTTTACCCGCTCGTTAAGATACTGATCCAGGTTTCCAAGCGCCATGGTGAATCCTTCCTTAAATCCAAGTTCTACTATTTTTTCAAGATCAGCCAGAGTTTCATATTTGATGCTAATGGAAACGGTAGTTGTCTCATCATCTCCATTGAATGCATTCGACCACAGCGAGCGCGGAAAATCATTGTTGATATTGCCTTGCTCATCGCAAAAGGCATCCAGTGCGGAATAAAATTTCTTGTCCTCTATTTTTTTGTAATCAGCACGACACCAGTGCGACACATTTTCCGGACTAATCATAGCGTATAGCCAGCTGCCGCCTTCTCTGAAATCCATCGATTTAGTTTGTGTGCGATATGGCTTTGGTGCCCACCACTGGTCCAAAATTTCAGGCTTGGTCCATGCATCCCACACTAACGCCAATCCTGCTGAAAACTCGCGTTTCACATTAATGGTGTTATTGGCTTTGTCTGCCGAAAAATCAAAAAGCAATGTCTTGTTCATGTTATTATGTTTTTAAAGTTTTTTAGTGCACTGATAATGTTTCTAACAGTGTGTTCAAATTCTCCATAGAAGCTCGATAGCCCTCAGTAAAGCCCATCGCTATCATTTTCTCCATCCTTTCGAGTGACTCATTGTAAATGCTAATGCTGACGTTGGTTTTTCCGTCCTGTTCGCTGAAATTAAAATCCCATTCCGAGCCATGCACATCGGGATTTTCATCCTTGTCGGCAAAGACATTGAATATTTTGAAATGGCTCTTTGGACTAATTGAGATATACGTTTGAAGAAGCCATCCCTCTTTTCCATCGGGGCTCACCATGGCATAAAACCTTTTGCCACCCACTCTAAAATCCTGATACTTTGTTTTTGCAATAAAAGGTTTGGGCGCTACCCATTGATCAAGGAGCTCAGCCTTGGTGAAGGCATCCCACACAAGCGAAAGTTCAGCATCAAAATCGCGTGTGATGTGCACCGTTTTGGCCGCTTTGTCAACGGTAAAATTAAATAACACGTTGTTAATCATTTTTTTTGTTTTTTAAGGTTTAGCAATACTTCGTCCAGTTGATTGAATTGAGTTTCCAAAATCTTTTTGAATTGTCCAATCCATTTGTCTACTTCTTTCATTTTGGCAGCATTGATGTTGTAATAAATTTCTCTTCCCCTCTGCTGTTGCTTTACCAACTCACACTCCGTCAGGATTTGAATGTGTTTGGAGACTGCCTGTCGACTCGTATGAAATTCTTCGGCAATGGCATTCGGTGTCATGGCTTGTGCCGCGATCAATAACAAAATAGCCCTTCGCGTTGGGTCGGCCAGGGCCCAAAATACATCACGTCTTGCTTCCATATCTTTTATGTGCAACTATCTGGTTGCAATAATACATGCAATTATCTGGTTGCGCAAATATTTGGAAATTTTTTTTGCATAGTCAATAATAACGCTTGAAGCATGGCCTAGCGTGCAGAAATGTTTTTGGCCTTTAACGCATCGCTGATTGAAAAATTAATTACCTCTATCGTTGCGAGGGCGGCTTATCCGGCTTTCGGCAGTCGCCAGTCGGCCGCACATTCCACTTCGGGCCTGCCTATCGGCAGACAGGCTCCGACAAATGCCTCAATCCGGGCCGCAAGCAAATGCCCAGCGAGTATTCACTGGTAATACTTTCTTAATGACGCGTAAGCGATTTGATCACATCAATTTCTTTCTGGCTATAGGGTCTTCCATCAGTGCGGAAGATATCGTGAAACCACGTAGCCGGTTCCTTCCCATCGGGCATGGGGGTGTCCCACGCGTAGATGGTGTTGGTTTTACCTGCCACAAGACCCCAATTGTAAGCGCCAATGTTTTGCTTTTTCAGCAGCGGCATAATATTATCAAAACGACTACCACGCGTGCGCGCCATATACTCCGTGCAAATGAGCGGGCGGCCATACGTGCGCAGGCTGTCGATCCATTGCTGATGATCGACCTCATCACCATAATTGTGATAGGTAATCACATCCGAGTTGTCCAACTGAAAATGATTAAGGTCAATCAATGATTTATTCCAAACACCCGATGATAGTGGCTGTGAAGGATTCACTTCTCTGCCCCAGCGAAAAACATCTTGCAGCAATGGCATCGATTTGTTTTGATATCCAGAGTTGCCCGGCTCATTGTACAAATCCCACAACACAATTCGCTTGTCCGTGGCGAACCGTTGCAGAACATCTTTAACATATGCCTGTAGCGTGGTCGTGAGTGTTGAATCACTGTGCAGCAGATCACCCGGATCGCGCACCCAACCGGAATTATGAATGCCGGGTTTGGGGTCGGGCTGCTTGCCGGTGTTGTAGGTTGGATTCCAGCAATCATCAAAGAAAACAAAAATGGTTGCGATGCCATGGCGGTTGGCAATGGTGAGGTACTGATCCATTCGTTTCTTAAATCCTTCTTTATCTATCTGCCACGCTGCATGGTGCAAATACACGCGCATAGAATTGAATCCGATAGATTCGGCCCTGCCCAACTCGCGGTTGATGGTAACGGTATCAAACGTCTCGGCCTGCCACATCTCCAACTGGTTGATCGCAGTGCTGGGAATAAAATCGCTGCCACGGAGCCACCCCCAGCTTGTGTACCACTCGTTCGCCTGCTGCCTGGTCCATACTTCACGAACGGTTTTTACAGTATCGCTAGCAGGCAGACTGGTGTCTCGTTTTTCTGTTGGACTACAACCTACCAGAAAAAGAAAAAAAAGTCCGATCAATAATGTGTGTACCGATTGGGTGTAACGGGTGAGCTTCATTGTGAAAGTAATTATGAATACAACTTACAAAAATTGGGTGACTTTGAGTTGAGCGGTGAGCGGAAGGAAATAACAAAAAACAGGAAGTAAGAAAAGACGAGGTTTGCACCAGTTGCAGTGTCGCGATACCTTCCTCCTTTCTGTTTCACTGCAGGCGATCCGAGAAGAGCGTTGTTATTTTTTCAGTGGGGCTGCTTCAGGGAATCTAGCTCGTCACCATTACCTTAAAGCCACCGTAGGATAACCGCTTCATATCAAAGGGCATCGCTTGGGACATTTCTTTGCTGTATTTCTTTGCAAAATATGCCATCACTTTTTTGTTCACGGCATTGCGATGGGCCTTTGATTTAAATACAATAAAGGAGAACCAGACTGCCTCACCTGGTTTTGTTTTTACCATTTTAGGAAACGTGTGCAAAACAAAATTAGGCGTTGCATCATCCAGCATACACTCTTTGTAATCCAATGCGCCAAATTTTTTCCACGCAAGACACCCTTCGCTGGCCATCTTCAGGTATTTCGCTTTGTTCTTTTTGGGGATGGGAATTACAAACCCATCTACATAGTTTCCTTTTGCCATATGATTTTAAGTAACATGGATTGTGCTACACTATAAATTTAATGTTATGGGTACCGAGTTGCAAATGGTGATTGTACTGCTGCTTTCGCAATGTCAATCAATCGCGTCTTATGAAAATAAAATCCCCTCCTTCATCTCCCGTTTCACTTATAATTCCATCCTGCGGAACCTGAAGTGTATTGTTGATTACATTTGATCGGAAACTGTCAAAAAGCCTTTGCGAGGAAAGGTAGGTTGATTTATTATCCTTGAGTGCTTTTGAAAAGTAATCAAAAAAAACGGATTGATCCGGAACAGTAGTCATTGCTCCGCTGGTGATCGCGCGCCTGCTGGTTAGCTTGAAGAGTGAAACAATATCATAGGATGCATTTTTCAGATTGCTTGTTCCACGCATTCGAAAAATACCACCACTAAAACAGGCATCGGCAACCAATAAGGTATGGGCTGTCTTAATCCCTCGTATCTGATCTCGCAAATCATTATTGGATAACCAGTTCGAGGGATTTTCAGAATCTGCATCTCGTGGCCACCAATAACCTTGTTGGGCAGCGTCATCAAACATGCCATGTCCTGCATAAAAAATTAACAGGTTGTCTTTTGTAGTTAGTTTTTTACGATAATTAAACAGCTCATTTAAAATTTGTTGACGCATGGGATTAATCAGAAGATTAACATTCACGGAATCGAAATTGTAGTGCGTATACAGTAAGGTTGCCAATTTGGCTGCGTCAGCGGCTGGGCGGTCCAGATTCAATTTGTAGTTATCATAATTTGATACCCCTATAATTAAGGCATAATATTTCCCGGATGGATTAAGTACGGTCTTGGTTGTCGTTTCTACATTTACATTACCAGATGTGTTCTCCACCGCATTTGATCTGCACAGCATTAACAGCTTACTCATGACTGCACTTTTCCGTGTATCAATATCCATGCGTATGTCTTCGTATTTAATACCAAATTGCCCAGTCTTTAAGTCCCTTCGAGAATACATCTGATAGTATTCCTCATTGGCTTTTAAATGAGATACGGTGAAGTAATTATTGGTCATCGTATAATAATATAGCGCTGAATCCAAATAACTCATCTCTTTTAGTGCGTTGTCGGTATTTCTGCTTTTCTCCTGATAAATGATCCCCAAATGCAAATATGCATTTGCGTTATTCTGTGTTTCCTTCAAATATTTCCTTAGAAAAGGTTCAGCCGCATCATATTTCTTGGCGTTGAGCAGCAAGAATATATCACGGTATTTTACGGTTTGGGCATTGCAAGTAAAAGCTCCAACGGAAACCATGAGAATCATCCAACCTACCAGAGAACAATGCGTCTTCATATGCATATCGCGTTAATGTAGTGATCTACCTAAGGTATGAAATATTTTGAATCAGAACTCCACATTTTTCCTCGCGCGATACTTCGCCATGGCACTGGTAAACGGCTGGCCGACTGGAAAACTTTCAGGATGACTTCTCATTTACTATCTTAGGGATACGATACTTTTCTGATGATCGCTGCTGAAAAATTGTTGCTCGAATTTATTACGCGCCTGGTATATAATATCGAAGGCCTTCCCGGGTCGCTTGAACAATAAATAAGCCACGATATAGTTTATCACAATTCCACTCGGCGTTAAAATAGTCAAAATCACAAAAAAG
>CBHTSG010000015.1:0-116765 GCA_966095315.1 uncultured Cyclobacteriaceae bacterium
GTAGCGTCACAGCGGGAACTCCTTCTGCAGTCACTGCAGGAGAAGGGATTGAAATGTATCCCAGAGTTGTAGGCAATATGATTTATTGCTTTAGCTCGACTGTGAATACTTCAAAAAAATTAGTGAGGGTAAATGAGCGTGACAAAAGTCTTGAACCTGTTAGCACCGCTAAGAGCGCTAGTTTCTCCGCTGCATCTTTTGTAAAGCCTGAGGCGGTGTTGCTCAAGGCTGCTGATGGCACTACGATCCACGCACAATTGTTTATTAATCGCTCCATGTCATCAACCCGACCTGCCATTGTGTTCATGCATGGTGGTCCGATCAGGCAAATGCTATTAGGTTTTCATTACAGTGACTATTACATCAACTGCTACGCATTTAATCAATACCTCGCCAGTCAAGGGTACGTTGTTTTGTCTGTGAATTTCCGTTCAGGCACAGGCTATGGAAAGGAATTCAGAAGAGCAAAGAATCAAGGCCCACGCGGTGCCAGCGAATATCAGGATGTGGTGGCCGCTGTCAAACATTTACAATCCATGCCAGAAGTCAATCCCGCAAAAATCGGATTGTGGGGAGGCTCTTATGGAGGCTACCTGACAGCCATGGGATTGTCACGCAGTCCTGAACTATTCAAAGCAGGTGTGGATTTGCATGGTGTTCATGACTGGGCTTTTCGCGCCCGTGAATTTTCGCCCGGTGGCGGCTGGGGAATACGTTCGGAAGATATGGATGTGGCCTATAAGAGCTCGCCCATTTCAGATTTAAGTAAATGGACAGCACCGGTTCTTTTAGTTCATGGTGATGATGATCGTAACGTCCTCTTTCAGCAGACTACAGATTTGGCGGAAAAACTGCGAGAGAAAAAAGTTCCTGTCGAGTTGTTGATACTTCCCGATGAGGTTCATGGATTTCTACGTTACGAAAGCTGGTCGAAAGTATTTACAGCCACCAAAGATTTTTTCGATCGAAAATTGAAATGACCAGCAAGAAAAAGTTAGTGGTGCTTACAGGCGCTGGCATTAGTGTGGAAAGTGGTATTGCTACCTTCCGAGACTCGGGTGGTTTGTGGGAAGGTTATCGTGTAGAAGATGTTGCTACGCCAGAAGGTTGGAAGAAAAATCCTGAGCTTGTTCTCGACTTTTATAATCAGCGAAGAAAGAAGGCATTAGAAGTTAGCCCCAATCAAGGGCATCTTATTTTGGCGGAATTGGAAAATAATTTTGATGTAACGGTGATCACTCAGAATGTAGATAATCTACACGAGCGTGCTGGTTCATCAAAAGTGATTCATTTGCACGGAAGTCTATTTGAGTCGCGTAGCACGCTTGATCCATCACTTATCTATCCAATCAATGGCTGGGAGCTTCAGCTGGGCGATCGATGCGCTAAAGGATCACAATTAAGGCCCAACATTGTTTGGTTTGGTGAGATGGTTCCTCTGATCGAAGTAGCAGCAATGCACTCTGCACGTGCAGACCTGTTTCTGGTTGTGGGAACATCGCTGGTGGTTTATCCTGCGGCAGGTCTTATCGACTATGTGCCATCAGATGTACCTAAGTACATTGTAGATCCTAAGGTGCCAGAGGTCCATCACATTCCCAATCTTTCGATCATTCAGGATAAAGCGAGTATTGGAATGGAAAAGGTGAGGAACTTGCTGTTGAACTAACCTTAATTCATATCATAATCATTCACTCGCAAGCTTCGCGAGAAACTTTCTGAATTTTGGTGTATTGAAATTTGTTGTGCCCACTTCGCGCGAAGCGATGCGCCCGTCTTTGGCAATGATGAATGTGGTGGGAATTGAGCTCACTTGCATCATCTCAGGAAGTGGTCCTGCTGGCTGAAATACTGGAAATGAAAACTGCTTCTCTTTCAGGTATGAAATCATTTTTCCTTTATCACGCTCCCGATCGATTGACAAGATCACGAAAGCGATATTGGGCGAGTCAATCGTTTCGAAAAGGCTTTGAATTGTTGGCATCTCGGCACGGCATGGCCCACACCAGGTTGCCCAGATGTTGATGAACACAACCTTGCCTTTGAATTGATCAAAGTTAACAGGAGATCCTGTTAAGTCTTTGATTCTAAACCCATAGTCAAACGATTCTTTTTCTTTTGCAATTTCAATTTTGGCATCCAGCAATCCGGTATGCATGGCTGCTGATTGCGTAACATACGAAAGGCCACCCATCAGGCCTGAGTACCGTAAAGCAAGAATTGCTACCAGCAGAATTCCGCCCGATTTCAAATGCTTCCATATGGTATCCTTTGGACCGATAATTGAGTGAAGTTTCATCAAATGTCTTTATTTTGATAATTTCGAACAATATAAGCCCTAAAATGATTCGATTCTTTCTTTTAATTGTCGCTTTAACCTGCTCGTGCTCATTTTCATTTTCTCAGAAAGTGAAGTACAAAGATCTTATCCTGCTGCTGAATGCAAAGCAGTACGATGTGGCTGAGCCTGTATTGAAAAGATATTTAAAAGACAACAACGATAATCCCAACGCACATTTATTCATGGGGTACATCTATGAGGAGAAAGCCTTGCATCTGGATCCGCTTCTAGAAACGAATAAACTTGTACAAGCGTGTGATTCTGCAAACTATTTTTTCGCGCTTGCCGCAAAAGGAATTGATGAGCGTGAGTTAAAAAAGAATGATGAATACTATGAATCCTTTGCGCGCAGAGATATTCGTACCGGCAAGTTCGGTGTTAAGGTTTCAGACATTCAGCTTGATTTGGAGAAGAAAACGAAAGCTATGAAAGACAGGGCCGATCGTGTGAAGCTTTTGAAGAAGCAGTTTCAGGCTTCAGAAAGTGCCTACCAGCGGTCGTCAGCGATGTACAAAAAATTGTCTGCTAATTACGCCAACGAACGTGAATTGTTGCTTCTGGCCGATGAGTCATTAATGAGTGATTTGAAAAGAATAGGGGAGACATATGATTCTTCCCTTCTATCGTTTAATGGCTACAAATCAACATCGCAACTGCTTGGCAAAACCGGACACAATCAAACCATAACTGCAAAGGAAATTAAAGACTTTAAGAAAGACGGCCAACAAGATGTCGATTTTCTTTCGGATAACCTGGAGCTGTGGGATTACAAATCATGGTCGGCAAAGGCAGCAGAAACCATAATAAAAGACATCACTCCACTTCGGGGCAGATTGGTAGCGTATGACATAGAGATTAATAAACTAAGAGATCGGCAGCTGGCGGATTCTATTTCAGTGAAAGTGGAAATCGGTCAGCTTTCGGAAAGACTTTCGGCAGACCCATTGAAGAAATACGATACCGATCCGATGCCGATGACATTGTTTATGATGAAGCTGTCGGAACAGGAATACATTTCTGATTTAATCATTCATAAAAAGTGTAAAGATTCTTCGGATGTACGCTCGCGTCTGACCTGCGTAAAATCAGAGATCACTGCTATTAAGAAAGTGGACAGCTTGGCCCGTAAATTATTGTCGAGAGGATTCGAATCGGACGCAAAAATCTATAACGATTTCATTACAAAGGCATATGGAACAACATCCGTATTGAACAGCCATGTGAAAGCAACGCTGGATTATGCTGAACGCGAAAAACTGAAGCGCGACCGGGAATGGGAGCGATTTAGTCAATCATTGAAGTGGCTGGTGAGCGGTAAAGATTCAATACCGCTGTTCGTTGAGATTGGAAAAGAATACCGCTTCAAACCTTTGGTAATTGTTGCGGAAAATCACACTGCGGGTATCACTTACGCGGACTCACTTGGAACCGGATATTTTTATACCATTACACCGTCTCGCATCCCTGATGTGAAAGCATCGTTTCCTATTAATCAATCAAATTTCAAGCGCAAGGAGTTTAATTTGCTCAAAGGATTATCGTTTAATGATCCTAACAACCAAATCTTTTTTGTTCTGTTTTATTCCGCAGCAAAATTTGAAGATAAATTTCCAGCCACACTGGCAAAGTTTTACCGTACGGATGGCTTGGCCTGGAGTGTAAATATTTCTCTGGAAATGATTCCTTCTGAATTACTGTATTCGCCAGAGCCAGGTGAGTTATCGGTTAAGATGACCAATCCTTCAGGCGAAAGCAAGCTTGTAAGAGTAGATAAGAATGGAAAGCTTTTGCAGTAATTAATTACCGGTAAGCTTTTTCCAATCTTGATGGCGCATGGATATCCTGGTCTTCAGCTTCTCGTAGTTTTCCCAGCTATCGGTAACATGATAAATCGATGGCAACGCTTTAACGAGCAGTTCATCGTAGTCGGCACGATAGAGACCGCCACCATAATAGTAGTATGTGAAAATATTTCCTTCGCGGCTAAACAATTCAAAGCCAAGGTAGCCATCCCATATTTCACTTAGAATGGTACACGAAATTTCTCTCCGCTTAAAGCGGAAGATTTGAACAGAAGCTTCGTCCTCGAAAAACTCTGAGTATAACTCCATGTCGATAATCCATCCGAGATACATGCCAATATGAACATAAGCTTGCTCAATTGGTAATGAATCGGGGAAGTTGCCAAGAAAATGAGATTTGGCATTATCGTAAATCGTCTTCTGTATTTCGCCTTTCTTTTCCATAGTTCAAGTTTAATAAAAAAAAGTCACTCCAATGTAGAAGGAGAGCAAATTCATTTCTCTCATTTTGAGGATAAACTTACCTTGTTATTATCGCGATCTACATCAGCCATACGCTGGCTCGGATCGATTTCGAATGAAGCAAAATCAGTTAATGACCCTTTAATTTTTAATGTGTAGGATGGGTTTACCCAATTCCAGGTTGGGTAATCTGTTCTGGGCATATTGCCTTCCATTGCCTTTTTGCCCATGAGCTCATTCATAGGAATATAATGCAGTTCCTTTGTTCCATCTTTTTTGGTTACCACCAGATCAATGGGCATCGGAAATTCACCAATTCGTTTCAATTCAATAACCACGTCCTGACTTAACTGGTAGATCGAATCAATCGCGTAGTCAATCTTTTTTGTGGTGCCAATCCAGTAGCGCTCGTACCAGTGAAGTTGGAGGCCGGAAGTTTTCTCCATTACTCTTAAGAAATCATTTGGCTCCGGGTGCTTCATTTTCCAGGTATTATAATAGCGCCTCATGCCCGTATAAAATTTTTCTTCACCGATCAGGTACTTTAATTGGTGAAGGAAAATCGTTCCGGCATAATAGGAGCCAGTGCGGTACGCAGCATTGGTTGAGAAGTGGTCTGAGTGCTGATTTGATACTTCGAGTGTTTGATTTTTTGCAAGCTTAAGATATCCTTTATAAGCGGTGGCATGGTCAATAGGCTGACCCAAGAGAGTCGCCATCGCCTCGTCACCGGCAAAGTCGGTAAACCCTTCGTCCATCCAGGCATAAAGGGCTTCGTTCGATGCGAGGGTCATTTGAAACCAACTGTGGGCAACTTCATGAGCCATGGTGCCTGCTACTCCTGCAAGGGAACCTTCACCAAGGATAAGCGTGCACATGGGATATTCCATACCACCATCACCTCCTTGTATAATTGAATACGTATCAAAAGGATATTTTCCGAAGGTGGTATTTAAAAACTGAAACACACCCACACCATAATCTTGCAATTTCTTCCAAGTTTCGGCAGTCTTTTCATTTTTTTGATAGAAGAAGTGGAGCTCTGGTCCATTAGGTACCTGGGCCTTATCGTGTGTGTATTCAGGATCAGCCGCCCACGCAAAGTCGATCACATTTTTGGCAACAAAATTCCAGGTGAGATCGCCAGAAGGTCTGTTCACCTTGGTACCTGCCTTTTCATATCCATAGCCAATGGATTCAGGGTTTTGAAGCTTGCCTGTGCCGGCTACAACAAAAGTGGGATCGAGTGTGATTTTCACGTTAAAGTCTCCCCATACGCCATGAAACTCGCGGGCAACATATTGATACGCATGCCAGCCCTGATGATCGTATTCCGCCAACTTGGGATACCATTGCGTCATTGAATAGGCAATGCCTTCTTTACTGTCTCTACCTGATCTTCTGATTTGAATGGGAACCTGGCCTTCAAACTTCATATCAAAAGCAGTTTTTGATTTTGGTAAGATGGGTTTGGCTAAGGTTACTTCCAGTATCGTTCCATCAACCGTATAAGAAGTTGCTTTGCCATCCTGCTTTAGGGACAAAATATTCTGCCTTCCGATTTCACTTGGCGACAGTTTTGAAATGCGATCCCCGATGCGTCTGTCTGGATCAACAATCGTGCGCGAGCGCACATCCATCATGCTGCCTGGCTGAAAGGCATTAAAGTAAAGATGATAATAGACTTTGAATAGTGTATCGTTTGAGTTGTTGTAGTACACCAGTTTTTGTGTCCCCGAAAACTGATGAGATTTTACATCCAATTTTACATCCATATCATACTCGACTCGCTGCTGCCAGCGATAATCCTGAGCGGTAGCGAGTAGAGAGCACATGATCGAAATCAAGACAAACGAAGCCTTCTTCATACGATGGGTTAAGTATTAATTTGCAAAATATTGATTGTTAACTCCTAAACAAACTGGTTTTTGACGAGCTTATTTGAACGTTATCTTTCGGGTGATACCCACTGCGATGTAGCCGCCATTAGAGAGTTGAATAACTTCGCTGGACAAGGTTTTGGGAATGTTGTAGGTATAGCTCAGTTGGAAATTCCACCCTTCCAATGAAATTGTCATCGGCACCGAAAGTGCATAATTCAATACACCAAACTCTGTACTTTTTTCTGTAACCAGATAGTAAAGAGGAAGATTGTTCCTCACGCGAAAGAGAATCTCGATGGGCTTGGTAGTATAGGGTTGGTAGTACTCGTTAACAATTTGCTCAGAGCCGAAGAGTACATTAACGTAAGGCATTAATGCAATTCTTTTGATTTTGCCGAGGTTGCGATATTCAAAATTGTACATCACGCCTGGTGCGATGCGATGGGCAACCTTATCTCCAAAATAGAATTGATAGTCAAGTCTGAAGGTTAGTTTTTTTACCTCAAAGAAATTGGAAAACGCAAAATTGTTGGTGTATGGAGTGTAGATATCACCGTTGGGGTTGGCATATTGAAACCGGTTGTACTCTGCAGAGAAAGACCACCACGAATTCGGTAAACCAAGATATCCTGCTGAGAGAACAGTTAAATAATAATTGGGCGAATATTGATTGCTCCAATATCCTGAAACATCGGCATAAAGGCCGGAGCGGTGATAGAAAGAAATGCCGGGCGATAGACCAAACTGGTTAAGCCCGGCTACACGATTAGTTGAGTTTACGTTGCTGTTATACCCAAGTCTGAAAAGCAACTGGGAGTTTCTTCTCGGAGTATTTGTGTTAATGAGCCCATCCAGCATTCGAAAGAGCGAGAGCGAATCATCGGCATTCGCGAGGAGAGAATCAAATTCAGCGATAAGGGGATCGTTTGCCAATAAAAGCGAATCAGCGCGCGGGTCTTGGCTAAAGGCCCAACACGCTGAACAAAGCAATCCTATCAGCAGGCCGCTTTTTTTCAACACGCGCGTTTCTCCAATTTAATTTTTCTTTCGTAGCTGCTGATTTCGATCTCTAAAATTTTCCTGACGTTGTTGCATCATTCTGCGTTGTTGCAATTGCTGAAGCACCAGCATTTGAAAATCTTTCTCAGCCTTGCGCAAGTTAAGTATTTGTTGTGCAGAAACGACTTTCAATAGCCTGCCGGAATAATCTTTTTCTAAGTCAAGTTCCATTTGCTTGATCTTCAAGCCAAGGTTTACAAGTTGCTCATCTTGCTTAGGATCAACACCACCCTGACGTGCGGCCTTATGGGCATCAATTAGTTCCTGGCGTGTGGCCTTTCGCTTTTCGGCAAACTCGCGATAGATCGGCCAGAATTTTTCTGCTTGATCTGGTGTTAATCCCAGCTTATCAGAGATGTAGGCAATTCGCAAATTCTTTATGCGCTCTTGCGCCTTCGGGTCAGCAGAGAGCTGATCGACCGGTTCTTGTTCCTGGGCTACGGATGCAAAGCCAAGCAGGAAAAACAGCACCAGATTCATTATCTTTTTCATATCCTTAAAAGCTATCAGTTTCAATTTTAAAATCTTCTATCAATGTCTCCAACACTTCATCACTTGTTTCAAATGAACTTATCACCTTCTCCTCAAGACTGTTTAGGTCGTCATCGTCTAATATAAAAGCAGACTCCAGATCTTCAGAGTTGAGATCACTATCATTCAGGTAAGCCACCAACTCACTTTCGTGGATGGCACTCAGTTGATCTTCAATGGAAGCAGCATTCGGCTTGAGCCAGAAGAAACCAATCACCAGCATTGCTGCCACCGGTAACGCATAGCGAAAAGCAGGAGCTTGAAACCAGCGATACGTTTTCTTCGAAGCGGAAACACGCTCCTGAATTTTCAGGGGTAGTGCTTCGAAATATCTCTCTGGAACTTCAAAGTATTGTTTCTTCTCTATGTCCTCTAATCGTTTCATTCTGTTGCTATGACTGGGTTGATTATCAAAAGTTTAATTCCCTTCCAAAAAATCCTCAATTTTCTTCACTGCATGATGGTAGCTCGCTTTTAAAGCCCCCACGCTAGTGTTCGTAACTTCGGCCATATCCTCATAGGACATCTCCTCAAAGTATTTCATATTGAATACAAGTCGCTGTTTATCAGGTAGTTTAAGGATGGCTAATTGAAGTTTCTTTTGAATTTCATCACCACTTAAATGAGGGCTTGAGTCCAATTTGCTGGCCAATTCATTCCCAATATCTTCTATCGGCAAAAAGAATCGCTTTCTCTTTTTATTGAGAAAGGTGAGGCATTCATTAGTAGCAATTCGATAAATCCAGGTGAAGAGTTGAGAGTCTTCCCGAAAGGAGTCAATGGCTTTATGGATTTTGATGAAGACTTCCTGGGTGATGTCATCGGCATCGTCATGATCGATTACCATCTTGCGAACAAGCCAATATACACGCTGCTGATAGGCGCGCACCAGCATATTAAACCCATAGTTGCGTGTTTCGGGGTTTCTGATCCGTAAGAGTAGTTCCTGGTCTTCCAAAGGCGGCCGGTATAGACTGAAATTTAGATAATAATCAGTCGCAAAGGTTTAACGGATCAACCAGATTATTCTGATTTTAAGATCAGCTAAAACATAGCCAGGGTATCCACCAGAAGTTCAACCTGCTCTTTTGAATGAGCCGGGAAGTTGGCGAATCTTAGTTGCGTAGCTTTGTTTTCGCCATAGCCATCACCAGGCGCAAGCCCATGTGAATTTAGAAATTGAGTAAGCACACTAGTCTGTTCACCACTCTGCGCGACTATTACCGTTTGTGATTGGATATCACGATCGACAACGAAGGGTTTCACTTTTGTGTGAACTGCCAGCGCTTGATATAAAATTGCTGCTTTATATTCTGTTTCTTTTCTGATGGAGGAAATTCCTCTTCGCAGCAAGTCTTCTACAACACACGACAGCAGATAAATTCCCAATACATTCGGTGTCTCAGGTGTTTGATTCTTCTTAGCATGCTGCGCCAGGGTGATCAGGTTGTGGTATGTGCCAATGTTAACACCTTTCTTCACCAAACTTTCTGCCTTCTCAAGGCAACGATTGTTTACTGCCCACACGCCCAGACCAGCCGGCAATCCGAAGCCCTTCTGAACGGAAAAGAACAACGAATCAATTTTTGAAAAATCAAATTGAGGATAGGGTAGGGAGGAAACAGCATCCACCACAACAAGTGCTTGAGGGTACTGTGGTTTTATGTGATTTATAAATGACATTGGTAATGACACACCGGTGCTTGTTTCATTGTGTGTGAGTGCGATCAGTTCAATATCTCCATCATTAGTAAATTCACTTTGAAAAGCCTTGCCTAGTGGTGCTTCAACTTTGAGGGCTGACTTTCCGAGCTGCGATGCAATTTCGTGATACCGCTTTGAAAAGGCTCCATTCACAAAGTGCAACGATTTTTTCTCAACAAGATTTTGAATGCTGCGCTCCCATATTTCTGTTGCAGAGCCCGCAAAGAATACATGAAAGTCGGCTGGAATTCCCAGAAGCTCTTTTAAACCACTTGTTGCCGATTGCGATATCGATTCAAATTGTTTGCTGCGATGCGATAAGGAAGGAATGCCTTCACGAAAAGCTTTGCGCATGTGATCTTCTACCGTGAAATATAGCTGGGAGGGGCCCGGTGTAAAATTGACTGCTTTCATAAACTAGGTTCGTTCAAATCTATTTCCATTTGACTTTGATCGCAAATGGGTCTGGTTTTCCTTACGAAAAAAATAGAATTAATTCAACACGATCAAAGGTCTAACAAATTCCTATTTTTGTATCAATAAATCCCACTTGGGTTTGTGACACGTTTGCTGAACCTAACAATAAAACAATTCCGAGTGAAGCTCTCAAACAAAATCAGGCCTCATCACGCTTTGCGTGACCTCGCCCAAAAAGCAGGTTAACAGAGGAAGGTTGCGATTGATGGGCAGCTCAAAACTTGTCTTCATGGGGTTCAGAAACTCCTCTCAGATCCAGTGGGTTTTATTTTTTTCAATAGAGCACTCTGAATTTGATCGTGTGTTCGATCGCCCGTAATTCCTTAATCACTTCCTTATCATACTCTTTGTTGATGTCGGTGATCACGTAACCGATGCTCTCATTGGTTTTCAAATACTGCCCCACAATATTAATTTCACGATTGGCAAGAATCTGGTTGATTTTTGCAAGAATGCCAGGCACGTTGCTGTGAATGTGAATCAAACGATGTGCGTTTTCTAAAATCGGAAGCGTAAGGTTAGGAAAATTAACACTATTACTGGTGCTGCCGGTGTTGATGTAGTCCATCATTTTTCCCGGCACAAAATTCCCAATGTTTTCCTGTGCTTCTGAAGTGCTGCCTCCTATGTGGGGTGTTAAGATGGTGTTGGGCAATCCTCTCAGTTCTGATACAAACTCCTCATCATTGCTAATAGGCTCATAGGGAAACACATCCACAGAAGTGCCAGCTACTTTTCCACTGATGACATTTTCGCGCAGTGCTTTGATATCAACAATGTGGCCGCGACTCAGGTTGAGAAAGATAACTCCCTTTTTCATCACTTTGAATTCCTCTTCACCAATCAAATTTGAGTTTGATTCGCGACCATCCACATGAAGGGTGATCACATCCGCGAGAGAAAGTATTTCAGGTAGTGATTTACACTTGGTTGCATTACCCAATGCTAATTTTTCTTCTTTGTCATAGTAATAAACCTTCATGCCTAAATTTTCGGCAAGCACCGAAAGTTGTGCACCGATATTTCCATAGCCGATGATGCCCAGTTTCTTGCCTCGTACCTCAAAGCTCCCTTTCGCTGATTTGTCCCAAACACCTTTATGCATCTTGGCAGACTTATCAGGAATGTTTCGCATCAGCATGATCATTTCGGCAATGGCCAATTCTACTACCGAGCGTGTGTTGCTAAATGGGGCGTTGAATACGGCAACACCTTTTTTGGTAGCTGCTTTCAAATCGATCTGATTAGTACCAATACAAAAAGCCCCGATCACCATTAGTCGATTGGCATTCTCCAGTACTTTGGCAGTCACCTGGGTCTTTGAGCGAATTCCTAAAACCGAAATGTTTTTAATCTTCTCGCACAGTTCGTCTTCATCCAATCCTGCCGGATACGTTTCTACATTAAATCCTTCTGCCTTCATCAACTCTACCGCGACCGGGTGAACGTTTTCCAGCAGCAGCACATTGATTCTGTTTTTGGGGTAGGAGATAGCGGTATTCAATTTATTGAGGTATAAAAATTCGTCAAAGCTTGGTGCGATGTGATCAGCATTCTTTAATACATTCTCGCGCTCTACATTTTCAGTGAAGGCAAAAAATTTATTGGCAAGTCCTGCATGTTTAATTTCATAATCCGTATAGCCATCACCAATCACATAGATATCGCCAGGAAGGTTCAGTTGCTTTAGCTGCTCCACTTTACCATTGTTTGCAGAAAGTGGATTCTCTTTATCAAATCCAATCACATTGCCCTGCTCATCAAAGTGAAAGCGATTGGCAAAAATATTCTCAAGTTTAATCCCGTAGTCGATCACGATCGGATCAATAAAGGCATGAAAGCCGTTAGAGATGATGTAAATGTGATCGGCATACGTTTGAAAAAATTCGCGATTACGTTTGATGGACTCGGAGACTTTCTCTTTTAATTGAACAACAAGCTGTTGAAGATGTCTCCGATTAGGCGAAAGCAATTCAACCCGCATTTCTAATGACTGGCGAAACGAAATGGAGCCGTCCATGCCCTGGTTTGTAATTTCTTTGATTTGACGAACGCGATTCTCCTGATCGGGGTGATCCTTGAGTGAGATTTCAGCAAGAACATCAAATGCCTCTACTTTGGTAAAAGTGCTATCGAAATCGATTACAAAATACTTATTCAGCTTCATGCAGTAGTACAGTAAACTGTAAAGTTAAGCAGAATGAAATACGAGCGTAATGTTTGTTTGTGAATCTTTTTCGAACAGATGTTAGGGCAGCCGGAGAATGAAAAAATTATTTACGATGATGATGGTTAGCACTCCAGAACCATGGCAGCAGAAGTAACGGGACAAACGTGTGCGAACTCACTTGACGCCTTGATCAATTCCGGAACATCACTACGGTTCACATCGTTAAAGCTTTGTTTTAGAAAGAAGTCATGGGCTGTTTCCGTTAGCAAAAATATTTTTTTGATGTTTAACTCATCGGCTTTTAGAATCAGATCACTGACAATCTGAATTCCCAGGCCATTGCCGCGTAAGGATTCCTTCACTGCAATTGATCTCAGTAAGGCATAGGGGCCGTAAATTTCCAAACCTCCTGTGCCGACCAACTCATCGTTTTGATAGTACCCGATAAATGTGTTTCCCTTTAGCGATAAATCATTGGACGGAAGTTTATGTTCATGCAAAAAGCGCTGGAGATCATCCAACGCTTCTTGAGTTTTTATCTCAGCTTTCCGAACAGTCATTTTGTTGATTAGTTAATTGCAACATCCCGGCTCACAGCAAGCTGCTTTTGTAGTTGCTTGCTGGACTGCTCCGGCTGCTTCGATATTGCCCGGTTTCTCTGCGTAAACCGTGATGCTGTAAATGCCCAGGTCTCCCTTGCTCACTTTTTCAATTTCTTCAGCCGATAAGTATGCCGATAACAATTCTACCGGTAACACAATTCTCCGGTCTTTCTGAACAATAATATTTTTGAAACCGGTCTGTTCAATAACTCTGAGGTAATCCTTCATTTGAATCGCACCTGAAACGCAGCCTGCATACATTTCTGCACTCTTGCGCAATCCTTCCGGAAGATCACCTTTTAGCACAATATCCGATACGCTAAAGTGTCCTCCTGGCTTCAGCACGCGATAGGTTTCGGAGAAGGCTTTTTGTTTGTCGGGCACAAGATTTAATACGCAATTACTAACCACTACATCAGCAATATTATCCGACAGCGGAAGTTCTTCGATATCTCCATACCGGAACTCCACATTGTTGTAGTTTAGCTTCTCTGCATTGAGACGCGCTTTACGGATCATATTTTCAGTGAAGTCCACGCCAATTACTTTTCCTGTGGCACCCACAACTGACCGAGCAACGAAAGCATCATTGCCGGCTCCTGATCCAAGATCAACCACCACATCGCCTTCTTTCATCTTTGCAAATTCAGTTGGCAGGCCGCAGCCAAGCCCAAGATCTGCGTCACTTGCATAACCAGCCAGTTTAGTATAATCCTCGGCCATGATCGCATAATCCACGGTCGCGCAACCACCTACGCCACAGCAACTGGATTCATTTTGTTGTTTGTCCTGTAAAGCGATTTCGCTATACTTCTCTTTTACAATTTGTTTAAGTCCTTCGTTAGTATTCATACTGTGTCTATTATCGTAATATTTCGATTGATTAGTTCAATTTTTTTTTCAGCAACAGTTTTGTTTTACATCCTTGAATAGATTTTCAAGCAACGCTTTGGCTTTATCCCATGCCTTCACATCCACACAATAACAAACGGATGGTCCTTCGATCTCACCTCTGATTAGCCCTGCCTTTTTCAATTCTTTCAAATGCTGAGATACCGTGGACTGAGAGAGAGGAAGTTCGTCAACAATGTCCCCACAGACACACGACTTCCGCTCTGCCAGAAATTGAAGGATGGCAATTCTGGCCGGATGCCCTAATGCCTTTGCCAGATTGGCCAAATCATTCTGTGATTTTGTAAATTCTTCTGTTTTGGAAAGTCCCATGTCTTAATAATCGTAATATTACGATTAAAGTTTCATTTGCTTCGGTTTTTTTCTTTTAAAAAAAAGAAAGGTCGGTCAATATGATTTTGACCGACCCCCGGAGTTACAATGATAAACGCGAATACTATCTCATTTTTAATACCTGATTAATGGCGGTGACATTCTGTGTGAATTCATTAATTGCCTTTGCAGCGATTTCAATTTGCTCCTGCGCCTCCTTCCAGTTTCGCTGCTCAATAGCTTCACGCACCCCGGGAAGCGTTTTCACTCCATAGCCTGTATAAAAACCCGGAGCATAGATCGTGTGCTTGTACCACGGTCTGCGTGGCAATCCTTCACCAATTAATTTTCGCTCCGATTTGTATAGCATTTCATTGAGCTTGTTCACATTCGTGTTTGGCTTTGGATTAGCACTCGATAGTTCAGCAAAGTCTGCCGCAGATTTTTCCAACGCTGAAAGGGCATTCTGAAGACTTGAGAAATTCAAATATGGGACAGGATCTTTCGTGGTAGGTGGAATGAACTTCTTTGTTGGATCTGCCGCCAATACATAACGCCTTTCGGTGATCATCTGATTCTCCACTTCGGTAGATTCCCGTAATGACTCGATTAGCGAAGTGACTTCACCTAGATATGAATTTACAGTGCGGTGAAAGCCCTTGAAATCAAACGGAAGCACCTCAGCATTCGCTAAGCGCATGGTTGCTCTACCGGCAGTTTTGGCAAGCGCCACACCGTACGCAAATGTTGGATCTTTGAATCTGCGATAATGATCATACGAATCGTAAATGGAATGGTATTCACCTCCATTATTTTCGCCACCAAATCCCAAATCAAGTGAGGCAATTCCCAAATGTTGAATGAAGGGTGTATAGTCGGAACCTGAGCCGAGGGCGGAAATTGGAATTATCTTTTTGGTTAAGGCATCCTTCTTCGCTTTCGGTGTAGCAGCCCGCGATGCTTGTACTGATTTTAATCGCTCATGAACGCTCACGTTGGTTTGTGGGTCGGTCACGGCCATCGCCACTTCATTGATGAACGATTCCAGTGTGTGAGAGCCACTCATGCCAAGAAAGCCTCGGCCATTAGAATCGGAATTGATGTAAGCAACCGCCTTATCAACTAATTCATCCCAATGGTCTTCTACCCATTCTGTAGATCCCATGAGCGAAGGCTCTTCGGCATCCCATCCGCAATAGATGATGGTGCGCTTTGGTTTCCATCCGGTTTTCATCAGTTCGGCTACTCCTCGAGCTTCCTCCAGAAGCGCTGCCATTCCACTTACAGGATCACTTGCTCCATTTACCCAGGCATCATGATGATTTCCTCGTATGACCCATTCATCCGGAAATTCTGTTCCTTTAATTTTTGCAATCACGTTATACGCAGGCTTCGTATCCCAATTGAATAACACCTTTAAATGCACTTTTGAAATGCTTGGCCCAACATGATAGGTGATGGGCAACGCTCCTCGCCAACTCTGGGGAGCTACAGGTCCGCCCAATGATTCCAACAACGGCTGCGCATCGCTATACGAAATGGGAAGCACCGGGATTTTCAACAAGTTCGTTGCTTCATTGCGATCAATTCTTTTTGCTTCTGGTGTAGAGCCATATCCGGGAGTGAGCGGATCACCCGGGTAGATGGGCATGTCCAGCACTGATCCGCGCTGCGCACCAAATTGATTTTTGTACGGTCCGTTAGGATAAACATCACCTTGAAAGTATCCATCGCCTTGCGGATCGGAGTAGATGATGCAACCAATGGCGCCATGCTCTTGTGCCACTTTAGGCTTGATGCCGCGCCACGAGCCGCCATATTTAGCAATTACAATTTTTCCCTTTACATCTATTCCCAGACGTTCCAGTTGTTCGTAATCATCGGGCACACCAAAATTCACAAAAACCAATTCACCGGTAACATCACCATCAGGTGACCAGCAGTTGTAGATGGGAAGTTGCTCAGATTTTTGACTGGAGGTTGCATCTTCTTTCAATGCAGGCTCATCCAACTTGGCAACATATTTTTTTGCACCTGTCATTTCCAATAATCGGAATTTGGGAGTAGGGAAGAGTACCTGGTAGGTTTCAAGCTCTGCATCGTAGCCCCAGCTCTTAAATAAATCGCGCATGTACTCCGCATTGGCCTTGCCATAAGGTGAGCCAACATGATGTGGCCTGGCCGACAAGCGTTTGATTAGATCATCGATATTTTTTGCAGAGAGGTAGCCGTCAAAGGTTTGCTCGGCTTTGATTTGCTCTGCACTTTTTTCTTTTGAGAATCCTGAAAGTGATTTGGTCTGTGCTTGAGATAAAATGGTGACTAAGCTAAAGCCAACCAGTAGCATTGCCGATCTTGGTTTCATAGGTTAATTGAATAGGGTTAAAAAGCATTTAGGCTTTCTAAAAATATTCAATTACCCCGGACAATCAAATGCAATAATTGACGAGTGGGTATGGATACTAGATGTTAGGCGCTAGATTCTAGATGCTGTTGTAATTGAAGAATCAAGAATCAATCCTGAATTCAGTTATATCCTTGCCTGGTATGTATACAATTGATAATACCTTCCCTTCTTTTCGATCAACTCATCATGCTTTCCGCGCTCTTGTATCTGACCTTCTTCGATCACCAAAATCTGATCGGCTTGGCGGATAGTACTCAATCGGTGAGCAATCACAAATGTTGTTCTTCCCGCCATGAGTTCTTTTAAACTTTCCTGAATAAAACTTTCGCTTTCGGTATCAAGATTAGAAGTTGCTTCGTCCAGAATTAAGATTTTGGGGTTAGCTAAAATCGCCCTTGCGATGGCCAAACGCTGGCGTTGTCCTCCGGAAAGTTTTACGCCTCGCTCTCCAATTACGGTATCTAATCCTTTTTCAAACCGATCGGTAAACTCATCCACGTGCGCGGCCTTTACTGCCTTCAATAGCTCTTCCTGCGTGGCATTAGGGCGCGGGAATAAAATATTTTCTTTAATCGTTCCTTCGAAAAGAAAATCATCTTGCAACACTACGCCAAGGTGACTGCGGTAACTATCCAACGACACTTTCGATTGATCAACACCATCAATCGTAATCATTCCACTCTCGGGATTTAAGAATGATGCGGCAAGTCCGGCTATGGTTGTTTTTCCCGAACCGGAAGTTCCTACCAAGGCCGTTACTGAACCGGAGGGAGCACTGAAGTTAATGTTCTTTAATACCTGCTTTCCTTCCTCATAAGAAAACGAAACGTCTTTAAACTCAATGTCGCCTTTTATCTGATCAAGTTTGATCGTTCTTACAGTTCCATCATCTTCCACGGGTGTATTCATTAACTCCTCCGTGCGATCCAATCCCGCAAAGGCTTCTGTCAACTGACTACCGATGTTACTCATCTGAACAATTGGTGCAATCATGAAGACCATGAACATGGTGAATTGCAGAAAATCTCCCGCGCTCAGATTGAAGTATCCGCTCAACCCCATAATCCCCACGCTGGCCAAGCCCACCAAAAACGTGCCCGAGCTGGTCACAAAACTTGTTGAGGTTAAACTCTTCTTCACATTGAGAAATAGCTGTTCCACTCCGTTTTCAAAAACCTTAATCTCCTGCTGCTCGGCATTAAAGCCTTTGATCACACGTATGCCATTTAATGTTTCCGTCAGGCGACCCGTCACATCAGCATTAATTTTTCCGCGTTCGCGAAATACCGGGCGTATGATGGAAAAGGCCTTCATGGTGATCACACCGAAGATGGACATCGGCAACAATACAAACAATGTCATCAATGGACTGATCTTGATTAGGAATATAATGGAAATGACGGCTGAAAGAAGACCACCAATGAGTTGCACTAAGCCGGTGCCCACAAGGTTGCGCACACCCTCCACATCGGTCATCACGCGCGAAACAAGTGAGCCGGATTTTTGATTATCGAAGAAACGTATAGGGAGTCTTAACAAATGCTTTTGGACTTTTGATCGAAGTACAGAAATCAAATGCTGCGCTTCCACGCTCAACAATTGAGTGAGTGCAAAGGATGTAATTGCCTGAATGAGAATGGCTACGGTAACGCCAATTAATAGCATCGGCATTTTTTCCATGTCGCCCTTCACCAGGATATCATCCATGAATGGTTTGGTTGCCCAAGGCGCCACCAACCCAGCCACACGGCTAATGATGATGAGCAACAGACCTAATAAGATGAGATTTTTACGCGGCCAGATGATGGTTTTGAAAACATGGCCTATGGTTACTTTACTTTTCTTTGACATGTGAGGGTACTCGTTGAAGTTGGTTACAAGTGCACGGACGTAAATAACCACCAAATTATTTTAAAGTTCATTTTCGGAGGATTTCCGTTTGTAAAATAAGTTATCTGTACATATAACTTTCTTACATATGAATCGTAAAAAGGCTTAAAACCTTCTTTCATGAATTCAAAGGAACTGATCAAAGGCACCCTGCGCATCATCGTACTCAAGCTCCTTTCTGAGAACAAAAGGATGTATGGATATGAAATTACTCAACGCGTAAAGGAGCTGAGTGACAGTGAGATTGAGCTCACCTTTGGGGCTCTTTACCCAACCTTGCATAAGCTTGAGTCAGAAGGATTGCTCACCACAAAGACCGTTGTGGTTGACGGGCGTGCCCGGAAATATTACTCTCTCACCACCCGCGGAACTGAAACAGCCAATGCTGAGATAAAAGGATACCTGAGTTTTGCGAAGGCGATGAATCTCGTGCTAAAATTTTAATGCGTTTCTCAAAAAACGATATCGATTATATCCGTCTGTGTCTTAAGAACAAAGGACTCGGCTATGATGCTCTGGTTGAAGAATTGGTTGATCATGTGGTGTGCGAAGTAGAGGCCGAGGTTTCAAAAGGTATACCCTTTAAAAAAGCAGTCGATCATGTTCTTCAGAATATCCAACCGTCAGAAGTCGCACAATTACAAGATACCACCATTCAATCCGACAACTATTCCTTTCAGCTTATGATGAAAAATACAGCACGCATGCTTTTTCGGAACTTACGAAAGAACAAAAAATATTCATTTATCAACTTATCAGGGCTTGCCCTGGGCTTTTCGTGTTTTATCACCATTGCGCTGTACGTGCTGCACGAAGTGAATTATGATAACATGTTTGCTGAGTCATCTTCGATTTATCGGATCACCATGTCGTCTACTGTTGGAGGTAAGACTAACCACATTCCTACCAGCTATCCTACACTCGGACCTGAACTCAAAGAGCGATTTGCCGATGTAACTTCGTATGCACGGATCATTAACTACAAATACACACGACTGATTCCAACATTCAAAGTAGAGGACAAAATTTTCTATGAAGAGAATGTAATCTTTGCCGACTCTACCTTCTTCACTCTTTTTGATTTTCCATTTAAAGAAGGTAATCCAGCAGTGGCTTTACGCGAGCCAAGGTCAGTTGTGATTACTCAACGAATGGCTGAAAAATATTTTGGTAGTGCTAGTCCACTTGGTAAGACCATGAACTTTAATGGCAAGTTTGATTTAGTCATCACCGGAATTCTTGAAAACCTGCCTTCACAAACGCACTTGCAATTTGATTTTGTTATTCCAATGATGGGAATTGAGGCATCAGGAATATTTCGTAATTCAAAAATTACAGAGAGTTGGCAGATCGATTGGTTTTGGACGTACCTCAAAATCCCCAATAAGGATGCAGTTTCAAAAGTGCTTGCGGGCCTTGATCAGCTCACCAACGAGAAGATAGCTGAAGCTAAAAAAGAAAGCGATCAGCGCTTCTATTTGCAGGCCTTGAAAGATGTTCATCTTCATTCTGATTTTGACTACAACACCGATCTTACTCAGAATGGCGATAGCAAGAGCCTCTATATTTTCATTGCTATTGCCGTCCTCATTTTGATGATCTCCGCCATTAATTTCATCAATATTTCAATTGCTACCGCTACCAAGCGATACAAAGAAATAGGAGTGAGCAAGGTGCTTGGTGCGTTACGCTCGCAACTGAGATGGCAATTTATTCTCGAATCGGTAATTGTCTCACTAGTAGCTTTGGCGATTGCCTATGCATTACTACAAATTGTTTTGCCAATGTTCAGTTTGTTGCTAGGTGTGAAACTTTCCATCGACCTGATGTCGGACTGGCACATTGTTTTGGGAACAGTTTTGTTTGCGATTTTGATCGGAGCGCTTTCTGGGATCTATCCAGCATTTTTTGTCTCTTCATTTACGCCACAGCGTGTGTTGAAGGGTGTCTGGAAATCGGGTGGGGGTGCAGGATTCCGAAAGGTACTGGTAGGTGTTCAGATTGTTATCTCCATATTCTTGATTATCGGTACGATCGTCATTTTCAATCAGCTTCAATTCATTCATGACAAGTCTTTGGGGTATGATCAGGATCAAATCATTATGCTTCCTATCCGTGGCACGGCCATACCTAAAAACTATCATGCGTTTAAGAATAAGTTGATGACGCATTCTTCTATAAGCAGCGTTACCTCTGTATCAGAGCCCATCGGTCGTGAAGTCCAGTTTATGAGCTTTCGAGTTGAAGGACAAGCGGATGCTCAATTATTCAAAATCATGAACATCACGTATGATTTCACAAAGACGATGGGTCTTGAAATACTTGATGGCCGAGACTTCTCGCGCGAGCATGTAACGGATTCAACTTCGGGCTTTGTCATTAATGAGGCAGCAGCCAAAGTTTTTGGATGGACTGAACCCGTAGGCAAATCGCTCGATCATTCATTTAAAACCAGCACCGAAGGAAGTGTAATTGGTGTTGTGAAAGATTTCAATTTTGAACCTCTTCAAAAGAAGATTGACCCCATTATTTTATTTTTTGGTGGGCCGAATTGGTACGCCAGCGTTCGTGTTCAGCCAGGCCAGATAGAGCAAGCACTCGATGTAATGGAGCAAGCATGGAAGGAGATTGAAAACGATAAGCCTTTTACATTTCACTTTCTCGATCAGGCTATTCAGAATGTGTATGAAAAAGAGGAGCGGCTAAGCCAGGTATTCTTAGTCTTTGCCATATTGTCGATACTGACCGCGATGATGGGGCTTTATGGATTAGTTTCTTTTGTGGTGGAGCAGCGCCTTCAGGAAATTGGTATTCGAAAAGTGTTGGGGGCTTCGGTTAATAATATTTTTAGCCTTGTATCGAAGGATTATTTCCTCCTTGTGGTCATTTCCTTTGGGATATCGGCACCGCTAACGTATTACATCATGAGCAGATGGCTGGAAGGTTTTGCCTTTCGGATCACCTGGACTCCATACTATTTTCTGGCAGGGCTCGCACTTATTGGATTGATTGTGTTGATTACAATCGTCTCAAAAGTGATTGATGCTGCACGGGTTAACCCAACCAAAATATTACGAAGCGAGTAATTATGCGTAAAGCATTTGCTTCTGCTCGGCAATCTTTTCGTTGCTGATGTAATCGTCATATTTCATCAACCGGTCGATCATGCCGTTAGGAGTAATTTCAATAATTCGATTGGCAACCGAATCGGTAAAGGTATGATCGTGTGAAGTGAACAATACTGTGCCAGGGAAATCTATCAGCGCGTTGTTAAATGCCGTAATGGATTCAAGGTCAAGGTGATTGGTTGGCTCATCTAAGATCAGAAGATTTCCCCCCGGAATCATCATGCGTGAAATCATGCAGCGTACTTTTTCACCGCCCGAAAGAACATTGCATTTTTTGAAAACTTCTTCTCCGGAAAACAGCATCTTGCCCAGAAAGCCACGAATGTAAACTTCATCCTTATTCTCTTCTTCAGCATACTGGCGCAACCAGTCAATCAAATTATCGCTGGATTGAAAGTATGCCTCATTGTTACTGGGCAAGTAAGCAGGCGTAATGGTTTGGCCAAATTTGAATTCCCCTGAGGTTGGCTTGAGTTCTCCCATCAGTATCTGAAACAGAGATGTAATGGCGATGCTTTCTTTGCTGAGGAAAGTGATTTTGTCACCTTTATTTACAAAGAAGTCAAGATTCTTGAAAAGGGTAACACCATTTTGCACATACGACAAATTCTCAACGTGAAGAATCTGATCTCCTGCCACACGCTTTTGATTGAAAATGATGGCCGGATATCTACGGGTAGAAGGCTGGATATCATCAATGTTGATTTTCTCCAGCAACTTTCTGCGGCTGGTGGCCTGCTTCGACTTGGAAGCATTCGCGCTAAAGCGCATGATAAATTCCTGGAGCTCCTTTTTCTTTTCTTCGGCCTTCTTATTTGCAGAGGAGCGCTGTTGCAACGCCAGCTGACTCGATTGATACCAGAAAGTGTAGTTACCGGTAAATAATTTTATAGCACTGAAATCGATATCGACAATATGCGTACAGACTGTATCGAGAAAGTGACGGTCGTGCGACACAACAATCACTGTATTTTTAAATTCAAGAAGAAAATCTTCCAGCCACGATACCGTTTGAATATCAAGATCGTTGGTAGGTTCATCCAAAATGAGAATATCGGGATTTCCGTAAATGGCCTGCGCCAGCAGCACACGTACTTTTTGATTTCCACTTAGCTCCTTCAGCAGTTTGTAATGATCTTCTTCCACAATGCCCAAACCACTGAGAAGGGCCGCAGCATCAGACTGCGCATTCCATCCGTTCATTTCGGCAAACTCAGCTTCAAGGTGCGAAGCCTGAATACCATCCTCTTCCGAAAAATCGGGCTTGGCATAGATGGCATCTTTCTCCTGCATAATACTCCACAGCTTCTGGTGGCCCATCATTACTGTATCAAGCACTGTAACTTCATCAAACTCATAGTGATTCTGCCGCAACACAGCCATACGCTTGCCCGGTTCAATCACTACCTCGCCAGAATTGGGCTCAATATCGCCCGCAAGAATTTTAAGGAAAGTAGATTTACCGGCACCGTTTGCACCGATTACACCATAGCAATTACCACCGCTAAATTTGATGTTTACCTGATCGAATAAAACCCGCTTACCGTAGCGGAGCGACACGTTTTGAGCTGAAATCATAATTCTTACAGAAAAAGAAGCCGCAAAGGTAATGAAAACAGAGGGAAAGAGTGACTTGAATTCTAAAATTGCTTTCCGAGCGTTACACCCTGCCCACTTTAAAAAATATTAAAATTTTGAATGCCACAAATCGACTGACATAGGGCTGTCATTCCACGCCAATAGATTGCTGCTGAATTTAAAACTGAAATCATGACAAACGCCATCGTAACAAAATCAATTGACATCCACGCCACTGAATCGCAGGTTTGGAATGCACTCACCCAACCAGAACTTATTAAAATCTATTTATTTGGTACCAATACCGTCACCGATTGGAAAAAAGGAAGTCCAATTTTGTTTCATGGCGAGTGGGAGGGAAAGGCGTATGAAGATAAGGGAACGATTCTCGAGATCGAAGAGAAGAAATACCTGAAGTATAGTTACTGGAGTTCCTTTTCTAATAAAGCTGATGCGCCTGAAAATTATGCTAACGTTACGTATGAACTCATTCCAAAATCAGAGTTGACCACTTTAGTGATCACTCAGGATGGTCTTGATTCCCAGGATCGTTATGATCATTCGGCTGCATTATGGGAAATGGTGTTAGGAAATATTAAGAAGCTGGTGGAGATGGATCTGGTGACCCGATAATCGCAATGATAAAAATTGTGACCGGTCATCATGAAATAGCTACCTCTAAAAAGGAAATTACCTAGCTGATAAAAATTTGAATAATTTAGAGGACAATCAATCCTTTCAATTAATGAGAACGATTTTCTTACTCCTATTTTTGCCCCTTTCACTTTCCGCGCAAAAGTTTAGCAAAAACGAAATTGCTCGCTGGCAAGCACAAGCCAAACGAGTCACCATCATTCGTGACAACTGGGGTATTGCGCACGTGTATGGAAAATCAGATGCTGACGCTGTGTTTGGGTTTTTGTATGCCCAATGCGAGGATGATTTCGATCGTGTTGAACTGAATTACATCAATGCCACTGCCCGCTTAGCCGAAGTAGAGGGCGAGTCAAAACTATATAATGATCTGAGAATGCGCTTGCTTTATGACACCGCTGAGGCGATCGTGTTGTACAAAAATGCAGAACCATGGCTGCGTAAACTTTGCGATGGCTTTGCCGATGGCGTGAATTATTATTTGCATACTCATCCCGAGACAAAACCAAAATTATTGAAACGCTTTCAGCCATGGATGCCCTTCCTCTTTAGTGAGGGAAGTATTGGCGGAGATATCGAAAAGATTTCGGTTACTCGCTTAAAAGATTTTTATTCGTCCAATCACGTTTCAGCCTCGAAAGAAGGGGAAGATCGCAATGAACCAGAACCAATTCCAAATCCCGAACTCGAGCCAAAGGGCTCCAATGGTTTTGCCATCGCGCCATCGAAAAGTGCATCCGGAAATGCGTTGTTGCTGATCAATCCACACACGTCATTTTATTTCCGTCCGGAGATTCACATCAGCAGTGAAGAAGGATTGAATGCGTATGGCGCTGTCACCTGGGGACAGTTCTTCATCTATCAGGGCTTTAATGATTACTGCGGTTGGATGCACACCACCAGTCAGGCAGATTGCATGGATGAATATAAGGAGACGATTTTGCAACGAAAGGACTCATTGCTTTATCAATATGGAAATAAGACCCGCGCCATTCAATCGAAAAAAATAAAAATTGGTTATCGCGATGGCAACCAAATCAAATACAAAGAATTTACAACCTATGCTACTCATCACGGTCCGGTCATTGCGAAACAAGGCGACCACTGGATTGCGATTAAGATGATGAAGGAACCCGCGAAGGCGCTGAAGCAATCGTACCTCCGCACCAAAGCAAAAGGGTTTGATGAGTACAAAAACACGATGCAATTGAAAACGAATTCATCGAACAATACCGTGTTTGCAGATAACAAAGGGAACATCGCTTACTGGCATGGAAACTTTATTCCAAGGCGTAACCCGAATTTTGATTGGAGTACAAAGGTGGATGGCAGTGATCCCGCCACGGAGTGGAATGGACTACACGAAATTGATGAAACCGTGCACGTCTATAACCCTGCCAACGGGTGGATTCAGAATTGCAACTCAACACCTTTCACGGTCTCAGCAGAATTCAGCCCTGTTAAAATTAATTATCCCGTCTACATGGCCCCTGATGCGGAGAATGCGAGAGGTATTCATGCCAATATGGTTTTAAAGGACGCAAAGGATTTCACACTCGACAAGTTAATATCCGTTGCGTATGATTCTTATCTGCCGGGATTTGACCAATTAATTCCTTCATTGATTGCTGCGTCAGAGGCTACCATTCCTGGAAGATTCAAAGAGCAAATAGATTTGATGAGAAGTTGGGATAAGCGTTTTTCTACAACATCCGTTGCCACAACACTTGCTATTTATTGGGGCCAGGAATTGGGACAGCAGTTCATGTCGCGATTCCCAGCGGGATTAGAACAGCTAACCATCATCAATAAGATGGCAAGTGAACTTACGGCTGAAGAAAAGATGAGAGCATTCGAGACCGTGATCGCAGAACTCGAGCGCGATTATGGAACATGGAAAGTAGGTTGGGGAGAGGTTAACCGTTTTCAACGCCTTACGGGAAAAATTAACGAAGAGTTTGATGACAGCAAGCCAAGTTATGCTGTGCCCTTTACATCTTCTTCTTGGGGATCGCTCGCAGCCTTTGGCAGTAGAAAATTTCCCGGCACCAAAAAGATGTACGGCTATGTAGGCAATAGTTTTGTGGCAGTGGTGGAATTTGGAAAGCGAATCAAAGCCAAATCTCTTTTGGCGGGAGGGGTAAATAACAAACCCTCTTCACCGCACTTTGCCGATCAGGCAGAAATTTATAGTCAGGGGAAATTCAAAGACGTACTGTTCTATCGCGAAGATGTGGAGAAGAAGGCCGAGCGAAAATATCATCCGGGGTTTTAGCGTTGTTACGAATCTCGAATCACGAATTCTGAATATTGAATTTTGAATCCTTAGTTGATACGTGATTTAGAAAAGTCTGATGCGCAAGATTATTCACATCGACATGGATGCGTTCTATGCTTCTGTGGAGCAGCGCGACCGGCCAGAGTTGAGGGGAAAGCCAATTGCAGTAGGAGGCGGGCCGGAAGGCAGAGGCGGTGTGGTTGCCACCTGTAGTTATGAAGCAAGAAAGTTTGGCGTACGCTCAGCCATGACTTCCAAAAAGGCGCTTCAACTTTGCCCTTCCATTATTTTCGTGTTTCCTCGCTTTGAAGTTTATAAAGCAGTATCACAAAAGATCAGGGAAATATTTCATCGTTATACAGATTTGATCGAACCATTGTCACTTGATGAAGCCTACCTCGATGTAACGGAAGATAAGCAAGGCATCGGTTCTGCCATAGATATTGCCAAGCAGATCAAGGCATCCATTAAGGAAGAGCTTCACCTTACCGCTTCCGCGGGAATTTCAATCAATAAGTTTGTAGCAAAGATTGCTTCTGATATGAAGAAGCCTGATGGCCTCACATTTATCGGCCCATCAAAAATAACTTCGTTTATAGAGAAACTTCCGGTAGAGAAATTTTTTGGTGTGGGGAAGGTTACGGCAGAGAAGATGAAGAAACTCGGGCTTTTTACCGGAGCTGACTTAAAGCGATTAACCGAAAGTGAAATGGTTGCACACTTTGGCAAGCCCGGAAAGTTCTATTATCAAATTGTGAGAGGCATTGATAATCGCCCGGTGCATCCCAACCGTGAATTAAAATCGGTAGGTGCCGAAGATACATTTGCTCACGACTTGACAACGCTTGATGAAATGGAACTGGAACTTGAGAAACTCGCCACACAGGTTCATAAGCGTTTGAAGCGCAATAACCTTCAGGGTAGAACTGTCACACTAAAAATTAAATATCACGATTTCAAACAAATCACGCGAAGCGTTTCGTATGCCGAGCCGGTGAGCCACTGGGAATTGATTATGAGTAGTGCGAAGAAATTATTAGTGGCCACAAATCCTGTTCAGAAACGAATCCGGTTGCTAGGTATTTCCATTTCTAATTTTGGCGAAGCCGACATTTCTTCTGAAGAAGAGCCTCACCAGATTTCGCTTTTTTAGCATTACGAATAGATGGTGTAGAGCAAGCATGCACTTGCCAGAAGAAAAGAAATGGTTAGTGAAGTAAGCGGAATCATTCCGGATAACTCATCAAATTGTCTTCTTCCTTCTTTGGTGAAGATTCCCCAAATACCGAAGGCCGCCAGCAGGATGGCCATAGAGATCATGTAGAGAAACATTTTGTAGGTGTTTTGAATTTCTACACGAGTATACTATGAATAGCCAGACCAGGTTATGGTTAATGAGTGAATGGTATTCTTTACTTAGCGTTTGGCAGTTTTACTAAGTAGCGCCTGGCGCAATCTATTTGGTCTTGTTGCGCTCAATCTCGCGCAAATTCTCCATCTTCTTGTTGCGCAAGAATCCATTGATGTCTTCAAAGTGCTCTTTGATTCGTTTGTTACCGAACTCAAATACTTTATTGGCCAAACCGTCCAGAAAATCACGATCGTGAGAAACGAGGATTAGCGTGCCATCAAAAGCACGAAGAGCGTCCTTCAGAATATCTTTGGTCTTGATATCAAGGTGGTTGGTAGGCTCATCCAGAATCAAAAGATTCACCGGCTGCAACAATAGCTTTAACATGGCAAGGCGTGTCTTTTCACCCCCTGAAAGCACTTTCACCTTCTTGTCAATATTGTCTCCACTAAACATGAACGCACCGAGCATATCTTTAATCTTGGTGCGAATGTCACCTTCTGCTACTTTATCAATCGTCTCGAACACAGTGAGGTCTCCATCAAGCAGCGATGCCTGGTTTTGTGCGAAGTAACCGATCATCGAATTGTGACCAAGTTGCAGTCTACCTTCATAGTCAATTTCGCCCATGATGGCTTTAATCATTGTGGATTTCCCCTCTCCATTTTTTCCAACAAACGCAACTTTCTCTCCCCGGGCAATTGTAAACGAGGCATCTTTGAACACAAGATGATCGCCATACGATTTACTCAACCCATCTACAATCACAGGATAATTTCCAGACCGAGGGGCAGGAGGGAACTTCAGATTCAATGAAGATGTATCCACTTCATCAACTTGAACAATCTCAATCTTCTCCAACATCTTCACCCGTGATTGTACCTGGAGAGTCTTAGAATAGGTACCCTTAAATCGCTCGATGAAGGCTGTGATGTCTGCAATTTCTTTTTGCTGATCGTCAAATTGCTTTTGTTGCTGTTCCCTTCTCTCTTTTCGCAGCTGTAAGTAATGGGTATAGTTTGTTTTATAATCGTAGATGCGCCCCATGGTTACTTCGATGGTGCGATTGGTAAGATTATCCACAAACATTTTATCGTGACTAATCACGATTACAGCCTTTGCATTGTTCTTGAGAAAATCTTCAAGCCATTGAACCGACTCAATGTCCAGGTGATTGGTAGGCTCATCGAGCAAAATCAAGTCAGGCTTTTGTAAAAGAATTTTGGCCAACTCAATACGCATACGCCAACCGCCACTAAATTCACTGGTGGGGCGTGAAAAATCCGAACGCAAGAATCCAAGACCCATGAGTGTCTTTTCGATTTCTGCATCGTAATTAATTTCCTCGATGGAATAGAACTTTTCACTTAATTCGGAAACCTGCTCAATAATTTTAGAATACTCATCCGATTCGTAATCAGTGCGGGTTTCCAACTGCTTGTTAAGGTCATCCATCAGCTGCTTCATGGCATGGATTTTTGTGAAGGCTTTAGCGGCCTCATCAAAAACGGTGCTGTTATCTTCCGTAAGCAGATGCTGTGGCAAGTAAGCAATCACGGCTTCGCGCGGAGCAGACACTTTTCCCCTGGTAGGTTTGTTCACTCCCGCAATGATTTTGAGCAACGTTGACTTGCCAGCACCATTCTTGCCCATTAAGGCGATGCGATCGTTTTCGTTGATGTTGAAAGTGATGTTGCTAAAAAGGGCTGAGCCATTAAACTCTACTGTTACTGCGTCTACCGAAATCATGCGATTCTAAAATAAGGCGGCAAAGATAGCATTTCTCCTTATTTTGAAAGATGTTTAGGGTTGAATTAAACAGTTTCCATTCCGACAGCATAAATGACCACTCCATTGTCCCGTTCGAACAATATTTTTTTGCAGGTAAGTGATGTTTCCAAGAAAATAGATGAGAAGATTATTTTGAATCGCTTATCCTTCGCGCAAATGCGAAGCGAAAAAATTGCCATTGCGGGAGAAACCGGTTCGGGAAAGACTACACTTCTTAAGATTATTGCCGGACTTGATCAGTCAGATTCTGGCGAAGTAGTTTTTGAACAGGAGACAGTAAGGGGTTCGCAAGAAAAACTTGTTCCAGGGCACAAGGGCATTGCATTCCTTTCGCAACACTTTGAGCTTCCTAAATTTCTTCGGGTAGAGCAAGTGCTCAGTTATGCCAATCGACTTTCCGGAAAAGCAGCGGAAAATATCTATAAGCTCTGTGAAATCGATCACCTGCTTCATTGCAAAACGGATGAAATTTCAGGAGGTGAACGACAACGAATTGCCATTGCCAGATTGCTCGCCTCATCTCCAAAGCTCTTGTTGCTGGATGAACCCTTTTCGAATCTGGATAGTATTCATAAAACGATTTTAAAATCTGTATTACAGGCTGCCACAGAAAAACTCAACGTTACCTGCATATTGGTTTCGCACGATCCGCAGGACACGCTTTCATGGGCCGACAAAATAATGGTGATGAAAGAGGGCAGCATTGTACAGCAAGGAACTGCTCAGGAAATTTATTTTACCCCACAGTCGGATTACGTGGCGGGGCTTTTTGGAAAATACAATAATCTCAACGAGACTATGAGAAAGTATTGGCGCATTTCTTTAAAGGAGTTTAGCGTTGTACGCCCGGAACACTTTAAAATTTCGTCAACACAATCGGCCAATGCCAAAACCGGAAAAGTAACGGACATTTCGTTTTTCGGAAGTCATTATGATATTTCTGTCCTTACCGGAGGCAGCCAGATCATTGCCAGGGCTATGGAAAATAAATTCGATATTGGAGATCGTGTTTATATTAAGCTGGCATCAAGGTACTCCAACATGCCAAAGCATCATTAAATTCTTGCAAACAGTCATTACTGAATTTTTCTAATTCTTTTCGCGATGGCCTTTCAAGCATCATCACTTTTTCCTTTGTCACAAATGTCTCCTGAAGTTGCAAGCGCTCATCATTAATTAACGCTTTTCGTTTTCGATAGTCCTTACAAATCCACCGATGCAATTGCTCAGCTCTCCACCACAATGAGTGATCGTGCACGGCACCAGGTTGGAGAAATCCCTCAAGCGTTGAGGTTCCCATAAAAAATGGAAGGTATACAGAGAGGCAGGGAGTAGATGTTCCGGTAAGCCAAACTGTATGTGGTGCATTTTCACTTCTGATTTCAGCAACCATACTTCCTGTGGTACTGCTGGGGTTTAACATTCCGGTAGCGTGCATACAGATTGAACCTGTATTTGCTTTGCGTGGTGTGAAGAAATCATCTTCATGATTATGCGTTTGCAAAATGCGCATGCAATCACTCACATTCAGATGATTTCTTTTGGCCATGCTGAGTTCGGTTGTGCAAGCTTGCCTTCTGGATGCCCGACCAACCGTTGTGTACAACCAATCGGAATATGCTTTCGCGAAATTGAAATGGTCATCAACCTTCCACCAACCTTTACTTGCAGCGTTAGATTTAGCAGTGTCACTGATTCGATCTGCATTGCTGATCGTGAGCCCGTTTGAAATACTTCGTATGTCTTTGACTTTTTCAATGGCCCATTCGCGCCCCGCGGTTTCCAGCACCCAAGCTTCTTTAGGATCAGCGATGAGAAAGCTGTTGTGGTAATAGAAATTTTTGTTCCGGTATCCGCCACATGCATCTTGTCCATACAATTCAAGCAAGCTCGTGATGCACTCAATGGCTTCGAAAGAATTCTTGCACCGCTCCAAAGCAAGTCGCAATAAGTCCATACCGGTGAGCCCCTGGTTTTTCTTTTGGAATTTTACTTTTGTAAATACGGCTTCATTACCAATGGCTAATCCAAATTCATTTACCCCCATTTCCGCACCCCACATTTGAAACGGTTTTGACAAAATGCACTCATACGTTTCGCGTATCTGGGGAATTTGGATAAACGTGCATTGCAGATTTGATTCCGCATGTACTTTACGAGAGACGTGCAGCAAGGCTTGTGGCTCATCCGGTTCTCGATCCGAATTTTTAGAAGGAATCAGATGGTGATTTTGTGTGACATGAGGCAGCGCAATAAATGTGTCGCACATAAATCAAAAGCAGAGGTTCCAAATACCGCCACGTTCAGATTTTTTTAGCTCCATGAGCGCATTTCCTTTCACCATGAGGGGCTGACCATCGGTGCCTAAATCCCACAGCTTGCCCCGAAGAAAAATATTCATGCCAATGGTGGAAGCTGCAGAGTTGATTCGGCCAGGCATGGCATATTTTATCCATGCTTCGCGTTCGCCAATGCGGCCAATATCCAGCGTATCAATATCGGTGGGTCGTCTTATTCCATCATAACCTTTCCATTTTTGTGACATTGTGCCATTACCGGCACAGTATGAATTGACAAGAACAACTTCGGCTCTCAGTTCATTTATTTTTTGATAGCTCTCAGGATACCATGAGTCTGCACAAACCAACACTGCAGTTCTGCCAATGGGCAAATCAAAAACCTGAAGTTCACTAATCGGAGCTGCCGTGACAAATGGCAATTCTGATAGAATGGGAAATGATTTCTTGACCACGCGCGAATCAATCTCACCGTTGGATCGAAAAACAAAACTGGTGTTATACAAAGGCTGAGTAGCATCTACGTGAATTTGATTTTCAGATACCGTTGGCCCGGGCAAGACAATCGATCCGGCACTGATGTCTATTTGATATTCCTTTGCTAGTGACATGAAGGTATCACCATAAATTCGAGCCATCTCTTTGGCCTTCATTCTGAAGATAGCCGCAGCAAACCGATCCGCCTCATCCCGATTCATAAAGAAAGAACGTGTAAATGTAATAGGGTTGCTGAGGACCATCCACGTCATAGCGGTTTGTATCGTGCTTGCGTTGGCTACCATTTCCTTCTCAGACTCGATCACCAGCCATGTACCCAGATACTCGGGAAGAAGTACAACAGTTTTTGAATTGAAATAGCCGGCTTGTTTCGCTTCTTCAAAGTAGCCTTTCATTTTCTGGTAGAAGTGCTTCTCGCTCATGTAATCCTGCGAAAGCATGTACGGCTGCATCCCAACAATATTTTTAGAGCAACCGGAATCTGCACCAATACTTTCTTTCAAATCCAGTGCAAGATCTGATTGTATCCACCGATGTGAGCGTCCAGTGTATGTCCAGACATTCCAGAAAAGGACAATAAGGAAAAGACTTATCGAAATTTTTTTCTTCATAATCAATTACTGATGATTCGCTAACACTTGCCGAGCCGCACGCTCACCGGCACGAACAGCGCCCTCGATGTAGCCATACCAAACCGAAGCCGTTTCTGTTCCTGCCCAGTAAATGTTATCTACAGGTTTAGAAAGTGCATCCCGAAAATTCGTCCATGCACCGGTAGGGTAGAGGGCTGCGTAACATCCTTTGCTCCACTCTTCGTTGGCCCAGCAGTGATCAACATAATGCAATGGTGTGGATGCTTCTTTGCCAAAGTAGTAGGCGAAATTTTCAATTGCGATTCGCTTTCGTGTTTCTTCATCCTGAGAAAAGAAATTGCGCGCTCTGTCGGCAATGCAAAACGCAAGGAGCACACCGTAGCTGCTGTCTGAAGGTGAAGAATCGAATAAGGTTTGAAAAGGGCTAAGTTCATCGGAAACTACTTGACCACTAAATCCATTGTCGCGCCAAAAAGGTCTTTGATAAACGCCTAATACCTTGCCCACGATTCCCATCGACATTTTTTGAAGTAGCTGTGTTTTAAAAAGCGGAAGTGCTGGATAAAAATTGATCTGGGCGACCAGTACGGGTGGTATCGCGAGGATGATATGTTTTGCCTCATAAGAAAATCCATCACCTTCAACGGTGTACCCCTGTCCGTTTCTGTTAATATTTTTAACGGCATGCTTCAGTCGAATCATCTCCTGAAATGACCACGCAATTTTCTCCGCAAGCGTCTGCATGCCGCCTTTGATGCGATGTTGCTGAGCGCCATCCTGAATGCTTAATAGGTTATTAAGGTTAGTGCCTGAACGAATGTAGAAGAGTGCATGAAGTAATGACACCTCGTTGAGTTCACACGCATACACCGTTTCCAACCCTGCGCGAATTACTTTGTAGCAATTTTTTGTTTTACAATTTTTGCGTGCGAAGGCTTCAAGGGTAATCGAATCATACGCCTGTGCATTGGACGAATTCCATGGACTTTCTAAAGGAATTCGCTTGGCCATTGATTCCATCTTCTTCAAAATGTAATCGATATTGATCAATGACACTACATCAATTTTCGGAATGAGCCCCGTGTAGTACCGAACCGTTTTATTCAGGTCAATGATGTTTTTGCCTTCATTATAGGTTTCATACCATTCTACCCCGTGCTCCTTCGCTAACGCATACATCCGATCCTGAGTTGGGCCAATCCATTGACCACCAAGATCGACATACTTGCCATCATCAAATCTCCTTGTATAAGTTCTTCCACCAACCCGATCTCGTGCTTCCAGAATTACAAATTGCTTTCCTTGCTGATGAAGCACTTTGGCAGCCGCAAGACCAGAAAATCCGCCTCCAACAATAATTGTGTCAACGTGATTAAACATAAACAGGCGTACTTACTTTACGAAGATCAAATATTGCCATGGCTTAAGTTTAATGGGCTTATCTTGGTTCAGCTCGTACTGCTCGTCAGAGAAATGATCCTTGTAGCTCCCCGCTACACTTCCGTCTATCAACTTAAATTCCTGATCTTTCTCTGAAAAATTCAAAATGCCAATTACAGTGTTCGATCCTTTTGAGCGCTTGAATGCATAGACTGCGGGGTCTTCATTATTAATTCGCGTTGTCATTCCACCATATTCGCCACACCAGAGTGCTTCGTTATTTTGGTGAAGCGAAACAAGTTGCTTATAGAAGGGTTGAAACTTTTGAGGATCGCTCCAGTCGATGGAATCTTTTGCGAAGAATTTTAATCGCTTATTCAAACCAACTTCCTGGCCCGAATAGAGCATAGGGATACCGTAGGCTGTAAAGATGAATGTAGCGAAAGTTTTTACTCCGTCACCGTACCGTTCAAACTCAGTTCCTTGCCAGGAGTTTTCATCATGATTGGTGATCATGGTCATGCGCAATGCCTTCCTTCCATACTCTTTCACATCATCATCAATCCATTTGGCAATATCGTTAGCGTTCGTTTTTCCTTTTTTCACATCATCGGTTACATGAAGTAATTGCCAGGCATACGTTGCGTCAAACTGAAGGTGCATGCGAGCACCATCCCATTCGGCAAGCCAAAATAAATCTTTGAGTGGATTAAGAGCTGCTGTTGCTTCTTCCCAAAAGTAAAGGGGTATTTCGTGGCCGGCATGATCGCATCGAAAGCCATCAATATCAAATTCCGTGATCCAATACTTCATTTCACCGATCATTGCTTTTCTTGTTTCCGGATTGGTATGATCAAGAAGTGCGATGTCCGTCCAGTCCGATTCATAAACGATATTACCTTTGCCATCCTGAGCATAGTATTCCGGATGGGCGGTAATCCAGGGATGATCCCATGCGGTGTGGTTGGGTACCCAATCCAAAATTACATACAAGCCAAGGTCATGAGATTTCTTAACGAGGTTCTTAAAATCTTCACCAGTGCCAAATTCGGGATTTACTTTGTTGTAGTCTTGAATGGAATAATAACTACCCAAAGGTTCTTTTCTGTTCTTCACACCAATGGGCTGCACGGGCATAATCCACAACACCTGCACGCCAAGATCTTTTAAGCGCGGCAAGTCTTTAATAAATGCATTGATCGTGCCTTCGTTTGTGTGTTGGCGCAAGTTGACTTCGTAGATTGTGCCACTAGCAATTTTCTCAGGGAATGAAGCTTTCGGAGTGGTCGCCACAACTTCTGGCGCTGGCTTTTTTCCACAGGAAACAATTACAAGCGCAGCGAGAACTAAGATCAAATTCTTCATAGGTAGCAATTAGGTAATCAGTAAAGATAACGAAACCCACTTTGGAATTGGAAGCACAGTACTCTTGTTCAGCGGGAAACTTTTAATCGACCTTATAAAGATCTCGTGCAATCTTCTCGGTGATGAATTTCGGAACCAGGTAGGTAAGCTTTACTGAAATCCAGTTGATGAACCCGGGAATGATCTCTGCTTTTTCTTTTAACATTCCTGCGATGGCAATTCTTGCTACCACATCCGCGCTCATGCTAAATTTTTCAGCCCGTGCCTCCAAGGCTTTCATTTTTGCCCGATCCATAAATCCGGTTGAGGTTGTTCCAGGGCTTAAGCATGAAACAGAAATGGAACTGCCTTTCAACTCCCATCGCAACGCTCGTGTAAACAAAATGACAAACGCTTTTGATGCCGCATAAACACTGAGAGTAGGTACTGCCTGATAAGCGGCCGTGCTCGCCACATTGAGAATGTACGATTGATGATGCTTCTTCAACTCTGGTATGAGAGCATGGCAGAATTTCACCATAGTATGCATATTCAGGTGCATCATGTTTTCGATGTCGGTGATTGGGAGTACTTCAACAGCTCCCCAGATTCCATAACCAGCATTGTTGATGAGGATATTAATCCCTAGATTATTTTCCTTAAGCCAACTCAATGTGGAATTCACCCCTGCATCGCTTGAAAGATCTGCTACTAAATATTGCGCATCGATGGAAAATTTTGCGCCCAGATCAACACATATTGCGTTAAGCTTATCCGCAGAGCGAGAGACGAGAAGCACATTATGTTTCCTGCTGGCCAGTTCATGAGCAAGGGCCAAACCAATGCCGCTGCTTGCACCAGTGATCAACGCATATTGCCTCATTTATTGGTGATGGTCATAAACCGCTGGTAAAAAAGTGGCTTGGTGTTTTCAGTCTTCGGATTGAACGCTCCTGTGATGATTGGAAGATACATCACTCTTCGTCTGCTCTTTTCACCAATGTATGGACTCTGTGCCACACGGTGCCAAAGGCGTCCGTCATGCACGGTTAAATCTCCGGCCTCAACATTAAGGCCTACTTCATTTTTATCGGGTTTATGGCTGATGAAATAAACCTTCTTGAAAAGCATTGCTGCCAAACCTTTGTTGTGTGTGCCGGGTATTAATCGAAGACCACCATTGTCGGTCGAGGAATTATCAAGGTGGATACCAACATTAAGCATGGGCATTACTTTGTGACCATAAAAAATATCGCGCAAAGCATCTGTATGCCAACCAAGGCGACTGTAGTTACTGCTTTGGGTATTTATGTAGTGGTTGAAAACAAGGCCGTCTTTTTCGGTTTCACCGATGCGGCATTCGTGATTTCCGATAAGCGCAAAAAGAGATTTGAGACGATCATCTTTCAATAAGGAATCAAACAAGGGACTTTGCTGATTGAGAAAGGCAAAGCGCTGCACAATTTTTTTACCATCCACATCAATTCCATATTTGATGGGCACTCCATTGACGACTTTCAAATCTTTACTCACCCATTCGGATTGAATGCGCTCCGATTCTCCAATTAATTTTGAGACTTCTTCCTTCGATAGAAAGTTTTTGAAATGGATAAACCCATTGGCATCGAAGAAGTCCCTTTGCTCGTGGGTGAGATGTCCGTTAAGTGAAAAAACAGGATACGGGTTCTTTATATCGGCTTTTCCATTAAAGGCGCTAACACTTGTCATAATTCGATAACATTAAGGTATACCAAAATCACCATGACTAATAAAACGTAATATTAATTTAATGGATTATTAATAAATCAGAAAAATTTACCTCAATTAAGAGTTCTGGTAAAAAATCTAGCCGTGGAAACTGCAACCCATGCGGCAAAGGGCGCGGCAAGAATATCTACTGTATAATGCACGCGCTGCTTGATCAATAGAAACGCAACTATGAGTGTAAGTCCTAAAAGCATCCAACGCCAAAGTTTTTCTTTTTCAAGCAGCAGCAATAGGATTAGCGTTGATGTATGACCAGAAAAAAAGAGGTCCTTATTAAAAACAGAAGCACCATACGCTACCCTGGAGACAAAAGGATCAATGAGAGGAATGATACCTTCCGGTGGTTCAAGGGTAAATAAGGTTAGCGTTATGGCTCTAAAGATATTGAGCAGCAGGTAAGCCTCAATCCCTGTAAGAAATAGCACAGGGTCTTTTGCCAACCGCATCACCATCGTGATAATGCCAGCGTAAATCAGAAGAAAAATCGGTAAAGAATAGTCAGCAGGGGCAAAGGCGTTAAGTACAAAATCATTCAACTGAACACCTTGCTTCGGAAGGATAATTTGCTGAAAAAAGTATGGGAGAAATCCAACGAGCCCACCAAGCCCCAAACCGGCAATAATAATGTGAGCCTGGAAAGTCTTGTTTTTTATGGCAGCTTTCCAGGTCACAGCAAGGGTTAGTTTACGATGATCAGGTAGTAATTTTTCTTTCCCTTCTGGGCCAGTAAATACCGGTTTTGGAGTAGCTTGTAGTCAGGCTTTTGCATGGCATCGTTCACCTTGGCTTTGTTGATGCTAACACCACCGCCTTGAATCATTTTGCGTGCTTCTCCTTTGGATGGGAAAATGGAATTCTGGGTAACTTCGGTCAAAAGGTCCGTTATACTGGCACATCCATCATAAGCCGATTTTGAAATTGTAACCTGAGGCACACCTTCAAATACTGAAAGCAGGGTATCCTCATCAAGGCTTTGTAAGTCTTCGGTTACAGAGTTTCCAAATAGGATAGAGGAAGCCTTCACCGCCTGATCAAACTCTTCTTGCGAGTGAACTCTGATGGTAACTTCTTTAGCCAATTCCATTTGAAGCTTGCGCTCATGCGGAGCCTTGCTATGCTCTTCGATTAACGTATCGATTTCTTCTTTGCGCTTTAGCGTAAAGATTTTGATAAAGTTCTGAGCGTCTTCGTCAGACGTATTGAGCCAGTATTGGTAAAAGCGGTAGGGCGAAGTTTTCTTTGGATCAAGCCAAACGTTGCCTTGTTCAGACTTTCCAAATTTTGAGCCGTCAGCCTTGCGAATCAAGGGTGTCGTCAACGCAAATGCTTCGCCATCATCTTTTCTTCGGATCAGCTCCGTGCCGGTAACAATATTACCCCATTGATCGGAACCACCCATTTGTAACCGGCAACCCTTATTCTTGTAGAGGTAATAGAAATCGTAACCTTGCACAAGTTGGTAGCTGAATTCAGTGAAGGAGAGGCCAGTCTCTAAACGCTTCTGTACAGAGTCTTTGGCCATCATGTAGTTCACCGTAATGTGCTTTCCAACATCGCGGATGAAATCCAGAAATTTGAATTCTTTGAACCAATCGTAATTATTCACCATCTCTGCAGAATTGGCTCCGCAGTCAAAATCAAGAAACTTCTTTAACTGATTCTTTACGCACTCCTGGTTATGTCTTAAAATATCTTCCGACAAGAGATTGCGCTCCAGCGATTTTCCGGATGGATCGCCTACCATGCCCGTGGCACCTCCCACCAAAGCAAATGGCTTATGACCTGATTGCTGAAAATGCACAAGGGTCATAATTTGAACCAGATTACCGATATGCAAAGAATCTGCAGTAGGGTCAAAACCGATATAACCCGAGGTCATTTCTTTATTTAGCTGTTCTTCAGTACCCGGCATGATGTCATGTATCATGCCTCTCCACTTCAGTTCCTCAACAAAATTACGTTTCATGTGAAAAAATAAAGGCCAAATATAATTCATTGGCACAATCGGCCGATAAGGCCTCAGGACAAAGCTTTGTATTTGCCCGAAATGATTAAAGTATTGAGGTGTGGATTTTATATAAGATGTTATTGATCAGTAGTATTACACTATCTGATTTTAACCTTGTTTTTATTTATGAAATAATCACACGGATTTTTATTTGTTTTAGCCTTTGATAACCACTCAATCCGATCACCAATGCAAACTCCAGACTCACTCAATCAGGTAGCAGAATTCCACAGCACATTCAAACACCCCATTTTAGAATCACCAGCGATTCCCGCTGAAAATCGATGCAAATTGCGAGTAGCCTTAATTGCTGAAGAACTGAAAGAGCTTGAGGTTGCTATTCTGGAGAAAGATATTGTGGCGGTAGCCGATGCTTTGTGCGATATTCAATACGTACTTTCAGGCGCTGTGCTTGAGTTTGGATTAGGAGAAAAGTTCAAAGCGTTATTTGATGAAGTGCAACGCTCAAACATGAGTAAGGCATGTAAATCAGAAGAAGAGGCCATCCGCACCATAAATCACTACCTAGAAAAGGATGGTACCAAATGCTACTACAAGAGGGAGGCTGATCAGTGGCTTGTTTATCGCGAGTCGGATAATAAAACAATCAAATCGATCGAGTATTCTCCTGCCAATCTGGAAAGAATACTGAACGCATAATTTTCATTAAACGTAGAATTCCAACTGAAATACCATTTCCTGACCGCGTAAAGGAAGTGGGCGCACAGCAATAATTGCTGAATCGTTATAAGCTTTGATGAATTCGGTGCGACTTATCCTCAATTTACTTTGCCCAGGTTTCACCCTATGATACTGCATACGTCCTGATTTATTAGCAGTAGCACTATACACATAGTCAAATCTGATCGGAATAGGGGAGGGTATAAATTTCATTTCCTAAGCTTAGGCTTTTTGAAAGTCAGCACACAAGAGTTTGTTCTGCTCAAGATTATACTGAGCTAAGAGTGTGTACGCCCAATTGGGAACGTAGCTGAAATGCCGCTCATACTCCTCAATCTTCATGCATAACTCTCTGACATAGAATCTGATCTGATCGATATTTCTACAATTACTTGGAGACTCAAAGTTCTGTGAGGTAAAGTTTTTGAACTCGACTTCTAATTTTCTCTTTTCGTATTCTGTCATAAAAGTGTGCATTAATACACAATTATATATTTTAATTGAATCTAAAACAAATATTAAATGTGTAAAATTGCACAATAAATTAAATAGGCCTATTAAATCATTAGTGAAGGGGCAAATGCGTCACGCAGATTACGGTAGACCTAAAAAACATGGGTAATTGATGCCCAGCCCTATTGGAAAAACGACTCGCCTCGTTGCAAATTATTTTTAACTTTAGCCGTTATTGACTTTAAATTAAACTATGCAAAAATCTGCAGACCTGACTTTTCTTGATGCCTGGCACAATACCATGATCATCCTTGCCATTGTGTTATCCGCCATCTCTGTCGCGATCTATCTTATTTACATGATCAGAGTGGCGGTGATCAAAGATTTAAAAACACGCTATGATTATATCAACAGTCATGAGATTAAAAGATTAAAATTAGTTTTCCTCTTTTTCGGTTTGGCCGCTGCCGCGGGAATAAACCTCTATGGGCGACACGAGGTGAACGATATGGGCATGTGGTTCTATGTTAGAATCTTTTTTGGAATCGCTGGGGCCACTCTTGTTACCTATTCGGCTGCCCTTATCCTGGACTTTTACTATCCTACCCGATTAAATTACAAGTTGAGAAAGCTTCGCTATACCCCCCGAATCAACCCCGCCAATGGAAACAAGATGCGGTTGTTGAGTGAAGATGAGGAAGATGTGCATTTGGATGAAGGCATGCAGGCTGAAGAAAATATATTTTCTATTGACTATGATGTGTGGCTGGATGAAAAGACCGGTGATCTGAAAATCGAAAAATACCAAGGTCACCTCACGGCCTTGTTGTGCAATAATTGCGGCTTCTATACCATGAAAGTTTTCATGGAAGAGATTATTGAGCGAAATGAAGATGGTTCGCCTAAGGAATTGTTAAAGCACTATAAATGTTCTTATTGCAAAAATTTAAGAGCCACGCAATTTACGGTATCCAAAAAGGGGGCAGAAGAGTACAAGCATCAGAAGCCTAAACACAAGCGCAACACTAAGAACATTGATTTAGTGAAGATTGATGTTCATTCTACATTGGGTGCCCGCAAGTCCTTTGAGTTTAGCACAGTGGAAGAAGCTCAAAAGTTTTTGGGTGAATTTGATTTTGATAAAATCAATTGATCCAAACCTGTTACACCATTTGACGTTTAATCTGAAAACAAATATTGAAATGAAAAGAGTTTTTGTGTTGTTGGCGGTGATTGTTTGTTCACTTAGACTACAGGCGTCAGTCCTTGATACACTGAAAGCCAAGCCTGTGTATGGCAAAGAAGCGAAGGTGATATCCTATATTCTGGATAATAATCATTATCGAAAAATTCACCTTAATGATTCTTTGTCGGCCGCCATTCTTGATCGTTACTTACTTGAACTAGATAATAACAAGAGTTACTTCCTGGCTTCGGATATCAAATCCTTTGAGCGGTATAAGAATCAAATCGATGACATGACCCGAAACGAAAACGTGTCTCCTGCTTTTGACATTTACTCCGTGTTTGCGAAACGATACAAAGAGCGCATGAACTATGCGATGTCAAACCTGATCAATCAGGATTTTGATTATTCGGCAGACGAGTATTATGAAACCAATCGGGACAAGGAGCCTTGGGCAAAAACTTCTGATGAATTGAATGACTTGTGGCGAAAGATGATCAAAAGTCAGGCGTTGAGTTTGAAGCTAGCCGGTAAAAAACCAGAGGAGATTAAACAGACTTTGAAGTCACGCTATGATCGATTGAACAAATCGTTTACGCAATTTAATTCCGAGGATGTTTTTAGTGTTTACATGAATGCGATCACAGAGGCTTACGATCCGCACACTAACTACCTATCACCAAAAACTTCAGATTTTTTCAAGCAAAGCATGAGCCTGTCGCTGGAAGGTATCGGAGCCAGCTTGCAAACCGAAAATGACTACACTAAGATCGCAGCTATCGTTCCGGGTGGACCAGCAGAGAAGTCAAACAAACTCCATCCCAACGATCTGATCATTGGCGTAGCACAAGGAAAAGATGGCGAAATGGTAGATGTGATTGGTTGGAGAGTAGATGAAGTGGTGAAATTGATCAAAGGCCCAAAAGGAACTACGGTCCGCTTGAGCATACTGCCTTCCAAGACAGGTGTGAATGGCCCGTCACAGGAGGTAGTGTTGGTGCGTGACAAGATTAAGCTTGAGGATCAAGCTGCGAAGAAGAGCGTTATCAACTATCAATCAAACGGAAAGAATTTAAAGCTTGGGGTGATTACGCTTCCCAGTTTTTATATGGATTTTGATGCCTATCAAAAAGGTGACCCGGATTATAGAAGTACAACCCGTGATGTCAAAAAGCTTATCACAGAATTGAAAGCCGAAAACATTGACGGTCTTGTGATGGACCTGCGAAATAATGGTGGGGGATCATTGCCGGAAGCAATTGACTTAACCGGCTTGTTCATTAAAGATGGTCCCGTAGTGCAGGTTAAAAACTCAATTAGCAAAGTTGATGTGTTACCTGATGATGATGATCAGGTTACCTATGGTGGTCCCTTGTTGGTGCTTACAAATAGATTTAGCGCCTCGGCATCCGAAATTTTTGCCGGTGCTATTCAGGATTATCAGCGCGGTGTTATCGTTGGTGAGTCTACCTATGGAAAGGGCACTGTCCAAACTGTGTTGGATCTGAAACGGTTTATCAATGATAAGGAACCTGTTGGTGAATTGAAGCTCACATTCCAAAAATTCTATCGCGTTACGGGAAGCAGCACGCAGAACAAGGGTGTTGTACCAGACATTAAGCTGCCTTCTGCTCTTGAGCCAACTCAATATGGTGAAAGCGCAAACGCTAATGCATTGCCTTGGGATGTTATCAAGCCAACCTCTTTTCAAAAATCGTCAGCCATAAACGACAAGATTATCACAGAGTTGACCAAATCGCTTCAGGAAAGAATGAAGTTTGACGCTAGCCTAAAGAAATATATTTCAGAAACGGACGAGGCACGCAAAAGTATAGCACAGACGAAGTTGTCGTTAAATGAGGCCAAGCGCAAGCAGGAGCTCACTGACCTTGAAAAAAAGAGAGCAGCAGAAAAGCTGGATACCAAGATCGTTTCTAAAGAAGGTGTGGCACCTGACGAGTTGATAAAATTGAACGATGAATACCTCCGCGAAGGAATTTTAATTTTGTCGGAGTTAGTCACCAAACGGATAGGTTGATACCAACCTTAATTCTTCCTTTACCTTAAACTTTTGATAGTAATTTTATTGCTATTTTAAACTTAACTTGGCTGTTTATGAGCCAGGTTAAGTTTTGGCTTATTTCTTTTAATGTAAGATGAGTGAAGAATTATTAAAGGCGATAGTACAACTTTTTGCCATTGTGGCGAAGGAGCGTATCACGGACGATGAGCGCGCCAACATCAAGGAGTTTTTATCCCTTCACCTCAATCAGGAGCTTACACGATATTATCTCTCTTTGTTTGATGATTTCTGTAAAGCAAACAAGCGCATAGCTACTGCCACTGATCCCTCCCTCGATCTGGATACTCAGGAATTCGTTGATGACTGGGCACAGATAATGCAGATCGTCAAAAAAGTTAACCAGGCACTCACCATGCCACAGAAGGCCGTCCTGGTGATAAAAATTATTGAGTTGGTATTTGCCGATCACGAATTATCAGAACGCCAAAGTAATCTTATCTTCTACATTGCCGAAGCGTTGAAAATACCGCCAAAAGATTTCAGGGCTATGAAAGCTTTTGTGATTGGTGAGGATATTGAAGAACTCGCCTCCAAGAGCATCCTAATTATTGATGAAGGTTCGGATAATGTTGAGCATCCGGGCCCGCGCATCATTGCAAAAAATCTTACCGGTCTTATTGCCATCCTTCGCCTGGCGGATATTGAAACCTATTTCATCAAGTACCTTGGAATCACTTCCTTGTATGTAAACTCTGTTCCACTGAAGAGCCGGAAGATTGATATTTTTCCTACCGGCAGTACGATCAGAGGTTCGAAGGTCGATTCTATTTACTACAGCGATGTTGTAGGAAAATTTCTGTATGAAGACAGTGATACTGAGATTAGCTTCATTGTCGATCACTTATTTTATCACTTCAAAAGTGGCAAAGCAGGCTTGCAAAATATCAACCTCGCAGAAACGGGTGGCAAACTGATTGGAGTAATGGGTGGAAGTGGTTCAGGAAAATCAACACTCTTCAGCGTGTTGAATGGATCGGAGAAGCCGTCCAGCGGAAGAGTTCTCATTAACGGTATTAATGTTCACACCGAATCTGATAAAGTTCAGGGTATTATCGGATTTATTCCTCAGGATGACTTACTGATTGAGGACCTCACGGTGTTTGAGAACCTATACTATTCTGCCAAGCTTTGCTTTGGTCAATACAGCGATCAGCAAATAGAAGAGTTGGTTAACAAAGTCTTGATCAATCTCGGCCTGTCAGAAACGCGCGATTTGAAAGTTGGCTCAACGCTTCAGAAAACGATCAGTGGCGGGCAACGAAAGCGACTGAATATTGGCCTGGAACTTTTGCGTGAGCCGACCATTCTGTTTGTGGATGAGCCTACTTCTGGGTTGTCATCACGCGATTCCGAAAATATTATGGACCTGCTTAAAGAACTTGCCTTAAGAGGAAAGATGATTTTTGTAGTAATCCATCAGCCGTCTTCGGATATTTTTAAACTCTTTGATACGCTCATTATTCTTGATGTGGGCGGGTTTCAGATTTATTATGGCAATCCGGTTGAGTCCGTTAATTATTTTCAGGATATCATTAATGCCGCAAACAAAACTCCTGGTGCATGCCCCGAATGTGGTAACATTAATCCAGAGCAAATATTTAATATTATCGAAACGAGAGTGGTAAATGAGTTTGGAAGATTTACCCATACCCGAAAAATTTCGCCAGGCCAGTGGTATCAATACTTCAAGCAAAAAATTAAAATCCCAAAAGTCAATGAAGTATTTGATCCGTTGCCGGTGGCACAGAAGATTCCAAACCTATTCAAACAACTCATCACATTCATCACGCGTGATGTACGATCTAAGTTGGCTAACGAGCAGTATGTTGTTGTGAATCTCCTACTGGCCCCGGTGCTGGCCTTGTTCATTGCCTACTTTGTAAAGTACTATGATGCAGTTGGAGTTGACAATCCCACCTACACCTTCTATGGAAATTATAACATCCCGGTGTACTTTTTCATGAGCGTAGTGGTTGCGCTATTCATTGGCCTGATTGTAAGTGCTGAAGAAATTTTCAGAGATCGGAAGATATTAAAGCGAGAGCAGTTTCTTCACCTGAGCAAGGGGAGTTATTTCCTTTCTAAAGTATTCATACTATTCTCCTTATCAGCTTTTCAAACCCTCACATTTATCCTGGTAGGAAATTTCATTCTGGAGATTCCTCTTACCGAAATCCGGTATTGGATGATTCTTTTCTCTTGTTCCTGTTTCGCGAATTTGCTGGGGTTAAACATTTCATCCGCATTCAACTCAGCGGTCACCATTTATATTCTCATTCCAATTTTAATTATTCCACAATTGCTGTTAAGTGGAGTGGTGATTAGCTTCGATAAGTTTAATCCGAAAGTTGGTACGCCAAACGGAATTCCGGTACTCGGTGAAGTGATGGCTTCGCGATGGGCATTTGAAGCGTTTATGGTGACGCAATACAAAGACAATCCATTTGAAAAACAATTCTATAAGATCGATAAAAAAGAGGCTATAGCCGAGTATAAGCGCGTGTACCATATCCCACAACTTGAATCACGACTGGCGCTGGTATTAAACAACAGAAGTCAGTGGCGCAACCCAAATGAAACCCCAACGAAACGCGCCCTGGACTTGCTCAGGAATGAAATCAAGATCGAATTAAAATCCATTGGCCAGGATAAATTTCCTGAAGTCGACAATCTGGTGATCGGAAAATTCGATTCAACTGTGCACCAAAAAGCTGAGGCATTTCTGCGAAAGCTCAAGGATGCCTACGCAATCAGGATGAGCAATGCGAAGGCTGAGAAAGAGAGAATGATCATGTCCCTTACTGCCTCAGCCGAAGGATTAGAAGCGTATGAAAAAAACAGGCTTAAGTATCAGAATGAGACGGTAAAGCAGATGGTGGAAAACTCCGCCACAACCGTGCGTGTGGTGGAATGGAAAGGAGAGTTGGCGCAAAAAATCTATCCGATTTATTTTGACGATCATCGGCCCGCAAACATCTTTGACTTTACTGCAAATTTTTATGTACCCACAAAGCACTTTTTGGGTCGGTACTATGATACTTTTTATTTTAATATTGCAGTGATCTGGGTAATGACTGCTTTACTCTTCGTGATGCTCTATTTTGAACTGCTCCAAAAAGCGGTGAAAGGGTTTGAGTTGCGCAGGAAGTACCGCAAAAGACTTTTGAAAGATTTATAAATACCATTTAACCCCTTACTATGAAAACAGCAAAATCACTTTCCGCACTCATACTTCTTTTACTTTTAATCTCCTGTGGAACCCCGAAAGAAGAAACGAAAGCTCAAGATGAAGCCTTAGTGGAGTGGAAAGAACTCGACTCATTTCATATGCTGATGGCGGAGGCATTTCACCCGTTGAAGGATTCCGGAAATGTGGAACCTGCCACACGAATGATGGAGCAATTGGCCAATGAGGCCGAAAAATGGGCCGCAGCCCCTCTTCCAGAAAAGGTCAATACTGATGACATGAAGGCTAAACTGGAAAAGCTGAAGACTGATACACGAGCTCTTGCAGAAGAAATAAAAATAGGAACCGAGGACGATGTGATTGGAACCCGCCTTTATGACATCCATGATTTGTTTCATCAAATTCAGGAGGCCTGGTATAAAAAGGGTGATGCAGAGGGCGACCATAAGGATCATCACTAATAACTATCTTAAGCTCAGGAGCAATGCTTAAAATTGCCTGGGACCCACAATACGTATTGCCTTTACCACCCAATCATCGGTTTCCGATGAGTAAATATGAGTTGCTCCCGCAGCAACTTCTGCATGAAGGCACTATTGAACTATCAAATTTATTTACTCCTCCCGCTTTTGGGGAGGAGTTTATTTTTTTAACCCACGATATCGATTACTGGAATCGGTTAAGTTCTCTTGCACTTTCACATCAGGAAATTAGAAGAACTGGATTTCCACTTTCAGAGCAACTTGTAAGGCGCGAGGTCTGTATTGCAAATGGAACGATTCAATGCACACGTTATGCTTTGGAACATGGAGTGGCCATGAACATTGCCGGAGGTACTCACCATGCATTTGCCAACAGGGGTGAGGGCTTCTGTCTGCTGAATGATCAGGCCATAGCTGCTAATTATTTATTGCATCAAAGGCTGGCCTCTAAAATATTAATAGTGGACCTGGATGTACATCAGGGTAATGGCACAGCACAAATTTTTCAGAATGAAGATCGCGTTTTCACTTTCTCCATGCACGGAGCAAACAATTATCCGCTGATAAAAGAAAATTCAGATCTTGACATAGGACTGACGGATCATACCAGCGATCAATTTTACCTCGCAACCCTTGAAGTCAACCTGAAGAGCTTGTTGGATCAGGTGGAGCCCGATTTCATGTTTTTCCAATCGGGTGTCGACATTCTGGACACCGATAAGTTAGGACGGCTGAACGTTACCCGTGATGGTTGCAAACAGCGCGATAGAATTGTGCTGCAATGTGCAAAGCAAAACAAAATTCCCCTGGTCGTAAGTATGGGCGGTGGCTATTCACCGGAATTCAAAGACATCATTGAAGCACACGCCAATACTTACCGCCTGGCTCAGGAAATATTCTTTTGATCGTTAAAAATCGGAATAGGCTGTGGGATTGAGTAGGAAGATGTCTGCCTTTGAAACCGTATTTTGATATTGTGGAAGTGAGGACATTGTCTTCCAATCAGGATCTGCTACAAAGACTTTCCAGTGCTCATCGCGGTCAGCTTTGTTTTCAAAACTAGTCATGTACACCAGGTTGGGCATCCGGTTACCGGTTAGCACTTCTGCATAAAAAATTGCATTGAAGTTGAGTTTAGTAAAGAGCTTGATCTCGTTTCCTTCGTTGAACATATGCACCTTACTTTGATACAACTTTTCGGTAGCACCTTCATAGCTGCGCAATTCATAGACACGCTCTGTTTTGCTGCCTTTCAAATTAGGTAGGGCAGGAGCGGGCATAAACTTAAAGGCTCTCATCAAGCTGCTTTCTATGCGAACGTAGGGTGGATCAGTATGACTTGCATCCAAATAGTCTCTGCCAGCGTTTTGGTATTGAGCATCTTTTTGAATGGCATCATTCACTTTTTCAAATTCATTTAATGACTTAAACGGAATTAGCACATAAATTCTTTTGGCATTAATCGTGTCTTCTTTTATAGGTTTAAAAACCCCAACCGATTTGATACCATTTTTATGAAGAGCCGGCAGCAGAGCATCCTTCAAAAAGGTTTCTACCCGGCCTTCATCAGCAGCATCGGCAAGGCGGTAAACACGAAGTTCATAAAACCACGGGCTTACATCTTTTGCGGCTGCTGAAATGAGCGTTACACAAATGAGGATTGCTAATTTTTTTATCATTGACTTGAAATCTTTAGACAGCAAATATAGAGCTAGTAGCAAACTAGCGCTTATCAATGCCATCTATTAATTTTTTTTCAGAGCCTTTGGCGTTCCTCTTTCGATCCTGACTTTCGAGGACCTTTTTCTTTAAGTTTCGTGTTGCCAAAATTCAAGCTATAGGTTATGTATAGGATAGTGGTTTCAAAATCAAGTTTTAAGTTAGTGTCCAGGTTCTGACTTGGAATATAAGTAACCCATCTCCATTTATTATTCCCAAAAATGTCACTACAATTAATCCGGAGGCTGGAGCTTTTAAATTTTTTCTCAACTCCAATATCGAGCGCACCAAAAGCTCTGAATTCCGAAATCCCTAATAGCTGTCTGGAGTTATAAGATCCGGTAAGTTCTGCTATGATGCTTTTAGAAATTTTGAATTTACTGGATCCATTCAAACTGATATTTTTATTTTTAACTATTATTGGATCATTAAGATAATTTGCTCGGGTAGAAGATGTACTGCCAATTCCGGTCAATTGCATTTCCCACCAGTCATTAAAATGAATTGGGAAACTAATCGTAAGACTTAAATTATCTCGGTAATCCATGTTTTGAGCCATGCCTACTTGCTTATTATCCTTATTGATGCTCGGCTGAAATACGGATATCAAATTATCATCGTGACTATACTGTAAAGAAATCAATCTTGAATTTTGAAGATATTCCATTTTTACAGAGTTTGTAAATGAGGGAAATAGCGTCACGTTTCCACTGTAAAAACTATTGGGGTCATTGAAAATAACAAACGGTGCAAGCTGCCAATAGGTAGGCCGCGTAATTCTTCTGCTGTACGAAACAACCCAGCTATTCTTATCATTGATTTTATGATTAATAAAGATCGTGGGAAACCACTTACCATAGTTTCTATCAACAACATTCTGTTCTGTGCGAGTGTCGATATTGGTAATAGTATGCTCATAGCGAATTCCTGCCTGAACGCTAAGTTTTTCACTCGCCTTTACAGAAGAACTGAAATAGGCTGCCCCGATATTTTCATGCATTGAAGCATAAGAGGTTAACCCGAGGTCACTACTCCAAACACCATCTACCAACTGATTCACGGCAACATCATTAGTGAGTTTAGAGAATGATCCTTTTGCACCGGCTTCAATGGAAATCTGATCGTTGACTTTTCCTACAAAATCCACAGAGCTCGTCCAGATTTTTATGTGTGTATCTTTTGAAGAATAAAGCTCGCCAGTGGAAGTTTTGACTCCCTGGTTATCGAAATAATCCAAATGATAAGAAGTAGGATTGGTCTGATCGTAGTTAATCCGATCAACATCGGCAGTGATGGAATAACGATCATTGAATTTATGATCAATATTTAGGCTACCTGTTTTAGGGCTAAAATCATTTGCCTCTATAGTGCTCATCAGAACACTACTGCTCTGAATCTGATTGGTGAGCCGCGAAATAGTTGCAAGCGCATCCATATCCCAACTGCGACTAAAATAACTGAATTCTCCGCCAATGCTTGTTCTCTTTGTCAAGGCGGCATCAAATCCCACCTTTGCAGAAATATTTCCGGTAGTCGCGTTTCTGTCATTACTAGTGATCGTCCGCTTAAGTTCGCTATCGACAGGTACTTGCCAATTACTCGAAAAGTACTGGCGAGTGATATCTTTTCTGGACCCAAAATCGCCATATAAATTCAATTTTGAAGTTCGATGGTTAAAAACAAGTGTTCCTCCATACTTAGCCTTGCGACCATAACCGGATACCATCGATAACGATCCATTGGTACCTTTGTCTTCTGACTGCTTCATCACTATGTTAATAATACCAGCATCTCCTTCTGCTTCGTATTTTGATGGAGGCGTGGTAATCAATTCTACACGTTCCACATTTTCTGAATTTGTCCCTGCCAGCATCTGTACTATCGCTGTCATGGGTATTCTTGATAATTTTCCATTGATCATCACCCTTACACCTTGCTTGCCAGAAAGCGATAAGCCATAATTAACCCTATCTACGATAACCCCAGGCGAGCGCTGAAGCACATCAAGTGCCGAGCCACCAGCGCGCGTGATGCTGCTGCCTACATTGATCACCATCCGGTCAATTCTCTGTTCAAACATGGGCTTCTCTGCCTTTACAACAACTTCATTTAACTGCTCCACTTTTTCCTGAACCACTACCTTACCAATGTCGTGGTGCTGATAACTGCTATGAAGCTTAAAGACTGGGGTATGGTGTGTTTGATAGCCTACCGCGGTGACAGAAACAAAATAACTACCTTCATCTTTTAGCTCGATAGTAAAAATGCCATCTGCACTGGATACCTGACCTTTAACTAGTGTTGAGTCTGCACTGCTCAACAACATGACACTGGCAAAAGACACAGGCGAACCTTTTTCGTCTGCCAGTTTTCCTTTCACACTAAGCTGCGCCTCGCAGATTACCGTGATAAATGAAAGCAAGAAGAGGGGTGAATGATTAATGTTCATTAGTGGGGTGTTTGATAACTTTCAGGGAATAGAAAAAGCCCAAGCGCTCTGCATGTTAGGCAGAGAATTTGGGCTCACATTAAAGTTAGAACATTAACTCTGAATTACTAAACCTAGGTCAATATTTTTTTGCATTTCCAGATAAAGTGGCTGTTCAAAATACACCAGCGATCACCCGAAATCGGTATTTTTTCTGCTTTGGTTTGATCTGCTTCTCTTCCTATATTTCATTTTAAGTCATCCCATTCATGGAACAAACTGTTATCACGAAAGAAGAAAAGAAAAAATTATGGTCTGTCATTACGGCTTCATCGGTGGGCACCCTTATCGAGTGGTATGACTTCTACATCTTTGGCAGTTTGGCGGCCATTCTCTCGGAGCAGTTTTTTCCCAAGAGCAATCCAACAGCTGCCTTCCTTTCAACACTAGCAACGTTTGCTGCAGGGTTTATCGTGCGGCCTTTTGGTGCACTCGTATTTGGGCGCTTAGGCGATCGTATAGGACGCAAGTACACTTTCCTGCTTACGCTGGTGTTGATGGGGGGCTCAACCTTTGCGATTGGACTTATCCCCGGATACGAATCGATCGGAATCTTCGCGCCTTTGTTGGTGCTTATTCTACGATTGGTGCAAGGCCTTGCGCTGGGTGGTGAATATGGTGGAGCTGCTACCTACGTTGCCGAGCATGCACCTGCCGCGCAGCGGGGTTATTACACCAGCTACATTCAAACAACAGCAACACTCGGCCTCTTCGTTTCGCTTGGCGTAATTTTGCTGGTGCGGCAAACGGTGGGAGTAGAGGTGTTTGCCGATTGGGGCTGGAGGATTCCTTTCTTGCTCTCCGCCATTCTTGTCGGAATTTCCATTTACATCCGCATGCGCATGGAGGAGTCGCCACTTTTTGCCAAGATCAAAGCGGAGGGAAAATTATCGGTGAATCCCATCAAAGAAAGTTTTGGCAAAAAGGAAAATCTCAAACTCGTATTGATCGCACTGCTTGGAGCCACTGCCGGCCAAGGCGTAGTTTGGTACACCGGACAATTTTACGCGCTCTCATTTATTCAAAAAACTTGTGGGGTGGAGTTCGTGCAATCAAATTATATCATTGCTATAGCGCTTATGATCGGCACTCCTTTCTTCATCATTTTCGGTGCCTGGTCAGATCGCATCGGAAGGAAATACATCATGATGGCAGGAATGCTTTTGGCGATAATTTTTTACCGACCGCTTTATCAAAAGATTTATGATATCACCGATGTAAAGCAAAAGGTCGAGCTGACGGAACAAGAATCCATAGAACGCTCTTTCATGCTTGCAGAAAATGGAGACACCGTAAGAACCCAAAAAGTAAAAAAGATTTTTGGAGATGGCACTCGGCAGCATGAAGTGACAAAGGAGATTTCACCAGCAATAGCTTCAGCGGAAAAGATCAAACCAGAAATAAAAAAAGAAACCATTCTGAATGATAATGACTATTGGATGTTGATTATACTCATCGCCATTCAGGTTCTTTTTGTTACGATGGTGTATGGTCCCATTGCAGCGTTTCTTGTAGAATTATTTCCCACGCGCATTCGCTACACATCGATGTCACTTCCTTACCACATTGGCAATGGAATCTTTGGCGGCCTTACGCCATTCATAGCTACCAGTTTATACGAATTGAGTAAATCAGAAGTCAACCCAACGGGCGATCCTTTTGCCGGGCTTTGGTACCCGATCGGCATTGCATCCGTCTCGTTTATCATTGGAGTGATTTTTCTATCCAACAAGCGCAAGTCTGAAGTGATGGAATAATGGCTAAGAAATCGCAATGGGCACAGATTGGTAAGCGCAAAGTTGAACTATCCAACCTTGATAAAGTCTTATTCCCGAATGATGGCATTGTAAAGGCGGAGATCATTGAATATTACCTGAAGATCGCGCCAACACTTCTCAATCATATCAAAGGCCGTGCACTTACATTGATTCGTTTTCCCGATGGCATACACGGAGAAAGTTTCTATCAAAAAAATCGACCAGAATGGGCGCCCGATTGGATTGAGTTTGTAACGTTGGGTAAAGAAAAGAAAGACTATATCATCGCTACAGAGCCTGCTTCGCTAGTGTGGCTGGCAAATCTTGCATCACTTGAGCTTCATCAACTTCACAGCCGCAAACCGAACTTTGACAATCCTGACTACATGGTGTTTGATCTCGATCCTGCAGAAGGTTACGATTTCAAAAAAGTTGTTTCTCTTGCCCTCGATTTAAAAAAACACATTGAATCCTTTGGTTACGCGACCTTTGCAAAAACCACCGGAGGAAAAGGCATTCACATTTGCTGTCCCATCGAACCGAAGTGGGATTTTCATCAGGTGTTTGAAACTGCACAACTGATTGCACAACCATTCGTGGAGAGCAAACCAACTGAAACCACCTTGCACATCAAGAAAGATGCACGAAAAGGGCGCGTACTAATTGATATTTTTAGAATCCGATCGGGTCAAAGTATTGTATCACCGTACAGCTTGCGCGGAAGAGATGGAGCCCCGGTATCCATGCCACTTTCGTGGGAAGAGTTATCGAGAGTAAAATCACCACTTGAATTCAACATAAGCAATGCCGTTGAAAAAGTGATTGCTGATGGTGACGCCTGGGAAGGAATTGACGCCTATGCCGTTGAACTTCACAATCACCGAACTGTGAAAGTTTCTAAATCGAAAAAGCTGAAGGAATCCAAAAAACATAAATCGCCCGAGCAATTGGAGACTTACTCGAAAAAGCGAGACTTTACCAAAACTCCTGAGCCGTTTGCAAAAGTGATTGATGGCCCCGGCACCAGCTTCGTTGTGCATCGGCATCACGCATCACATTTACACTATGATTTGAGGCTGGAGCAAGACGGAGTTTTGAAATCGTGGGCGGTGCCGAGAGGACTTCCGCCATATCCAGGCATTAAGCGTCTTGCTGTTCAAACCGAAGATCACCCCATGGAGTATCTAACTTTTGACGGTCAAATTCCTAAAGGACAATATGGGGCAGGGGAGATGTGGATTTATGCGCTCGGTAAATACCAAATTACGAAGGACAAGAAGGATGGATTTTATTTTCGCCTGAGCAGTAAGGAAGTGAACGGAGAGTATCGCATTTATAAAATTAAACAGAAGGAGTGGCTCCTCGAACGAGTGGACACACCGCAGATTAATTTCCTCCATGATACCATTCAGCCAATGCTTTCGGAGAGTGCTAAGAAACCACCAAAAGGAGATGACTACGTTTATGAAGTAAAGTGGGATGGCATCCGCGCGTTGATCACTCTTGAAGATGGTCAGATCAAAATTAAGAGCCGCAATCAAAATGACATCACTAAGCAATTCCCTGAACTTACGGTGGCGGAAAAAGCATTTCGCGCTACGTGCGGATTGTTTGATGCAGAGATTGTTTGTTTAAGTAAGGAGGGTAAACCGGATTTTAAAAAGGTGATTCATCGATTGATGAGCTCAGGAGAAACTACCATTCAAAAATTGGAAAAGACGAGCCCTGCGTACTGTTATATTTTTGATTGCCTCTATTTGGATGGTCGCAGCCTCATCAATGAACCACTCATGAAAAGACGCGAGTGGTTGAAGGATGTAATCAAGCCAGATGTTGCGTACCGCATGAGTGAAATTGAAGAAGATGGTGAATCACTTTTTGAAGCTGCAAAAGAACATTCATTAGAGGGGATCATGGCTAAGCAGAAGAATGGAAAATATTATCCTGGCAAGCGATCGGATGTGTGGCAGAAAATCAAAGTACGCAATACCCGCGATTGTGTGGTGATTGGCTACAATGCCGGGAAAGGTGATCGGCATGCAACTTTTGGTGGCCTTCACATCGCTGAAATTGAAAATGGAGTGTTGACCTATCGGGGAAAAGTGGGAACCGGGTTTGATGATTCGATGATCAAAGAACTTTCAGCAAAAATTAAAAAGTTGAAAGAGATCAAAAAACCCATTCATCAAAAAGTATTGGATGAAAAGGTGAGTAAATGGGTAGAGCCAAAGTTGATGATCGAAGTAAGTTTTGCTTCATTTACGCCTGATAAAAATTTCAGAGAGCCTGTTTTTGTCAGGCTGCGCCCGGATCTTCAGGATGAATAAGAACGAGGAGTCAAGCCAACGATTCTAAATTTAGGCGCTCACGAATCTTAAGTCTGCGATACTTTTTAAACTTTACCGTTATCCTCTTAACTTTCGCCACTTAATAATCTGCAATGGCTGCTGATCCTTCTCTCTACATTAAAAATCTTTGGTACCTCGCCTTTCACAGCTCCTTTTTGAAGAAAGGGAAATTGATAGGAAAAGAAATGCTGGGTGAGAAAATTGTTTTTGGTCGTGATGCTGAAGGGAAGCCTTTCGCCTTGCGCGACAATTGCCCGCATCGCGGAGTGCCATTATCGCACGGGTGGTTTAAGGAAGATACGATTCAATGCTGCTATCACGGTTGGCAGTTTAACACTAAGGGAGTTTGTACCGGTATTCCAGCCATGCCACCGGATGCTGCTTTTGATCCATCAAAGATCAAAGTGTTTCAATACCCCCTTGCAGAGATCAATGATACGGTTTGGATTTACATTCCCGAAAAAAAACTACCAAACACAACACCTCACGAACCACCACCCAACCTGGTGTTATCCACCGATCAGAAATTTAAACATGTAGAAACGGTGGTGATGCCGGCAGATATCGATCATTCTGTTATTGGACTGATTGACCCAGCTCATGTTACGTTTGTTCATCAATCATGGTATTGGCGGTCGGCCAAGAAGCTGAAATTGAAAGAAAAGAAATTTGAACCTACGGCAAGAGGCTTCAAAATGGTGCGTCACAAACCTTCGGGTAACTCAAAAGGCTATGGAATTCTAAAAGGAGGGACCAGCACCGAGATTACATTTGAGATCCCTGGTATTCGCACCGAGCATATTTTGGTGGGAGAAAAAAATCAGATTGTTTCCATTACTGTTCTCACGCCAATTAATGAGAAACAAACAGAGCTCACTCACATCTTTTATACAGACATTGCGCTGGCAAATTGGCTGTGGCTGCCGCTGAAGAGACTTGGCAAACAATTTATCGGTCAGGATTTGGGTGTTTTCAATAAACTGAATGAAGGCCTGCAATCCAAGCCTACACTTTCCCTTATCGGTGAGCCCGATGTTCAGGCACGTTGGTATTATGAGATTAAGCGCGTATATGCACTGGCTCAGCAAAACAATGAACCTTTTGTAAATCCAGTAAAAGCCCAAACACTTCACTGGGTTACTTAGCATTGAAAAATTACTTTTTGGCTCCGCAAATTTTTTCCATCACCTTTTTTTCAATTACCATCCCGAATTTTTGTGCCTGCAAAAGATCGTTGCAGGCATCTTTAGGATTGGCAAGTTTTTGATGTGCTAAAGCGCGATTGTAAAAAGCGCTTCCATATTCCGGGTGATAGCGAATGGCAACCGTATAATCATCCACTGCTTCTTTTACTTTGCCCATGTTGTGCAGTAAGTTGCCCCTGTTAAGCCACACCTTCTCATAATCTTCTCTTACTTTGATGGCCTGCGTGTAATCCTCCAACGCCCCGGCATTATCTTTCATTTTTTCCTTAACGATGGCACGATTGAACCAATAGTCGGCATCCTGAGCATCAAGTTTTAAAGCCTGGGTGTAATCCTGAAGAGCGCCTTGAAGATCGTTCATATTTAATTTTATGAACCCACGCTGTGAATAAGAGTAAGGCTCTTTGGGATTTTTTTCGATGGCTTCATCAAGTAACTTCAATGACTCTTTGGGATCCACCTTCTTTGAAGAGAGCGATGCAAGGTTATGTCGGGCCAGTGTGTTTTCAGGATCTGCTTCAAGCGTCAACTGATAATCGGCAACAGCCTGAATGGTGTCTCCGCTCATTTGTTTGGCCAGTCCGCGATTCAAGTAGTAGTCGGGATTTTTAGGGTTAAGCTTAATAGCAGAATCCATATAGCTAATGGCTCTTAGAAATTTTTTCATCTTTGAATCAATTAGCCCGAGGTAATTGAAAAAGGTTGAACGCATCTCGCCTTGTGCGGTCATTATTTTATTCGCGGCTCCGGTAGATTTATCGGTTTGATAAAAGACTGTGCTGGTTTCGCCCGCAGGTAGTTTTAGCAGTTTCAAAAAATCTTCACGGGCTACTTCCCATTGCCCATATTGATAGCGCAGCACTGCACGGGTAAATAGGGCTTCAGCATTGTCGGGCTTTGATTCCAGATAAATATTAAAATCATTGAGTGCACCCTTCGTATCACCCAAATGTTCTTTCGCCATGGCGCGTGATTGATAGGCCTCCATGAAGTAAGGATCTAGGCGCAAGCATTCATTAAAATGGGCTAGCGCAGTTTTATAAGAATTAGCCTCCAGCGCCTGCTCACCTTTTTCAAAAAATTGAACAGCGGCTTTTTTATTCTGTCCGAAGCCATGCAGGCAAGCCATCACCAAAAGCAAAATGATGAATGCCCTTTGGCGATGACACTTGGTTTGCCAATTTCTATCCATGAAAACTTTCAATTTTTGTAACTTATTCATCCCATTATTGTTATAAAAACATGGCAACACGAACAAAAACCAAATCTAAAGAATCTTCGGCCGCATCGGCAGAGAAGATCAGTTCTGCTTACAGGGAATACCTCCTGACAGAAGGCAAGCATCCCAGTTCTGTCTTCAAGTTCTGTAAAGATATAGGAATTAGAGAAGATGAATTCTACCAATTTTACGGTTCGTTTGACGCTTTAGATAGAGGCTTTTGGAAAGAGGCTTTTGAACACACGCGCAATCGACTGGAAACTGATCAGGACTTTTCAGGATTTACTTCGCGCGAAAAAATCCTCACCTTTTATTTCGCCATGATGGAGTCGTTGAAAGCAGAAAGAAGTTTTGTGCTGGCTCAAATGAAAAACTGGAAAACGCCCGCACTCACGCCTCCGGCTCTTAAGGATTTTAAAACTTCATTCGAGGAGTGGATTCAAAAAATTGTTGCGCAAGGCAAAGCATCGGGTGATGTTGCCGCTCGGCCCTATCTTGACAAAGGATATCATCATTTATTCTGGTTTCATTTCGGTTTTATCCTCCACTTCTGGATGCACGATGACAGCGCTAACTTTGAAAAGACGGACGCGGCAATAGAAAAGTCAGTAAACCTTGCTTTTGATTTGATCGGCAAAGGAATGTTGGACAGCGCTATTGATTTCGGAAAGTTTATTTATCAAAACGCGTAAGGAATTCTTAACTGATGGCGAAGATTAAAGAGCAGGAGAAAATTCCCGTTACAAAAGTTCAACGGGCCACCAAATTTATCACCACCGGAGCAAAGATCGGTTCCAATTATCTTAAACATTACGGCAAGAAGCTGGTGAATCCGGAGCTAAGTAAGGATGAGTTGCATGAGAATAATGCGTCAGACATTTACAACTCACTTAGCGAACTGAAAGGCAGCGCATTGAAAGTGGCACAAATGTTAAGCATGGATAAAAATCTATTGCCTACAGCGTATCAGCAACAGTTCACCATGGCTCAGTATAGCGCGCCTCCGCTTTCTTATCCTTTGGTAGTAAAAACATTTGAAAGTAGTTTTAAGAAGCGTCCGAATGAGTTGTTTGATTCATTCTCTGCAAATGCCTCCAATGCGGCTTCAATGGGACAAGTGCATCAGGCATCAAAAGGTGGAAGAAAGCTGGCCGTAAAAATTCAGTACCCTGGCGTTGCTCACAGCGTGAAGAGCGACCTCGCCATGGTAAAGCCAATAGCGCTGCGCATGTTCAAGCTGAATCCCGCGGAATATGATGAGTTTATTGGTGAGGTAGAACAAAGACTCACTGAAGAGACTAATTATAGCCTTGAATTAAAGCGCTCTATCGAGCTATCAAAAAAGTGTGCCTCCATCCCGAACTTACATTTTCCAAAATACTATCCAGAATATTCTTCCGACAGAATTCTTACCATGGATTGGATGGAGGGAATGCCACTGGGCGAATACCTGAAGACTAATCCTGATCGCACCACGATGCAAAAAATAGGGCAGGCGTTGTGGGACTTTTACCATTATCAAATTCACACACTAAGATCACTTCATGCCGATCCTCATCCCGGCAATTTTATCATTAGCCCCGAGGGTAAACTGGGTGTTATCGATTTTGGATGCGTGAAGGTAATCCCACCAGATTTTTATAATACCTATTTCCAACTTTTGCATAAAGACATTCTTACCGATAAAGAAAAGCAGAACCGGGTATTTCATCAGTTGCGATTCGTATACAAGGATGACACCGAAAAGGACAGGAAGTTTTTTAGTGAAGTATTCGTAACACTCGTGGAGCTTCTGGGGAGGCCATTTCAAAAGTCAACGTTTGACTTTGCCGATGGGCAATACTTTGAGTCGCTCTTTAAGTTCGGTGAGGAGATTGGCAAAATGAAGGAGTTTAGAGAATCGAAGAGGGCCCGAGGAGTTAAGGATGCTCTCTACATCAACCGAACATATTACGGACTTTACAATATTCTTCACGATTTAAAGGCAAACGTGGATACCACATCCTACGTGAACTTCAAGTCTTTGAAATAGGCTGGGGAGCGGACAACGGAAAAACAGCAAAAATTTATTTTGGAAATCATTTCATTATCAATAATTTAGTGGCTCTTACTTAATTTTTTAAACTAACTATCTTTCACAATGAGAGCCATTTGGAAAGGTCACATTCAATTTTCGTTGGTCACCATCCCGGTAAGAATTTACAATGCCATTGATACCGGACAAACGATCAGTTTTAATCTTTTATCGCGAGACGGCCACAATCAGGTGAGCTATGAAAAGAAAGATAAAGTCACAGGCCAGCCCTTAAAGAATGAAGACATCGTAAAAGGCTATCAGTATGAACCAGGGCAGTTTGTAATCATTGAACAAGAAGATCTGAACAAGGTGAGGCTTAAGAGTGAAAAGGTGATTGTGATTGAAGGTTTTGTAAAGAGTGATGAAGTTCATCCTACATTATTCGAGGCTCCCTATTTTATCGGGCCAGATGGAGATGTGGCAGCAAAGACGTACGGATTGTTAATGCACACCCTGCGTGAAAGCGGAAAAATTGGCGTTGGCAAAGTTGTACTCAGAGATCGGGAAACACCGGTATTAATCACTCCCCACGAAGGAGGAATTTTAATGTATCGGCTTCGGTATCCAAATGAAGTGAAAAATATCAATGAAGTACCTCAGCTGATCGATGTAAAAGTTGACAAAGACCAGCTAAAGCTTGCCAAGACTTTAGTCGATTCAATGACCACCAAGTTTAGCAAGATTGAAATGAAGGATCATTATTATGATGCTCTGAAAGCAATCATAGACGCTAAGATTGCAGGCAAAGAAATTGTGACGGTAACAGAGGAAGAGCCTAAGGTGGTGGATATTATGACTGCCTTGAAAGCCAGCATCGAACAAGCCAAAAAGAAGCCCATGGAAAAGGCCAAGGGTGCTGCCAAAAAGGAGGAGAAGAAAACCACCAAAACAGTCAAGCGAAAGGCAAGTTAAGATCGCTGAATATCAATTATCTTTGCATTGATGGCAAAGGTGATTCAATTTCCTGTTCCCAGCCCGGAAAAATTTGGCTACAAACCGGTCCGCAAGAAAAGAGAGACACCTCCAAAAAAGGGAGGGCAGCTAAATCTTTTTACAGGGGCCAAGGTGGTAAGCCTGAATCAACTTAGCACCTTTGAAGAGGCCCTAACACTCGATGAACTGGGCGATCCTAAAGCCCGTGAAGTGTATCAAAAAGCTATCAAAGAAAATGATAATCTGGCCGATGCGTACTGCAACCTTGGCATTCTGGAATCGAATCAAAAGAATTTTACAAAGGCCATTGACTGCTTCACCAAAAGCTTGAAAGAAGACCCGCGCCATTTTGAGTCTCATTACAACCTTGCCAATCTCTACGCAGAAATTGGCAATCTGAACCTAGCAAAAGCGCATTATCAGATCTCCATCGAAATAGAACCGGAATTCCCCAACAGCTATTTTAACCTCGCACTTACCCTGGCATTGAATAAAGAAATTGAAGAGGCAATTCAAGCACTTATAAGTTATCGAAAACTTGCCAGCCCTGAAGACCAAGGTCAGGCTGAGGAGCTAATCAAAAATCTGATGCGGTCAGTGCGCTAAAGCGACCAGAGGGTAACAAAGAAGAGCACCGATCGGTAAATTTCCAGAGACACCTTCAAAAATAAAATCATCACCAGCGATTTAGTGACGAGCAATATTCCTTTTTCGTGGTAAAAGATTTTACTGGATCGAAGTAGAAAGTAAAGGTTGGTGGAGATAAAAATCACTGTAAGTACGAGCTCATCCAAGTGACGGCCTAATCCAAACACATCCGTTACTAGTTTCAGCACAATAGCGTTAATGAAGAGGTTGAAGCATGCTAACTCCACCATAAACCCGACATGGTCTGTAAAGAAGCGATTGCGCTTGTAGTAAAACAAGTTCAGCGGCAGAGAAGCAATCACAACAAATACCATTACCATCAGTTTGGCATAACCGGTGGTTTTCAAATTATAGATCATGCTGAAGGAGTTTACATCCATACCCATTCTCACAATTTTTTCAGCAATAATGGATTGATAAAAATTGCCCAATGGCGAAAGTAATTGTGTATTCAGCGAGGCATTGAAAAGCTGGATGACCGGAAAAAAAAAGTAAACCAGGTTTAATAGAAAGAATAATGAAAGAGGATTGAGATACTTTACGGTTCTGCCTTCTGCCGCTTCGCGCGAAAGGAAACCCGGCTTTGAAATCACGAGCCACATGGCCTTTACAAACTTGCTGTCGGTAAAGGTGATGGCTACCATGAGGTTGCTCAAAAATTTCTTGAACGATCGATCCGCAGGCAACAGCACCTTTTCTCCGCACTCATTGCAATATGTTCCACTGAATACATTTCCACAACTTTTACAAGTGTGCTCACTCCGTTCGATCATTAGCTTTTCGTTAAAGGCGGCAAAGTTAACTTTTTAAAGTTTTCAAAACCTTGCGCGCGCGTGATCGGTAGCCGGCACTCCCATAAGGAAATTGGCTTTCAAGAATGGGGACTAACTCGTTCTTTAACTCAGGAAAATCTTTACACAGATTGGCGAGTACCGTCATGGAGAAAACTTTTATGGATACCGGCTCATCCGGACTTTGCAGAAATTGAAAAGCAAGATCAGCAACTTTTCCTTGGAGTGATTTTGGTATGTTGATGTATTGAAGTAGTCGCATCGTATTCCGCTTGACGGAATCATGCACCCCAGGGGTCATGCAAAATGAGATGAGCTTATTGAGGTGCGGTTTTACCAATGCAGGATGATTTTCAACACAATAGCTAAGTGGCCAGGCTGCACGCTGTGTTACCCGATAGGGGCCTGATAAGTAAACGTTCACCAACTCGGCAAAGCGTGAAGGGTTGCTACCGATGTACTTGGTAATCTTTTCAGTCTGACTCTTTGAATGCTCTTTCAGAATGACTTGTACCAGATTCATTTCCAGAAGTTTAAAGAATATTTAATAAATATAACTATCTGAATTATAGATATATGAAATATTTTACATTAACTTTATAATGAAGTAAATATTGATGCGCCATGATTCTATTTTTTGCCATCTCTGCCACAGCACTTTTTCAAATTAGTTTATTGCTGTTCTGCTTTTACAGAAAGCAATATAAAGTGGCATAGGTCAATCTGTTTTTCTAATATCTCATGATCGAAGTTGATCATGCGGATGTTCTGCTAACTTTGCAGCCTAATTTTTTATTGGGTGAATTATTTATCAGCAGAGTCTCTTTCCAAATCATTTAATGATCGTTGGCTTTTTAAGGATATTACAATAGGCATATCGCAAGGCGAAAAATTTGCTTTGGTAGGTGAAAACGGTGCCGGCAAATCAACGCTACTAAAAATTTTAACCGGTGAGATCCCCTCAGATTCCGGTGTGGTGAGTATTCGGGAAGGAATTAAAGTGGGGTACCTTACCCAGCAGCCCAATGTTTTGGGTTCTCTTTCCGTTAAAGAAATCATTTTCGATCACAACAATAAGATTGCTGCAGTGGTGCAGGAATATGAAGAATGCATTCATGATCCCCACGTGAGTCCCGAACGCATGCAGCATGCGCTTGAGCTGATGGAAGAGTTCAAAGCTTGGGATTATGATGCAAAAGTGCAGGAGATCACAGGTAAGTTGGGAGTTACCGATTTGGAGCAAAAATTTGACGAGCTATCCGGTGGTCAGCGCAAGCGTATTTTCCTGGCGCAAATGTTATTGACAGAGCCAGACCTCATCATTATGGATGAACCAACCAACCACCTTGATCTCGAAGCCATCGAATGGTTGGAGAACTATCTGTCGGGTCAGAACATTACGCTGATCATGGTCACGCACGATCGTTATTTCTTAGATAATGTCGCAAACGAAATTATTGAACTTGATCGCGGCAAGCTTTTCCGGTACAAGGGTAACTACGCCTACTTTCTGGAAAAGAAATCGGAGCGCGAAGAGATGCTAAAGACAGAAGTTACCAAAGCAAGAAATTTACTAAAGAAGGAGTTGGAGTGGATGCGCAAACAGCCTAAAGCGCGCGGTACTAAAGCAAAATATCGCATCGAAGCGTTTTATGAATTGCAGGAAAAGGCCACACAAAATCTGAAGAAGGATAAGCTGGAATTAGATGTACAAGAAGCTCGTCAAGGCGGTAAGATTTTGGAACTTCACAATGTTTCGAAAGCATACGGAGAGAAGAAGATGGTGGATAAATTCTCCTACATCTTTAAAAAGAAAGACCGAATAGGAGTAGTGGGGAAAAATGGAATTGGGAAGTCAACATTTCTGGATATTCTCACCGGAAAGATCAAGCCAGATTTAGGGGAACTTATTCCGGGGGTGACTACTAAAATTGGATACTTCACGCAAGAGGTTGAAGACCTGAATCCAAACCATCGCGTGATTGAAGAGGTCAAGGAGATTGCCGAATTCATTACACTGGCGGATGGATCACAAGTATCGGCATCCAAGTTTTTGGATACGTTTTTATTTCCGCCCGAAAAGCAATACAACATCATAGAGAAACTGAGTGGTGGCGAGAAGAAGAGACTTCAACTATTGAAAGTGCTGGTCACCAATCCAAACTTTCTTATCCTGGATGAACCAACCAATGATTTCGATATTGATACACTGAATGTGCTGGAAGATTTCCTTGAGAAATTCAACGGCTGCCTCATATTGGTTTCTCACGATCGCTACTTTATGGATCACCTGGTAGACCAACTCTTTGTATTTGAAGGTGATGGCCTTATCAAGCCCTTCAACGGCAACTATTCTGACTATCGCATCTGGCTTGAAGAAAAAGAGGCAGAAGAAACAATCAAAACCTCAAAGCCAACGGCACCGCAGGTAAATGATGCCGGCAACGATTCGAATTCAAAACGCAAAATCACCTTTAAAGAGAAGAAAGAATTAGAAGACCTGCAGGTTGAAATTGATCGACTTGAGTCACAAAAAGCAGGAGTAATTGACCTGCTAAATCAAGGTTCTACAGATCATGCCAAACTTCAAGACTGGGGAGTTCAGATTGAGCAAATCAGCAAGGCAATCGAAGCGAAAACGGCTCGCTGGTTAGAGTTGTCTGAGCTTGATGGTTAACAAGTTGTGCGGAACAATCGATGGAATTAAGCAGGTAGTTGGATCGAGGGTTTTATCGATTTGTTTTTGTACCTTTAGGGCAAAGTATTATTAGCAAAAATTGAATCACGCTCAAGCAATAGCACTCTATCAGCCAATGCTTCATTCCATTGCCTACAATCTACTCAGATGTAAGGCCGATGCTGAAGATATTGTGCAGGATACATTCCTAAAGTGGCTTAGCGTTGACCATACTAAAATCGAAAATACAAAGGCCTATCTCATCAAGGCAGTCACCAATAATTGCCTCAACTACCTCAATTCGCTAAAGAAGAAAAAGGAGGAATATTGGGATTCCATTCAACTTTCCGAATTGATTGTAAAGTTCAAAGAATCAGATTTCGCTCATTTCGATTTTGAAAAGGAACTGGCTGCCGCCTTCAAGATTCTCCAAACCAAGCTAGAGCCCCTGGAAAGGGCAACCTACTTGTTGAAGGAGGTTTTCGATTTTGACTATCCGGCCATCCAGAAAGTACTCGATAAGAAAGCCGACCATTGCCGCCAGCTTTTTAGCCGGGCTAAGAAGAAGATGAATGAAGAAAAAGTTCGTTTCAGAGCTGAAATGCCAGATACCACGCAATTATACGAGAGCTTTAAGAAAGCTTGCACCCTCGATAATGCCAACGAATTCATCCAGCATTTGAAAGAGGACATCACCAAAGCCATGTCCCAAAAAGGTTAAAAATTTTTTTACCTTTTTTTGTCACAAAACTTAATGCTGCTGGTCTTACACTAAAATACGGTGCACTAAGCACTATCTAAACCATTTTTTAAGACCTAAACCGTTTTAGTATTCATGAAAGCAGTATTGATCTTTTTTGTAGCCCACTGGTACTTGTCCCTTTTCTTCCAGACATTTTTCCTTCACCGCTACGCTGCCCACAAGGCATTTACCATGAATAAATTCACCGAAAAGGTGTTTTTTGTTCTTACCTGGATTTTCCAGGGTTCCAATTACCTGAGCCCATTTGGGTATGGCACCATGCACCGTATGCACCATGCCTATGCCGATACCGAAAACGATCCACACTCACCCATGTACGATGAAACCATTTGGAACATGATGTGGAAAACCAAAACCATTTATTCAGACATTTCAAATGGTAAAATGAAGGTGGATAGTCGCTTTACCGATGGTGTTCCCCGCTGGGATGCATTTGACAAAATTGCCCGTTCATGGCCGTCACGCCTTTTCTGGGGTGGCATTTATGTGGCATTCTATGTTCAGTTTGCTACGAGCTGGTGGTTATGGTTACTGCTTCCTTTACAGTTCTTAATGAGTCCCATCCATGGAGCAATCATCAACTGGTTTGCACATAAGTATGGCTATGTAAATTTTCCTGTACGCGATACATCCAAGAATTTTTTGCCCGTTGATTTTCTAATGATGGGTGAGAGTTATCATAACAACCACCACAAGTTTGGGTCACGAGCAAATTTTGGCGGCATTCGCTGGCATGAAATTGATCCAACCTATTACGTGATCAAACTGCTGGATAAAATGAGAATTATAAGGCTGGCCCAGCAAAAGGAAATAAACCTTGAGCGCGTGCGAAAAGCCGCATAATTGAACTTGAAGAGGCCAGTTTATCTGGCCTCTTTCTTTTGCAGCAAATTTGTAATCATCTCTTCAATTCGTTTTGGCTTTCCGGATGTAGCATCAAGCATGCACCAGGTTGTTTTGGCTTGCGCGATCACCTTACCATTTTGCTGATCACAAATCACTACATACCGATCGGATCGAGGGCCAATAGAGTCGCCCACCCAGGTATACGCGATCACGTCAGTGTTTAACGTAGCGGCACTCTTATAATCAATTTCATGGCGCATCACCACCCATAAAACTCTTTCGCGAATTTCGGGTGGAGCAATTTTAAGCCAATGAGCCGTTGCCACATCCTGCACCCAACGCAGATAAACCACATTATTGACGTGATTAAGTTCATCAATATCCGCAAGATGAACATCAATTGGCATGCTAAATACTGCCTGATTCGATGGAATACTGAACTCCATGGGTTAATTTAAAAGGTGAATAAAGGTCAAATCCAAAAAATCTGACTATCTTTACGAATTAATTTTATAACAACAACAAATGAAAGAAGGAACAGTAAAATTCTTTAACGAAACTAAAGGATTCGGATTCGTGAAAGAAACATCATCAGGACAAGAGTATTTTGTACACGTATCAGGTCTTGTTGACCAGATTCGCGAGAATGATGAAATCACTTTTGAATTGAAAGAAGGAAAGAAAGGTTTAAATGCGGTTAACGTTAAATTGGTTAACTAATAAGCTTATTCATCACAACGTAAAAGCCAGGCCCTCCGCTTGGCTTTTTCATTACACCATTAAATGAACTACACCCTTGCTATTTGAAGATTTTAATTTTGATCCAAGACTTAAGGATGGTCTCGACTCTATGGGTTATAACAAACCCACGCCAATTCAGGAACAAGCTATTCCGGTTATTTTAAAACGTCAAGATCTCATTGCCTGCGCTCAAACAGGTACTGGAAAAACCGCTGCTTATATCTTACCGATTCTCAACAACATTATGCTTGATGAGAAGCGGCATTTGAATACCGTAATTATTGCTCCAACACGTGAGCTTGCACAACAAATTGATCAGCAAATAGAAGGCTTTGCTTATTTTCTTGGAGTAAGTTCTATTCCCGTTTACGGTGGCGGTGATGGCGCAATCTGGGATCAACAAAAGAAGGCACTTGAATCGGGTGTTGATATCATTATTGCAACACCGGGCAGGTTGATTGCCCAATTAGCCTCTGGTGCGATCATACTTGATCATGTTGAACACCTGGTGCTTGATGAGGCTGATCGCATGCTGGATATGGGCTTCTACGATGACATCCTGCGCATCATCAAGTATCTTCCAACGGATCGACAGACATTGCTATTTTCCGCTACCATGCCTCCAAAAATTCGCGCATTGGCAAATCGGATTTTGAAAGAGCCTGTTGAAATTAACATCGCCATTTCAAAACCAGCCGAAGGAATATTGCAGCAGGCATATCTTGCATTTGACGAGCAGAAAGAAAAGCTGGTGAGCAGCATTCTTAACGATAAAAAATTTACAAGCGTAATTATTTTTGCATCCACCAAGGAGAGTGTGAAGAAATTAGATCGCACGCTTCACAAAATGGGAATCAATGCCAAAGCCATTCATTCGGATTTAGAGCAAAATGAACGCGAATCAATTCTGCGAGAATTCAAAAATAAACAGCTCAGTATTCTTATTGGCACGGATGTGCTCTCAAGAGGAATTGATGTTGAAGGAATCAGTCTGGTGATCAACTATGATGTGCCCCCAGACCCTGAAGACTACATCCACCGTATTGGACGAACGGCACGTGCCGCTAGTACAGGAACAGCCATCACCTTTGTTAATGAAAAGGATCAGCGAAAGTTCTTTCGAATTGAAAGCATGATTGGAAGAGAAATCGAAAAGGTTCCACTTCCACAAGAGCTTGGTGCAGGGCCGGTTTATACACCCGAGAAAAAATCCTCGAATCCAAACACCAATCCATCGAAAAAGAAAAATCGCTGGCAACGCAATCGGCCCGCGGGAAGGCGTAAACAATAGCTTATTCCTTTTTGGAAATTACTTTTTTGATCAGCGCTGAAAAGTAATTTCCATAGTAAGGGCCTACCCAGTTGAGCGCCATGATTTCTTCTTTCTCTGAAGTCTCGTAATGATGATCGGCTGTGATGTAGCCATCATAGTTACCGTTGAAGCTGGTGATGATTAACTTCTTGTTTGCTTTTTTTGCCAGCGAATCAAAACTATCCTGAACGGAAATCTCTCCTGAGAAATCACAGGGAGTACCCAGGAGCATGATGTTGCCAAGTTCAAGTATCGTAAGCTCTCCTTCCAGCTTATGAAGGAAAAGTTTAAAGACCCAATCTCTGATTTTCCAATCTTTGGTCACGCGCAGTTGTGAAGGAGCAAACTGTATCGCTAAATGCATGGCACGAAGTGAAAGTAAATCCAATGGCTGTTGATACGATGCTTTCAAAATTTTATCAGCCAGCACTTCACCGGTTTTGTTTACCATTTCGAATTCTTGCTCTGCAATACCGGCAAGCCGATGACTTCCAACCATGCCACTGAGGTACGTTGCAAAGTGAAATCCATTGGCTTCTAATTTTGTAATCACTGCTGCCGGATAATCTCCCGAAAGGGAAAGACTTTTCTTGCTAATGCTGGTAGCATGGGCGCTAAACGCAAATAAAATTGCTTTACTGCTATCCTTGCGAATAATTCTGAACCCGCGAAGCTTACTGTCTGCAGGGCTGTTAATATCCACACGGTTTTCAGCAAGGCCTGTATGTTCGGTCTCAAAGTAAGAAAGGGTAGAGGGCTTTAGATTTTCACTCAATGCCTCAATGGAATTGATCAGATCTTGAGTGGCTTTATTTACCCAAGCCTCCTCATAGCTGCCCAAAACCAAATTACCAATCACGCTATCATCCCACCCACCAATACCGTTATGTGTGTGCGTTGCAGAAAAATAGAAAAATACATTACTATTTTTTCCAGAAAAATAATTCTGCAGTCTTTCCTTTATGACTGGGGGAAACAGTAACAAATCAACACTGAGAACAAAGGCCGTGGCATCATTTACTTTGAAAGCAAGAATCCGGCAAAAAAGTGAATCGTGGACAGCATTGAAATTGTCACGCATTTTGTATCCCGCTAAGGGCATGGGGTAGGACGGTGTGATGTTGACTTTAGCCCAGCCCGTGTACAGGACATCTTTTGAAGCGCTGATTGCAACATGAGCTGTGTCAATGCTTCGCAGAGTTTCCTGATAAAATTCTTCTTGCTGGATCGGAGATCGATCAATCGGGCCTGAGATACTAAAAAACAAAATCAGCAGAAGTGCTGCTACAACGAAAAACCATTTGGCAACCTTCCGAATAATATTCATGCGTGAATGACTGATCGCACAGGGATCAGCCTTTTCGTTTGACTACTTTTTGAGCAGCACTTACAATGTCATCGGCTGACAATCCATACTTTTTCAGCAGTTGAGCAGGAGTTCCGCTCTCGCCAAAGCTGTCATTAACAGCAACCATCTCAATTGGGGTTGGATTAAAACGAGCGAGTACCTGCGCCACACTGTCACCAAGCCCTCCATTGATTTGATGCTCTTCACATGTCACCGCGCATCGTGTCTTGCGCACAGATTCCAGAATTGCATCTGCATCGAGGGGCTTGATCGTATGGATGTTAATCACTTCTGCACTGATTCCCATGGCTGCGAGTTTCTCTTCTGCTTCAATGGCATGCCATACCATGTGGCCACAAGCAAAGAGCGTCACATCCTTTCCTTCAATCATCTTGTCGGCTTTGCCAATTTGAAAAGGTCTGTCTGCGGCAGTGAAGATTGGCCAGCTTGGTCTGCCAAAGCGCAGGTATGCCGGCCCCACGTGATCGCCCAATGCAATGGTGGCTGCTTTGGTCTGGTTATAGTCACACGGCACAATCACCGTCATGCCCGGAAGCATTTTCATCATGCCAATGTCTTCAAGAATTTGATGCGTAGCGCCATCTTCCCCCAATGTGAGTCCTGCGTGCGAAGCGCAGATTTTTACATTCTTATCTGAATAGGCAATCGACTGGCGAATTTGATCATACACTCTTCCTGTCGAAAAGTTAGCAAACGTTCCAGTGAATGGAATCTTACCACCAATGGTCATCCCTGCCGCTAACCCAATCATGTTTGCCTCCGCGATACCAGTTTGAAAAAACCGTTCGGGAAAATCTTTTTTGAAGGCATCCATTTTCAACGATCCGGTCAAGTCAGCACAAAGTGCCACCACATTTGGATTCTTCTTTCCTAACTCATGCAGTCCAGCGCCAAATCCTGATCGTGTATCTTTCTTTTCTGTGAAGGTGTATTTCGTCATGATGAATAAAATTCAAAAGGATGTTAAAGTATTGTTAAACAAAGTAAATACCCCAGTTGGGGTAAAACTGTGATGAGATCGATTCGTAAAAACTAAAAAATTCATTTGCTCAATTTATGGAAGCCACTCAAAGCAGCAATCGAAAATTATTATTCTGGTTCCTTATTACACTGCTGTTGGCAATCCTGCCATGGTTCTTCGTTTAATAATCGCCAATCGTTTCTTCCAACTGAGCCAAAGCCTTGGCCAACTCTTCGTCATTAGGAGCAACACCGTGCCACTTGTGTGAGCCCATCATGTAGTCAACACCAAAACCCATTTCAGTTTTCATCAGATTCAGTACCGGCTTGCCCTGACGTGAAAGTGATTTCGCTTTCTCAAGACCTTCAATCACCTCTTCCAACTTGTTGCCATTGAATTCAAGAACGGTCCAGCCAAAAGATTCCCATTTGGCTTTTAGGTTCATAAGAGAAACGATCTTATCCACCGGTCCATCAATCTGCTGACCATTATAATCGATTGTGGCAATCAAATTGTCTACCTTGTTATGAGCAGCATACATCGCTGCTTCCCAAATCTGCCCTTCCTGCTGTTCGCCATCGCCCATCAGCACATAAACCCAGCGGTCGTCATGATTAAGCTTTTTTACCTGAGCGGCACCAATTGCTACAGAAAGTCCTTGACCCAATGATCCCGATGCAACGCGAATACCGGGCAAATGCTCGTGCGTGGCAGGATGCCCTTGAAGGCGAGTATTCAAGAATCGAAATGTGGCAAGCTCCTTCACATCAAAATATCCTGAGCGCGCCAGTGTTGCATACCAAACGGGAGAAATATGACCATTAGAAAGGAAGAACAGGTCTTCACCCTGGCCATTCATGTTAAAGTTTTTGTTGTGCTGAAGCACGTGAAAGTAAAGGGCCACAAAGAAATCGGTACAGCCAAGGGATCCGCCAGGATGACCTGATTGACAAGCATGCACCATGCGCACAATGTCTCTTCTGATTTGGGAGGTTAGCTTCTTAAGCTCAGGAAGGTTTGCCATGAAAAGGAAAATTTGGGCGAATATCTCTCTTTTCGCCAGAAAGAAAAAGGCAAAGAACCTTACTAAAAAATAAAGTTACAGAATGCTAATTAGTACCCAGGCCTACCACTTCGATCTCAGTCCTACGGTTGATAGCCCGTCCGCCTTCTTCATCATCATTGGAAACGATTGGCCGTTCAGAACCATATCCTTTGGCCGTTACTCTGCTTTTTTCAACACCCTTGGAAATCAGGTAGTCAACCACAGAAGTTGCTCTTTTCAGCGACAATGATTTATTCGTTGCTACATCTCCTGTATTGTCGGTATGGCCATTGATCTGCACACGCAACTCAGGATTATCTTTGAGCAGGCCCACGAGTTTTTCGGCCTCAGAAAGTGATTGAGCTTTTAGGTTGAATTTACCGATGTCAAAAAAGATATTGCGCAAGACAACCTTTGAACCTACTTCCGTACGAACCATAATGATGTGCGTATCAATATCCTGGGGTTCCATATCTGCCGGTAAGCTAAAGTTTATGGAGTTGAAAAGATAGCCCTGGCTTTCCGTAGTAACACCATAGTTTCCACCGTGGGGGATAACGATTTCAAAATCTCCAGTAGTAGGGTCAGTATGAATTTTTGACAATACCTTCCCTGATTCATTATCAACTAACGATACGGTAGCTTCAAGAACGGATGCATTAACTTCATCAATCACCTTACCCCTTAAGGTAGATGCCATTTTTTGGTCTTTGAATTTCTTTACTGTGGCATCCGTAAAATTTTCCTTCACAACTTTTGCTTGCTCAACCACAACCACTGGTGGCGGAGGCTTTGGTTTATATTTCGGTTCAAGAAATTTAATGGAGTAAATGTCCACGCCACCGAGTCCACCTTCTTTCACGGTAGAGTAGTAACCAATCTTTTTGTCGGGCGAGGAATTGAAAAATCCATCAAACTCCCACAGGTTAATAGGATATCCAATGTTTTCAGGCTTCGTCCATTTACCGCCTTTTAGTTCACTAAAGAAAATATCACTGTTTCCCAAACCGCGGTGGCCGTCAGAAGAGAAGTAAAGCGTAACACCATCAAAATGGATAAAAGGTGAATCTTCATTTCCTGGTGTGTTAATGCGATTGCCAAGATTCACAGCCTTACCCCACTGACCCTTACTATCCAACTCACTGACGTAAAGATCCAATTCGCCAAAGCCTCCATCTCTGTTGCTGGCGAAGTATAATTTCTTACCATCGGGCGATAAACTAGCCGCGGTTTCCCAAAACTGAGAGGTGTTAATGTTTTTATTCAACGGTGCCGGCTCTGTCCAATCTTTACCATTGAATGTAGACGTGTATATATCTCCAGCACCTAATTCTGAGTAGAGAAATAACGTTTTGCCATCAGGCGACAGCGAAGCGGCCGCATCATTGTACTTGGTATTGATATTTGTACTGATTCTCTTTGGTGCTGTCCATTTACCATTAATCTTGTTGATAACATAAATATCTTCCAGGGCAGCCGGTGCTTTGGGATTGTCGTTTCGATTAGAGGTAAAGATCAATGTGTTACCATCGGCAGAAAGAATAGGAGAGTGCTCATCGTAATGCGTGTTGATCTCAGGGCCCAGATTCTCAATAACAACATTCAGCTCATGCTCCGAAAGTGAATCGGCAATATGACACTCAGCAATTTTGGCTTCGGCAATGGAAGCTACATTGGGATTGTTCTTTTTAAAAATTTCGAAATGCTCAATCGCCTTTTTAAAATCGTTGGTGTTTTGAAATGCAATACCGAGGTGGTAGTCGATCTTTGGATTTATCTCCGGATTCAACCGGTAAGCTTTACCGATAAAGGCTGCCGCTTTTGATTTGGTATCAGAATATAGATACGCGAGACCTAATTTAAAATTGAGCGAAGCCTCATCGGGATTGATTGCCAATGCTTGTGAGTAAACATTGATTGCATTCTTATAATCCTTCTTCGCAGCAAACTTATCACCATTGGCGACCAGTTCTTTGATGGATTGAGCGTGCGATGAAAAAAAGATTAAGCCAAACAGGACCGCCCAAAATATTCTAACATTCTTCACAGGTATGCACATGAAAGCTAAACTTTCAACTGCGAGTTACAAAATTAGTGCCGGACATACCCTTTTAAATTGATCCGAAACTTACATCAGGGGGATGTTTACTTTCTTTTCCTGATAGCCCTTGCCGGCTTCTTAGCGGTTGCTTTTTTTGCAGCACCCTTCTTGGCAGGCGATGCTTTCTTAGGCTGCGCTGGTGCCCCACCACCTAAAATTTGATCCGCATGATTCTTCGTGTCGACTTTCTCAATCACCTCACTAATCTTCCCTGCCTCGTCTATGATATAGGTAACGCGGGCTGTGCCCATATACTTTCGGCCGTACATCGATTTCTCTACCCACGTCTGATACTTTTCGTGCACAGACTTATCGGTATCGGCAAGGAGGCTGAAGGGAAGCTTTTCTTTCTCAATAAATTTTCGATGCGACTTCTCATCATCTGAGCTTATCCCAAACACTTCATAGCCTGCCTTTTGCAGAGCCTTGTAGTTATCGCGAAGGCTGCACGCTTCAGCCGTACATCCGGGCGTCATGTCCTTCGGATAGAAATAGAGCACTACCTTTTTTCCTCTCAGGGAGGAAAGACTTACTTCTTTGCCATTCTGATCGTTGACTTTAAAGTCAGGGGCTTTTGTACCAACTGAAAGTGCCATAGGGTTTCCTTTTTAAGTGTCAGATTATTTTTTGTTTGAAGACCTTTTCGTTACCCGCATTATCAACAACCTTTAAAACAAAATCCCCCTTCAAAGGTTTTGTTCTGTCCAATTTTTCTGAATACAAAATACCGGTCTTGTAATCATAGTGCATCAACAGCCACTCGCCATCTACCGTAGCTTCAAAGTAAGAAATTCCTGACAGGTTATCGCGTATTCGGAACTGTGCCATCAAAGGCGTGCACCGAATGCGTGAGATGGTAGGAGGGGTAGCATCTTTCAGCAAAACAAATTCACCAAAGTCGCGCGTTGAAAACTTAACCTGACTGCTGCTAATATCCGCATTGATGTAATTCAATCTTCCTGATTCTGAGCGATACAACCCTGTTTGCTTATCAGAAGGATTCAGCGCCATTTTCTTAAGAGTGATCTGAATGGGTTGAAATAATGGAACCATAGTGTTGCCAATGGCAATTCGCTTCCGCAGACTATCCTCTTTTTGTTTTATGGAAAGGAACAAGGTGTCATACAATGATTCTTTGGTGAATTCAATGTCAACCGGATCGCTGTAGTACGTGTATTCGGTTCTTGATGGCACTTTCGCTTTGAAATTAAATGACAATGTGCCTCCAGGTGTCTGAGCAGAATCCGGCAGCTCCTTCTGCAAGTCGAAAAGATAAACCAGCTGTTGTGGACTTTGATACGCAGGGCTCTTTTCTTTCACCTCATTCTTTGAAAAGAATTTGCATTGTTTGTCATTTCCTGGGCGGGAAGTAATCACCAACGTGTTATCAATAATGTCGTGTGTTACCGGCTTGGAGAGTGTTGGTAAGTTGAGCAGCTGATCAACAACCGGAGATGGACGCAATTTAAAACTGGCAACGGACTCATTGCCATTCAGGTCAATCATCTTAATGGATATTGAAAGCTCCTTGTCTCTCACTTTAATTATGCCATGATCATTCGTAGTAGCGTAGTAGGGAAGAGGATTTCCATCATCTACATAAAGTTTGTTGTAGCGATATCCCTTCTGCTTGAGTGCTTCATAATCCATCACTACTTGTATGCTGCGGGATTCTTCAAAATTGATTTTTTCAATTTTTTGCGTAAAGAATTTCTCGCCTTCCACAAACGCTTCAATAAGATTGATGCCGCAACGGAATTGCGATTTATCAAGTTTATCATGCGCCAGTAATTCAATGCCAATTTTTCCGGAGGCTAAAATTGGAAAGGGAAGTGTGTAGCTATTGCCGTTTTTGATCAAGCTAAATTCAAATCGTCCGAATTGATCATTTATTCTGGAGTAGATGTCCATCGTTTTGAGGGCAATCTTCTGGGCTATCGGTGCCACGTTGTCTTCAATTTCAGTAAAGCCAAACGACAAAGGATTTAAGGCATGGTTATGTTGATCGCGAATTTCGAAATGAAGATGAGCTCCATTAGAGCCACCGGTGTTGCCGGATAACGCAATGGTATCACCTTGCTTCACTGTAAATTGATTAGGTTCAAACGTCAGGTCTAAATCAAATGACTTGCGTTTGTAATGCTCATTCTTCACATAGTCAGCTACTGGTCCTCTGAACGCATCCAGATGACCATAGACCGATGTGTTGCCATCTGGGTGGGTAATGAAAATTGCCTTTCCATAGCCATAAGAACTCACTGAAACTTTGGAAACATAACCGCTTTGCGTGGCCCGTATAGGAACACCCGTCATGTTGTTGGTGCGCACATCAATGCCCGCATGAAAATGTGTACTCCTCAATTCGCCCATCGTTCCGGCCAGTGAGTTTTTTACCCCCGGATTTACCGGAAAAAGATAAGAGGCAGATACTTTAATATTTTCTACAGGCTCCTCAGGTTTGCTGAATTGCGCAGAAGTAGAAACAGAAATAAAAAGAAGAAAAATTTTCCCAAACTCACTTAACCTCAAACTCCAGCAATTTTTCATTTTCAATATAGGCAGTTAATTTATTTCCAATAATTACGGGCCCCACGCCTTTCGGAGTTCCTGTGAAAATTAAGTCGCCAGTACGAAGGGTAAAAAATTTAGATAAATACGAGATGATGTAGTTGAACGGAAAAAGCATCAGGCTCGTGTTTCCTTCTTGCTTTAGTTGACCATCTACTTCCAGTTTAAAGTTGATATTGCTCAGGTCTTTGAATTCATCAACCGGAATAAAGCGATCCGAAATAGGAGCCGATCCGTTAAATCCTTTCGCAATATCCCACGGTAGTCCTTTCTCTTTCGCTTTTTGCTGAAGATCACGAGCAGTGAAATCGATGCCCACCCCAATAGCATCAAAATATTTCCCGGCAAATTTCTCCTCAATGTTTTTTCCCTCTTTGCATATGCGAAGAACAAGTTCTACTTCGTGATGAATATCTTTCGAGAAGTCGGGATAATAGAACGGAGCATTGTTCTTTAAAATAGCGGTGTCAGGTTTCGTAAAAATAACCGGCTCATCTGGTCGTTCATTGTTTAACTCCTTAATGTGCTCAACATAATTTCTGCCGATAGCGAAGATTCTCATGTACCAAAAAATTTGATGACCAAAACTATTAACAAATAATGATTGTGATTTGTACTTTTAGGCAAAATTAATGCATATGCTCAAGAAACCACTTCTTTTTTTGATTGTCGGTGCAATGGCGGTGGCGTGTGCCACTGTAGCGGTCACCGGAAGAAAACAGCTAAGTCTTGTCTCCAATGCCGAAATCATTCCGATGGCTACGCAGCAATATCAAGAAGTAATTAAGAAAGGTCCGCTCTCTTCCAATCAGCAGCAGACAGAAATGATCCGAAGGGTTGGAGGAAGAATACAAAAAGCCGTAGAACAATACATGGCGGAGAAAGGCGCCACTTCAGAACTGGCAGGCTTTGCCTGGGAGTTTAACCTGATCGATGACCCTAAGACTGTTAATGCCTGGTGTATGCCCGGTGGTAAGGTTGCTTTCTATACTGCCATACTTCCCATTTGCAAGGATGAAGACGGGATAGCTGTGGTAATGGGCCACGAGGTAGCACATGCTATCGCCAACCACGGGCGCGAGCGCATGAGTCAGGGTTTGGTAGAACAATTTGGCTTAAGCACCCTGGGTGCAGCGATGGGGCAAAATCCATCCCTGACACAGCAGGTGTTCATGCAAGCGGTTGGTGTGGGCACAAACATCGGCATGCTTAAGTTTTCAAGAAGTCATGAATCAGAAGCAGATCACATCGGATTAATTTTTATGGCGATGGCCGGCTATGATCCGAATACCGCACCCACCTTTTGGGAGCGCATGACACAACTCAGTGGTGGCCAACAGCCTCCTGAATTCCTTTCGACTCACCCATCACACGAAACGCGCATCAAAGATTTGCAAGGCTGGATTCCCGAAGCCATGCAGTACTATAAGAAATAATAACTTTAAACATTGTTCACTGTTTTTACGTAAGGCCATTGGCACAATGCTCATGGCCTTATTCTTTTAGTTATGGTTGATGCGTATAATTTTTTAGCCTCGTGGCAATTATTTCCGGAGAAGGGAACTTACGAGTTTGGTTCGAGACCAAAGTCTGGGATATATAAGATCGAGTGGGGCGAGAGTACCCGGCAATTGCGCGTTAGTATGAACTGGGTCACACTGGAAGACCATGCCTTCGAGTCTACCTATGCAGTACTGCCCGATGGTGAGCTGCAACACTTCGAGAATCCGACCATTGCCGATCAGATTAAATCTTCCTTCTTAAGCTCCGTTAGTTTTGAAACGCATTTTTATAAATCGGATAAACTGGTACTGGAAGTTAAACATGAAATAACACCGAAAGGGTATTTAAAAGTAACTCAGCTTCATCATCAGCCCGATGAAAAAGTGCTGACCGATGTTGAAGTGTACCATAAACAGCTGAGTGTGTTACCTTACTCTGCTTCCGTTTCCGGAGCGGTTATCAAACCCAACGAGGCAGGGGTAATCAGGCACCAGGCGCTTACCGCGATGGAAGAACAGACCAACATGCAACTGACACAAATCCGCCAACAAATAGAATTGCTCGCCATTCAGGCAAAAGAAATTCAAAAGCGTAAGGAATTGTCCATGCTGATTTATGATGCGAAGCTCAGCTTCAGTCCCGTTATCGGTCAAACCTATTATCTGTACGAAACCAAAGACGATAGCCACTTGCTAAGCATGGTTGGGCCAAAAGAGTGGGGCGCCAAACTTCCTTTCAAAAGTTTTGTGGCGGCCGTTTGCCTGCTGGCCGATCACACCTGGAAAGAAGTGTGAGTTAATCTTTAATCAATCCTACGGCTACTGTATTATTGGAGTGTTCATCCAAAAGAATGAAACTTCCATTGGGCTTATTTGCTTCATAAGAATCAACTGCAATAGGCTTGGCGGAACGCAACTGAACCGATGCAATGTCATTTAGCTTTAAGATATTGGTCTGAATTTTTTCAAGCGTGGAAGGATGCTGAACGTACTCCACCTGGGCAATTTTTATCTTTGAAATGACGGTGCCATGCTGCAGCAGATAGGTTTTGCCAGGAACCAATGCCTGCGCATTGATCCAACACAAGTTCGCATGAATATCCTTCTTCAACTCCGGTTGCTCATCCTTTCGCACCAGCATATCACCACGACTGATGTCAATATTGTCTTTCAAAACAAATGTGATCGATTGTGATGCATTTGCCTCCGTCAGCGATGCCTCATATTGATGAATGGATTCGATCGTGCTCTCTTGTAAGGAGGGCAGCGCAACTACGGTGTCACCAACGTTAAACGTTCCACTGGTAACTCTTCCTGCATAACCGCGAAAATCATGGTGCTCATCCGAACGGGGACGAATAACATACTGAACGGGTAGGCGAGTCGGTTGCTTCTTTGATTCGGAATGAACTTCCAATGATTCGAGTAACGTAAGCAGGGGCTGCCCATGGTACCACTGCATTTGTTGGGAATAGACGGTGATGTTTTCTCCAAACAAGGAGCTTATTGGTATAAATTGGATTGACTGATCCGCTATCTTTATTCGATTGGCAAATTCAAGAAAATCGTTTTTGATTTTATCGAAAGTCTGCTCACTAAATTGAACCAGGTCCATCTTATTCACGCAGACAATTACTTGTTTGATCCGGAGCAGATTCGCAATGAAATAATGACGATACGTCTGCTCAACAATGCCATGGCGGGCATCCACTAAAATTACCGACACATCCGCTTTCGAAGCGCCAGTAATCATGTTTCGGGTATACTCAATGTGCCCCGGTGAGTCGGCAATAATGAATTTTCGCTTTGGGGTATTGAAATAAATGTGTGCCACATCAATGGTGATACCTTGTTCGCGCTCTGCGATCAGGCCGTCTGTGAGCAAGGACAGATCGGTAAAATTGATACCCTTGCGCAGGCTGGCCCGTTCAATCGCTTCCAGCTTGTCGGTAGTGATGGAGTTGGTCTCGTACAACAAGCGACCAATTAAAGTGCTCTTTCCATCATCAACACTTCCTGCAGTTGCTATTCGCAAAACATCCATAATATCTTCTTAAAAATATCCACTAACTTTTCTTACTTCCATGGCAGCTTCTGACCGCTTATCATCCAATCGTGTTCCTCGTTCGGAGAGCGTAGCCGCCAGTATTTCTCCAATCACCGCATCAAGTTGTGAAGCAGTTGACGCTACTGCTGCTGTGCACGACATATCGCCAACCGTGCGGAAGCGAACTTGTTTTTTTTCTACTTTCTCATGAGCCTCCCGCCATACAAATTCTGATACCGGCCAAAGTGTACCGTCACGCTCGATTACTTCACGTTCATGTGCAAAGTAGATGGATGGAATCTCCAGTTTTTCTTCTTTGATGTAGTTCCAAACATCAAGCTCCGTCCAGTTAGAAATCGGGAATACTCTAACATTTTCTCCGGGATTAATTCTTCCGTTCAAGTAGTCAAATAGTTCAGGTCGCTGATTCTTTGCATCCCATTGGCCAAACTCATCGCGCACGGAAAAAATGCGTTCTTTGGCTCTTGCTTTTTCTTCATCGCGCCTGGCGCCACCGAGGCACGCATCAAATTTGTTTTGCTCAATTACCCGGAGCAGGGTAGTGGTTTGCAAGGTGTTGCGACTGGCAAATTTTCCTTTTTCCTCCATCACCCTGCCGGCATCAATGTCGTCCTGAACATAACCTACTAATAATTCAACCCCGGTTTGCTGCACAAGCCAGTTTCTAAACTCAATCGTCTCAGGAAAATTGTGACCGGTGTCAATGTGCACTAACGGAAAAGGAATCTTACCAGGGTAGAAGGCCTTCTGCGCTAAACGCACCAGCGTGATCGAATCTTTCCCGCCCGAAAACAAAATGGCTGGACGCTCGAATTGTGCAGCAGCTTCACGCATAATGTAGATGGCCTCATCCTCCAGCGATCTCGGAAACTTTTTCGAACTCATAACTTAAACTTTAACAGTATGTAACCCACATTCTTTGGCGCTGCCTTCCCACCACCATCGGCCACTGCGCGGATCTTCACCTGGTTCCACCGCTCGTGTGCAAGGAGCACACCCGATGCTAGGATATCCCTTTCGGTGAAGGGTATTCACGGGAATTTTATGCGTATCGATATACGCATCAAGTTCTCGTTGTGTCCAGTGGAATAGGGGATGGTATTTAATGAGCTGATGCTGCTCATCCCATTCTACGGCATTCATTTGCTGGCGATTGATTGATTGTTCTGCGCGGATGCCGGTGATCCAAATCCTGGCTCCGGATAATGCCCGACTAAGCGGTTCAACCTTGCGCACATGGCAACATTCTTTACGGTTTTCAATAGACTGATAAAAACTGTTGGGGCCTTTCACAGAAACTAATTGCTCCACCGCAGTGTGCAAAGGATAGTACACGCGGATGTCAACGTTAAAGTGGTTTCGGGTTAACTCAATCAAATCATGTGTCTCTTGAAATAGCCTTCCCGTATCAATGGAAAAGATCGAAATGTTCAGGTGTGAGGCTGCGATCATTTGGGTGATCACCTGATCTTCAATACCGAATGAAGATGAAAAGCGAGCAGCATTTCCCATCACATCAGCGACCAACGCTAATCCTTCCTTTGGCTGCTTCCCCTCGAGTTGTGATTTCCAGAAAAGATGATCTGCCATAGACAGTTTTTAAAGGCTCAAAGATAAATACTCTATATTTCCTATCAAATATATAGGTTTTATATTTTATCATTAGATTTGCCCCGGAAATATGCGCACGTAAAAAGTTAAATGATTGAAAATCAACACTAACCAAGAAGCCAAAGTCATCGCGATAAGCAAGCCTGGTTTATTATGGATCGGGTATATTCTTACGCTGGTGCTGATTATTACAGGACTTTCTTTGGTCTACACATTAGACCTTAACGACAAGTTCTCCAGCTACTTAAACGAGGAATTCTTCCTCTTCATGCTGGGTGGATTTATTGCACAAATGATTGACGGGGCACTCGGTATGGCCTATGGAGTAAGCGCTTCTTCCTTTCTTCTTACGGTAGGAGTAAGTCCCGCAGCGGCCAGTGCCAGCATTCATGCTTCTGAAATATTTACGAGCGGAGTTTCTGGATTGATGCATTTGAAATTTCAGAACGTAAACAAAAAGCTCTTTCAAACGCTGTTGCTTCCTGGCATGCTGGGCGCAATGACAGGAGCCTATCTTCTTTATGAATTAGAAAATTACAACCACATTTTAAGACCCATTGTAGCAACGTATACACTTGCACTGGGCATCATTATTATTTTGAAAGCCATTCGCAAGGCAGGAGCAAAAATTAATACCAAAAGGATTCCGTTGCTTGCTTCATTTGGAGGCATGATGGACTCCATTGGCGGTGGGGGCTGGGGGCCCATCGTCTCATCAACATTGATTGCAGGTGGGAGGAATGCTCGCTACACGGTTGGCTCTGTAAATCTTGCAGAATTCTTTGTAGCACTATCCAGCTCATTAACCTTCATTGTGCTGATCGGGCTAAGTCACTTTCAAATAATTCTGGGACTGATTACTGGGGGCATTGTGGCTGCACCCATTGCCGCTTCCATTACACGTAAGCTACCCACAAAAACGATGATGATTATTGTTGGAATTACTGTAATGATTGTCAGCCTTCGCTTAATCTTAAAATCATTTTGAATTTAACGCGCAAGGCCCTTCAGCTTGATCTCCGTTAGTTTTCGTTTTGTATCGAGCGGGAAGTCTCCATTCATCATCCAATCGTAGTAGGAAGGCTCATCTTTAAAAACACTCAGTACAGTTTTGTTTTTATGCTTGCCAAAATTAAACACTGCTTCGCCTTTTGCATTCTTGATCATTCTTCCCGCAAGATCAACCAGTTCATTCGATGATAACCTGCCCAACTCTTCCATATCATTCTTAATCCATCCAATGGGCTTGCCCAATCCATCCACTACTTCCTGATTTTCATATCGGCTAATTTGCGCCAGCAGCACTTGCAAAGTGGCATCAGCATCGGCTTCTGCCGAATGAGCATTGTTCATTTCCTCATTCAGATAAAACTTATACGCAGCTGACAGCGTGCGCTTTTCCATCATGTGAAAAATCTTCTGCGCGTCAATCATTTTCTTGCGACTGTAGTCAAACTCAACCCCTGCACGCAAGAACTCTTCCACAAGCATCGGCACATCAAACTTCAAAATGTTGAACCCGGCCATATCCGCGCCTTCAAAGAGCTTTGCATAATCTTTTGCCAGTTCTTTAAACGTTGGCTTATCCTTCACATCCTCATCAGCAATACCATGAATAGCAGTAGAGTCGGGTGGGATGGGGATGGTAGGATTTACGAGGTTGGTTTTACGAATCACTTCACCGTTTGGAAATACCTTGATGACAGCAATCTCAATGATGCGATCCGCAGAAATATTTATACCGGTTGCTTCCAGATCAAAAACGCAAACAGGAATCTTAAGATTTAATTTCATGGTCAATACAATAGAGGAATAGCAGCGATTAGTTTAATGCAAAACTGGAGATGGCCTTGTAAAATTGACCAGAAGTAATTCCAATCTTTTTTAAAATTTCCTTAGCAGCGCTCAGGGCTTCCAGATTTTTTGATCCGGAAATTTTCACGGGCACCTTTTCCTTTGTAGAAGAGATCAGTTGAATACCGGCACCGTTCTGCTCGTGCGGGTAAGGTTTATAGCCAATCGCCATCACATCGGTGCGTTCTTTGGAACCTATCGATTTTAAAGCACTATTGCTTTCAGGGTAAATCAAAATTCCGCTCTTAGGAGTGGCATTGCAAAATGACTCGATCACCGCTTGTTCAGTAGAATTTTCGCTGCTCAACACTCCAATGTGATGATGATAACGCAACACATTTTCATCCTCCGATTCAATAATAATGACGGGAGCTTCACTTACTTTATACCCATCATTAAGCTGTTTATCAGCTACATAATCAAACTTTCGATGATGGTACTTTAATACGTGCGAAACCATCGCGCCAATCACGGATTTATTCGATCCCATGATTACCACACGCTGTTTATCGATAGCTTGCTGATATATTGTTTGAGGAGTCACTTCCATTTAATGCAAAATTCGGATTAAAGATAAAAGAAAATGTTACCCGTTTAAAATTAATCGAATCAGCAAACGAGTTTGAGTTTTTTTTGTGATGAATTTATTAACAGGTGCACTTGTTATTGTTTGTAGTTTGTTGAAAAGTTGGGGATTGAAGGAATTAGTTAACCTGTACGTTTGTCTCCCTTAAAAAGAAACTACGTACAACAACCACGAAGTATGGAGCAACGATCAACGCCAGTGAGGTTAAGTTCTGCATTAAGCGGAACCGGTATGAAGCCTAAGCAATTTGCGAGAGACATCTCGGAAAGCCTAGGCAAATTGCCGCCTCAGGCTGTTGATCTTGAGGAAGCTATCCTCGGTGCGTTAATGTTAGAGAAGAACGCACTGACAGCCGTAGTGGAGTTTCTTCGTGCAGAACATTTTTATACTGAACAGCACCGCGAAATTTATACTGCGATTACCGACTTGTTCAAAGCCTCCGAGCCTGTGGACATGCGCACGGTAGTAGCACAACTTAGAAAGAATGGAAAACTGGAAATCGTAGGAGGCGCTTATTACATTGCCGAACTGACTTCCAAAGTCAGCTCTGCGGCCAACATCGAGTATCATGCTCGTATTATTATTGAAATGGCCATCAAGCGTGACTTGATTCAGATAGCTTCTCAGATTCATCATGACGCCTACGAAGACACTACCGATGTCTTCGAATTATTAGACAAAACTGAGCAGAATATTTTCCAGATTTCTGACTCCAACCTGCGCAAGAATTACGATAACATGAAGTCACTCATGTACCGCGCCATTCAGGAGTTGCAGGAGAAGAAAAACCATAAGGACGGACTCACCGGAGTGCCGAGCGGGTTCTCCCGTTTGGACCGTGTCACTTCTGGTTGGCAAAGGTCGGATTTAGTCATTATTGCTGCCCGCCCTGGTATGGGTAAAACGGCTTTCGTAGTGTCGGCTTTGCGTAATGCCGCGGTGGATTTCAATTTCCCTGTGGCGATCTTTTCGCTGGAGATGGCTTCCCTACAATTGGTAAATCGCCTCATTTCCGCAGAAGCTGAACTTGAGTCAGAGAAAATAAAGAAGGGAAACCTGGCAGAATTTGAGTGGCAGCAACTGGTGCACAAGACCAACCGTCTCTCCAGCGCCCCGATCTTTATTGACGATACTCCGGGGCTTTCTATCCTCGAGCTTAGGGCCAAGTGCCGCAGGCTAAAAGCGGAGCACAACATACAAATGATTGTGATCGACTACCTGCAGTTGATGAAGGGTGAGGCCGGAGGAAACCGAGAGCAGGAAATCGCCTCCATTTCGCGTGCGTTAAAAGGCATCGCTAAAGAATTGAATGTACCCGTAATTGCACTCTCTCAGTTGAGCCGTGGTGTGGAAACCCGGGGCGGAGATAAGAGACCTCAACTTTCTGACTTGCGTGAATCCGGATCTATTGAACAGGATGCTGATATTGTAATGTTCTTGTATCGTCCGGAGTACTATAAAATTACCGTTGACGAAGATGGCATGCCTACGCAGGGTATGGCAGAAGTAATTATTGCCAAACATCGAAATGGCTCGCTGGAAAATGTGAAACTGAAATTCATTGGCAAGTACACCAAGTTTGCCGACTACGATGCACCGGAAGGACTTACTCCGATGAGCAGCATCACACGCGAGAGTCGTTTGAATACCTTCCGCGATGACGTACCGCCACCACCGCGTCCGGATGATGAAACTCCTTTTTAAGCATAAAAAATATTAGCGTCATTTAGGCTAATCATTTTTTTGAATTTTGATAGTGGTTTGTATCTTGAGCAGGTTACACTATGAAAGCACTGATTCTAACTTCATCGAATAAAATCGAATTGAAAGAGGTTCCTCAACCTGTCTTAGCACCTGGCAAAGCATTGGTTAAAATGAAAGCCGTTTCGCTCAACCGAAGAGACGAGTGGATCCGGGAAGGAAAATATCCCAACATCAAGTTTGGCGTAATCATGGGTTCGGATGGAGCCGGTGTGGTGGAGAAAGTTCACGATGAAAGCGATCAGCCCTGGATCGGCCAGGAGGTGGTTATCAATCCTAATATTGATTGGGGACCCGATCCGGAAGTACAATCCGGAAAGTACACGATTCTTGGAATGCCGGTGGACGGCACCTTTGCGGAATATGCAGTAGTACCTGTTAATCGATTGAATCACAAGCCTTTCCATCTTGATTTTCTTCAGGCTTCAACACTGCCATTGGGAGGTCTCACCGCTTATCGCGCGCTGTTCCGAAGAGGAAATTTGAGACCCGGCCACAACATTCTCATTTCAGGATTTGGTGGCGGTGTCGCTCAGTTTGCATTCCTGTTTGCCAAGGCCGCAGGCGCTAATGTGTACATCTCGTCAGGCAGTGATGAAAAAATTGAAAAGGCACTGAAGATGGGAGCAAAAGGAGCCTACAACTACAAGCGTGAGCCAAGCTACTCTGAGTTGTGGAAAACAAAAGGAGGTTTTGATCTGGTGATTGATAGTGCGGGCGGTGATCAGCTCAACGGGTTCATCAAAATGTTGAAGCCGCATGGACGCATTGTGTTTTACGGTGCCACCAACGGACTGCCCTCCAAGATTGATTTGTACAGAATGTTTTGGCATCACCTCACATTGCAAGGCACCACTATGGGCAACGATCAGGAATTTAATGAGATGCTCTCGTTTGTGAGCAAACATGAAATCCGTCCTTTGGTGGACTCTATTCGTCCCTTTTCAAAAATTGCAGAGTCGTTTGCCGATATCAAACTACCGAACAAAGTCGGCAAGATTGTTTTTCAGGTGTAGCGTTGATCAGGAAATCAGTTCATCCTGCAGTGAATTCAATTCACTGAGCGCCTTAGCATTTTGCTGAGCTTTCGCCAGATTAATCCCCGCCTGCACCGTTTCAATGGCCCGTTCCGTGTTGCCGTTATTCGCAAAAAAAAGTGCCGCCTGATAGTACGTGGGAAGATACGTAGGATGAATATTCAGTAGTTGATGGAAAAGTGCTTCTGCCTCGGTTGGATTGATCGAAACAAATTCCAATGCCAACGCATAGATATTGAAAGGATCGGAAGGGTCATCCGCGATGAATTTTTTAAGAATGTCTATTCGGTTTTGAATCATGCCTTTTTTCAAAATCAGTTATCCGATGTTATCATTTTATCCTTTATCTTGAGGCCAAATTTATACCAAGTAAGGGTAAAGTTTTGATATTCATTTTATTGCCTCTTTATGAAAATTCTTGTTTGCATTTCCCACGTTCCTGACACCACGTCAAAAATCAATTTTGTTGAAAATAATACCAAGTTTGATACTACCGGTGTTCAATACATTATCGGCCCTTATGACGATTACGCGCTGGCTCGTGCCATTGAGCTGAAAGAATCCATGGGTGCTGCCGTTACGGTGCTTAATGTTGGCCTGGCCGATACAGAACCCACCATCCGCAAAGCCTTGGCGATTGGTGCTGATGATGCCATTCGTGTGAATGCTGATCCTACTGATTCATTTTTTGTTGCCTCGCAGATTGCCGAAAATGCAAAGGGCTACGATTTGATTTTGATGGGCCGTGAGTCAATTGACTTCAACAGTGGAGTGGTGCATTCCATGGTGGCAGAATTATTAGGTATTCCTTCCATCTCGCCAGTAATGAAACTGGAAATTGACGGCACCAACGTGAAGATGTCGAAAGAGATTGAAGGTGGTAAGGAGCAAGTTGAAGCATCGCTGCCACTGGTAGCGGGATGCCAGGAGCCGATTGCTGAATGGAAGATACCAAACATGCGAGGCATTATGTCTGCCCGCACCAAACCATTGAAAGTAGTAGAGCCGAAAGCAGTGGATCAATCCGTGGCACTTCAGAAGTATGAATTGCCGCCACAAAAGGGAGCCGTAAAAATGATCAGCTCAGATAACATCGCGGAACTGGTAACCCGATTAAAGACAGAAGCAAAGGTTCTCTAAGACTTATATCACAAATCGCACATTACAAATCTCAAATACTCAGTCATGGCCACATTAGTTTTTGTTGAAACAGGAGAAGGAAAAGTTAGAAAGACATCATTGGAAGCTGTTGCTTACGCGCATCAGATGGGCAGTGGAGTGACGGCCATCGCCTTAGGCACCGTGAATGCTGGTGAGTTAGAAGCACTGGGAAAAATTGGAGCTCAAAAAGTATTACACGCTGCCGATGCACGCTTAGATCACCCTGTCATTCAGGTGTATGCTTCCGTATTAACGAAAGCCATGCAAGATGAAAACGCGGACGTGCTAGTACTTGCGAATTCATCGTTGGGTACTCCTGTGGCCGCTAAGGTTGCGATCAAGCTCAATGCAAGCTTTGCTTCCAACGTGGTAGAACTTCCAAATACCTCGGCAGGATTTGTAGTGAAGCGCAGCATCTACACCGGCAAGGCATTTGCCAACATTGAGTTGAAAGCGCCAAAGAAAATAATCGCCATTAAAAAGAATGCAGCGGAAGTAAAAGAAACAGGCGGTGCCGCTCAAGTGGTGCCTTACGCTGTTCCTTTGAACGATTCAGAATTCACCACCAAAACCATTTCAACTGAAAAAGCCACTGGCGATATTTTGCTGCCGGAAGCGGAGATTGTGGTTTCGGGTGGAAGAGGAATGAAAGGACCAGAGCATTGGGGAATGTTGGAAGAGCTTGCCAAAACACTTCACGCGGCCACAGGCTGCAGCAAGCCCGTATCCGATATGGGCTGGAGACCACACCATGAACACGTTGGACAAACCGGTGTAAAAGTTGCGCCACAATTGTATATCGCCATCGGTATTTCCGGAGCGATCCAACATTTAGCAGGGGTAAACTCTTCGAAGTGTATTGTGGTGATCAACAAAGATGCGGACGCTCCATTTTTCAAAGCTGCCGATTATGGCATTGTTGGCGATGCGTTCGATGTGTTGCCAAAACTGACGGAAGCCGTAAAAGCTGCGAAATAAATGTTCCATTTTTTTTGAACGTCAGTATTAGAAAATATTTTTTAACTTCCATTTTACAACGGGCAACTTGAAGAAGATAAAGCTTGAGATTTTAGGACTTTCCTCCAGCCAATCGCAAACAGGATCATTCGCATTGGTGCTGGGCGAAACGGAAGGGAACAGGCGGCTACCCATTATCATTGGCATGTTTGAAGCCCAGGCGATTGCCATCGAAATCGAAAAGATTATTCCAAACCGACCCATGACACACGACTTGTTCAAGTCGTTTTCCAATGCATTTCATTTTCATGTGGAAGAGATCATTATTTCTGATTTGAAAGAAGGAGTGTTCTTTGCCAAAATCGTGTGCACGGATGGATTGAAGAAAACGGAAATCGATGCACGACCTTCCGATGCCATCGCCATTGGCCTGCGCTTTGACTCACCCATTTTTACCTATGAAAATATTCTGGCCGAAGCTGGCATTGTGCTGACAGACGAGGAAGAAGAGGAGAAAGAAAAAGCAGAAAAACCTGAGCCTAAGCAGAAAGTAAAAAAAGAACCTTCCAAAAAATCAGGTGAAGATTATAAAAACTTCAGCATTGAAAAATTGAATGACCTGCTGAAGGATGCCATTGACAAAGAAGATTACGAGAAGGCTGCAAAAATTCGTGATGAATTGAGCAAACGAAATTAAACCCACCTAACCTAAACCTGCATCGAGATGGATTATTTGAGAGGCCTCGGTGGCCTGCTGTTTATTATTGGAGTAGCCTATCTATTATCTGGAAATCGAAAAGCAGTAAGCTGGCGTCTTGTCATTATAGGAATTGTTATTCAGATCGTTTTTGGCTTAATGATCGGCAAATGGGAAGCGGCCAAAATTGCGTTTGATGTAATCGGCCAAAAGTTTGTGCAGTTCTTAAGCTTTGCTCAGCAAGGTGCCGCATTTTTATATGGTGATCTATCGAAGAACAGTATTGGCGACCCCAGTGTAAAACACAACCTCGGTTTTCTCTTTGCCTTTCAGGCGTTGCCGATGGTGATTTTCTTTTCGGCAGTAACTACGGGGCTTTATTATCTGGGCATTCTTCAAAAAATTGTTTACGGCTTTGCCTGGATCATGGCACGTACCATGCGTTTATCGGGCGCAGAAAGCATGTCCGCATCCGCAAACATTTTTATGGGACAAACGGAAGCACCGCTATTGGTGAGGCCTTTCATTTCGAAGATGACCAACTCTGAGTTGCACTGTGTGATGGTAGGAGGTATGGCCACCATTGCCGGAAGTGTGATGGGTGCATACATTTCATTTTTAGGTGGGGGCGATCCTGCAGAGCAAGCAAAGTTTGCGACTTATCTATTGAGTGCTTCTATCATGAATGCGCCTGCTGCCATTGTGCTCGCAAAAATCTTTATGCCCGAAACAGAGCCGGAAAAAATCGATCACACACTGAAAGTCAATAAAGATCAGATCGGCACCAACCTGGTGGATGCACTAGCCTCCGGAGCTTCCGATGGCTTGAAGTTGGCGCTAAATGTGGGTGCCATGCTCCTGGCATTCATTGCCATCATCTATGCCGTAAATTGGATTCTCGTAGATTTTATCGGAGCATACACCGGCCTCAATGAATTTGTAAAGAGCAGCACCGATGGAGCTTACACCGGTTTCTCGCTCCAATACATTCTTGGTCAAGCATTCCGAATCGTTGCTTTTTGCATTGGTGTGTCGTGGAATGAATCAATCTATGTGGGTAGTTTGCTCGGGCAAAAGATGGTGGTGAACGAATTTGTAGCGTACCTGGATCTGTCCAGCATGAAATCTGCAGGACTGCTGAGTGAGAAGGCCATTCGTATTTCAACGTATGCCTTGTGCGGCTTTGCCAACTTCAGTTCCATCGCTATTCAAATTGGTGGCATTGGAGGAATGGCCCCTGGCCGTCAGAGTGATTTGTCGCGATTGGGATTGAGAGCCATGATTGCTGCATCGCTTGCTACGATGATGACCGCTACCATTGCCGGTGCGATATTTTAGGTTAACAATTTTTAGTCGGCTACTTCCTTCTGGCTTCTTGCATTCGAAGTGAAAAATAAGTTATTTGAAACAGTGTGATCATGCCCCGAAATGATCATGACTGTTACGAATGGAAATAAAAAATCGCCTTCCGGTAAGTTATCTTCTTTTTACCTTCCACGGTAGAATCAGCCGCCTCACTTACTGGACTGCTTCGCTGCTCATCTGGTCAGCGTTCTATTCATTATTTAATCTCCTTCAGTATTTCTCTCATGCAGCCACGTGGCTCTTATATCCGTTGCTGTTCTGGTCATTATTTTGTACCGCCAGCAAGCGACTTCATGACGTCAATCTTTCTTCACGCTGGCTATTGTTGGTGTTGATTCCGGTACTGGGCCCTTTAGCGGTGATTTACCTGTTGGGATTTCGCAAGAGTAGTTTCGTTGCTAACCGGCATGGTGGGCCGCTCCATCTTGCGCCCGACTATTTTAAAAATCCAGATGCTTCAAAGATTCCTGGAAGAGATACGGATGAACGTGTGGTCGATGACGTAACGCAAATCAATCCGACCATTGTTTCAAAAGTGGAAGTACCCAACACGATAGAAGAACTTCAAGCGATCATCAAACAAAGTGAACGTCCTATTTCGATTGGTGGAGGTCGCTTCAGCATGGGCGGACAAACCGCAAGCCCCGACAGTCTTCACATCGACATGCGAAAGCTGAATCGTATTCTTGACTTTTCTGCCAAAGAGAAACGCATCAAAGTAGAAGCGGGAACGCGCTGGTGCGACCTTCAAGCTTTTGTGGACGCACACCACCTCAGTGTGAAGATCATGCAAACCTATGCCAACTTCACCGTGGGTGGCTCGCTGAGCGTAAACGTGCATGGCCGCTACATTGGGCTTGGCCCACTCATTCTTTCCGTGCGATCGTTGGACATTATGTTGGCAAACGGTGAGCGCATGACCGTGTCGCGCGAAAATAATTCAGAATTATTTTTTGCCTGCGTGGGTTGTTACAATGCCATAGCGGTGATCGTTGCCGCTGAATTTGATCTGGAAGAAAATGTTGCCGTATTACGCGTGGATAAAAAAATGAAGCGCGAAGAATATGGAGACTATTTCAAACAAAATGTACGCGACAACAAAGAAGTAGTTTTTCACAATGGAGATCTTTATCCTCCCGCTTATAAAAATGTGCGCGGTGTGAGTTGGGTGAAGACGGACAAAAAGCCTACGGTAAAAACCCGACTGATGCCATTGGCCGCAGCATATCCCATCGAGCGATATTTTGTTGGCGCCTTCAGTCGCAGCAGCTTTGGTAAGTGGCGAAGGGAATTCATCATCGATCCGCTGCTGGTTTATTCCCGCAGAGTAATTCACTGGCGCAATTACGAAGCAGGCTATGATGTAGCCGAACTCGAACCCAGCTCGCGAAGGAAAAGCACCTACGTATTGCAGGAATATTTTGCACCCGTTGCGCGCTTTGATGACTTTGTTCCGGTGATGGCAGAAATTTTTACGCGCCATCGCGCGAATGTGATCAACGTTTCCATCCGTCATGCGTTGCCGGACAGCGGCTCGCTCATGGCCTGGGCGCGCGAAGAAGTTTTTGCTTTTGTGGTTTGGTACAAACAAGGAACAACCGATGCCGACAAAAACAAAGTAGGCGAGTGGACGCGCGAATTAATTGACGCTGCTACAGCAGTTGGCGGAGCTTATTATTTACCGTATCAACCCCATGCTACTGCAGATCAGTTTCACCGGGCATACCCAAACGCGAAAAAATTATTTGAGCTGAAAGCCAGGCTCGATCCACAGTTCAAATTCCGAAACATTCTTTGGAACAAGTATTACACACCCAACCAATCCTCATCATGAGCGCATCCTCAGAATTCAAAGCTGTTTTTTCCGACACCAAGTGGAGCGATGACTTCTACCGGTTTTTGCAGGTCATTTTTCATTTGTATCCGGAAGAGAAATTTCATCAGCTGATTGCCACTACATCGAAAACTAAATCCACAGACGAAGAAATTTACAAAGCGGTGCAAGCGGCATTGCCTTCTATTAAACCATTTCTTTCTGAGATTACGTTGGCCTTGCCAGCGCTTAAAAAACAAAAACGGGAAATGGCACGCCAAGTACTTCAATTGCTTGGCGCGAAAAAGAATATCAACGGCTATCTTGAAATTGGATCCACCGGGCGTTACATCAGCGAATTACGAAAGCACATCAGCCTCAGCGGTCCTATTTTTATTTCCAACGATATCGCACCGAACAACTCACTAGCCGATATTTTTGAACGCGGCCAACTTGGAAAAATCGGAACGTTCCTGCCGCTCAATAATTATCAACCTATTCCGCACACCATCGCCACCGAAAGTCTTGACCTCGTCACCTGCCACATCGGACTTCATCATTGCCCGCACGAATTGCTCTCGGGTTATATTCAATCGATTCATCGTGTGCTGCGAAAGGGAGGGCTTTTCATTATGCGCGATCATAATGTGAAGACTGCAGAGATGGCCACTTTTGTTTCACTGGTGCACACGGTTTTTAACCTGGGTCTTAATGTTTCGTGGGAAGTTGACCAGAGCGAATTCAAATCGTTCAAGTCCATCGAGGAGTGGAGCAACATCATTTGTAGTCATGGCTTCACCGATTCAGGCGAACGTATTCTTCAGGACAACGATCCATCGGATAACACACTCGTAGCCTTTACCAAATCATGAGCAGGCTGTATCTTCTTACGCTCATTTTCGCTGCGCTAGCATTGTTGATTTTTTTAAACAAAGAAGATCCTTACAAAACCATTCCGGCAGGTGAGGGGCTTGTCATTCCTAAAGAATGGTTGGCGATCAATCAAAATCCCATCACCCCCAAAGAAGGAACACGACCGGCCGATCAAACATTTCTTACGTTTCCGGAATGGTACCTCGTGTTTAGTCCGGAGGAGCAAGCCAATGCTTTCAAAACAAAAACAGCCACGACCTTTCCTTTTGGAAGTCACATTGGGCAGTTGTGGGACAGTTATGAAATCATCAACGATCAGATCAAGGATAATTTCCCGGTCAACACCGGGTATCATTTTATGATTTGGGTAATTGCCACCAGCACCACGGTGGAATACGGAGTCAAGGCGTGGTATGAAAAGGTGGTTGGCCGATTGACTGACACAAAAAAAGTAATCACCGAAGAGGATCAGTTCAATGCCGCCTTTGCGCGAAGCTATGTCGATTTTATTAAAGACCGGCCGTGGTATGAGTTTGATTTTAAAACACAACTGATTCAATTATGGAGCGATGTGCCCTTTTGGGGATCGCATTTTCTGCGAAAGGTGGAGCGCAGATACATCCTCACGTCAGAGTTATTGGTAAAACATTGGTATGGAAAATTAATTGGCGCTGGAACGCAAACGGTTTACGAGGTGGCATTGCCCACCACGGTGGTGGTGCTGGACCGAGTGCCGGTAAAAACTTCACCGGAAATGATTTTGAAAACCTTGAGTGACAGCGCAGTGGTGATCAAGTTGCCGCGCTATGATCGCTTCCGCGATGCGATACGCGAAGTGGCGAAGCAAGGAATTTCCATCCGCGAGGTTGCCGGCAATACTTCGGCTGTGCTCATTACCGTAATTCTGCCTGCTAATGCAAACCTTGAGCACGAACACATCCAACGCATCTTCACCCAGGTTATTTCTTCACAGCCTGTGCAAAAACGAGTGGCATTCGCGGTACAGGTGAAGGATATAAGTAAGGTGCTGGTGGAACTGATGGAAAATGAAATTGAGATTGAGCATGTGTTTGATTTTTGAGCTAAATGTTTCGTGCCTTACTGACGGATAAATTATTTTTTTTAATGAACTGTGTTAAGAAAACCTGTCCCATCGTTTCAAGAAAGTTGGCATTTCACCTGCTATTTTTTGCTGTATCTATTACAGGTTTTTGCGGCAACGAAACAGATCAAATCCTACGGCTGGCTAAGCTCAGACAATTGGACAAAGCGCAGCTGGCGCTGGATAAAATCAAATCACAATCATCAAAAGATTTTGATGGAGAAATCCATTTCCTACAAGGAGTTATCCATTTTGAACTTTATCAATTTAATAAAGCGCTGAAAGAACTTGGGGAGGCTCGGGAAATTTTGGAATCCCTTCCACCTTCTGAATATTTAGGACACTGCTATTTGTATCTGGCACGCCTCTACAAAGATGGATTTGCAAATTCAGAACACGCGAGGTTCTTGCTTAATAAAGCGATGACCGTTTACAATCAACTCCCAAACCGTGAGGTGAATATTGCCAATGTTAATTTTCAAATGGCGCGGACTTTTCCATTCTCCGATCTTGATAAACGAACATTCTACAATGGATTGGCGATGTCCTATTTTGAATCAAAACAAGCGAACTATTCGGTTGAGTTGGCGGAGTGCTACAATCTAAATGCACTTATCTTTTTCTTTCAAGATCCTAAATCAGAAACGTGGAAAAATGAATTTCTTAAAGCCATAAACCTGATTAAGGATAAGGACCCAAGTTTGCAAATAAATCTTGGAAAGTATTATGACAACTTTGGCTACTCCCTTTCACGCACAGCTGATAGCCAGGGTCTTTTGTATTTGCAGAAAGGATTGACTGCCAACAAGAATTTTAAGTTTAATGGGTATTGGGTAACGTCAAGCCTGAATAACATAGGTTCTCATTTTCAAAGGGTTGGAAAACCGGAATTATCCTTAAAGTTGTACAGGGATGTCGTAGAGTTGAGACGAAACATCTTTGGAGAGAATGCTCCAGAGGTTGCTTCTGGTTACGAGCATATTGCTAACACGTTTCGGGAATTGGGTAGGATAGATTCAGCATTATTCTATTTCAATCGTTCAATTGATACCTACCGGAATCGAAGTGACAGTAGTAATTCTCATCTATCCTCGCAGTATTCGCTTTCGTATGCCTTTGCTTTAAAAAGGAGGGCGGAGGTTCTTCAGACCGAATTTGAAATATCTCGAAAGAAAGAATTGCTCATCCTTGCTCTTCAAGACTTGCTCGAGGGTAGTAAGATAATCCAGGAAAACTATTCAAGCTTTGAATTAGAATCGTCAAAGATTGCATATCTGGCTGACGTACGAAGTCTTTTTATAAAGCGCATTGAGATAGATCAAATACTCTTTAAAGAAACCAATGAGGATCGATACGTCATTGACGGCCTTCAATCAATGGAGTTTTTGCGCTACGCTAGTACATTCGAAAACCAGATTCGCGTACGTGATTCATATTCCAGTCCTGTGCTAACAAAGCAAATATCACGACAACTTGAGCTTAAAAATGAATTAATACTACTGAAAGGGTTGGAGGATAATACGAATGTACGAGGGAAAATAGTAGAAGTATCCGATCAATTATTTAAGGTGTCAGACTCCATTAGAAATGATTTAGCATTTAAGCAAAATGACAGAAATGATTTGCAGGAGATCCTACAAATAGAACTAGAGAATGAAAATACTATCATTGAGTATCAAGATGCCGGGGAGAGTTTTTATGTTATTTGCATTACTAAGAATCAAAAAACCTTTACCAAAATCCTTAAGCCGGATGAATGGGATGAACGGCTAGAAGATTTTTTTCACTTAGTGAGTAAGGCTCCGGATCTAAAAACTTTCGATAACGATCTGAAAACTTTTGTCAATAACTCACATTTCTTATATCAAATTTTGTTAGAACCTTTTGAAAATTTGTTATTGACTAATTCCCGACTTCTTATAATTCCTGATGGGCAAATAAATAATTTACCCTTTGAAGTGTTGCTCACCACCGGTGAAAATTCAAATTCGTATAATAATTTGAAGTATCTTTTTAGACAGTTTGAAATAGAAAATTCTCTTTCGCTACACCTACATTCAGCGAGCAATCAAAAAAAAGCCTTTGGCAAAGTATTGGCATTTGGGTATACAGAAGGTCCTTCGTCAATTCCAGGTGCTGAAAAAGAACTCGCGTCAATTGCGAGAAATTTTGAGGTTACGGCTCGAAAAGGAAGTGAAAGCTCTTCTCAATATTTTATAAATGTAGCCGCTGATTTTCCGTTGATACATTTGGCAATTCACGGTCAAGCCGATGAGGCTAATCTTCTGAAAAGTAGATTAATTTTTTCGGAAAAGGACACTCTGTTCTCTCATCAGCTATATTCCATTAGGCTTAATTCACCATTGGTGGTTTTAAGCTCCTGCGAAACTGCTGTTGGTAAGCTTCACATTGGGGAAGGGATCTTTAGCATGGGAAGATCCTTTCTTGTGGCGGGTGCCAGTTCTTTAATTGTAACACTTTGGAAGACTCCCGATAATAGCGCTACGGCAATTTTTGAAAGATTTTACGAACTACTAGCGCAAGGAAATAACTCAAGCGCCTCAATTCAAAAAGCGAAACTTAATTATCTAGATGAGGCTGATAAAATTAATGCCCACCCATATTTTTGGGCGGGCATTCGTCCTGTTGGCACATTCTTAGTTAAAAGTAATCATGCACTCAGGAACTGGGTATTAATTTCAGTATTCGGAGTTTTCCTATTGATTCTTCTTAGAAAAACTATTTTGGCTTCACTCGTTTAACGATGGCTACATCAACGGTTAGTGTGGGAGGGTTGGTGCCCGCAGGATTTTTCAATGTAATTGGAACTAACTCGTAAATCAGATGGGCATGCTTCACCTTGTCGCTCATGTAATCATCTCCCGGATTAATAAGCCCTTTTTGCACGATAAAGGGATACGTATTGGTCACTATTGTATGTGCTGAATCCGTCACCACATCCATGGTTCCGGACACAAATGTGTTTGTTGAAAACTTTCCAGTTAAGCCGGTGCCCCCGTCATGGATATGCCCATCATCTGGTGGGTTATGTACTAAACTTTCTTGATCAAGTGAATTTTTATTTGCCAAGGAATCTAAAATCACTTTACGGGCAGAATCATATAATTGCTTCTTTGCATCAGCTAAGTCCTTTGTTTGGTTGCCAGCGCATTGTACTAGCAAAAAAGTAGAAGCAATCATTGCAAGAGGGTACAGGGTTTTCTTCATATGGGTTTATGGTTTTAAGTTGGGTAATACTCGTTCAGCTTTGATTTTATATGGGCCTTCTTTTGTAGCGATTATGCTCAATAGAGATTTTGCTTCTTTTAAATCACCAGTCTTAAGATAGGCCATACCCAAATACCACTCCGCCTGCTCATCAAACACATCAAAATCACTAATCACTTTTTCAAAACACACAATTGCTTTCTCGGTCGAGTCAATGGCTAAATAACTGTTGCCCAAATACAAATACACGCCTTCATCTTTCGTTCCCACCTGTTCGAAAAAGCGAATGGCTTTTTCATAGTCACCACTGTCGTAAGCACGATAGGCTTTGGCCATTAATGTTGTATCAGGCTCAAGGTCACCCCGCACGGTGGGCATTATTACGTTGGGGTATGGTTCAAAGTATTGTGCAAACAATTCCTGCGGACCGGTAGGACGGGGCCACAGCAAAATAGAAACTACCGCGAGCACCACGGTAGCAGCAATGCCAACGGCCCATGGCCGGAAGGAAATCACTTTGCCGGGTTGCGGCAGCTTGTTTTCAATTTCTACCAATTGCGATTTTATTTGCATGCGCGAAGACTCACGAATGCCGGCCTGAAGGACTTTTAAATCTTCCAATGTATTTCTGAGTCCTTCATCATTTTGTAAGCGCGCCTCCAACGCTACACGCTCGGCAGGAGCAAGGGTGTTCTGCAAGTACTGGTCGAGCAACTCGATATCGTTCTCCTCAGTCGTCATGATGCTTTCAGTTGCATTTCGTTATAGATTTTTCGCAGTCGCACCAGGCACTTGTATTTCTGGTTCTTGGCGGTGTCTTCATTTTTATAGCCCAGCTTTTCCATGATCTGGGTCATGGTGCTTTTGTGATAATAAAATTCCTGCAACAGCGACTTGCACGGTTCGCCCAACTGTTCCAGACTTTTCTGCGCCAATTCCAGTGCCTCGGCATCAAACGCTTCCAGCTCTTCTTCGATGGGAAGGTCGGGCACCAGGTCCAACGTATCTTTTTTATGTTCTTGTCTTTTCAACTCTCTGATCTTGTTTTTTCCCACGGCAAACAAATACGTTTTGGCCGAGCTGTTTAGTTCTGTCAGCTTGCCGTTCACCACGTTTTCATATACGATGATGATGGCATTCTGATAACTGTCTTTCGCCTCATCGGCAGAGCAGCCATAGGTCTTCATGGCCCATGCGATAAACTCTGTCCGGTATTCCTGATAGATTCGGGTGAGGGCCTCTGTACGGTCGGTATGAATGAGGTCGATTAAAGAGGACATTCCGAATCTGGCGTTAATGAAAAAAGGGTGTAGAGGTAACCTTTTGGAAAAATATAAAAGAATTGGCTAGCTACAAAGGGTTACCCTATGGGTCTGGCAACATTAAGGTCACCAAAATCAAAAAACACAACCTATGGAAAAGCCAACCATCAGTGCCCGCGAAGCAGAGATTTTAACCATGATCAGTCAGGGTAAAAACTCCATTGAGATTGCCGACTTGCTGTGCATTAGTCAGCACACGGTGAACACCCATCGCAAAAATATTTTACGTAAGCTAAGGGTGAACAATTCGCTGCATGCGATCACGATGTTTTTACAGAATCAGGTGATCGTTCAACAATCGGACCGCGATCATTTAGCGATGGCGTCTTAAAAGGTCGCGGCTCAACAGCAGCGTAAGGGGCGGCCTATGCCATAATGTGCGGCAGGTCATCGTTCCCACACACAATGCTGATGAATTGAATTCTGGTGACGCCCTCAATTATGTCTTCGCTCAGGCTACAGGTTCATTTTTTATAGGTTCAGAATTTTGTTTAACTAGGCCAAATGAAATTTGTATACCTCACGCTTGCCGTAATCTTTCTTTTATTTGCTGCCGTTCAATACAACGACCCTGATCCGATGATCTGGATCGTAATCTATGGCTACATGGCCGGTGTGTGCATGCTGGCCGCCTTCAATTACATCAGGCGCGAGTTGTTGCTTGCAGCCGGTGCGATCTATCTCATCTATGCGCTGTTCCTGACTCCGGCCTTTATTACATGGCTTACATCAGACGATCGCGCAGCCTTGTTTGACGAGTTTGCCAAAATGCAATTTCCTTACATCGAGGAGACCCGGGAATTCCTGGGATTGGTCATCTGCCTGAGCGCATTGTTAACAATCTTCCTGCATCAGCGAAAGCGTACCCAAAAGGTAAGCTGACCAAAGCATTGAAGCTTCAACAGTCGCAATCGTTTGCAAAGAAAAGTTGCAAAAGAAGCGCTAAAGTTGAGTTTGCCCATGCTTATAGAACGGGGAATTTTTATCTTGTAGCTACTAAACCTTGGCATGCGCACTACATTTTCACTCTTGTTGGCTTTGGTATGGCTTGGCATAGCCTGCACCAGCCCGAAAGAAAAAATCCCGGACACGGAACCTATGAATCAATCAAAGAAAATGGTGGTCTACCAGATGATGACTCGTCTGTTCGGAAATACCACCAAGACCAACAAGCCCTTTGGAACGATTGAAGAAAACGGGGTGGGTAAATTCAATGACATCAATGACAAGGCCTTGCAGGGCATCAAGGAACTTGGCGTAACGCACGTGTGGTATACCGGAGTGCTGGAGCATGCGCTATTGACCGACTATACAGCGTATGGTATTCCGCTGGATGATGCCGATGTGGTAAAAGGACGAGCCGGCTCACCCTATGCCATCAAAGATTATTACGATGTGAATCCTGATCTGGCAGTAGATGTGAAGAAGCGAATGGCTGAATTTGAAGAGCTGATTGCCCGCACGCATGCCAACGACCTTAAAGTTATCATTGATTTTGTACCCAATCACGTAGCGCGCAATTATAAAAGTGACGCCAAGCCGCAAGGTGTTCAAGATTTGGGTGAAGGCGATGATCAATCCGTTTCATTCAAACCTTCCAACAACTTTTACTACCTCCCCGGTCAATCCTTTGTAGCTCCAAAGCAATACAATTCATTGGGCAACAATCCGTTCCCCACGAAGGACAAGAAATATGAAGAGACTCCCGCCAAGGTAACGGGCAACGATCAGTTTACTGCTTCTCCGGGCATCAACGAGTGGTTTGAAACAGTGAAGTTGAATTATGGTGTTGATATTCAGAACGGCCGCAAGCCGTACTTTGAACCAGTGCCGAGCACCTGGGTAAAAATGAAAGATATTCTGCTCTACTGGACAAACAAAAAAGTAGACGGCTTTCGTTGTGATATGGCGGAGATGGTGCCCGTAGAATTTTGGGAGTGGGCCATACCGCAGGTGAAAGCGGTCAATCCAGCGATCATTTTCATAGCGGAGATTTATAATCCATCGCAGTACAGAAATTATATTGAGAAAGGCAATTTTGATTTTCTCTATGACAAAGTGCAGTTGTACGATACACTGCGTCTGCTCACCAACCGCAAGTCATCCACAGGAGATCTTGATACGATTCAGTCGAGCCTTGCAGGTATAAATGCCAGCATGCTTCACTTTTTGGAAAACCATGATGAGCAGCGCATTGCTTCACCATTCTTTGCAGGAGATGCATGGAAGGCAGTGCCCGCCATGGTTATCAGTGCAACGATAGACCAGGGGCCGATCATGATTTATTTTGGGCAAGAAGTGGGAGAGCCCGGTGCTGGCGCAGAAGGGTTTAGTGGTGAAGACGGTCGCACAACCCATTTCGATTATTGGGGTGTGCCGGAGCATCAAAAGTGGATGAACGATGGCAAATTTGATGGGGGTCAATTGTCAACAGATCAAAAACAACTTCGCCAGTTTTATGGCGACATCCTGACGTTAGCTGCTACGAATCCCGCCATCACACAGGGCAACTACCTTGACCTTACAAAGTTCAATCAATCCAAAGGAAATATTTCCGAACTCGTGCATGCCTTCATTCGTTATGCCGGGTCCGAAAAATTATTGATCATATCCAGCTTTCACGACAAGGTGATGCCTGTCAAAATTCAACTCACCGAAGAAGCTATCAAGGCGCTGGGCCTAAACGCTGGTGCGGATGTAATCGGTCGTGACTTGCTGCGCAGTGGGGCGGAAGTAGGTTTCAACGACAACTTTGAATTGCAGGTAGATCTTCAACCTTACAATTCATTGATCCTAAAGTTGAAGTGATGCGCATGTGTGGTAAGTTCATGAACAGAAAGAGATAACCGATAACCCATTTTATAAAATGCACTTAGGAAAATCCAGAGTAATCATTGAAAACATACAACCTGTTGTGGATGGTGGCCTTTATCCCGCAAAGCGAACGGTAGGTGAGCGCGTGGATGTAACGGCCAGCATTTTTGGCGATGGTCATGATCACATTCGCGCAGAAATACTTTACAAGAAGGAGGGCGCAGCGCACTGGAACGTGCAAGAGATGACGCCAACTTACAATGATGACTGGAAAGCATCTTTCTACACCACCGAGCAGGGCAAATACATTTTTACGGTGCGCGCATGGATTGATCACTTTGATACCTGGTATGATGGATTTAAAAAGAAGGCGCACGCCAAAGTGGATGTGCATGTTGAGCTTGCCGAGGGAGCTATCTTTTTGAGAAGGCTGGGAGAGAAGGATACAAAACTTCAGAACCTCGCGAAGAAACTGGAAGCCAAAGACCGGTATGCCGATGCAATCGAAGCCGTGCTGTCAAAAGAATTTGCATCCGTTGTTCACGAAAATCCCTTGCGCGAAAACGAAACGCAAAGTGAAAAGGAATTTACCGTGCTGGTGGAAAGCAAGAAGTCTAACTTCAGTGCTTGGTACGAATTCTTTCCACGATCAAGCTCATTAGAAGGTAAGCACGGAACGTTTCAGGACTGCATACGCCTATTGCCGCGTATTGCTGCGATGGGTTTTGATGTACTCTATTTTCCACCCATCCATCCGATTGGAAAAATCAATCGCAAAGGAAAAAACAACAATGTGCGCTCGCAACCCGGAGAGCCCGGCTCACCATGGGCGATCGGCAGTGATGAAGGTGGCCATAAAGCAATTCTTCCAGCACTGGGCACCTTAGAAGATTTCAAGAAGCTGATTAGCGAAGCGCGCAAAGTGAACATAGACATTGCCATGGACATTGCATTTCAATGTGCACCCGATCACCCTTACGTGAAGGACCATCCTGAGTGGTTTAAGCAGCGCCCCGATGGATCCATTCAGTACGCGGAAAATCCACCAAAGAAATATCAGGACATTTATCCTTTCAATTTTGAATCTGACAATTGGAATGAACTCTGGGAGGAACTTCGATCGGTATTCTTTTACTGGATCGAGCAAGGCATAACGATTTTCAGAATCGATAATCCACACACCAAGCCTATTCCATTCTGGCAATGGGTGATCCATCAGGTGCATCAAAAACATCCGGATGTTATCTTCTTGTCAGAAGCCTTCACTCGCCCGCGGGTGATGGCATCACTGGCGAAGGTGGGCTTCACACAATCGTACACCTACTTTACGTGGCGCGTCACCAAACAAGAAATCATTGACTACATGAATGACCTTGTGTATGGTGCATCGCGCAATTACTTCCGACCAAACTTCTGGCCAAATACGCCCGACATTCTGCCGTATCATCTGCAGCATCAAGCCGAAAATAGTTTTATCCTGCGCTACGGGCTGGCCGCTACACTCTCTTCAAATTACGGAGTGTACGGACCGTCTTACGAGTTTTACGAAAACACTCCCATCGAAGGAAAAGAAGAGTACTTCAATTCCGAAAAATATGAAGTGCGCCATTACGACTGGAAGAAAACCAATCGCATGACGGACATCATGAGTTTGATCAACAAGGCCAGGAAGGAAAATGAAGCACTGCACTCAACCTGGAATATTCAATTCTGTCCCATTGAGAATAATCAGCTGATTGCTTACTTGAAAGCTACAGACGATTTGAAGAATATCATTTTGGTGGTCGTCAACCTTGATCCGAACGGAACACAAACGGGATACGTGCAACTGCCAAAAGAATATCTGAAATTGGGAGACAAGGTGAACATCAAACTGCATGATCTGATTACGGACGAACATTACACCTGGACACAAGAGTGGAATTTTGTTCAGCTCAATCCTCACAAAATGCCCTTTCACCTGTTTAAAGTAGAGATCCATGAGTCCAACCTCTAAGCTTATGAGCTCCACGTTGAAAGGCACTGATCCGCTATGGTTTAAAGACGCTATCATTTATGAGCTGAGCGTGCGCTCATTCTATGACAGCAACTCCGATGGCATCGGAGACTTTCCTGGATTGATTCAGAAATTAGATTACCTCGATGACCTGGGCATCAACACAATCTGGCTGTTACCTTTTTATCCATCACCTCTGAAAGATGATGGCTTTGATGTTACGGATTATTGCGACATCCATCCCGACTATGGAACACTTTCTGATTTTCGGCAATTCCTGAAAGAAGCGCATCGCAGAAACATTCGCGTGGTGATTGAATTGATTTTAAACCACACGTCCGATCAGCATCCGTGGTTTCAACGTTCGCGCAAAGCAAGAGCAGGCTCGCGTTACAAAGACTATTATGTATGGAGCGACAGCACTGAAAAATACAAGGAAGCGCGCATCATGTTTCCCAACGAAGAGACTTCGAATTGGAGTTGGGACAATGAAGCAAAGGCCTATTACTGGCATCGGTTTTATCGTCATCAGCCGGATTTGAATTTTGAAAATTCGGAAGTGCAACTGGAGATGATCAAAGTAGTAGACTTCTGGATGAAGATGGGTGTAGATGGCTTTCGCTTAGCCTCCGTGCCATTTCTGTTTGAAGCAGAAGGTACCAGTAGCGAAAACCTGCCGCAAACCCATAACTTTCTCAAACGTCTGCGCGCTCACATCGACAAGCATTACTCCGAGAGAATCTTAATGGCCGAAGCAAACTTGTGGCCAGAGGACTCTGCAAAATATTTTGGTGAGGGCACTGAGTGTCACATGACCTTCAACTACCCGCTCATGCCACGGTTATTCTTAGGCTTGCGCACAGAAGATAGTTATCCCATTGTCGACATCATCGAACAAACTCCTCAAACACCACCGAATAGTCAGTGGGCCTTATTCTTGCGCAATCACGATGAGATAGGGTTGGAGATGGTGACCGAAGAAGAAAAAGATTATCTCTTCAAAGCTTACGCAACCGATCCGCACACCAAGCACAACCTGGGCATTCGCAGAAGGCTTGCACCGCTGCTCAATAATGACAGGCGTAAAATTGAATTACTGCACACCATTTTATTTTCACTGCCCGGCACTCCTGTAATGTATTATGGCGATGAGATTGGCATGGGTGACAACATTTATCTGGGTGATCGCTTTGGCGTGCGCACGCCCATGCAATGGAACATGAGCATGAACGCGGGCTTCTCCGATGCCAATCCGCAAAAATTATTTTTGCCCATCATCACCGATCCTGTGTATCGATACGAATCGGTTAATGTGGCTACACACGAAGAAAATCCGTCTTCGCTGATGTGGTGGATCAAAAATGTATTGGCCATGCGCAAGCGTCTGAACGTATTTGGCCGGGGCACATTGAAATTTATTGAGAGCTCGAACACAAAAATACTGTGCTTCGTCCGCAGTTATGAAAATCAGAATGTGATTGTAGTGGCAAACCTTTCCCAGTTTTCGCAAGCCGCTACACTTGATTTGTCTTCATTTAAGGACTGTGACATTACCGAAGCCTTTAGCCAAAATCGTTTTGCCAGCGTAGAGACAGGAGAGTATTCCATTACCGTGGGGCCTTATGGATATTTTTGGTTTCAGGCCGATGCCTCAGAGAAGAAAGAGCAATCCACCGCCAGTGGTGAACTTCACTTGTACACTACCGATCTTTCGTGGGAACGTGCTTTCTCCAACTATAATGAGATACGCATGCTGGAGCGAAAGGTGCTTACACCTTTCATGAAAAAATGCCGATGGTTTGGCGGCAAAGCCAAAGTCATCAGCAAAATGGGGATTCATAAAGTGATTTCCATGAAAGTGGAAGGCGAGACGCACTACCTCACCATCATTCAGGTGGATTATGTGCAGCGCTTGCCCGAGTTGTATTTCTTACCCATGTGTTTCGTACCCACCGACACATTGTTCGACAAAGTGGAATACACTGCACAAAGTGTTGTGTGTCGTGCAGAGATTCAGGGCAAAACCGGATTCATAATGGACAGCAGCTACGATCGCACCTTCCGCGACTTTCTGTTTACGGCCATGGAGCGCAAAGTGCGCATGAAAGACGATGATGGTACGTTGGAATTCAATTCGAGTGTGTACGCCAAACTGGACATTGAGAAAGTTGAATCAAAAATATTAAAAGCAGATTCGAGCAATACAGCAATACTTTACAACGATCAGTACTTCTTCAAGTTCTATCGAAAGATTGAAAAGGAAATCAATCCGGATTTGGAGATCGTGCGCTTCTTGTCAGAAAATACCAGTTTCCGCAATGCACCCAAGTATGCGGGCAGTATTGAGTATAAGGATAATGATGGTGGCACGATTGTATTTGGCTTGCTTCAGGAAAAAGTAGAGAATCAAGGCGACTCATGGGCAATGACGATTGACTCGGTTGGTCGTTTTTATGAGCGTGTGATGGCCAAAGCAAAAAAGGAAAAACTGCCGAAGCTGATCAATAAAGCTGCGATCAAATTTGAAGAGGCTCCCGAAATCATCCAGGAATTTATCGGTCGCGGATTTTACGAACGTGTAGTGAGGATGGGGCAACGCACTGCTGAAATGCACTTGGCGTTAGCATCCGATAATTCGAATCCGGCATTTGTGCCCGAATACTTTACCGCCAATTATCAGCGGTCACTCTACTCCACGCTGCGAAAGCTGGTGCGTGATCGATTCAAGTTATTGGAGCAATCACTGCCGAGGCTTAATGATGAAACACAGGAATTAGCAAAGAAAGTGTTGGCCATTGAAGACAAGGTGCTCGAATGCTTTAGCGAAGTGCACATGAATCGGATCAACGCCATCAAAACCAGAATTCATGGCGATTACCATTTGGGTCAGGTGCTCTTCACCGGAAAAGATTTCATCATCATTGACTTTGAGGGCGAGCCTGGCTTCAGCTTCAGCGAGCGAAGATTGAAAAAAAATCCACTGAAAGATGTTGCCGGTATGATGCGGTCATTCCATTATGCCGCGTTTGGAAAAATTTTACTGAACGAAAATTATCGCGAGAAGGATCTCGAATTCCTCGAGCAATGGGCAGAACAGTGGCAGCATTATGTAGGAAGATTTTACCTTGGCGCGTACATGGAGCGAATGGGCATGGGCAAAACACTTTCTGATGAGGATGAAATTTTGATCCGAACATATCTGATTGAAAAAGCAATTTATGAATTAGGCTATGAACTGAATGGGCGACCCGACTGGGTGATCATTCCCTTGCGTGGCGTTTATTATTTGATGAACCGATACTTCCTGGCAAAGGAAGAGCAAAAGAAAAAAAATTAATCCCAACCTTAACAAAACTATAAAATGGGTAAGAAGGCAGTTTCAAAAACAAAAACAGAAGAGCCTGATCATTTCAGCCTCTTAACCGATTTTGACATTCATCTTTTCAAATCGGGCAAGCATTTCAAATTGCATGAGAAACTTGGTGCTCATCTCGCTACCCACAAGGGCGAGGCCGGAACTTACTTCGCAGTGTGGGCGCCTAATGCTCGCACCGTTTCAGTTATTGGAAATTTCAATCATTGGAATAACGTGCAGCATACACTGGCACCGCGCTGGGATGAGTCTGGGATTTGGGAAGGATTTTTTCCGGGCGTAAATAAAGGAGAGGTATATAAATTCGCCATTCATTCCAACACCGGAGAATATCTGGAAAAGGCTGACCCCTTTGCTTTTTATGCTGAGACACCACCGCGCACCGCCTCAATTATTTGGGACCACCATTACCAGTGGAAAGATGGTGTGTGGATGAATGATCGCAAGAAAGATCCCAGCAAACCCAAGCCGTATTCAGTTTATGAAGTTCACTTTGGCAGCTGGAGAAGAAAGTTAGAAGACGGCAATCGCTCACTGAGCTACAAAGAGATGGCCAACGAGCTGGTGAATTATGTAAAAGATACAGGCTTCACACACGTGGAGTTTCTGCCCATCATGGAGCACCCGTTTTTTGGATCGTGGGGTTATCAGTTAACCGGATATTTTGCTCCCACCAGTCGCTTTGGATCACCACAAGAGTTTATGGAACTGGTGGACGCTTTTCATGAAGCTGAAATTGGCGTCATCCTCGATTGGGTGCCTTCGCACTTTCCAGGCGATGCACACGGGTTGTATAAGTTTGACGGATCACATTTGTATGAGCATGCCGATCCCCGCAAAGGGTTTCATCCCGACTGGAGCAGTTACATTTATAACTACGGAAGAAATGAAGTGCGCTCATTCCTGATCTCCAACGCGTTGTTCTGGTTAGAGCATTTTCACATTGACGGTTTGCGTGTGGATGCTGTGGCCTCGATGCTCTACCTGGATTACTCGCGCAAAGACGGAGAGTGGATACCAAACCAGTACGGGGGCAATGAAAATATTGAGGCCATCAATTTTTTGAAGGAGTTCAATGAAGTAGTGTACGGCAACTTCCCTGACGTAATCACCATTGCTGAAGAATCAACCGCATGGCCAGGCGTTTCTAAGCCAACCTACCTTGGCGGCTTAGGCTTTGGCCAGAAATGGATGATGGGATGGATGCACGATACACTTCACTATTTCAAATTGGATCCCATTCATCGCAAGTATCATCAGAATGAAATCACTTTTAGCATCATGTATGCTTTCACGGAAAATTTTATGCTCCCCCTTTCGCACGATGAAGTGGTGCATGGCAAAGGCTCATTGATGGGAAGAATGCCGGGCGATGAATGGCGCAAGTTTGCCAACCTTCGCCTGATGTATACTTATATGTACACACATCCGGGAACAAAACTTTTATTCATGGGAGGAGAATTCGGGCAGACTGCTGAATGGAATCATGATAAGAGCCTTGATTGGCATTTGCTGGATTACAGTCCACACCAGGGAATTTTGAAGCTGATGACGGATTTGAATAAGTTTTACAAAGAAGAGCCTGCCTTGTACCAATTTCCATTTGATGATCGCGGGTTTGAATGGGTGGATTATTCTGATCGGGAAAACAGCGTCATGATTTTTATGCGAAAGGACGGAAGCAAGGAAAATGCGTTAGTCGTAGTATGCAATTTCACACCCGAAGTGAGGCAGCACTATCGCATTGGTGTAAACCATCGTGGCACCTGGAAAGAAGTGTTCAACTCTGATGACCACCGCTACGGAGGAAGTGGCGTGCTGAATCAAGGATTGTTATACACATCGCCTGTTAAGTATCATAACCGCGACAACTCTATATCACTCACATTACCTCCACTAGGAATTTCAGTATTAAAACTAAATGAAGAACTTGCAGAGTTTGATCTAGAGTAAATCAGTGAAAGAAGGGAAGAGAAGTAAATTTTAATGAAAGAATCAGTGAGTTCTAAGAATCGCTACGTTTGTATTCACGGTCATTTTTATCAACCTCCTCGCGAGAATGCGTGGCTTGAAGTAATTGAGGTACAGGATTCCGCACATCCCTATCACGATTGGAATGAGCGTATCACCGCAGAATGCTATGCTCCGAACACATCGTCACGCATCCTGGACGCCAATAATGTGATCAAGAATATTGTCAATAACTATTCGAAGATCAGCTTCAATTTTGGGCCCACGTTGCTTTCGTGGATGGAAGCAAATGATTCGGAAGCGTATCACGCAATTTTGGAGGCTGATCGTGAAAGTGTAGAATATTTCAACGGTCATGGCTCTGCGATTGCGCAAGTGTACAATCACATCATCATGCCGCTGGCCAACCGCAGGGACAAAGAGACTCAAATCATTTGGGGCATTCGTGATTTCGAGTCGCGCTTTAAGCGCAAGCCCGAAGGAATGTGGCTTGCCGAAACTGCAGTGGACATCGAGTCTCTGGAGTTGCTGGCACAGCATGGCATCAAGTTTACCATTTTGGCACCACGCCAGGCCAAAGCAGTTCGATCCAATAGTTTGGACGAGTGGAAAGAAGTAAACGATCGCAGCATCGACACAAAGAAGGCATACCGTTGTAACTTACCTTCTGGCCGCCACATTGATTTGTTTTTTTACGATGGAGATATCTCGCAATCCGTTGCCTTCAATGGTTTGCTCAACGATGGAAAGCGTTTTGCTGAAAGCCTTATGAATGGCTTCACTTCATCAGAAGATTCAGAGCTAGTCCACATCGCCACCGATGGCGAAACGTATGGGCATCATCACAAGCATGGAGAAATGGCGCTGTCGTTTTGCCTTGATTATATTGAAAAAACAAAAAAAGCAAAGCTTACCAATTACGCACAGTACCTCGAGCTAAATCCACCCTTGTGGGAAGCGCAGATTATTGAAAACAGTTCGTGGAGTTGTGTGCATGGTGTGGAGCGGTGGCGCAATAACTGTGGCTGTCATAGCGGTGGTAATGCCGGATGGAATCAATTGTGGCGCGGTCCGCTACGCGATGCATTAGACTGGCTGCGCGATACCACTGCCGACTTATTTTCAGAAGAGGGAGCTAAGCTGCTCAGAGACCCGTGGCAGGCACGTGATGAGTACATTAATGTGGTGCTCAAACGGAATGATGAAACCATCAAGAAGTTTCTTCGCGATCATGCCCATGCCGATGCCAGTTCGAATAAGATTTTGCGCATCATGGAGATGCAGCGGCATGCCATGCTGATGTATACCAGTTGCGGCTGGTTCTTTGACGAGATATCCGGAATTGAAACTACACAGGTAATGCAGTATGCTTGCCGGGTGATTCAGCTTGCCAATCAAATTGGCAACATGGAACTGGAGGAAGAATTTATCAGGCGATTGGAAGCAGCACCCAGCAATGTTTCCGCCTATGGAAACGGGGCAAATGTGTATCACAAGCTTGTTCTACCTTCGCGCACAAACCTTCAGCGTGTAGGAATGCACTTTGCCGTGTCCTCAATCTTTGAAGATGAACCAGAAGCACTTTCGGTGTTCAACTACACAACATCGAACGAAGCCTTCATTAAAAAAGAAGCAGGTGAGCAAAAGCTGGTGCTTGGAATCACGAAAGTAAAATCGCAGGTAACCCGTTCAGAAAAGAAATTTGCTTTTGCCGTAATATACCTGGGCAAGCACAACATCATCGGCAACATCTCTTTGGATATGGAGCAGGACAAATTTGCCAGCATGCAATTCAGGATGGTGAAAGCATTTGAAGAAGGCAGGTTGGGTGATGTGATTGGAACGATGCAGACGTATTTTGGCCCAGAGAAATATACAATCTGGCAATTGTTTAAAGACGAGAAACGAAAAATCCTCGATCTCATTTCACAGCAGAGTATGTCTGAGCTTGAAACCTCGTTGCGCAGAACCTACAACCGCGATTATCCTCTAGTGAATGCACTTGCCAATAATGCCATTCCAATCCCCAATGCCTACCGCACTACCTTTGAATACATTTTGAATGCTGACCTGATCAATTGCTTTGGTGCAGATAAGATCAATATCAAAGAGATGGAACGTATTGCTGCTGAGTTGGCCAGATGGAATTTAAAAATTGAAGACCCCGGAAAAATATCACGGCTGGCAGGAGAGAGTATCTTCAAAGAATTAAAACGCATCAGCAGTGAGCACGAAAATGTAAAACGTCTTTCAAGGCTCAACCGTGTTTTTCCGTTATTGGAAAAGTTTCATCTCGAACCCAACCTTCACAAAAGTCAAAATCTTTATTTTGAAATTTCTACAGAGCACAATAAGAAAGCGAAAGAAGAGACGGAGATGGACAAGGAATGGATTGATCAATTCAATTTGTTGGGAGACAACCTTGGAGTGAAGGTGGAGTAAGGGAGATTAGAAAAATAGAAGGAAAGGGAAGATCTTACACTAATTGAGATTTACGTTGCATCTTATCGAGGTGATCCCATACAAGACTGCTCGCTCCTAAAATTGGTGCAGCCTGATTTTGCAATGCCGAAGCGAGTACTTTCACTTTACCTCTGAACAGCGGCATAAGGTTCGCCTCCATATGTTTGATGGTGGGTTTGAAAATCAAATCACCAGCCTGCGACAATCCGCCAAACAAAAAAATTGCCTCGGGGTCAGTATGAACCACAGTCTCTGCCAATTTCATTCCCAGAATTCTACCCGTATATTCATATGCTTCCTTGGCTACCACATCTCCGCGATGTGCCGCTTCGGTAATCATTTTAGTATTCAGGTTATCGAAACTAATACCACGCAATTCACTGGGCTCAAGATGATCGGCTAATAATTTATAAACAGTTCGCTTAATGCCCGTGGCTGATACGTAGGTTTCAAGACATCCGCGCTTACCACAATTGCAATATCTTCCATTAGGATTAACAGAAGTGTGGCCAACTTCACCGGCAATGCCATGATGCCCATTAAGCAATGTACCATCGCAAACAAATCCACTGCCAAGGCCCGTACCCAACGTAATCACAACAAAGTTCTTCATTCCTTTCGCCTTGCCATAGATCATTTCACCGACTGCTGCGGCATTGGCATCATTGGTAAGAATACAAGGTACTTGAAATTGTTCTTGAAACATTCGCGCCAGAGGAAGAACGCCTTTCCATTTCAGATTGGTTGCTCGCTCGATATTCCCGGTGTAATAATTTCCGTTAGCGGCACCCACACCGATGCCTACAATTTTTGAATCGCTTGGTAATGTTTTTAATGCTTCGCGCAAAGCATTTGCCATCGCATCAAAATAATCCTGAAACTCGTCAAACTTTGTGGTTGGAATATTACCCTGATGAAGAACATTACCCTCGCGGTCCACTACACCAAACTTGGTGTTTGTACCTCCGATATCAATGCCAACAGTCAGGTCTTTCATGTTCAACGTTTAGATTGACAGAATTTTTGCAATGCGCAAGGATTCACCATCAATTTCATGGTTGCGTGCCATGATGGTATCGAAATCATTATAAACCATTTGATTGTTGCGAACGCCCACCATCACATCACACTTGCCATTTAATATTCCCTCCACCGCAGCCACTCCCATTTTGCTGGCAAGCACACGATCGAAGTATGTTGGGGTTCCACCGCGCTGCAGGTGGCCCAGGATTGTTACTTTAATATCGAAGTAATTATTTCGTTCGGAGAATTTCCTGGCCAACTCCATCGCACCACCTAACTTACTGCCTTCGGCAACAACCACTAAACTTGATTTCTTATTTGTCTTTCCACCTTCATCCAGTTTTGCAAAGAGTTCATCGAGTGACATGGTCTCTTCGGGAATGATGGTTGCCACTGCACCTCCGGCAATTCCGCAATTGATGGCGATGTAGCCTGAGTTGCGTCCCATTACTTCAATAAAAAAAAGTCGGTTATGCGAGATGGCCGTATCTCTGATTTTATCAATCGCCTCCACGGCCGTATTGGTCGCAGTGTCAAATCCAATCGTAAAATCTGTTCCTGCTAAATCATTATCAATAGTTCCCGGAATGCATACAGAGGGAATCCCAAACTCTTGATAAAACTTATGAAGACCTGTGAAGGTACCATCGCCACCAATCGCCACAAGTGCATCGATGCCGCTCTTTTTTATATTGTCAAATGCTTTTTTTCTTCCATCGGGAGTTCGAAACTCCTGACTTCTGGCAGTCTTCAAAATGGTGCCACCACGCTGCAAAATATTGCCCACGGAACGCGCACCAAGTTTGACGATATCACCATCAATCATGCCTTCATAACCTTGCATGATTCCATATACTTCTTTCTGATAATAAATAGAGGCGCGAACAACGGCACGAATGGCAGCATTCATTCCTGGGGCATCTCCACCGGATGTGAACACTCCGATCTTCGAAATTTTATTCTCCATGAGGCTAAAACGGTCGTCAAAAATAGGGGAAGAAACGCACTTTGCAAGGATACCGCTAACCTTGTTTCAAACTCTCTTATTTCAATCGTTTGAAATAATTTATTAATCCGTTAGTGGACGAATCGTGTGTAGAAATCGCATCATCAGAACTCAGTTCCGGAAGGATTCGCTTTGCCAGAACTTTGCCTAATTCTACTCCCCATTGATCAAAACTAAACACGTTCCAGATCACGCCTTGCACAAAAATTTTATGCTCGTAAACTGCGATTAACGTACCTAATGTTTTTGGTGTAAGCTTCTTGAAGAGAATCGAGTTGGTCGGCTTATTTCCTGAAAAAGTTCTGAAGGGTGCATGAAAGTCAATCTGCTCATTGCTGAAGCCTGCTGCTTTTAGTTCGGAGCGAACTTCATCTTCTGTCTTGCCCATCATCAGTGCTTCCGTTTGTGCAAAAAAGTTTGAGAGCAACTTCACATGATGATCACCAATTGGATTTTGACTGACAGCCGGTGCAATAAAATCGCACGGAATCACGCGTGTGCCCTGATGAATCAATTGATAAAATGCATGCTGCCCGTTAGTGCCCGGCTCGCCCCAGATAATTGGGCCTGTTTGATAAAGCACGGTGTTGCCATCACGATCAACAGACTTGCCGTTGCTCTCCATATTACCTTGCTGAAAGTAAGCGGCAAACCGATGCAGGTATTGATCGTAAGGAAGTATCGCCTCGGAATGTGCATCAAAAAAATTAGTGTACCAGATGCCAAGCAGCGCTAGTATTACCGGAACGTTTCTGTCAAATGGTTCATTCTTGAAGTGATTATCTGCCAGGTGTGCGCCTTCCAGAAGCTGAACAAAATTTTCGTATCCTATCGTACACGCTATCGACAGACCAATGGATGACCACAACGAGTAACGACCACCAACCCAATCCCAAAATACAAACATATTTTCTGGTGCAATACCAAATTCAGTTACCGCTTTGCTATTAGTGGACACCGCCACAAAATGTTTTGATACATCTCCGTTGTTCGTATTCTTCAAAAACCACTCACGGGCCGACATCGCATTCGTCATGGTCTCCTGTGTAGTAAATGTTTTTGAAGCAATGATGAACAACGTGGTTTCGGGATTTAAGTGCTTTACCGTTTCGGCCAGGTGAGTACCATCAACATTCGAAACGAAATGAGGCTCAACGGATTTCCAATAAGGCTTTAATGCTTCAGTAACCATATAGGGCCCAAGATCTGAACCACCAATGCCTATGTTCACAATGTCTGTAATTGATTTTCCCGTTGTGCCCTTCCATGTTCCGGATAGCAATGCATCCGAAAAGCGATTCATCTGTGCCAGCACGTTATTGATTTCCGGCATCACATCTTCGCCATCTACCCGCACTGGGTTGTTAGAGCGATTGCGAAGCGCGGTGTGAAGTACGGAACGATTCTCAGTCTTATTAATTTTATCACCATCAAACATAGATTGAATTGCACTGGCAAGTTCTGTTTCGTTTGCAAGTTGAATGAGCAAATCAATAGTTTCCTGCGTGATGATATTCTTTGAGTAGTCAAACAAAATATCCTCAATCTTTATGGTGAACTTTTCAAAACGATTCTTGTCTTCTTCAAAAAGTTCGCGCAGGTGAGAAGCCTGCATGGTTAAAAAATGAGCGGTAAGTTTTTGCCACGCATTGGTTTCTGCTGGATTAATAGCATTGAGCATCGTATGATTATTTAAAGTTCGATGTAAAATTAAGAGGAGATTTGAGAGAGATATTAACCTCCCACCACTTTTCGCAGATTTTCGATAAGACCATCCCACAGATCCTGCAGTTCTTCATGGTCATCAAAGTCGGAGTAATCAATCACTTTGAGAAAAGTGGTTTGAGTGAGTTCATTTACCTCCAGTCTCAACTCAAAATAGGAGGGATCCTTTTCGTCATTCTTATTTTCCGGCAGATATTCAAATCGTACAAAATGATTTGTGCGATGAGCGGCCATGATTGCCTTATGCTGTTCATTGTCCCACACGAAGGTGAATATCTTTTCAGGATTAATTCTGACATCATCAGCAAACCACTCAGACAAACCACTGGCGGTCTGGATGTAAGGGTAAAGCATCTTGATGGATGCATGCACTTCGAAATCTGCAGTAAACTCTCTTTTAGTAGCGGTAGTCATAACTGATTCGATTTTAAGTTAAAGTAATTTTTAATCATCATCAAATTTTATTCGGGTAGCTAAAAAAATCTCAAAAGTTTGTAAGTTTGCGCCCTCTTAAACGAGTTGGCGCGGTAGCTCAGGTGGTTAGAGCGTTGGATTCATAACCCAAAGGTCGGGGGTTCAACTCCCCCCCGCGCTACAA
>CBHTSG010000016.1:0-102599 GCA_966095315.1 uncultured Cyclobacteriaceae bacterium
CTTGCGGCACTACCCCCTCAAAGTAGCGTGTCTACCAATTTCACCACCTGGGCATTTTTTTAACTCCTGCATCTCAAGAGTTGAGGGATCCGACTCCGTTTAGCCGGGCGGCAAAACTAAGAAAGGTTTTAAAACTTTACCAATCTGTTTTCAATCTGCTTCCACAAATATTCCTACCTCAATTGCATCAGGAGTTACCCAATTCAATCGATTCTCATAAAGCATTATCTTTATCGACCAAAATTCCAACGCATGAACATGAACAAGTCATTAGTAACCCTATTGATTGGATTAGTCTCCTTTTACTGCACGTTAGCTCAAAACAATTCGGTTTCTATCGGTACCACCACCACCAAAGACAAAGCCATTTTGTGGTTAAAAAATTCGGGGGGTCAGGGATTGATTTTACCCTCTGTTACTACCACTGAAAGGAATGCTATGGCACTGAACAACTCAGACGAGAAGGGTATGATCGTCTTTGATAATATTCTAAATCAGGTCTTCTATTGGAATGGCCTTGACTGGCTTTCTGTTTCGGGAGGAGGCTCCAGCTCTGGAGGCACTTCTACGGGAATTCAAATAAGCGGCAACACTATTCAACTTGGTGGCACAGGGTCAGCATCCATTTCTGCCATCGCACCAAGTGGTGTTCCTGGTCAGCTTTTAATGTGGAATGGAACCACCTGGGTGGTAACGTCCAGTTCAGGTGCAGCCCCGGCATTGAATCAGGTGCTTACCTGGAATGGAACCAACTGGGCACCGCAATCGCTGGGCACCGGGGGCACGGTAACGAATGTTTCGGGCACCGCACCGGTAACCGTAGTAACAGGCACTTCAACGCCCGTCATTAGCATGGCACAAGCGAACGCCACCACAGATGGTTATTTAGCAAAAACTGATTTTTCCGCATTTAGTGGGAAAGTTTCGTTAGGTGGCGACTTGAGTGGTAATGCAACAGCACCCACGGTTGCTAAAATTCAGGGAACCAGTATATCCGCTACTGCACCGACATCAAACCAGGTATTGCAATTCAATGGAACCGCCTGGACACCCGCCACGCTGGCCACAGTAGGCGGAACAGTAACCAGTGTGACAGGCACTGCTCCTATTTCTGTGCTTACGGGTACAACCACTCCGGTAATCAGCATCGCGCAAGCAAGCGGAACTGCAAATGGTTACTTAAGCTCAACAGACTATACTGCCTTTAGCGGCAAAGTATCGCTGGGTGGTGACTTAGGAGGAACAGCATCAACACCATTAGTTTCTAAAATTCAAGGGGTTAGTGTTTCCTCCACTGCGCCAACATCCAATCAGGTACTGCAATACAACGGCACTACCTGGACACCGGCAACATTATCAGCCGGAAGCGGCTCGGTAACATCTGTTGGATTAAGTCTTCCTTCGATTTTCTCTGTTACCGGCTCGCCCATTACAACGAGCGGAACACTTACGGGCACGTTAGCATCACAAACTGCGAATACGATTTTTGCTGCACCGAATGGATCGGCCGGTGCACCAACGTTCAGAACCCTTGTCGCTGCTGACCTTCCCACTACTACTGTAGCAAAAGGAGGAACAGGATTGACAACGGCCCCAACTAACGGGCAATTATTAATTGGTAATGGAACAGGCTATGCGTTGGGTACTCTTACTCAAGGCACCGGAATCAATATTACCAACGGAACTGGCACCATCACCATCGCAGCAAATGCAGGTGTAAATCCAAATCAACTTGTTCAACTGGATGGCACTGGAAAACTTCCGGCTGTAGATGGTTCTCAATTAACGAACATTCCCTCCGGAACAGTGGCCGATGGATCGATTACAGGAGGAACAGCGGGCACTGGAGTTAAGATAGCAGCAAGCACAATTACAGATGCCAATATTAGTTCCTCCGCTGCGATCGCAGGATCTAAAGTCAATCCTTCCTTTGGCGCCCAAAATATTTCTACTTCAGGAACACTTAACACGGGTGCAATCACGACAACCAATCTCGCATCCATTAATACAGTTGGATACACCTGGCCTAACACACAAGGGACAGCCAACACGGTTTTAACCAACAATGGAACAGGAACGCTAACCTGGGCAGCTTCATCGGGATTAAGTAGCACGCTACCGATAGGCCAAATGTTCGTGGGCAATGCATCGAATGTTGCCACGGCTGCCCCTCTCACAGGTGATGCTGCGCTTAACTTCAATTTAGGGAATGCTATTTTAACCATTGGTACCGGTGCCATCAACTCCACAAAAATTGCTGATGGTGCCATTGCAGATATCGATGTATCAGGTACTGCCGCCATTGCAGGAACAAAAATTACCCCGGCTTTTGGAACGCAAAATATTTCTACAACTGGCACACTATCCACCGGAGCCGTTACAGCAACCAACCTTGCTTCTATTAACACCGTTGCTTACAGCTGGCCGAATACCCAAGGTGCAGTTGGCACCGTGCTGACCAACAATGGTACAGGAACGCTGACCTGGGGACCAAGTGCCAATTTTAGCACCAACAATATCGTTCCCCGAGGAAATGGAACCACGCTGGTTTCTTCCGCCATTCAGGATGATGGAACAAATACCGCCATCGGTGGAACCGTGGATGCGACCAGTAAACTTGCGGTAACAACTACCGCTCAGGACAAAGCAATTACAACCACCAACTCGAGGGCAGGAACTGCCACCAATTACGGATTGAGGTCGTCCGCTATAAGCTCCACCACTAATAATTATGGAATCTATTCCGAAGGAAATGGAGCTAATGGAATTGGAGTAGTGGGAACTTCATTCGGAGGAACAAAATCAACGGGGGTGCAAGGAATCATCAACACGGGTGGTAATACCAGTGCAACCAATATTGGAACCGAAGGCTATGTAGCCGCCACTCCTGCCGGCTCAACAAACTATGGACTTTCAGGGTCAGCGTTAGGCCCCGGTACGGCAAACTATGGCGCGTCCGTTAAGGCAACATCGGCTACGACTAATTATGGAATCTATGCCGAGGCAAGTGGAGGCACCAACAATTGGGCGGGCTATTTCAAAGGAAATGTCTCAATTGAAAATGGTTTGGCAGTTGGCGTAAGCAGCAGCTACGGAACTTCAGGCCAAGTCTTAACATCTCAAGGTGCAGGTGTCGCTCCAATTTGGAGTAGCGCTGGCGTTGGCTGGAGCTTATCCGGAAACTCGCTAGGTGCTTCTGATTTTTTGGGCTCTACCAACTCTCAACCTCTTCGATTTTCAACTGCGAATATTGAGCGAATGCGCATTGATGCTGCCGGAAAAGTAGGCATCGGCACAACTGCACCCATTGCCGATTTTTCTGTGGTGAAACAAAATGCAAATGTTAACGGAGCCATCTTCGCTTATTCTTCTACCGCTACACACGCACCAAATTTCTATGTCATTCGAAGCCGCGGAACGGAAACAACTCCAACAGCCGTGCAAAATGGTGATAACATGGGTACTATCGGTTTTATTGGAGAAACAGGATCTGGAATTTCTGAACCATCCGCATCGATTGATGTAACTGCGTTAGAGAATTTTACTGGTTCTGCTCAGGGAGCTGAGATGGCATTCAGCACTATTGGTATTGGTCAGGCAACGCCCAGCAAGCGCATGGTGATTGATGGATCAGGAAATATTGGTATTGGTATCTCAGCTCCTACTGCAAAGCTTGAGATAAATGGGCAAATAAAAATAACGGGAGGCGCACCTGGAGTAGGAAAGGTGTTGACTTCAGATGTTAATGGACTAGCAACATGGCAAAGTTCAAGCAGCGGTTGGGGCCTTGGAGGAAATACAGGTACAGTTGACGGAGCAATTGGAACCGGAACGAATTATATCGGTACTCAAGACAATGTGCCTTTGAATTTCATTGTCAATAATTTCAAAAGCGGAAGAATAGATCCATCCGGACCGACATTCTTTGGTTATAAAGCGGGATCGAGTAATTCAAATAGTTTCAGCACTGGAATTGGAAATCAAGCTCTGGAACTTAATACGACTGGTGCGGAAAACACTGCCGTTGGTTATAGCACGCTGGCTGTTAATGTTAATGGAAGCTATAATGTGGCCATTGGAAAATCTTCTCTCACATCAAATGTGAACGGGTTTAGAAATGTTGCGGTAGGTGCAAACGCTTTAAGTTCAAATGTTGCTGGAGAATCATCTACCGCGATTGGAACAAATGCCATGCAGAATGCAAACAACTCATCCTCTTTTTTCACGTCTTATAACACTGCCGTTGGATTCGAAGCGCTCAAAGGATCAGCTTCGCCCGCTGCGAATACTGGGACGGCCAACACTGCTATCGGATACCAAACTTTGGCCGCCAATTCCTCCGGTGTTTTTAATAGTGCATTGGGTAATCAAGTGCTATTACAAAACACCACGGGGTCGAGAAATTTAGGGGCAGGCTTTTCAACGCTTTTTTTTAATACAACCGGATCTGAAAATACTGCGCTTGGTAGTGAGACATTGGCGCAAAACGTTGCCGGTTCAGGTTCAACAGCCGTTGGAACATATGCCATGCAATATGCCAATAATTCATCCACGCCATTTACAACCTCGAATGTGGCTGTTGGGTATCAAGCATTAAGAGGATCTACAACCGCCTCAGCTAATACTGGCACACAAAACACAGCTGTAGGATATCAGTCGCTACTGAATAATACAACTGGCTTCGCTAATGTTGCAATTGGTGTAGAAGCGCTAACTACCAACACCAGCGGAAATTTCAATACGGCTGTTGGCTTACAGGCTCTTCAGGTAAATTCCTCTGGTATCAACAATGCATCTTTTGGTAAGGAATCGTTAAAATCAAATACTACCGGTGGGAATAATAATGGATTCGGATTATGGTCATTGTACTCGAATACCACCGGTGGAAACAATGTTGGTGTTGGAACAGAAGCCCTTTACGGAAACACAACAGGTTTTAATAACACCGCAATCGGCCATAAAGCTAATGTGGCCTCCGGGAACCTATTAAATGCAACCGCTATTGGTGCATTCGCCTATGTGAGCACAAGTAATTCATTGGTGCTAGGAGGCATTAATGGAGTGAATGGTTCAACTACTGACACAAATGTAGGTATTGGCACTACATCACCCACCGCCAAATTAGAAGTTGCCGGTGGAGATATTAAAGTAAGTGGTGAAGTACAAAGACCGTCTACCGGAAATGCTAATTTAATCCCCATTGCCTATGGATATATTGCAGGGGGTGGCAGCATTATCAGCAGCACCGGTAATATGACTTCGAGTAATCCTTCTACAGGTACTTATAACATTACTGTTAGTGGAGAGACTATTTCCAGCACAGGCTATTTTGCAATTGTGACCCCTGTGGGAGGATCTGGTTTTGGAGTAACCGCCAAGGTGCAGGCCAATGCAGGTGGATATGATGTTTACCTCCGCGACACCCAGGGTGGTAGCGGCAATACGATAAATAACGATTTTTATATAGTGATCTATAAACTCTGATTGAGTTCATTTGAAAATATAAGGGTATGAAACTATTATTTCTCCTGATCTTACCGGCAGTCAGTTTTGCACAACTCACGGTAAAAAACGGAACCACCATCACAGGCGCTGCACCCGTAAAGCTTGCCATCAAGGGTGATGTAAGCTTGCCACCATCTTCCGCTACAGCCGATTTTTCTTCCTGGGATTTTGTCTTGAACGGAGGTGCCCAAAAATTTGCTGCTACAGGTGCAATCACTATTGCGGCTCTTGAGCCTGCCTCGGGTACCACCGGAAACAAAACTATTTCTGGCACATGGACAATCACCAACTCGTTAAAACTAAATAAAGGCAATCTTAACTTTTCAACGGTGCCGGGCGAAGAAGGCAAACTGATTTACGCGGGTGCGAATGCACTGAACAACAGCGGTGGATCTTCAACTTCTTACATCAATGGACCGCTTACCATTCTTAGCAGTGGCGGTGAACTTTTCTTTCCCGTGGGGAATGCCGATGGCTATTTTCCAATTGGCCTAACCAATGTAAGTGAAACAGGGTCGCTCATTCGCATGGAAGCAGTAAAAGCAAATCCCAATCTTTCGGCCACAGCTGACATTAAAGAATTTTTTCCTGATCGTTATTGGAGTTTTGCACTTGAGAGCGGAAACTTTTCAGGCTCACAAGTCAGATTGAGTACAGCCGGAACAGAAACATTCAAAACCTCAGGTGAAGCCGGTGACCTGGTAGTAGCCGAATCCAGTGTAGATGGCACCATCGCCAACCTTGGAAGTGGAAACAGCGATAACAACTATGTGGTGAGTGCTAATCCCTCCTCTTCAAAACCAAAAATCTTCGTTCTCGGTAAGTCAACTACGGTTACCGTAAAGGTCAACCCCTTTATTACACCGAATAACTTAGACGACAAAAATAATGCGCTCTACATTCAAAATATAGAGTTCTATCCCCAGAACACGGTGACATTGATCGATCGCTGGGGTGTGCAAATCAAGCAGTGGAAGAATTTCAAAAACTACACTTCGTCAGATTTTAATCAAACCGGTGAGCATGCCTTTGATTTTTCTACACTTGGTGTAGGGAACTATGTGTGTATCCTGGAATATCAGGACACAAAAAACAACCAGACGAAAAAGGAACTACAAATGATTTCGGTGATCAAATAATTCGCATGAAGAAACTTCTACTTTTTGTCTTAGTCGTCAACTTGTGTGCGTTGCAATTGAATGGGCAGGACATTCCATTGTTCAGTCAAAAACTGACCAACTCGTTCATGTACAATCCTGCATTGGCGGGCCACACCTTTGGCTCAATGACGGCCTCCTACCGCATGAATTATCTTGGAGTAAAAGACGCACCCGTGAATACCTTCATGAGTTTTCACTCTCCGTTTGCTAATTATCGGTTTGGTGCCGGCTTCAATATTTTTCAGGAATCGGTTGGGGTGTGGAAAAATACCTACATGTCGGCAGCGTTCGCATATCATTTGCATTTTACCCGATACAATATCCTCTCCTTTGGCGTGGGGGGTGAGTATAACACACTCAAGCTAAACGGCCTCAATGACTTTACCATTGGCAATGACCTGACACTTCAACGCTACAACACCACCAACACCAAGCCTGATTTTTCGTTTGGCATGATGTATCAAAATCGTTATGTGAAGTTTGGATTATCTGCGAACAGGCTTTCTACCGCATGGCTGCAAGTGAAGGATGAACGCATACTTTCAAACTATTACTCCGGTTTTGTACAGGGCACCATTCACTTGCGTGATGGGCAAGATCTTTTGGAGCCTTACGTAGCGTTCCGCAAGTTTTCAGAAACTACTGACACCTATGATGTAGGATTATATTACACCTACGATAACAAACTAACTTTTGGCGGAGCCACCCGAAGGGGAAGTGTGGTGAATGCAACACTAGCCTATCGCCTGAGCAAATATCTGCTGGTAGGCTACTCTACCGAATTAATTTTGGGGCAGAGCTTTGGAGGCTTCAATGGAACATCACACGAGTTTACCTTGCGGTATGATTTTAATGATCAGGGCTACCAACAAAAATTTAAGGCGGATTATAAAAGTGCAGTTTCGTATCGCAGAAAAACGTTGAGCACGTCTTCGGCCAAGAAAAGTGCGGGTGGAAAGTCACCTAAACAACTTAACAAAGCCCAGAAACGTGTGGCCGCATATTCTCCGAATAGTCGCTACCAAAACACGAAGAAACTTTCAGGCGGCAAAAAATCAATCGCAAAGAAACCAAAAGGAAAATCTTCCTCAAGCAAACGAAAGGCTCCCAAAAAATATAAAAAGAAAAAAAGATAGCGCGCTCCATCAGGCTTTAATTCAGGCGATCAATAAACGAAAATGAGATTTATTGTTCAGTTACCGATGTTACCCTATAAAGCATAAAATGAACAAGTTTTTAACGACTCTTAAAAATCAAGTTGATATGAAGAAGTTGCTATTATTTTCAGCGGTGTTGTTAATGTTACAACAAACTTCGCTGGCACAGAGTAATTCAGTTTCCATTGGCACCACTACCGTGAAGGACAAAGCCATACTTTGGCTTAAAAATTCAGGCGGCCAGGGTCTGATACTTCCTTCCGTTTCAACCACAGAAAGAAACTCAATGGCGCTGAATAATTCGGATGAGAAGGGGATGATCGTTTACGATAATATTCTCAACCAGATTTTTTATTGGAATGGAATTGATTGGTTATCTGTTTCCGGAGGAGGAACCACAGGAGGCAGTGCCACCGGAATTCAGATCAATGGCAATACCATTCAGCTTGGCGGAACAGGCTCAGCAAGTATTTCCGCTATCGCGCCCAATGGTGTTGCTGGTCAATTGCTGATGTGGAACGGCACCACTTGGGTGGTGACATCTTCTTCGGGAGCTGCCCCCGCATTAAATCAAGTGTTGACCTGGAATGGAACCAACTGGGCACCACAATCGCTGGGCACTGGCGGAACAGTAACAAATGTAACCGGCACAGCACCAATATCTGTAGCAACAGGAACATTGACGCCCGTGATAAGCATGGCGCAAGCTACAGCAACCACCGATGGGTACCTTGGTAAAACTGATTTTTCGACCTTCAGCGGAAAAGTATCACTAGGTGGTGACTTGGGAGGAACGGCAACGGCTCCTCTCGTATCAAAAATTCAAGGGGTTGGAATCTCATCTTCCGCCCCTACTGCGTCACAGGTGCTTCAATACAACGGCACTAGTTGGGCACCTGCTACATTGGCCATTCCAAGTGGAACGGTCACGTCTGTTGGGTTAAGCCTCCCCTCCATTTTTTCTGTTACAGGATCGCCCATAACAGGAACAGGTACACTTACGGGTACGTTAGCATCGCAGACTGCGAACACTATCTTCGCAGCCCCCAACGGCTCTGCCGGAGCACCGTCCTTCAGAGCAATGGTAGCAGCTGACCTACCCAACATGGATGTATCAAAACTTACCACAGGCACTTTGGGAGTGACGCGAGGAGGAACTGGATTAGGCACAGCTCCAACTAATGGACAATTATTGATTGGAAATGGAACAGGCTACACGCTTGCAAGCCTCACTGCCGGAACAGGCATTGGCGTTACGAATGGGGCCGGCACCATTTCAATTGCGACCTCTGGAAATTTTGGAGCACAAAATCTTACCACCACCGGAACATTAACGGCTGGTGGAACAACGGTAACCGGCCTTACCGTTTCTGGCACAACCTCGCTAAATACAGTGAGCTACACTTGGCCCAATACTCAGGGGGCCGCTGCAAGTGTACTGACAAATAATGGAAGCGGTACGCTAAGCTGGGCGCCCATCCCCGCTCCATTTTCAACTGCCAATATTCTTCCCAAAGGAAATGGAACAGGACTTACTGCATCACAGCTATTTGACAACGGAACATTTGTTGGAATTGGAACAACATCACCACTCGGGAGACTTCACGTTGAAAATGCAGATTACGGTTCATCTCCGCTGTACTTAACTTCCACTGCAAGCTCCGCAGGCTCAACCATTCGATTCACAAATCCGGATGCAAACAATCATACCTATGACATCATCGGCTCAACCGGAAGTGGATCATTCCCAGGAGCAGGATCATTTGGAATTTGGGATGAAACGTCATCAGCCTATCGCATGGTCATTGGGCCAACGGGAGACACCGGCATTGGCACATACAGTCCAGCATCAAAGCTGCACGTAGCCGGTGATCTTCGGACGGACGGTTATGTGCTTTCCGGGATAGCTCCCTTTTCAAATTCTTGGTATCGGGCAGCATTTTATCAGCCAAATGCAGGTAACGGATCTGCGCTTTACTTGCTCACTGCAGATGCAGGTAATCAACCAACGGATGGGGCTCAAATTTCTTTAGCTAGTGGCACCAACCCTAATATTGAAATTGCTAATCGCGAGGCAGGAGGTATTAATTTTTATACGAATGGATATGTTCAACGGATGACATTAACGACTTCAGGCAATTTGGGCGTGGGCTCCACTGCTGCCGTGAATAAACTTGACGTAGAAGGAGGCGCGGTGATTGGAGCGAGTTACTCTGGATCTAGCGTAGCTCCCACCAACGGCCTGTTGGTTCAGGGAAATATGGGTATAGGTACAACCTCGCCTGCCTCACAGCTACACCTGATCCAGACCAATGGCATTAATTCAAATGGTCTTACCATTCAAAATACCAATAGCAACACCTGGAGTTTGTATACCGCCAGTACTAGTGACTTTTGGTTGGTGGGTGGTGGAGTTCAAAAGGGAGGGTTCAATTTTACATCCGGTGCTTACACCGCTACTTCAGATCGAAACAGGAAGAAAAACTTTGAGGATCTGGGAAATATCCTTCCAGAAATTTTAAAGCTAAAACCAATGAGATATCATTTCAAGGAACAAAAAGATGGCGATCAAAAATTCCTTGGATTTATTGCGCAAGATGTAAAAGAATTATTCCCAAGCTTGGTGAATTATAGTGAAGAAAATAATCTGCACACGTTGGATTATGCAGGATTTGGAACGCTGGCCATCAAAGCGATTCAAGAACAGCAGGAGATCATCAATCAGCAACAATCTGAAATTGATAAGCTGAAGTCAGAGATTGAAGAAATTAAGCGACTGCTAAAGAAAAACTAATCTTAATAAAAATGGATGGGATAGCCCATCCATTTTTATTTGTTAAAAGTTTCAATTTACTCTTTCACGATCACGGAAATCGGGAAGTCATTTCCGTGAATATAACCAGTAGGATATTGCGATTGCCCTCCATATTGCTTTGTAAGTTCTGGCACACGCTCCTCCATATAAAATTTCAGTTCGTTCACCGTTACTTTATTGTCGCCATTATCGGCTTTCCCGTCAAGGGCTTCCAGCAACGCGTAAGTAAACACTCCATGCTTCAGCGTCTCAAACTCTGTTGCAAATTGTTTAGTACCGGAAGAGGCAATCCACACTACGCCCGAACTGCGTGCCAATTGAACGATGGCCTTTTCATCTCCCGCAATGCCACGAGTGTTCATCCCTTTTAAGGCGCCACCCGAATGACAGGCATCCATCAATACGATTTGCTTTGTAGATTTAATCTGCGTGAGCATTGTGCGCAACTCGCTTCCGGAAACTCCCTTGTTTTGCAATTGCTGCGGATCGCCATACAGTTTTGTAACATCAGTGGGCACAAAATAGAAGGGACTGTCTCCATCTTTATCTTTTTGCTCTTCATCCAGGCTACCATGGCCGGCATAAAAGAAAACGAATACATCTTCTGGCTTGGCTTTGGCCTGAATGCTCTTAAAACCTTTTACAATATTTTCTTTGGTTGCACTCTCATCATAAATCTCAACCTTATTGATCGTCTTAAATATCCGCTGGCTCCGGTCAACCAGTTTCGCCACGAAAGACTGGGCATCAGGCTGGGCGTAGTTCAGATTATAAGAAGCATTTTGGTATTTATTAATCCCCACCGCAAGAATGTGTAATGACGCTGTGGCCATCACCTCGCCCACATATTCCACTTTCAAAACCTCGGCTCTGGATTCAATTTTTTGAAAATTAACCACCACCACCTTGAACTCATTCATCTCATTCACGAGGTCGATTGTGTAGGTTTGTTTTACCTTGTCGCCTGCTGCTTTGGTAACGATTTTATCATCGCTGATCAAAAGCTTATCGTTCTGATAAATGTTTACTTCTTTTACACCGCCACCACCATCAAATATTTCTACCTCGATAGGTAATGATTTTTGTTCGGTCACCAACTTTCCTTCCTGGTACTTTACTAATTTTTTATCCAGTAAGTTTGTGGTCTCAAAAAATCCGGCAGACGGCCGCTGTAATTTTGATAGATCAAATATGCGTTCACCTTCCTCACGCAAAATATCTTCCACACGCTTTCCTTGCACAAGGCTTTTCTCAACCTGCTTGGGGCGATAGAGTATTTCAAAGTATTGTTCCGCAGCATAGAAATCTGCGAGCTTATCTACTCCGCGATTTATGTGCCATCCGAAATACTGACTGCCAGAAGAAGTGCAGGCAAAATAACCTTTGTGTGTCCAGCACACCCATTCATTATCTTCGGTGATAAATAACGTTGCAAAAGGAAGCACCGTCTCACCCAAATTTTTGTAAACTTCTTCGATCCCTTTGTAAGTTTTATCTCCGTTGGCTTTCAGAAAATCAATCACTGATTTCCAGGCTTGCTTGGAAGGTTCCTTAGTAAGTGAATCAATTGGTAGTGAAGAAAAATAATTTGCCCAACTGGCCTCCGGAAAAGCCTGACGCAAGCTTGGTGCCGCACCCGTCTCGGAGAGTTTCCATAATATTATTGTTTGATCTTCGCTGCCCGAGGCTAAGTAACGGCCGTCAGCACTCAGCGCAATGGCGCGAACGCCACCCGCATGACCCAAAAATTCTTTTTGGAAAAATCCATTTCGGTCATACATCTTCAACGAATAATCGCTGGCCACAATCACATTTCCTTCCAAGGTGGAGAGGTAATCTAAAATACGGCCGTCCACTGCAGGATCGTTTTGCACCGTCTTACCTTTTGGCAAATCGAGTAGAACTTCAGATGCCTGACTCAGCCCGCTGGATTTCTTTGGGGGTATTGAAAATTTAGATGGGTTTGTGTTTAGCTTAAGATTTCCAAAATCAAAACTGCGTTGGAATTCATTCGGTTTGGCATTTGGATTCTGCGTAATGTAAAGTTCAAGTCCGGTACCAAAAGCAAGGTCTTGTATGGCACTTCCTTTCCCTTTTATCTTTTTAATCGTGCGCCCGTTAATCGGATTCCACAAATAAATTTCGTTGTTGTTGCCTCCGGCCGATGCCACGATATAACTCCCGTTTTCAAGTGGCGAAAAAGCACAGGCTAATACAGCGTTATCATGTCCACTGAAATTAGTAAACCGGTTTCCTTCTGGCACGCCAAAGCTTTGACCTTTTCCTGATACATCAAGACCCACCATGATTTTAGAATCATGCGAAAATGCGATGGCATTAACAACATCATCACTTGTAAATTCTTTCACCAATGAGCCATCGGCTTTCCAAAGATTAAATTCTTTTTCAGTACTGCTGGAGGCAAGAAATACACCATCGGGTGAGTAGGAAACACGATTGACTTCTCCTTTATGATCTTTCCAATAACGAGGCGAAAATTTTTGCGAGCCTTTGTCTAATCCTGCCATCGGGTAAACCAGCACATCGCCCTTGCCCTCTGCAGCAACGGCAACATCCATAGTAGCAGGGTTCACCGATAAGAATTTTACCGGGCTGCCAACATTAACGGTAGTCGCTGCCTGATATACGGGCCAATTGGCAACGGTCCAGGCCTTGAAGGTTCCATCATCGCTACCACTAAATAAATATTTTCCATTTCCCGAAAAGGCAAGACTATTGACAACGTTGGTATGACCTGTTGCCGTAGATACCTGAATGTCTTTTTGTAAATCAATCACCGCGATGTAGACCTGCTTCTCTGCATTAAGCGTATATCCTGCTACTGCCAGTAACTTGCCATCAGGCGAAATGGCGGAGGCATAAAGCATTCCTTCGGGCCCATCACCAATCTGAGATTCAAATTTTTTGATCATCTCACCAGTGGAGACATTCCACAGTCGGATAGTTTTATCTTCGGCAACAGAAACAATGCGCTGACCATCTGGCGTAAATACAAGGTTTTGCACCTTGGCGGAGTGGCCCATAGAATTGATTACGATTTTTGGGATGCCCGTTTGAGCCTGCGCTGCGAAAGTGAATAAACAACCAAGAAAGACGTTAAGGAAGAAATTTCTCATACCATCAGATTTCGAAAATCTAAATTACCAAAATTTATCCGATCGACCGGATAAGGTAACCCAAAGGTTGAGCCAGAAATGCGGGTGTACGGGAAAGAAGTGCAACTACGCCCTTACAGCGTTATTTAACTTCATCGCAATTGAGAAGAACACTACGAAAAACGCTACGAATGTAATCAAGCAAAATTGTATCATGGCCTTACGCGATTGTCTGATACAAATGTCTATTAAATTGCAGTGGCACGGTTTTTAGAATAGTGCAATTGATCACCAACGTAAGATTTGATCAGAATTGAAATTTTTTATGGCAGTTAAAAACAAGCTATTTTTAAGGCCGTTTTTACTTCAAAAGTTTGAAAACAGGGTTTGAAAGCATTATTAATCAAAAATTGACGATGAATATGAAAAGGGTTTCAGGATTTGTAGGGGTCATTTTTCTTTTACTTTTCCATTTTTCTGCTGTTGGCCAAAAAGCTGCACCGAAAGACTGGTTTCTGAAGGATCCTGAAACGGATAGTGTACAAGGCGTAAGCGCTGAACGAGCGTACCAAACATTGCTAAAAGACAGGCCTTCCAAAACAATCATCGTAGCAGTTATCGACTCCGGGGTGGATGCTGAGCACGAAGATCTAAAAAGCGTGATGTGGGTGAATGAAGATGAAATCCCCAACAATGGTATTGATGATGATAAAAACGGATATGTGGATGACATTCATGGCTGGAACTTCATTGGCGGAAAAAATGGAAACGTAAATGAAGATTCTTATGAGCTTACAAGAGAGTTTGTTAGACTCAATTCAATTTTTAATGGCCTTTCGGAAAATCAGATTTCTAAAAAGCAGCGGGCGGATTACGAAAGCTATTTGAAGATCAAAGACAAGTATCTAAAACTGAAAGAAAAAAACGATCAGCAATATCAGCTGTACTCGAAAATCTATCAAAATTTTTCCGTGAGTGTGGATACCTTGAAGAGCTTGCTAAAAACAGAAAAAATTACACCGGAAGCACTTCGTAAATTTGAAACGAATGATCCAACCTTACTCTTTGCAAAAGGGTTCATCCTAAACATGTTTCGCAATATTGGCGAAGACGGGGATATTGACGACTACCTCGCACAATTGAAAGAAGCATCGGATTATTACGGTGTGATTGTAAACTATGGGTATAATCCAGAATTTGATTCCCGAAAAATTGTTGGAGACAATTACGCAGACCTCACCGAAAAATACTACGGTAATAATGATGTAAAAGGTCCGGATGCCTCGCACGGAACACACGTAGCCGGCATTATCGCAGCCGATCGATTTAATAACCTTGGTGTAAAAGGTATTGCAGACAATGTTCGCATCATGTCGGTGCGGGCTGTACCCAATGGTGACGAGCGTGATAAGGATGTGGCCAATGCAATTATTTATGCAGTAAATAACGGAGCAAAAGTTATCAACATGAGTTTCGGTAAATCATTTTCTCCAGAAAAGGATGTGGTGGACAAGGCCGTAAAATATGCGGAACAAAAGGGAGTGCTGCTGGTGCATGCAGCAGGGAATGACTCAGAAAACAGTGATCAAAATCCTAACTACCCCACCCGTTTTTATAAAGATGGAAAAGAAGCAAAGAATTGGATCGAAGTAGGTGCTTCCGCTTGGGGCAGCGATATTTCTTTAGTGGGTGATTTTTCTAATTATGGAAAAAAAACAGTTTCCCTTTTTGCTCCAGGTGTAGAAATCTATTCTACCGTTCCCGATAATGGTTACAAAAGCCTTGATGGTACCAGCATGGCAAGTCCTTCCACAGCAGGAGTGGCCGCATTGGTGATGGCATATTTTCCGGAGTTAACCGCACTGCAAGTGAAAGACATTTTACTAAAGTCGAGCCGCAAGCTTGATCACTTGAAGGTGCAAAAACCAGGCTCAGCAGAGCAAATCGAATTTAGCGAACTGAGCCAATCAGGAGGCCTGGTCAATGCGTATGAGGCAGTTAAAATGGCGCTGGAATTAACCAAGAACAAGGTAAGCCTCCAGAAGTAACTTGAGTTATCTTTCCTCTGGTAGTGAGTGCCCCTTGCCAAGCGCCACCTTGGGGTCATCATAACTTCCGGAAACATGAAAGGGAATTTTTAGCTTCTCAATGGGCAGCAATTCTATCTTAACGATATAATTTAGAAAGCCATTGAAGTCATGTACGCCTTCAATGTCGGTGTTAAAGCCTGACAATTTCATCGAAAAAGGCTTCACGTTAAGTTGATTGTCTTTTATTTCGGTTTGAATTACCAGATCCTTCAAGTGCGGGTCATTCAGGTTTTGCCGCTTGGCAGCTTTGCTGATGCGCTCAAACATTTTCATTCCATTTACTTTTGCGCTGGCAATTCTGATCTCACCTTTTCCTTCTATGGTTTCGGTGATAGGAATGAGATTACGTCCTAGAAATCCTTTCAACGCGTAGCGGCCGGAGAACATCCCCTCAGTATGCTCGATGGCAGGAGCCATGTCATGCACTAACTTGCAACTGGTATACGTTCTGTGGATATCCAGATTTTGAATTTCAATATTCAAATCAAAAAATGGATTAGTGCCCGCGTACGGATTGTAATCACCCGAGATGCGCAGCTTGCCACCTTCCAAAATGAAGTCCGCTTTTGTTAAGCGGAGTGTGCCATCATGCAACACGGCATCGCTATTAAAATTCGAAACCGTGATAGACGGATGTTTGACTACCTTCGCTGCCACGTCAATTGTGAAATCTAAATTTTTTGGAATCATCCAAGGTTTCACTTCTTGCTGAGTTGTATCAGAAACATGAGCTTGCTCGGACAGCCAACGTTCCAGATTAAGCGTATCCATGCTAATCAACAAATCTGCTTTGATCCGTTCTTCATCCGCTGCGAGTAAGGATAAGTAGTGAAAGATATCTCCTCTCATCTCAACGTTGCTGGTTCCAATTTTTCCTTCAAGCTTTTTCAACACAATCTTTTCTGGATCCAGCTCGACCATCGCATCGTGGATGGAGATGGTCTCGGGCAGTTCCTTTGCGCGGATAGAAAAATCCTTTATTTCAAGAGAGCCATCAGCCTTCAGCTTACTGTAATTTTTCTGTTGGATGTTTGAGAACAGTCCACTCAGCTCAAGATGAGCATCCAGAACACCTTGCACGACAATGTTTTCAAATGGATAAACCTTGGTCAACCTTCCCAAGTCAGCCTTGCCATCCAGGAAAAGATCGTACGAATAATCTTTGAAATTCAGAATCGTTCCCCGCAAAGCCACGGGCTCCTCTTCAAAAACAAAATTGGAGCGACTGATCTTCAACTTGGATTCTGTTAGCACTCCGGTTTGATTAATCAGCTCCGCCATCACTTCAATATTTTCGATCGGCTCAGTGTGTTCCGATGATTTCACATATCCATTATTGATTTCAAGGGAGGCATTCACGGTTGGAAATTTATTCTTCTCCACACTGTATACTCCATCGGCTTTAATGTCGAGCTTAACTTTTCCGCGCAAATCATAACCTTCCATGGGTATAATGTCCTTCAACTCATTCAAATCGATGTCAGTCGATAAACTTCCTTTGATATTTGGTTCCAGTAAATTCCTCAACTCAATATTGCCACGCAGCGGGCTCTTGTTCATGAGCATTTTCAAATCTGAAATCGCCAGCTGAGTGTCTTGCGGTCGCCCTGTAGCGTTACTGGCCTCGAGTCTAAATTGGGCACCTTCAAAAGATTCGTTCAGGTGCTCATACTTGAAGCTTCCATCCTTCAGATGAACAAGGGCGTGAAAAGGCGGCACATCTCCTTCTTCTCCGGGTTTTTGTTTTACAAAGAATTGATGCGTCCATTTTCCTTTTGCTTTCAATTCAAATCCAAGTAGGCCTTTCATATCAACTCCTTCGATAGGAAAAATCTTTTCCAAATCCTCGAGATGAATTTTAGAGACAATATCAGCGTCAACATAAGGACTCGAAAAGCCATCCATCTTAAACCTTCCCCGCACTGGATATTGCCCCAAGTCTGCACGAAACGATTTCAGATCAATTCGGGTGTCGTTCCATTGCCCACTTTTGTTCTGTAGCACAAGATCAATATTCACGTCCTTCATGGGCAGAGCAAGGGTGTCGATTTTAAATCGTCCGTTTTCAACTTTCAGTTTTAGATCGAATGATGGAACCTCACTGAAATCATCTGCAAGCAAGCCCTTAACGGTTCCTGAAAAATCAACATCACCCGAAGCCGAAATATGTTTCAAGTCTTCAAGCATGATGGTCGGGTATAGGGTAAGAATGTCCTTCAGCTTTGTTTTAGAAGAGAAAGTAGTTTGTATGATAGATCCTTTCTCATTCAATGCAATGCTTCCATCGAATAGGGTTTTAAACCGGTCCAGCATCACGCTGCTTTTCGTGAAGTGAAGTTTCCGTTCGCCTGGTTTGTAATCAATGTCGAGCTCAGCTGATATTTGATTACCTACTAGCCACTTTTTCTTTCCATGAAGAAGAGTAAAATTTTCAATAGAGGTCGTGCTAAGAATATCGTAGGATGTAGCGTTAAATTTGCCCGAACCAGAATATGAAATATTTTCTGCGCGAAATGAAATACCGGACACTTGATTCACGTAGGTGACCTCACCCTGATGAATACTCATTTCATCCAGTTCCAGATTTATTGGACCACCGTCCGCACTGAGGGTATCATCAAAAATATCATAGTTTGTTTCGTTTGCCCGTTCTATCAATTTTAGCCTTGGCTTTTCCAGATGAACGCTCTCCACTTCAATCTTGTCCAAAAGCAACAACTTAAAAAGGTTCAATTCAAAGCGAACCTCCGGGACAAACACGATGGTATCATTTAAGAAATAATTTTTCCCCGTAAGGGTGAGGTTATTGAACGAACCTGCGATGTTCGGGAATTCGCGGAGCAGCGAAATATCCAATTCCGAAAACGAAAAGTCCGCAGTGGTGCTCTGATCCAATTGCGCTATGGCAATCTCCCTGATTTTGTCATGATAGAAATGCGCAAAAGCACTTCTGAACAAAATGATTATGACCGCTAAAATTAAACCACCGGCAATTGCTTTCTTATACTTCAATTGCCGGATTCGATCCGAAAAAACCATAGCCAACGAAAAACAAAAATTCAAAATAGGGTCAAGAAATCATTTCCCACAATAGTTGTGCAGAGATTCAAACGGGATTTTTTGATAAACGGATTGTCCCGGATGCCACCCATTAATACAAGGAATCACCTGGGCTCCGGGATAGACTGCAAGCTTTCCTGAAAGAGAATTTAGTTTGGTGACGGATAAAAATACCAAAGAAACAACGCGAATTGAGTATTTATGGGCCCTAACAACAATAGTTATTCTTGGGCATCAAATAGTGAAATGAAATGGGTACCTTGCAGACCTCTTCGTTTGAGAATCGATAGCCTGGCTATACTCCCAAATAAAGCTTAAACAACAAAATAAGAATCATCAAGAACTATGGCCAGACCGCAAGAAACATTCAACAAGAAAGAATTAGAAAAAAAGAGACTTCAAAAACGTAAAGAGAAAGAGCAACGCAAGGAAGAGCGCAAGGCAAATGCCAAAGACGGTAATTCACTGGAAGACATGATGGCCTATGTAGATGAGAATGGAAATATTACCTCTACACCACCCGATCCCACGAAAAAGAGAAGTATAAAGCAAGAAGATATTGTCATTGGCATTCAGCGCCAGGAAAATATTCAGGAGGACACACTACGCAGAGGCAAAGTCACTTTCTTCAATACTTCCAAAGGATTTGGCTTCATCAAGGATTCAAGTTCAGGCGAAAGCATATTTGTTCATAGCAACGGGCTTCTCACACCCATTAAAGAGAACGACACGGTAACCTTTGAAACTGAAAAAGGATTTAAAGGCCCTAATGCTGTGAGAGTAAAAGTTGCTTAGACTTTTACCTCTCATTCTTAAAACTGATAAAGAATTGCATTGATATTCATTCCGGCTCCTACGGAAGCAAATACGACTTTATCATCGTTGTTGATTTGGTGACCTGAAAACTTCCCTTTAAGGATTAAATCAAGAAGCGTTGGAATGGTAGCTACAGAACTATTTCCCAGCCACGAAATGGTCATTGGCATAACATCTTTCAGCGAAACTTCTTTATGGTAGAGTTTGAATAATCGCTGCACGATGGCAGCGTCCATCTTGCCATTGGCCTGGTGGATGAGGATCTTTTTAACATCCGTAATGTCCACACTTGCTTTGTGAAGCAATTCTTTGATCAACATCGGCACGTGATTAAGGGCAAACTCGTAAACCTTTCGGCCGTTCATTTTAATATACAAATCTTCTTTACGCGTTGTGTCTGTAAAATAAGATTGACCCATGGTAAGCAGCATGGCATGGTCAAGTGAGTGGGTCTGAGTTTTATGCGAGAGTATACCTATGTTTTCAGACGAGGCTTCCAGAATGACTGCTCCTGCCCCATCGCTGTAAATCATAGAATCCCGATCATGAGGATCAATGACACGCGACAAGGTTTCGGCACCAATTACGAGGCAGCACGTTGCATCACCCGATCGGATAAAATAGTTGGCATGAATCATAGCTTCAACCCAGCCGGGGCAACCAAACGGAAGATCATATGCAACGCAATTGGGATTTCTGATCTTCAGTAACAGCTTGACGCGCGATGCAATTGAGGGCACCATGTTTACACGATTACTTCCCTCAGCAACATCGCCAAAATTATGGGCTACAATAATGTAATCGATTTTCTCAGGATCAACATTGGCGTCTAAAATTGCTTCCGAGGCGGCTAAGAATCCAAGGTCGGACGCATGTTGATCTGGCCGTGCATAACGTCTTTCTTCGATCTCTGTAATTTCTTTGAATTTGTCAATGACGATAGAATTGTCCTTGGCTACAGAGGTATGATCTTTTTCAAAAAAAGTGTTAGTGCGAAAATCCTTGTTCGTAACTCTTACCTCGGGCAGGTAGCTACCGGTGCCTTTAATAACTGCATTGATCATAGTTAATATTAGCCAATAAAATAACTCGATGATTATTCATCATCTGAAATATTTTCAGACTTACTATTAGTCGTTAGGGAGAATGCTGTTACTATTGATAGTCTCAGACCGTTTCAACTTTTTTCACCCGTAATACGAATTGCTTGTCAAGCGTAAATTCATAGCCGTGTTCGCTCATCAGTTCAGAGCCTTTTCTTGACATCTCAAGCACATACAACAGATCTTGTGCTACGATTGAAGCTTTGATATTATTTTTCGCTTTACCCTGAAAAGCATGAAGTGTAAAGGCATAACCTTTTTCTTTTGGATTCAGCGTTTTGAATTCGTGTCCAAAAAATTTGTATTCCTGTGGTCCTTCTGAAGATGCCACCATCAACTGCAGAATTGCGGGGCGGTATTTATTCCAAAGTGGTGTGTAGATATTAGTGTTCATTGAATCGGTAAATAAAGGTTTCATAATGGTGATTTGATCCTAACCTAAATAGGATTTGAGTGATCTGCTTCTGGAAGTATGTCGCAGCCTTCTGGTAGCCTTCTCCTTGATTTGTCGAACACGCTCTCTGGTAAGACTAAATTTAGCGCCAATCTCTTCTAAGGTCATTGCATGATTGCCGTTCAGTCCAAAATAATAACAAATAATTTCAGACTCACGTTGTGTTAATGTCGACAACGCACGAGATACTTCACGCTTAAGCGAGTCTCTCATCAAGTCGGAATCAGGTGTTTCTTCTGAAGTATTGGCCAGCACATCCAACAAGCTATTCTCCTCGCCCTGCACAAATGGAGCATCTACGGAAATATGTCTTCCTCCGGTTCGCATGGTACTTTCTACTTCTTCAATCGTCACTTCCATTACTTCTGCCAATTCTTCTGCTGAAGGTTCGCGTTGAAATTTTTGTTCCAATTCAGAAAATGTTCTGGAGATTCTATTCAGCGAACCTACACGATTGAGCGGCAACCGCACTACTCGCGATTGCTCCGCCAAGGCTTGCAAAATCGACTGACGAATCCACCACACCGCATACGAGATAAATTTGAATCCGCGCGTTTCATCAAAACGCATCGCTGCTTTGATTAACCCTACATTGCCCTCATTAATTAGATCACCCAAGGTAAGGCCGTTGTTCTGATATTGTTTTGCTACCGAAACCACAAAACGAAGATTTGCTTTGGTCAGTTTCTCCAATGCCACCTGATCTCCTTCACGAATTCGTTTAGCAAGCTCCACTTCCATATCGGCCGTGATCAAATCAACCTTACCGATCTCCTGTAAATATTTATCCAGCGATTGATTTTCGCGATTTGTAATTTGCTTAACGATTTTTAACTGTCTCATGAATTATGGTTAAATGAAAAAACGGAATCTTTGCACAGCCCGGTGATTGCCAACATTCTTTGTGAGCAAGCATAACCGAAGACACGTGCCTTATTCAATTGAAAAAATCGAGGAGGAGGTAATGATCTTTTAAGGGAAGATAGCCTTCAGCAGGATTCAAGGAATTGATGCGTAAAGGTACACAATATTTTCCAAAGCATTGAATAGAATACCTTTACCAAACAAACTTAAACACTCAAAAACCGTTGTTTAGTACTCCTTTATGTCAAACTCAGATTAAAAAATAGTCGTAAGATTGTTTTATGAAGCCCACCAACAGAATAGGCCTGATTTTACTTCTTGTGTTTTTGCTGCCCGCCCTTTCATTCTCGGTCTATGAAATATCCTCATTAAACAAAGACGAGAAAATGATTCAGGATATCTACAACAAACAGCTAGAAGCCATTCTGTTTTCAGTCAATCAATACTCAGACGATATTCTCAACAGCTGGATTTCAAAAATAGCATCGGGCACTGAGCAAGCGAGCAATGAAAAAATGATGCCGGAAAAAATAAATGAACTGCTCACCTTCAATTCATCGTTGGCCGCCATTTTCATCTGCGATACGGTGAACGGCAAAACGAGTCAACATTTTTTTTCGATTGAAGATAGCATCAGAAACAAATTTGAACCGATCATTTCTGCTGCATTGACACGCGATCATACTCAAATTGACAAACTTGTTTCGTACAAAAGGAGTGGATTTCAAAAAATAACAGCTCTCCATGCAGATTCAGCAATTAAGAATTTACAGTGTCTTACGTTCATCACAGGAGACGATGAGCAAAATTTTCGTGTCGTTGCAATTTTAATCTATCCCGAAACATTCATCGAAGATCTGATAGGTCCGCGCCTTCAGGTGATCGCACGCGATCAATTTATTTTATCAGTATTTCAAAAAAATGAACCAACACCGCTTTATTCCACCCTATCTATCGATAGCACCGCCATTTCGGCCGAAGCACGTACCAAGGATTTTTGGCTCTTTCCAGATTACACGTTGGGCATTCGTACAAATGGATCTTCATTGCAGAGTGTAATACAAGAACGAACCACTACCAATCTTATACTGCTGATTGCTCTGGACGTGATCCTGGTCATTGCAATCATTCTCGTCTTTCAAAATGTGAAGCGAGAAGTACAGCTCGCGCAGAATAAAGCAGATTTCGTTTCGAATGTATCCCATGAAATACGTACACCACTTGCGCTGATCAGCATGTTTGCCGAAACGCTTGAAATGGGTAGGGTAAAATCGGAAGAGAAAAAAATAGAGTACTACGGAATTATCAGCAAAGAAACCCATCGCCTTTCCGGCATCGTCAATAAGATCCTCAACTTCAGCCAGATGGAAGCGAATAAAAAGACACTCAACCTGGAAACTCTGCATGCTGGCACCGAGCTAAAAGAAATTCTAAAAACGTATGATTTTCATTTAACGAATAAGGGTTTTAACTATTCGCTTCAAAATGGCGATGACGTGTGGATTCGGGCAGACAAAGAGGCTTTCGTTGAGGTAATCATTAACCTGATTGACAACGCCATCAAATACAGCACTGATAAAAAGCAATTAGAAATTTCTACGGGGACTGAAAACGATTATGGTACCATTGCCGTAAAAGACCACGGTGTTGGCATTAGCACAATGGATCAAAAGCATATCTTCGATAAGTTCTATCGTGTTTCCAGTGGTAACCTGGCAAAAAGCCGCGGAACAGGATTGGGGTTATCGTTGGTCAAACAATTAATGACTGCTCAGCGCGGAAAAATTTTGGTTTCAAGTAAACCTGGAGAAGGATCTACCTTCACACTCTATTTCCCATTAGAAAAAAATACCAATGGCGCGGATATTAATCATTGAAGATGAGCCTGCCATGCAACTTGGCTTAAAAGATAATCTGGAGTTGGAAAGCTACGAGGTTGATACCGCCAATGATGGTGAAGCTGGCCTTGCAAAACTTAAATCAGGAAAATATGACTTAGCACTGCTGGATGTGATGCTTCCCAAATTATCGGGTTTTGATGTTTGCAAATCCAGTCGTGCTGCAGGTATTCGCACACCCATTATTTTACTTACCGCCAAAGGTGAAGAAATAGATAAAGTGCTGGGGCTTGAGCTTGGGGCCGATGACTACATCACCAAACCCTTTAGCGTGCGGGAATTATTGGCTCGGGTAAAGGCATTGCTGCGGAGAAGTTTGCCAACAGCTGAAAAGCAAATCAGTACAGTAAACATTGGCAGACTAACCCTCGATTTTGAATTACTTACCGCAGTGGAAAATGGCAATGAGGTAAAATTGTCGCATAAAGAATTTGAAATTCTTTCCTATCTGTATAAAAACAAAAATCAGGTAGTCAATCGATATGATTTACTTGAGAAGGTGTGGGGCTATGAAGAGCAAATCACCACGCGCACGGTGGACAACTTCATTGCGCGCCTTCGGCAGAAAGTAGAAATGAATTCTAATCATCCCAAAATCATATACACCGTTCACGGTTCCGGCTACAAAATGGTGCTTTAGCATCTTATTCTTTTACTGTTACAACTTGTTACAAACCTTTACCAGGTCATGACATCCATGGTCTTTGGCGGGCCGTTATTTGAACTGTAATCAGTCAAAGAAAAAATTTTAAACCATAAATAGTATGAAAACCAGAATCATCATCACCGGTCTTTTTGTGGCACTGTTAAGTTCAGCCAGTATCATCGCCAATGCTCAGGACGAGCCTGCGGTAAAAATTTTACCGACCACGCAGAAAGGAGTTTTGAAAGTATTATATGCTTACCCTGTTGAGCAGGCTGTTGACATAAAGTTTTACAGCGATGGTGAACTTCTCGCCTCTGATCGTATCAAGGGTAAAAACTTTGCTCACGGATTTTCCAAAAAATATGACATGCGCAATGTAACCTCCAACGGATTATGGGTAGAGGTAAGTGGATCAAACATTACGGTCACCTACAAATTGGTAGAGTCTGCCGATGGAAAAACATTTGAGCCACAGTTAGAGAAGACAACCTATCATCACGCATTGGTTGCCGCTCGATAAGATATAGGGTTTGTTGTAAGGTGGGTGGCTCTTAAGGGCCGCTCATCTTTTTTAAACATTATGTACTTTTAACAAAAAGTTTTGCTTTGAAACTACTGACCTGCTTATTCTCAACTCTACTCTTCTCCACTCAGGCCTTTAGTCAGCTTATCCATTTAGAAGGTCAGTGGAAATTTCATCTTAGCGATCGTAGCGAATGGTCGTCCAGTGATTTTGATGACTCTCGCTGGGAGAGCATCTACGCTCCATCGGCATGGGAAGATGAAGGCTTCAATGGCTACGATGGATTTGCGTGGTACCGAAAAAAATTTGACGGCACAAAACTGGATAAAACAGAAAACTATTATCTCAGCCTTGGGTTCATAGACGATACTGACGAAGTTTATGTTAACGGCACACTCATTGGCTTCTCTGGCACAATGCCACCAAAATTCAAGACCGCTTATAATCAGGAACGTAAGTATTCACTGCCACCGGGTATTCTTAACTATGATGGCGCTAACACCATTGCCATTCGGGTGTATGATGTTACGCTTGGTGGCGGAATTATTGAAGGCAACCTGGGGATTTACCGTTCAGCAAAAAGTAATTTATTGATTGATCTTCAGGGGATATGGTCATTTGCTACGAGCTGGAGTGGTGAGGAGATAAAAAAAGAAAGCGAATGGAAAAAAATTCTGGTACCCAGCCCCTGGGAGCATCAGGGATTTTACAAATACGATGGTTACGCCTGGTATAAGCGAACGTTTACACTTCCTGAAAATTTTACCACCGATCCGCTAGTACTTCTTGTCGGGAAAATAGATGACTTTGATAAAGTGTACCTGAATGGAAAATTGATTGGTAGCACCAATGATCACAGGCCTTTTGGCTTGAGTGGATCGTTTCAAAAAAGCAGAGTGTATGATATTCCCGCAACGGCCCTTAATAAAAAGGGAGTGAACACTATTGAAATCTTAGTTGAGGACATGGGTAATATTGGAGGAATTTATGAGGGCCCCGTGGGGATTACTACACGAATGAACTATGAGCGTTACTTTCGGGACTAAATTCTGACTAATCTTTTCGAGAGTTTAATTATAGCATACTTTATAATTCATAATCCCGCCAAACCTTGGGTGCAACTCCTCTGAACGTCAAAAAATAAACTTCAATACAACCCAAGGTTACCATCATCAGCAATCGTAAAATGTGATTGATGAATGGCCTCAGTGATCATGATCTGACAAGAAAGTCTGCTGTTTTCCGATACGTTTTCCATTTTATTCAGCGTGGTGTACTCATTACCTACCCTAGTCAGTAATTCCTTTCTAGGATGACTAACTTTGACGTGACAGGTGCCGCATCTTCCAATTCCTTTGCAATCACCGAAATTTTCGAAATAGAATTTATCATACAGCAATGCCATCAGGCTTCTATACTCATGTTGATAAGTCTTCACTTGGTAATCCTTTCCGCGATAGGTTACAAACAAAACAATTTCAGTACGGACACTTTCAATCACAGGCTGCATTAATTATTCAGTGCATGTTCTAACGCTACAGCCTTTGGAAAGAGAATATTATTTTCTAAATGAATATGAATGTGCATGTCATGCTCATACTCCTTTAGTAATTGGTACAAGGTTCTATAACTCATACAGGCATCTTCAGGCACCGTAAAATTGTTACTGAGTTTTGTCATACGTTCCAATTGCTCGCCTTCGTCCAGGTGATCATCATTCATTTGCTTAATCGGGTTCGAAACCGAATCGAATAAATTAGATGAGACTTTTGTACCCTGCCGTTTTGATAGCGCTAGTTTTTTAATGAAAGGGAAGAGGACAAGCTCCTCCTTCTTCATGTGCACAGCCAACTCGCCAGAAGTTTTTACAAAAATATTTTTGATCTCTAACAATTCAGGATGCCGATCACCGTGAACATGACATACCTTCTCTAATAAATTTTTTATGGTTGGCGTTACTTGTTCAAGGTACTGATGATGGTTCTTGAAGATATGATCAGCCAATAAATCAAGCGGCCACTCGTTAAAGTTTAGTGTGCCTTTGATTTCTCTTTCCAGTTCGTCAATTTGTTGTGCAACCATATCAGCCTCCACACCTGCTTCGGTGCAAGCCTCGCTCAAGTTTCGATTTCCCTGACAACAGAAATCAATTCCGTATTTTTCAAATACGGTGGCTGCTCTAAAATTGTCGGCTACAATATCACCGAGTGTACGTGTGCCTAGTGTTTTCATTCTTTAATTCTTTAAATCCAAATAGTAGTAAAGTAAGTACCTTAATCACCTCCAGTAATGCATAAACAGAATGAAGACTTGAGGGTTCAGGAGTTTTTCCAGACAGGTAAATATCAATCCTTGAAGAAAGGATTGGCAAAATGTAAAACGTTTGCGTCAACAGAATACCAACAATCAGAATGAATGCATACTCGCGCAAAATATTGCGTGGCGTATCTACAATAATTAAGAAGGTCAGCGCAAACGCCAAAGTCAGTTCTACTTTATTTAAGGCGCCAAAAACTACTTTGCCTATGGCAAGCCCCGTTGTGAGTGTAACACCAGAAGCAGTAAATTTCAGCCACGCTTCCATAAAGCTGATGGCGGATACAAATCCAACCCAGATAAAGATGATGGGAATTCTTAAAGAGAATCTGTTGGTATTCATATTTTAGGAAATGGAACAGGTTCTTTTCTGATTTGCATACGACTGTAAAACGTATGTGCCATAATCATTGCTCTGCGTTTTGCTTCATCGGCAATGGTGCCTTCAAACTGCTCGTCTACTGTTTCATAGAAAAGGTTAATCCAACTCTCATAATGTTCTTGCCCCAGTGGCAAGTTCATATGCTTCATAAAAGGATTGCCTGTGTATTCGCGAACGTTGAAGAGCGCTGCATTCCAGAACCGATACATGATACCGAGGTGCGCTGTCCAATCACCCGGAATTTTACTCATAAACACTGGGGCTAACAATTCATCTCGCTTTACCTTATCATAAAAAGCATTCACCAATACTTTTATGTCATCTAAATTTTCAATGTCCTTTTTCATAGTAATGAAGAAATGGTGTAATAGGCTGCCCAGCCACAAAAAGAAATAATAAAAGCCCACACCCACGATGGAACACTGCGCGGTGTTTCACTTCCTTCTACAATAAATTTTCGTTGATCGCTTTTACCGTGGGCGTTAATCATGATCGGTATTTCACCATCTACAACAGAATTTTCGTTGAGTCCTTCCACCGAAATCTCAGGGCCATTGCGCACGGTAAAGGGAATTAATCGAATGCCTTCTTTGCCGATGGTGTCCTTGCTGATTAGTTTCAGTGTATGACTGCCATCCTGAAGTTTGCTGGTATCCAAATTAAATTTTACCGGGCAATCAAACACTCCAATGGGAGTCACTTCATCATCGAGATAAATCAGTACTCTGTTTTTATCATTCATAAGACAATGGATTTAATATTCGATTTTTTACATGATCTCTATTTGTCTCTCCTGGCTTTATTAAGAATCGAATGGAAAATGCAAGTGTGCCGACAACTACTGCAATCGCTGTGATAATGATGACATAGTCCCAATTGCTTTCCGGGCCGGCACCATGAGTAATACCTTGAAGTAATTTGGGTTGTTGCTTCTTGCATACCGTGCATGCCCATAAATTGCTGTAGCTTAAAAAGAAAGCATACATCACGGCTAAACACTTTTTCATTTTTTTGCGAGTTTAATTTCTTGCTTTTCCAGCAACTGAATAATCTCTTGAACTTTATCTTCAGAAATTTTAGAAGCCTGATTCCCCCAACTGCTTCGCTCGTGATTAATAATGGCGGCAATCTCCGCAGCAGAAAGATTATTCAGTTTTCCCACAGCGGGCATCTCAGCAAATTCTTCGCGTGCATTGTATCCGCTCATTATAATATTGATTAATACCTCGGGGTTTTCATCATTCACAATCCTACTTCCTTTCAAAGGCGGAAATGCTCCTTTTAGCCCTTCACCATTGGCTTGGTGACAAGCCTGACAATTGGCCGCATACAATTGACTGCCATCAAGAATTGCCTCTTGAGATATTGGAGTTGATGTTAGTTGCTGCGCCTTTTCCTTATTGTACAAAAATTCCTGAGGCTGAGTGCCATCCGGTAATGGTTGTTGCTTCAGTGATTGTAAGTAGGCAACAAGCTGAATTGCTTCCTCCTTTGCAATAACTACATCGCTTACATTGCTCAACAATTTTGCTGGAACACTGACTACCCGATCACCTTCATCTGCTTTTTCCTTAATTTCAAAGAGCCATGGATAAGAAGGCATGATCGACTCTTCTACAACGATGCGAGGATTAAACAAATGAACAAAATGCCAATCTTCAGTGGGAATACGATTACCGATGTTTGTAAGATCAGGACCTGTGCGTTCAGTGCCCATCAACGTGGCAGTGTTCATCCACCACGAAATGCGCGTATTGTTGGCATAATCAGCAGCAATGGAAGGGCGATCACCCCAGACATTATCCATCTCCACATTGCGAACTTGCTGTGAATGACAGGCTACACAACCATTGGCGATGAATACTTCCTTGCCTTTAATCGCTACTTCGGATAATGGTTCTGCTGCTGGTAAAGGAGCATTCTCATTTTGATTATGAATGGCCGGCATGATCGCCACGACAATTGTTAGCCCAACAAAAAGAGCAGTGGCTAGTCCGAAGAGTTTTATATGATTATCAAAAATACTCATGTTAAAATGGGTTAAGCTTCGATGGCCGATAGTTTGGCCGTTAATTTTTCTACAGTGAGACTTTTCACGTCCGATGGTTTCGCTACTGCTACCATTCTGTAAAAGTTAACTGCAAACACAATGTGTGAAATCCACATCAGTGTACCGCCAATGGCGCGCCATAACCAGAAAGGAGCCATCAGGGTAACGCTTTCAATAAAAAATTTTCCTTCCATCCAGGACAGCCCTTTGAGTGTTCCACCAATCATCAATGGAATTGTGTAAAACATGAGGCCAATAAATGCCATCCAGAAATGAATACCGGTTAAAATCTGCGAAGGCTCATTACCGGTGATTCGTGGAACCAAAACATAAATGCATCCCCACAATAGGAAAGCGATAATGCCATACATGGTAAGGTGCGAATGAGCTACTGTAAAATCAGTGAAGTGCCAAAGCAGGTTGGTATACCGAAAAGCTTCTGCAGTCCCTTGCAGCGAACCTGTGAAGTAGAACAAAATGCCAACAAAGAAAAACGGAAGTGTGTAACTCGAATACAATTTATTCCATGACCCTTTGAAGGTCATGAAGAAATTAGTGGTGCCGGCTACCACGGGCACAATCATTCCTGCGCTACCGACAATTGCTACAGTTTGCAACCACCAGGGTATTGAACTGAAAACAAAATGATGGGTGCCGATCAATGTATAAAAAATAATTTGCGACCAGAACGCGAGGATACCCATACCATACGAATAGATAGGTTTGTTCACTTGCTGAGGAAGGAAATAATAAACCAGGCCAAGATTGAATAACATGAACCACATGCCCACACCCTGATGCATATAGTAGCCTTGCACAATAGTCTCGCCTAAACCATTTTGCCAAGTGGGCCAGTAAGCGACAAAAGCAATGGTAAGCGTGAAGATGAGTGCCGAAACGATATACCAGTTAGAAATGTAAATCTCTTTTGATTTTCGGTTGGCAATGGTTTGAAGAAAATTGATCAGTGATATCACCAAGCCTGCTCCAAACAGCGCCATCACGGGCCAGATGTATTCACGATATTCGCCACCACCATTATTAATTCCAGCCATGAGGCACAGTGAACCTGCGAAGACAGCAACATTGATCAGCACAAGTGTTATCCAACCTTTTTTGATGCTGGCGATTGGTGAATTACTTACGGTAGGAACCACATAGTAAGCAAGCCCAATCATGGCAAGAGAAGACCAACCCCAAAAAACTGCGTTGGTATGCACCGGACGCAAGCGCCCGAAACTTAGCCAACTGATTGAATCTGCTTCCGGTGAAACAAATTTTATTCCAAGGTATTCTCCTGCTGTAGTTCCTAGCAATAGCCAAAATACTGCGGTGCCTAAAAACCATAGAATCAAATTCGCATGAGGGAGTGGAGTTTTGAGTGTTTTCTGCTTTGCTTTTTCTGCGATAATTGTAACAGAAGAGTTGGTATTGATAGTATTCAATAGCCCTCTTTTATCCTCTACACTGCTTTCAAATTTTATTAAGGATGGCGGAGTATAGTTCAGTGTTGACTTTCTTTTTAGCAGTGTGGTGTCAATTTCCTCGTCTGTTGTTTGATAAAGATAGTCAGCTAATTGCTCGGCTGCTTTTTCATTTCGCTTATGCTGCGCATGCGCGATAAGCTTCGCTACTTTTTGCATCAAAAAAATGACTGCAAACAATAGTGGAATTGCAATCAGCACGAGTGTAATAATAATTCCCGATTGACTGAAGAGCGATTCTTCATCATGAGGGACTGTCTGTGCGGATAGTGCGAATGGAAAACCTAGCAGCAGTGCTAAAATGCTTCCCTTTTTTGATAATTGCTTTACTCTCCTACGAAGTGTCATCAGCGTCTCAATAGCATGCTCGTCTAACTCTGATAAAAGCAGGTTCGATTGGGTGTCAGGCAAAGAGCGTGAGTACTCCTTCTTAATAGAAATAACTTTGCCAAGCAAAATCAAAGTGATCGAAAAAATCACGACCAATGAGAATCCCAGCGCCACGAGTGTTGATGTTTCTGAAGTGCTACTGATTGGAGTGCACCAGGCACTGCCAGTGGTTGCCATCCATAGAATGAGAATAAGAGTTGCGGATTTCTTCATATTAAACGACATTTTTATCTTTTATTTGAGCAAAAAATTTTAGTTTCGTCTTAGGAATACCAAGCCCTTTTCCAGGCTTTCATTAAACTCGCCTATTCGCGTAGTCTCCAAAAGTGACTTTAGTTTATTTCGCACAATCTTGAATTCATCGTGAATTGGACACGGCTTATTCTCATTGCATGACTTAAGGCCTAAGCCACAGCCAGTAAATAGATTGTTGCCATCAATTGTGGTAACTACTTCGGCAAAGGTCACTTTCAGGCATTTTTCATCCATATAAAAGCCCCCATGCGGCCCTTTGATTGATAACACAAGCCCCCTCCTGCTCAACTCCGTTAATATTTTCCCCATAAAATGTTCTGGCGAGTCAACCCCGGTGGCAATCTCCTTAATGCCCACACGGTGGCCATCTTTGCTCTTTTGTGCAATGAAAATCATAGCACGAATACTATACTCGCACGCTTTTGAAAACATACTGCCGTCTATTACGATTCAAAGGTACAAATAGGTTTCAATAATAAAAGATATTTTTATCTTTTATTTTGCAACACCTGCAGCCGTCCTGGCGTTTAGCGGAATAAAATCAAAAAAGAACCATTATGAATGATGTAAAGAAATTCACTCCCAATGTTGATCACCTGGTGCCTTTCAACTCACAAGTAATGATCATCAATGATGTGCAAGGAAGCGAAAACGGCAAATGCCTTATTTTAGCAAACACCGATGGTCCACCGATCCACACCCATCCAAAGCAGAAAGAATTGATTTCAGTGCAGGAAGGATCACTCGAAGTGTACTACAATAAAAAATGGCATAGATTAAAAGCAGGTGAATTTATTCACATCCCCAAAAACGCGGCCCACACCTATCGGAACCGATCCAGTGAGAAATGTATTTTTGAATACCTGATTACACCAAATGGAAGCTTTTCGGAAATGATGGTAACGTTCGAAAAGCTGGCAAAGGATGGAAAGTTGACCAGTACAAAAGATTTAAGATCGATCATTCACCTCGCTATGGCATTTAAAAATTATAGCAACGATGTAAAAAGTATAGCGCCACCCGATTTCATCATGACGTTGTTCGCATGGATTGGCAAATTGAAAGGCTATCAAATCAACTGATCAACTCAATAATCTTCATACCACTCAAAGTTCTCTCGCACAATTTCATTGCGTTCATTTTTTAAATGTTTTAGAAAGGCACTTGCTGCGGGTGAGTGCTTTTTACCTTTTAGCCAGATCAACTGCCACATTGTTTTGACCGGCAAACCCGAAACAGGTATGATCTGAAGATCGCCATTCAGCAATTCATTTTTGATACCAATCAAAGGCAAAATGGAATAACCCAAACCGGCAAGCACTGCCTGCTTCACGGCTTCATTTGAATTGAGCTCCATTTTTTTTATCACGGGCAAGCGGTTCCGCTCAATAAAGTGATCCATGGTGTGGCGTATGCCTGATCCCTCCTCACGATAAATCAGGGGCAGGTCTTTCAAGATTTCTTTTGTGTAGGGTCCTTTCTTTAGTTTGCGATCACGATTCCCCACCAGGTAGAGTTTGTTTTGAAGCAAATCAAATTTTTCCACGTGAAGTGAATGAGGAATTATTGAAACAAGTGAAAAGTCTACGGCATTAGCCTGCAAGGTTTCAACCACTTTACTTTTATTCATGATGTCCATCACTACTTCAACGCGCTCATGCAAGCGCATAAACGAGGAAAGAAAATATGGCATTACATAGGTTGCCGTGGAAACGATTGAAAACTTGAGTTTACCTGTTAAACTTCCTTTGAAGGCATGAGTTTTAACATCAATCTCAGCTACCTGATCAAGAATGCCCTGGGCGGCCGCAGCTATCTCGCGACCAAAGTCCGTCATATAAATCTTTCTCCCGACTACCTCCGTTAATGGAATATCAAATTGATCTTGAAAGTTTCTAAGTTGAATGGAAACGGCTGGCTGGGTCAGGTTTAGCTCTTCGGCAGCTTTTGTCACACTCAGAGTCTGCGAGATTTTAAGGAAGACCTGTAATTGGTTGAGTGTGTAGTTCATAAATATATTTTATGGATTTTATAATAAATATAAATAAAAATATTACTTGGAATTGAGCGTACTTCGCGCCAGCGAAATCGCAAAGACCATCCAATTGCTGATTTGAAACCACTGGTAAAAAATTCTGTGACCCTCTTTATCCTGTTTTTGATAGGATACAGCCAGCTTTTTGTGCCTTTTTGGAAGGTCAGCCCAGTACAAACAAGAAAAGAATCGGGTTATAATTTGACCTTAGCCCTAAAGAAAGTGCAGGTAGAAACCGTGTACTTCGAGGAGGAAGAGACGAAGGAAGAAGAAGATGACCGAACTATTCTTAAAAAAACCTCAAAGTATTTTTCAACACTTCCCTTCTCTTTTCTTCAGGAATGTTTTGTTCCACAAAAGAAAAGCTACGATCATTTCCTAAAGCATTTTTCCTTTTCGTCATTACTTGGATCTCAGTATCTGATCTACCGCGTATTTCGGATTTGATACTCCATTCGTAATAGGCTATACTCTTAGCCTGATTAATTAATGCCCTCATCTCTTTAACAAAAGTCAGATCAAGAGGCAATTCTGTTTGTGCATCGCGCACAGCAACATTAAAAGTTTTTATATCAAAAAACCCCAGTATTAAAATCGTAACTATTATGAGTAGAATTCTCATGTTCTTCAGCTTATGTGCCGTACTCAGTATGGCAAGCTGTTCATCAACACACGAAGAAAAAGAAGAAGGAATTAGGTTTTCCGTTACCAGTCCTTTGCGAAGAGACACACTGATTATTAAAGACTATGTGTGTCAAATCCGTTCGATACAACACATTGAATTAAGAGCCCTCGAAAGAGGTTACTTACAAAACATTTTTGTTGACGAAGGAAAATTTGTGAAACAAGGGCAGATGATGTTTCAGATCATGCCGCTCATGTACAAAGCTGAACTTCAAAAAGCAGAAGCAGAGGCAAAATTTGCGGAGATCGAATATTTGAATACCAAACAACTTGCCGACAGCAATGTGGTATCGCAAAATGAGTTGGCGCTTGCCAAGGCAAAACTTGATAAAGCAAAAGCAGAGGTATCTCTTGCCCAGGTTCATCTTGGTTTTACCGAAATCAGAGCTCCCTTTGATGGCATCATGGATCGCTTTCAGGTGCGATTGGGAAGTCTTGTAGACGAAGGTGATCTGCTCACCACACTTTCTGACAACAGTAAAATGTGGGTGTACTTCAACGTGCCCGAAGCAGAATACCTGAACTACAAAGTAAACGCAAAGAAGGATAGCCTGATGAAGGTAAACTTGCTGATGGCGAACAATATGCTTTTCGATTACTCTGGTATCGTGCAAACTATTGAGGCAGACTTCAACAATGAAACCGGAAACATCGCGTTCAGAGCAACCTTTCCTAATCCTAAAGGGCTGTTGCGCCATGGCGAAACGGGAAATGTGCAAATGACCGTGCCACTCAAAAATGCACTCCTCATTCCACAAAAGGCAACTTTCGAAATTCTGGAAAAGAAATACGTTTTCGTGGTGGATAAGGATAACATCATCCATCAAAAGGAAATCATGATTGAGGCCGAAATGCCAGACCTCTACATCATCAAGGAAGGGATATCAGAAACTGATCGCATTGTATTGGAAGGGATCCGGAAAGTGAAAGACAAGGAAAAGATAGCCGAATATGATTATCACGATCCGAAAGACGTGATCCCTCACCTCAAAGTATATGTTGAATAGTGCAGCCACTCGAAAACAAAAAAGAAAATGTTTAGTAAATTCATTCATAGGCCAGTACTTGCCATTGTAATTTCGCTCGTGATTTTATTCGTGGGTGTGTTGGCAATTAAAACACTGCCCACGTCACAATTCCCGGAGGTTGCACCTCCTGTGGTAATGGTGAGTGCATCGTATCCCGGAGCCAGCGCCAAATCACTGGCCGAATCGGTAATTATTCCACTTGAGCAATCCATCAACGGTGCATGGGGCATGCGCTACATGACGTCAGATGCCACCAGCGCAGGGGAAGCTAACATTCAGGTTGTATTTAACCCCGGTACCGATATCAACCAGGCACTGGTGCAAGTATCCAACCGCGTGCAGCAAGTAACCAACCGATTACCGATACTCGTGCAGCGCGAAGGTGTGATCATCACTCCGGTAATCCCGAGTATGCTCATGTATGTGAACTTGTATAGTACCGACAAGAATGCCAACATGAAATTCTTGTTTAACTATGCCGGTGTTAACATGGTGCCTGAACTGCAGCGCATCAATGGTATTGGACAAGTAAGAATATTGGGTAGCCGTCAATACGCTATGCGTGTGTGGCTGAACCCGGATCGGATGAGAGCCTACAGCATTTCACCAGATGAAGTGATGGAAGCGCTAAGCGACCAAAGTATTATTGGTAAGCCCGGTAGAATTGGTAGAGGTGATGGCGATCGCGCGGAAGCGCTCGAATACGTCTTGGCCTACACCGACCGATTCAGTGATCCCAAGCAATATGAAAACGTAGTGATCAAAGCCAATTCGAACGGAGAAATTCTAAGACTTAAAGACGTAGCAAAAGTTTCGTTGGGAAGCGAGTATTATGACATCTATTCCAACATGAATGGTCACCCTTCTGCTGCGATGGTGTTGAAGCAAACCTATGGAAGTAATGCCAGCGATGTAATTGAGAAAGTAAAAGCAAAGTTGGAGGATCTCAAAAAGACTTTCCCTCCCGGAATGGAATATGAAATCAGTTACGATGTATCAAACTTCCTCGATGCTTCTATTGACAACGTTATTCATACACTGCGTGATGCGTTCATTCTGGTAGCCTTGGTGGTGTTTTTATTCCTTGGTGATTGGCGCTCAACACTCATTCCTACATTGGCAGTTCCCATATCACTGATTGGTGCATTTCTCTTTATGCAACTCTTCGGGCTTACGATCAACATGATCACGCTGTTTGCCCTTGTATTGGCGATTGGTATTGTGGTGGACGATGCGATTGTGGTGGTGGAAGCTGTGCATGCTAAAATGGAAGAGGAACATCTCTCGCCTTATAATGCAGTGAAAAAAGTAATCGGTGAAATCAGTGGTGCTGTAATCGCGATCACATTGCTGATGGTTTCCGTATTCGTGCCGGTGTCGTTCATGACGGGCCCTGTGGGTACTTTCTATCGGCAGTTTTCGATCACGATGGCGTCATCCATTGTACTTTCAGGTATTGTGGCGCTTACCGTTACACCAGTGCTCTGCGCTATGATTTTGAAAAACAATCATGGACGGCCAAGAAAGAAAACCTGGCTGAACCGATTCCTCGATAGCTTTAACAGAGGTTTTGAAAAACTTACCGGAAGATATGTGTGGCTTTTACAGTTAATCGCAAAGCGAAGAATTGTGACGGTTGCAATGTTCATCATCTTTTCACTCGGCATTTTCGGTATATCCAATAATCTTCCTTCAGGCTTCATTCCCAGTGAAGACCAGGGAATGCTTTATGCTATTATTCAAACACCTCCCGGATCTACACTTGAGCGTACGAATGACTTATCCAACAAACTAGTGGAAGTAATCAACACGGTAGAGGGAGTAAAGTCAGTTTCATCCATCGCAGGTTATGAAGTACTCACAGAAGGTCGTGGTTCAAATGCCGGCACGTGTCTGATTAACCTCAAACCTTGGTCGGAACGGGAGCACACGGTAAGTGAAATCATTTATGAGCTGGAAGAAAAAGCAAAAGAAATTCCAGGGGCCACGATTGAGTTTTTCGATCCGCCAGCAGTGCCAGGGTTTGGTGCAGCCGGAGGTTTTGCGTTACAATTATTGGATAAGACCAATAGCGGTGACTACCTGCAATTGGAAAAAGTGACGAATGAATTCATGAACGAACTTCGCAAGCGCAAAGAAGTTACCGGTTTGTTCACCTTCTTCAGTGCCAACTATCCTCAGTACGAAATTGAAATCGACAATCAACGCGCCATGCAAAAGGGTGTAACGATTGGTAATGCAATGAACACGCTATCAATTTTTGTGGGTAGTACCTATGAATTAGGTTTCATTAAATACCAGCGCTTCTTCAAAGTGTTTGTGCAGGCAGCGCCTGAATACCGCAAACTTCCCACAGATGTATTAAACCTTTGGGTGAAGAATGACAAAGGTGAAATGGTTCCTTTCTCTGCATTTATGAAAATCAAAAAGATGCAGGGGGCCAATGAAATCAACCGATACAACATGTACAACACAGCAGCCATCAGAGGAGGTCCCGCAAGAGGTTATAGTAGTGGTGAGGCCATCAAGGCCGTACAAGAAGTTGCTGCGGCAAAATTGCCTAACGGATTTGATATTGACTGGGCCGCACTTTCATACGATGAAACAAGACGGGGAAATGAAGCGATCTATATTTTCATCATCGTATTGGTGTTTGTTTATCTGGTGCTTGCCGCACAATACGAAAGTTTCATCATCCCATTAACAGTTGTATTCTCATTACCGGCCGGAGTGTTCGGATCATTCTTACTGATCAAGGGCATGGGGCTCGCCAATGATATTTATGCTCAGGTGGGATTGGTGATGTTGGTAGGTTTACTCGGTAAGAATGCCGTATTGATTGTAGAATTTGCTCTTCAAAAACAGCAACAAGGAGCTACCGTACTGGAGGCAGCGATCGAAGGTGCTAAAGTTCGTTTCCGCCCGATCTTGATGACTTCCTTCGCGTTCATTGCAGGTTTGATTCCGTTGGTAGTTGCGCATGGTGCGGGTGCTATTGGTAATCGCACTATTGGTTCGTCTGCCCTGGGCGGTATGCTCTTTGGAACTGTTTTTGGAGTCATCATCGTGCCCGGCTTGTATTACATCTTCGGAAGAATGGCCGAGGGCCGCAAGCTTATCCGTGACGAAGAAAAAGATTCGCTCACCGAAGATTTTGTCCACCACATGGACGCTTTTCCTCAACCAAAAGAAAGTGAAGACAATGATCAATAAAAAAATAATGATGTACGTAGGGATAGTTAGTCTATCCCTACTCTACACTGCCTGTACGATACCTTCCACCATGGTGCCGCGGGCAGAGAATAAAACGGTACCAACAAAATTTCAGAATTCAACTGATACCGTTAATACCGCGAAAATCAAGTGGAAAGAATTTTTCACAGATCCAAATTTGAATGCCCTTATTGACACTGCGCTGCAAAACAACCAGGAGTTAAATATTGTGATGCAGGAAATTAACATTGCGCGAAATGAAGTAAGAGCCCGGAAAGGAGAATACTTGCCGTTTGTTAATCTTGAAGGTGTAGCGGGAGTAGAAAAAGTTGCGCGCTATACGCGCGATGGATCGGTTGAAGCGAATTCAGAAATAGCACCGGGAAAAGAATTCCCCGATCCACTACCCGACTTTCTACTCGCTGCAAATTTTTCGTGGCAGGTGGATGTCTGGAAAAAACTGCGCAACGCAAAAAAATCTGCTATGTTCAGATACCTATCCAGTACCGAAGGAAAAAACTTTATGGTGACTCATCTCATTGCTGAAATCGCCAGTTCCTACTATGAATTGATGGCGTTGGATAATCAGCTGGAGATTCTGAAAAAGAACATTGAAATTCAGCAAAACGCGCTGGAGATTGTGAAGATGGAAAAGCAAGCCGCAAAAGTGACAGAGCTTGCGGTGCGCAGGTTTGAAGCCGAGGTGCTTAAAAATCAAAGTCGCATCTATCATATTCAGCAGAGCATCATCGAAACAGAGAATCGCATCAACTTTCTGGTGGGAAGATTTCCACAGCCCATCACGCGCAATTCACAAGCATTTACTGACCTGGCTCCGAACGCCATTTTTGCAGGATTACCATCACAGCTTTTGCAAAATCGTCCAGATATAAGAAGAGCAGAACTCGAGCTCACTGCGTCTAAGTTGGATGTAAAAGTAGCGAGAGCAAATTTTTATCCTTCCGTAGATATCTCAGCGGTGATAGGGTTGAATGCCTTTAACGCAAGTTACCTGTTCAGCAAACCGCAATCAATGTTATATGGTTTAGCCGGAGGTTTGGTAGCACCGCTTGTCAACCGAAACGCAATCAAAGCATACTACTTCAGTGCTAATGCAAAACAAATTCAGGCGGTGTACAATTACGAACGTACCATTTTGAATGCATACATCGAAGTAGCCAATCAGCTGTCGAACATCTCTAACATGAAAACAAGTTATGATTTGAGAGCACAGCAGGTACAAGCACTCACACAATCAATTGAAATTTCCACACGCCTTTTCAAATCGGCACGAGCGGACTATATGGAAGTATTGCTGACGCAACGTGACGCCCTGGATTCAAAGTTTGAACTGATTGAAACCAAAATGCAGCAGATGCACGCGATGGTAAATGTTTACCAGGCGCTGGGTGGTGGATGGAACTAAATGTTGAATCACTAATTAATAGTATATGGCAAAGGTTATAAGGCAGCGCTACTCGATAGAATTCAGTGTTGGAATTCTATTACTGATTTTTGTATTGTCGCTCTTTCTATCATTTCAACTTTTTGAAATCCCACAGCCGGCACTGAATGAAGGCAAGAATATTTATTTGGGGGCGGTACTGGTAAGCAGTGCCGTCATCATCATGCTACTGGTTCTTTGGGAAGAGTTTCTTTTTCCGGTGAAGATAAAGTCAGAAGAGGGTGGGATAATTTTCAGGAATCATAGCACTAAGCTAAAGACGCAACTCCTGATCTATTCAACCATACCCATCATTTTCGGATTCGTGTTTGTTGAATATGAAGTTAACCTCACCCGATTTGTGATCTGGGCAACCATTTGCATTGTGGCGCCCGTTGCTGGCAAGCTTATCTCAGGAATAAAAAACTATAATGACTTTCTGAAGTTGAGCAATGTGGCGATTGAATATAAAAACAATGAAAAGGAAGGGATTCTTCATCTGACTAATATTCAAGGCATCACGCTGATTAAAGATGATCGGAATGTTCTTCACAAGATTCAATTAACGATGACTAATAACCATCAAATAACAATTGATCTTGATGAGATGGAGTTGGAGGCGTTCATCTCTACGATTGACAAATTCATTGCCACTCATTACAAAAGCTTATTAAACGAAACGAATGTATCGAACGGTAATGGCTAAAGCCAGTTCGAATTACATGATTACGTCAAAAAGTTTTCCTACAGCATGAAGCACATTGAGTTTTATACCAAATATAAAACCAACTATCCACCGCTGGTAAGCCCGCTATTTTCGAAAAGAAATTGGTGGCGCACCGTGCTGGTTATGATAGCTGCTGTATTGATCGGTCCTCTGATTATTTATAAACGTCAGAGGGCCGTTCATTTCACTTTTGATTATTACTGGGAGCTTGTCGAGTATTTCTTGTTCATCACTATTCCCTTCATCACGTTCTTGATCTGGACCAACTGGCGCGAATCCATCAAACGCGAGCGAGGTTATGGATGGTTTGGCAAGTTCAAAGTCATTCAAAAGCGCTCATCCCTTGGGTTTCACTATCTAATGCTTGCTCCTGGGGACCGTAATAAAATCAGGGTGAACGGCACGTTATTCGAAAAAATTAATGTTGGTAATTTTATTCTGATTCGAAGAAATTCATTAGGAGGTGTTGAAGATGTGAGTAAAGTAAATAACCTCCATACCCGCCTGAATAAAACAGGGCGATTTCAAAAGTCAGCACCAAACGATACGCTCTAGATTCTTATCAGCGTGATATAACACTTCTTTTGCATTGCTTCCAAAATGAAAAGAAAGATGAAAAATAACCCTTCACTTTTGGATAAATCCAATCGCGCTCATCCTTGAGGCCGGGATAATGTTGAAAAGCCGGGTGTTCCCTGGAGATCAGATGATTTCCTTTCGATGAAATGTCTTTGCACAACTCCGCCAATTCGGATACTTCACCCACCATCACCTGAATGTGAGTGATGTTACCAGAAAGCTCCAGTATAAATTTTAACACTTTCTCGCTAACCGGAAATTTTTGAAAGTGCGATGGCTCCAGTAATAAAACACGATTTACATCTTCATCCTTTCGCCACAGTGGATCGAGATTGTAGGAATTGTAGATGAGCGTTGGTTTCGTCTTATCAATAATAGGCACCTGGCGCGATGGAAGTTCTGCTTCCAAATGCCACTGCATCGTTGCTTCTAAACTAAAAGGCACCGAAACAGTAGCCAAGGATTCCACCGTATTGTCCAAAAAAGTATTTTGTTGATCACTGTGGGTGTACAGATTAATATTTTCCTGATTACAATAATATTTTTTGAAAGCGAATGCACCGGCCACCCACTGCCAGCTGCATGAATTGCTGGCAAGGTCACCATCTAACAAGTGTGCATACATCCAACGCGAGGGCATTAACCAATGTGCTCGTCCTATGTTGCACGTGATACTCGCTATATACATGCGAACATGATTATGCAAATAGCCTGTTTCATAAAATTCGGTGATCAAGTTATCAATAGCTCGTATTCCAGTATGGGCGTTTACAACAGCCTCAATCATTTGATAATGCCGCACATCGGGTTGTGGCTGCTTAATGTCCTGAAATAAATCATCACCCTTGGCTTGCCAGACACGCTGAAAGTATTCGCGCCACGCCAGTTCTTGCAAAAATTTTTCAATCACCGGAGATTGGTAGCCTTTTGCCAATACCGCCTGCTGGATTTGATATACGCTAATAACGCCACGCGAAACATAAGGAGATAAATAGGTGACGGCACCGTCAATATAGTTTCGGGTTCTGCCATATTGGATTGGATCAATTTTATCAATGCGATCGATAATTGATGTGTAATCTGTAGGGAAGGTAATTGCCTTTCTAAAATCCGAAAACAACTCGTTCACCGCTTGCTGATTTTGTTATTTGAAATGACTCGCTGCATGGCCGATTTGAATCGCACCTGATCAGCATTCGCGAGTTTTTGATGCTTAGTTGCGCGGCCATTCGTGCGTTTGCGCCACATCTTAAAGCTGCTGGCCGTCATTTGGCTGCGCATCAACTGAATAACTTCCTGCTCCGATAATTCAAACTGAATCTTAATCGCTTCAAAAGGCGTCCGATCTTCCCACGCCATTTGAATGATCCTGTCGATGTCAGCGGTTGTTAGTGCTTGACTATTCTTTTTCATCAGATTCCATCTAGTGTTTTCAGATAATGGGCAGCGGTGAGCAAGTGTTTGTTTCGTTTCTCCTCCGGCATTTTATCAAACGTTTTTACCAACATGCTCAATCTCGGGTTTTTTAAAAAGAATTCGCGATGCACATGCAGGAAGCGCCAAAACAATCCATCCCATATTGACTGCCACTCCCCTTTTTCATAATCACTCATTTTCACGAGGTAATTGCTTCCGCTGATGTAGGGCTTAGTAGCCATCAATCCGCCATCGGCAAACTGACTCATACCATAAACATTTGGTACCATCACCCAATCGTACGAATCGATAAACAATTCCATAAACCAGGCATACACCTCGTCAGGATCGAATTCGCAAAGCACCATAAAATTGCCCAACACCATCAGGCGCTCAATATGATGGCAATAGCCAGTGGTCAAAACTTTTTGTATCACATGATCGATCGGGGCAATACCTGTAGTTGCACTCCAAAACGATTGCGGAATTTTGCGCTTAAATTTCCAGTAATTGGTTGTGCGCTCTTGAGTTCCCTTTGATTCGTATACGCCACGAATAAATTCTCGCCAGCCTAATATCTGTCGTAAAAATCCTTCTACAGAATTCAGTGGAATTGAATGTTCGGTTGCATAAGCCAAGGCCTCATCAAGTACTTCACGTGGTGTGAGTAACCCCACATTCATCATAGGTGTGAGCAAACTATGATGCAGAATATTCTCATTCTTGACGATGGCATCCTCATATTCACCAAACTCAGCAAATCGATTTTGAAAAAACTGTTTTAGCCAGGCCCTGCTTTCAGCAAATGTAGATGGGTAACAAAACGCAGTGGTTATATCACCATAATTATTTGCAAAATTATTTTCGACATACCGTTTAGCTTCCTCCCAAAATTCATTTGCTTTTGGGAAATGGATGACCGGAGGTTTTTTGCCCTTGGGATATTTCAATCGATTCTCCGTATCAAATGTCCATTTCCCTCCATAGGGCTGGTGGTCTTCGTCCACGAGAATTTTGAAATGCTTACGCTGGCTAATGTAAAAATCTGTCTGATAATATCGTTTTTTGTTTTTGAAATAGTCATTGACTTGGTGGGTCGTAAGCAGAAAAAGTGGTGATGGATAGTTCACCAATGTTAGGCTCAAACGTTTAGCTTCAGCAGATAATCTTTGCTGCAGCCAGTTATCGGTAACTTCACCATAGTGAATTTCTGTGATGCTTTTACTTTCTAAATGAAGCAACAGCTTTCGCACATCAGCGATTGGCTCGTTCGCTTCGATGTAAAAAACCTTATAGCCATTCTTTTGCAGAAACTGATCATATGCCTTCATGGTGGCACGATGGAAGACCAGCTTTTGCTTATGGAAGTTATACTGACGAAAGAATAAGTACTCTTCTACCAGATATACCGGCCTGCCTTTTTTAAGAGCCGGGTTTTTTTCAAAAAGTTGATGCGGAAATAAAAGTGTGATGGCGCTCATTTTCTACTCTTGTTTTTTCTGCACCGATCACTACAATATTTAACCTCTTCCCATACCTTTTCCCATTTTTTGCGCCAGGCAAATGGCCTTCCACAAGTGGTGCATACCTTAGTCGGGAGGTGCTGTTTTTTGGTCATTGTTACAATACCTCTCTAACAACACTGAGCTTAAGATGTTCTGTACAGCAATGCATGAGAAGACCTCCTTGGCCGTCCTGGACGAATGGATGGAGCGGTAAGCGATGAGGTTACGGTAAAGACAATTACATTTGCTTGCTGTATCATTAAAACTGAAGAGCAGAAGTAGAATTCGATTAATTGGAACATGTTCAAAAAAGTCTATCTCGAAATATCAAACATTTGTAACGTGCAGTGTTCTTTTTGTCCTGTAGTAGAAAAGGACAAGAAGTTAATGGATGTTTTTGAATTTGAGGCAGCTCTTAAGGAAGTAGCTCCACTGGCTGAAATTGTTTGTTTGCATTTATTGGGCGAGCCTTTGGCTCACCCCCGGTTTTCCGAAATACTGGATGTGTGCGAACGGTACAATACTCAAATCGATCTGACTACCAACGGCATTCTCATCAAGCGACATCAGGAACGTATCCTAAAGGCTCGCTGCATACGACAAGTCAATTTCTCTTTACAGGCTTTTAAAGATAATTTTCCTGGACGAGACCTTGATCCTTATCTCGTGCCATTATTTGAATTTGCAAAAGTAGCCCACACGTTGCGGCCTGAACTCTATATCAATTACAGATTGTGGAATCAGGAAAGTAACGATTCAGATAATGAAGAGGTTTTCTTAAAAATAGAATCGCATTTCAATATTTCAATCAATCGAAATGTGGAGACCGGAGCCATTAAATCCAAAAGAATCTGGAACAGGCTTTATCTCCACTTCGATTCTCGTTTTGAATGGCCTTCTTTTTCATTGCCGCATCAAGGAACACGAGGCCGTTGTCATGGTACGGTCAACCACATCGGCATTCATGCCGATGGTACGGTGGTGCCCTGTTGCTTAGATAAGAGTGGCGCTGTTAACCTGGGGAATGTGAAAGAACAATCGTTGCGTGATATTCTGAGCAGCGAACGATTTGTAAAAATGCGCGATGGGTTTTTAAACAACGTGCTGGTTGAGGAATTTTGTCAGCATTGTTCGTTTATTAAACGGTTTGATAAACCCGAAAAAAAACCTGGCGGTGTAAAGTTGAATAGCTGAAGTCGAGTCTTCACTTACCTTCAGTCAGTACTAAATGAACTAAATTAACATTAGTCTCTTGGAACGGATGTCCTCAAAAAGGTAGATATTGGATTTAGTGATTCAATTTCAATTTCTGCATTACAGACCGGCAATAAAATTACTTCGCCTTTCGTCAGTTTCGTCTCACCACTTGTCCAACGAACAGCGAACTCGCCTTCAATGCCAATCAATATCTCGAAGCTATCGATATTACCTAATTTCAGCTGGGTGTTCTTGGTTAAATTGTATTTACGCGTCTCAAAATATTGACATTTAGCTAACTCAATGGGTTGATCGATTGAATTCGTGTATGAGGATTTATAGTTTGGATATTTATTATAATCGATGACGTCTAGTGCCAGCGCATTGTGTAATTCTCTTTTACTTCCGTTGGCATCTACACGATCAAAATCATAGATTCGATAGGTTAGATCAGAGGTTTGCTGAATCTCCGCAATCAGTAGTCCCTTTCCAATCGTATGCACTCTACCTGCCGGAATAAAAAATACGTCACCACTTTCAACCGATTCTCTATTCAGTACACTCATTATTTGGCCCGTAGACAAATATTCAGCATACTGCTCCCTACTCATTTGCTTACTGAAGCCAGATATTAAAGATGCATTTGGATCTGCCTGCAAGACATACCACATTTCAGTTTTACCAAATGAATTATGCCTAGCTCTAGCGACTTCATCATTTGGGTGAACTTGAACTGATAAATCTTCATTCGCATCAATGAACTTAATTAATAATGGAAACTCATTCCCATATTTATTATATACACTTTCACCAACAAAATCACCTTTAAATTCAGTTAGTAAATCTGTTAGATTTCTTCCCTTCAGAGGTCCTTCCTTCACAACACTTATATTTCCTGCAACGCCAGAAATCTCCCAGGTTTCACCACAATTAGGTAAATCACCAAAATCCTTTCCTAATACATCAAGAATTTTGGTTCCTCCCCATATTTTTTCTTTAAACTGCGTTTCAAACTTTAGTGGATATAATAAATTATTCATGATACTTTAACGGTGTAATAGGGAATCCATGATCATCGCCAAGTTAGAAGCCAAAAGAGTGACCCACAAAAGATGGATCACCTTTCGACTTCCGTTCAACCCCATATCGTTGATATCCTTGACTCATCATATCATCTATTGAATTTTAAATTCTTCATCTGTGATATGTACTCCAAACACTGCAATTCGAGCTTCATCTTTAACAGTACCCGAGATTTTACTTTGCCGAAGAGGTTTGTGTACAATAAGAAAGGTATGAGTGCAATTGTTCGTGCCTTCCAGCTTTTGACTTGTGAATTGGGATCTCCCATGTTGTTTACTTATTAAGGGTTTAAACAATGGCCTCCGATTAGGTCAAAGCTATATTACTGTTCCCTTTTACAGCGGCAATAAATGATTCAAAGAAGTTTAAGATTCGACCAATTTTTAGTTTTAAAAGAATTTCGGCCTTTATCTGATCATTGTTTAGACTTTGGCAGATTGCATAAAACACAGAAATATATTCTGGTTAGAATGAGCGGCAATGATCATCAAGCTAAATCTGGATGGGTAGAAGTCTAAAAAACACTGCTGCATGTGGTAAATGTTTTTTGTGGGTGAAGTGTGCCTCTGAATAGAACTACTAAATGGTAGGAAGTTGGTCTTTTACTCTTGACCAAAAAGAATCAGAAAATAATAAGGAGCTACCAATAATAGCGCCATCAACCATTAACGATGATTTGCTGATTCTTGTCTTGACTCCTTCGGAATCGAAAAAACTTTCCAGCTTCGGGCCAAAGAGATCGTATGCCCCAACCAATTGCCCCCCAATAACTAATGCTTCTGCCTCAAATTTATGCAACCATGGAGTCAGTAACCGTCCTAAGTTTCTTCCATACTCCTCAAACAAGGGAATTGTTTGTCCGCTGCCCATGGCTATTTGTGCAATGTACTTTACTCCCTTTGCGGCAATGTTATATTGACTATTACACTCTTTTTCAAACCATCGCGTGGAGATATAATCATCTGCAATACCGTTTTGAAAAGGCAAATGCCACAAACAGCCGTGTGGTGGAACACTATTGCCGACAATAACCGGGATGCCGTCTTTCACAAATGCCGATCCAAATCCTGTTCCTAACGTAATCGAAACAGAACTTCTTGTTCCTTTCGCAGCACCGAGTGTGGCTTCGCCCACGGCAAAGGCTGTAGCGTCATTAATGAATCTGAATTCTAAATCTTCCGGTATCTCCAGATAGGATTTTAATGCTGTTGGAATGTGTGTATCATAAAGACTATCCAGTTTTCCTACACCCTTATATTTTGCAATACCTTTTGAATAGTTGAAAGGTCCCGGCATGGCAAATGCCAAACCTTTTAGATTCTTTGAATCCACTTTTCTGATTGCTGTATTAATTACGTTCGCCCAATCTTTTAAAATATTTTCTTTAGACTGTTTACCATCATAATGGGCATCGGAGCGTGATTGGTTTATTAACTCGTGTGAGTTTACTTGTAAAGCTGCCGCTGTAATGTGGCTGCCACCAACATCTATTCCAATGACGATACCATCAGACATAAATCGAAACTAAATCAGCATTTGAAATTCAAGTGAGGTTAGCCTATTCAAGAAGTAATGAGCAGCTTCCTTACTTATCATCTTTTCCGGTTTGTATTTTTTTGTGTTTGTATAAATTCAAATATCGGAAGCATTAGGGTGTCTTTTGCAATTTTATTTCATACTTACCTGTGATGTTATTGCTCCTACCCGTGGGAACAACAACTGTATATTTGTAAGTGAACCGCAAAAACAGTGTATCATCGGTGAGATCCAAATCCATTTCCAGATTATCAGATATTCTTTGAATACGCTTTTTATCCAATGTCGTGTACGTCCACACATCCTGCGCTAATGGAAATAAAAATCCTCCTTTAACCACATCAATCTTACCATCCTGAAAAGTAATGGAAAGGCCGACAAAGTCTTTGGTAATATCTACACCATCGCGGGAGACATAACCTGTGTTGCCAAGCGTCCAGGTTCCAAATAATTTATCAATATCCGGCTCAGGTTCCTCCACCGTAGGATCGCAAGAAATGAAACCAACCGCGATCATTAATAAATAGAATATCTTTTTCATGGCTATCCGTTTTTTTACTGCTTAACAAATCTGATTCTCTTATTCAATGAAGATATATACAACATGTATACACCATTACTTAATGTTGAAATATCCACCTCACCATTCTTCACCTCGTAGGTGTTACCAATTCCATTCGTATCGATAATGATTACTTCTCTTACATCGGTATTGATTTTCATGCGCGATGCTGCCGGGTTAGGATAAAGGGAAATCATCGAAGTTTCGTCTTCTGCCGCCAGGACAATTAACAGCAAGACTGAAAAATCATCAGCAACAGTACCTCCCTTTCCGTCATTGGCCGTAACGGTAATGGTTGTTTTACCTACACCGGTTTCCGTAAATGTTAATGTGGTTCCGCTAATGGAAGCCTTGATTACGTCCGGATTAGCCACCGCTACAGTTAGCGTTAAAGCATCACCATTAGGATCAGAAAACACATTGGCTAAATTCAATGTAGACGCTCCAAAACCCTTTATCAATTCCTGATCAGGTATTGCATTGGAAACAACCGGAGCCGCATTAACGGTTACACTAAACACATCCGACACGGTGGCCCCATTTCCATCATTGGCGGTTACGGTTACATTTGCATTTCCCCGACCTACTTCAGTGATTGTTAACGTAGTCCCACTTAAACTGGCACGAATTACGTTTTGATTGGAAACTGCAACACTTAATGTCAGCGCATCATTATCGGCATCTCTGAAGGTGTTGGATAAATCAATGGTAGCATTAGCAAAACCTACCTGAAATATTCTATCAGGCACTGCGTTTGCCACTGTTGGAGCATTATTATTTTGAATGCTAACGGTAAACGCATCCGTAACAGTTCCGCCCTTACCATCATCGGCCGTTACGGTAACGTTGGTGCTACCAACAGCTACTGGTGTAATGATAAGCGTTGTTCCAGTAATACTTATTGTTGCTATTCCACTGTTGGCAATAACCGCCCTTAATGATAAATTATCGCCATCCGGATCAGCAAATGTTTTAGACAAGTCGACTTGCGCTGTGGCGCTATTGATATTAACAAACTGATCGGGTACTGGTGTACTCACCGTAGGAGGAGAATTTCGCTTTACAAATTCGAAAGCACCGGCATCTGGCTTTGCATCTCTTGTCTTACCGGTAGCATCTGTTGTAGGTAAAGTAATGCTTACTGCAGCGGTACAATAATCAACTGAACTAACTCCCTCTGTAATTGCTAATACTTTTACTTTTCCACCTTGATCGGTCAGTGTAGTGGCAATACCGGCTTGCGTTGCTGTTCTGCCTCTAACATTATTCTTGGCCACATCATCCAGCAAGGTGGGAGGCAAATTGGTGCCACCTATTATAGAATTCACCACATCCGTTGTGTTCGAATTAGCAAAATTCAATGCTGCTTCTGTTACAACATCTGCCGTTACGATGATGGAATTATATAAACTGAAATTGGTTAAACTGCCTGCTGTTGTACCAAATGAAATTCCATTTCGAGTTGCGGTTGTTGAGTGATCGTTATTATACATCGTAACATGAACCATTCGCAATGTAACGTTACTTGAAGTGGCAGCTTGTGACCATATTCCGCCACCTCCCGCCAAGGAGCTGGCGCTATTGGCGATATTGTTCGAAATAGTTGTATTCTCAATATTGACCTCTATCGAGTAGGTATTGGGAGCTCCTGGGTTTCCATTAACGTATAAACCTCCACCATTAAGAGCAGTATTACTATCAATCAGCGAACGAATGATATTAACTTTATTATTCATTCCCGCAGCATTATTGGTGGCTGCAATGATACCACCACCGTTACTTGTAGCCGTATTATTGATGATCGTACAATCAATAATATCTGCATCTGTTCCTGCCAAAGCAACTCCTCCTCCATTATTGGCGGTTCGGTTTTGCTCGATGATCAGATTACGAAGAATCAACTTACCACTTAACTTATCCGCAAAAATACCTCCACCATTAATGGCTGTTGGTGCATTACCATGACGGATACCCAAGTTCTCAATCGTAACATTTATGGTAGCCGTGCTTCCGGTAGGTTTGGCTATGGTAATTACGCCACCTGCTGCCGTGCCAGGTGTTGATGCTGCCTGTACTTTATCCAACAAAGGATCTGCTCCTCGAAGGGTTACACTTTTGCCAATATTCAATCGCTCGGTATAAATTCCTCTGATTTCAATGATCGCTCCGTCTGCTGCGGCAGTTACTGCATCGGCAATGGTAGGATAAGTTATTGTACCGATCTTCACAGAATTTCCTGGTGTGGTGACCGTTACTGCAAACTGATCGCTAACGGTACCTCCCTTACCGTCATTGGCTGTAACCGTTACCGTTGTTGATCCTGCAGCAACTTCGGTCAGTGTCAACGCAGTTCCAGTAATAGCAGCAGTTACAATGGTTTGATTGGCAACCGTTGCTGATAATGTAAGTGGATCGGCATCCAGATCAGAAAATACATTGGACAAGCTTATGGTCTTTGTCCCAAATCCTGTGGTTAACGATTGATCGGCTATCGGTGCAGTAACCGTGGGTGGTGCATTAACAACGACTGTAAATTGATCGGATACCGAGCCTCCTTTACCATCGTTGGCTGTTACGGTAATGTTACTGGTTCCTCTTCCAACTTCGGTAAGCGTTAAGGTTGTTCCGCTGATGGCAGCTGTTACCACATTTACATCGGATGATGTAACGGATAAAGTAAGCACATCGGAATTCGCATCTGAAAATACAGCGGATAAGTTTACTGTGCTTGTTCCAAAACCTAACGCTAACGTTCTGTCCGGAATGGCCGATGCCACCGTTGGGGGAGCATTTACATTTACACTGAACTGGTCTGCCACTGAACCGCCTTTACCATCGTTGGCCGTTACTGTAACGGTCGTTGATCCTGTACCGACTTCTGTTAAGGTTAAGGTGGTGCCACTGATCGCTGCGGTTACAATAGCTGTATTCGCAACTGTAATCGATAACGTGAGCGGATCGGCATCAGCATCAGAAAACACATTGGCTAAGCTTATGGTCCTTGTTCCAAAACCAGTCGTTAGCGATTGATCGGCTATTGGTGTAGCAACTGTTGGTGGTGCATTCACCAGCACCGTAAACTGATCGGATACGGAGCCACCTTTGCCATCGTTGGCTGTTACGGTGATCGTACTAGTTCCTCTTCCTACTTCGGTCAGTGTTAAGGTTGTTCCGCTGATGGCAGCTGTTACCACATTTACATTCGATGATGTAACAGATAAGGTAAGTGGATCGGCATTCGCATCGGAAAATACTGTGGATAAGTTTACTGTGTTTGTTCCAAAGCCTACTGTTAATGTTCTGTCGGCTATGGGTGATGCCACCGTTGGCAGAGCATTTACATTTACATTAAACTGGTCGGCCACCGAGCCGCCTTTACCATCGTTGGCTGTTACCGTAACAGTGGTTGTTCCTGTACCGACTTCTGTTAAGGTTAAGGTGGTGCCGCTGATCGCTGCGGTTACAATAGCTGTATTCGCAACTGTAACCGATAAAGAAAGCACATCTGCATCAGCATCGGAAAATACGTTCGATAAGTTTATCGTAGTGGTTCCAAACCCAACTGTCAATGCCTGGTCGGCTATTGGTGTTGCAACTACTGGTAATGCATTCACTAAGACTGTGAAAGCGTCTTGTACCGAGCCTCCCTTACCATCATTCGCAGTTACCGTGATGGTGCTAGTTCCTCTGCCTACTTCGGTAAGTGTTAAGGTCGTTCCGCTAATAGCGGTCGTTACCACATTTACATCAGATGATGTTACCGATAAGGTTAGCACATCGGCATTTGCATCAGAAAATACAGTGGATAAGTTTACCGTACTTGTTACAAAACCTACTGCTAACGTTCTATCAGCTATGGGTGATGCAACTGTGGGAGGATCATTTACCAATCCTGAACTAACACTTACAGTAAATTCATCACTTACAGTTCCTCCTTTTCCATCATTGGCTGTTATGGTAACTGTTGTTGATCCTGTTCCAACTTCGGTTAATGTTAAGGTAGTTCCACTGATTGCAGCCGTTACAATAGCCGTATTTGCTACTGTAACCGATAAAGAGAGCACATCAGCATCTGCATCTGAAAATACAGCCGCTAAATTTATGGTGGTGGTTCCAAAACCCACAGCCAAAGACTTATCCGTTATGGCAACGGAAACCACAGGTTGTGAGTTTACAGTTACACTAAAGTCGTCCGAAACAGTACCTCCTTTGCCATCATTTGCCGTTACGGTTACGGTTGTAGTTCCAGTGCCAACCTCACTTAATGTTAATGTGGTTCCACTAATGGCTCCTGTTACAATCGCTGTATTTGCAACTGTAACTGATAAGGTGAGCGCATCGGCATCAGCATCGGAAAATACGGAAGATAAATTGATCGTTGTTGTTCCGAAACCCGCGTTCACAATCTTATCCGTAATAGCAGCAGATACCACGGGTTGTGAATTTATAACGACACTAAACTCATCGGATACCGTACCTCCCTTTCCGTCATTGGCCGTTACGGTTATCGTTGTTGTTCCAGCACTTACTTCCGTTAAGGTTAATGTAGTGCCACTGATTGCTGCCGTTACAACACTTGTATTTGCGACTACAACAGACAGTGCGAGTACATCAGAATTTGTATCTGAAAACACATTCGTTAAGTCTATCGCAGAGGTACCAAAACCTCCCGCTAAAGTTTTATCTGTTATCGGAGTAGCCACAATCGGTGGGGAATTTACCGTAACCGAAAACTGATCGTTCACCGTACCCCCTCTACCATCATTAGCGGTAACGGTAATCGTGGTGGTACCAGGATTGACTGCCGTGATAGTCAGTATAGAACCGGTGATGCTGGTGGTAACAATATTGGTATTGCCGGATGATGCCGTAAGCGCCAGAACATCAGCATCGGCATCATTAAACGTGTTGGTTAAATCTACATCCAACGATGCCGTACCGGTATTGATGGATTGGTCCGCAACAGCATTACTCACAGTAGGAGTTGTGTTAGGAATCTCAAAAGCACCTGCATCTGGTTTCAGATCTCTGGTTTGTCCTCGTGCATCTGTCGTGGGTAAGGTTATGCCTGTGTTGGCTGTGCAGTAATTTGCTGCACTGGCCGTTGCACCCAACTTGAGAACTTTAACCTTTCCTCCTTCATCGGTGAGTGTTGTGGCGATACCGGCTTGAGTTGCAGTTCTGCCCCTAACATTATTCTTTGTTACATCATCTATCAATGTTGGAGGCAAATTGGTTCCACCGAGTATAGAGTTCACCACATCAGTAGTGGTCGACTGAGCAAAATTTATTGCGTTTTCTGTAGTTGCATCAGCTGTTACTATAATAGAATTGTATACACTGAAATTCGTCAGACTGCCCGCGGTGGTACCAAATGCAATACCATTTCTTGTAGCTGTACCTGCATGATCGTTATTATACATCGTAACATGAACCATTTTTAATGTCACGTTGTCTGAAGCAGCAGCCTGTGACCATATTCCACCTCCTCCTACTGCAGAGGTTGAGGTGCTGGAAGCAACATTGGTTGAAATTGTGGAGTTCTCAATTGAGACTTCCATAGTATAAGTTGTATTAGCTGTTCCGTTAATGTATAAGCCTCCACCATTAACAGCCGTATTACCAGTAATCAACGATCGAATAATATTTACTTTGGTGATTGAGTTTATTACTCCATTTCCAGCAGCAATAATTCCCGCTCCACTTGCTGTTGCAGAGTTGCTGCTAATTGTACTTTCTATGATGTCGGCATCTGTACCTGATATTGCAATTCCTCCTCCATTCGTGCCAGTTGTATTCTGCTCAACGATCAAATTGCGAAGTGTGATTTTACCTTTAAGAGGATCGGTGCCCTTAAGCTTATCCGCAAAAATTCCACCTCCATTTGCAGCGCTTATATTTCCATACCGAATGCCTAAGTTTTCAATAGTTACATTGATACCCGCTAACGTAGAGGGAGATGAATTATTAACATAGATCACCCGACCCGTTGCTGCCGCTTGGGAGGCTGCAGCTTGTAAAATATCCACCTTTGGATCCGTTCCTTTGAGGGTTATGCTTTTATCAACAATACTAAAATTTCCGGTATGGACTCCCGTAATCTCGATAACATCTCCATCCATGGCCGCGGTAATGGCATCCGGTATGGTAGGATAAGTTGTTGTTCCGATTTTTACGGTTTGGGCAGAAAGGATTTGTACCCCGAGTACAAGTGAAAATAACAAGACAGTAAAAAGATGCTTCATAGGGCTGATATTTGGCATCAAGTACCCTCTTTTTGAAAAACTTGAGGTTTAGTGATTGACCAAATACCTTTAAAAATGAGCCTAACTGCTCTGAAATAAGCGATTGACCGATCCATTTAAGGTTTGAAAACAAGGCAAAACCTTCCTTTTCGGGAACGTTTGCGGAGCAAGTTACAGTGCCTCTTTTTCAGGCCGGAATAAATATGATGAGCAGGAAATTTTGTTTAATGAACTCCGCCAATTAGCCCAAATTCTTTACTTGTTATGGTACGCATGGAATCAAGAGCAATATTGTCTTTGTACTGGACTTGCAGGTTAGTAAGCGACTTCTTTAGTCTGGTCACTACATCGGCATATTGATTATTAGTGATCAGGTTGTTTAGCTCGTTGGGATCATTTTTCAAATCATATAATTCCCACTGATCGATATCGTAATAAAAGTGAATGAGTTTATACCGATCATCCCGAATACCATAATGTGGCTGCACATGATGCCAGAAAGGATATTCATAATAATGGTAATAAACCGATGTGCGCCAATCTTTAGGCTTGCCTGTCAGCAGATTGGCTTTGAAACTTTTTCCCTGCATATTCTCCTTGCTGGTAATGCCGGCAAAATCCATCAGCGTAGGAGCAAAATCAACATTCATAATCAAGTCGTTGATCACCTGCTTCGGTTTGATTTTTCCCGGGTAGCGAATGACAAACGGCATTCGAAGTGATTGTTCATACATAAATCTTTTATCGTACCAACCGTGGTCGCCCAGAAAAAATCCCTGATCGGACGTGTAGATCACGATGGTATTTTTGCTCATGCCACTCTTGTCCAGGAAATCCAGCACTCTTCCAATATTATCGTCCACCGACTTAATACACGCCAGATAATCTTTAATGTATCGTTGATACTTCCACTTGCGTGCTTCTTCTTTGGTCATGCCTTTTTGTGGCAGCCAGCCTTCACCCGTGCCTCTTTTATATCCCATCTCGGCCCACTTTTTTAATTTTTTGGGATCCGTTATTGAATCAGGCGGTGAAATCTTCATGTCTCTGGGATCAAAATTATCCATCGTCATGTCGGTATCGCCTGCCGTTTTTTCTCTGCCTTTATAATCATCATTGAATGTATCCGGATAAGGCATTTCTATACCCGCGAAAAGGTCTTTGTATTTTTCCTCTGGCTCCCAACTGCGATGAGGTGCTTTGTATTGAAGCATCATCATGAACGGTTTCTTTTTGTCGTTCACCTTACTCTTCAACCAGTCCAAAGCAAAATCGGTGGTTAATGTAGTGGCATAGCCTTTCACCACTTTGTTCGTTCCGTTTTCATTGAAGATGGGATCGTAATACGTGCCTTGCTGGCCTACATTATTATGGTATTTGAAAACATCGAATCCCACCGGTGCTGATCCCAGATGCCACTTGCCAAACAGCGCGGTAGTATAACCATTGCGCTGAAACTCTTGCGGAAATGTCCATTGCGTAGAATCAAATACTCCGCCCTGATGATTTTTATAAAAGCCATTGACGTGACTGAATTTTCCGGTGAGGATGGAAGCGCGGCTTGGCCCACAGATTGCGTTCGTAGCAAAAACATTTTTTAGTAACGCGCCTTCATTAGCAATACGATCGATGTTGGGCGTTGGTGCATACGAAACGTAGATGCCACCGTAAGCCGAAATGGCATGCGATGCGTGATCATCGCTCATGATGAAAATGATATTCGGCTTCTCTTTACTTTGATTCGTAGAATACGCGAAGCAAAGAAAAACACTAAGGGTGATTACCACACCTGCTAATAATTTGAAATTTTTCATAACGCGGCTGTTCATCCAATAAATTACTTCCTGTATTAAATACTATTCACCATTACTTACAAAAACTGAACGGCATCCGAAACGGGCAATTCATAACTATAATCCTTTACGGCTACCGGAGTATCGCCAAAGCGTGGTGTTGTTTTCGAAAACTTCGGATCGGCCAATATCCAATAAAATCCTTTTCTTTTTACTTTAAATTCTTGATTTGTAATTCCGGTTGCCAACATTTCTGCTGATTGCACATCAGCTACAGATGAATAAAAAACAGAATAACTCGAAGCATTTTTACCTGGAGTCCACTTCAATACATTTCCAGCATTCGTTGCTTCCATAGGAGCATACTTTTGAAAGCGCCAGTCGGCTACCGTTTTAAAATAAAGTTCACGAAGCAACTCCTGATGCGTTTTTGAAAATGCAAGGTTTTCTAATTCATTGGGATCGTCTTTTAAATTGTAAAGTTGATGAACGATACCATGCGTGTACACAAATTTAAAATCTCCTGTTCGCAACATACGGGATGGCACATTGGTGGCACCCGGTAACAATTGATAATCTCCACCTCTGAATTCGGAGTACACTATTCTGTTTTGGAAGTCTTCTTCTTGCGTAAGCGTCTTAACCAATGACTTACCCTGAACGGTTTTCGGAATTTCACTACCGCTTAGTTCGCAAAGCGTAGGATACAAATCGATTAAACTAACCAACGAATTTACTTTAATACCCTGCTTCAACATTTTTGGATACGAAATGATCAGCGGAATATTGACAGCCTCTTCATACATACAATGCTTTCCTCTCAGGCCATGTTCAAACAGATTATCACCATGATCGGTTGTATAAATGATAATTGTGTTGTCGTATTGATTGGTTTCTTTTAATGCTTTGATGACCCGTCCAATCATATCATCCATTTCGGTTACACAAGCATTGTAAGCAGCCATCGAGTTTTGGACTTCTGCTAAATTTTTAGAGATACTCGTATGAATCCAATTCGGCACCCACGGATAACGTCCTTTATTATACCAATCATTATGCGTTTCCGGCAACTGATAATTGGCCGGATGATGCATATCCAGATATTTCTTAGTGGTGGTGAAAGGCGGATGTGGTTTTTCAAAACCTACCTGCAAAAAAAACGGTGCCTTTGCCGGAGCAGACTTTTTGATGAACTCCACGGCTTTGCGGGCCACTACCATATCAAAGTTATCCTCTTCTTCTTTCACCAACGTGGCCACATACTCAGTATTAAGATGCTCTGCTCCGCCCGGGTACACCTTGCTGTACTTTTTAAATTGCCTATAGCGTTGATACGTATCCGTGCCAACGATATCTTCATAATGGCCTCCCGGAAAATGAGTATAGTATCGTACACTTGATTCATCAAAGCCCATATCGTTTCCTTCATGATGATCTTCATCAACTCCTTTCTGAAGTTCTCCATGCACATGCATTTTACCAGGAGCTGCCGTGGCATATCCTTTAGCTCTCAAGATTTCTGCAAGTGTTACGATACCTTCTTTGTAACCTGTCTCCCTCATGTAACCACTGCCAACATTCTTCACTTTGCCTCCTGGCAATTCCAACGGTGCCTTGTGATAAATTGCTTGATTGGCATAAGGGTACATTCCGGTAAGTAGGGCTGCACGGGCAGGGGCACATACGGGTGCGGGAGTGTAGGCGTTTGTAAAGGTTACTCCTGTTCTGGCAAGCTCATCAATATTGGGAGTAATAGCTGTTTTGCTACCATAAGCTCCGGTTTGATCTAACTTATGCTGATCGGAAATAATTAAGAGAATATTGGGAAGACTACGTTCCTGCTGTGGCTGCGAAAACAAATTGCCAGAACAGATCATCAGACTAAGCCACACCAACAGTGATGGTTGTTTAATGATCTGATAGGATTGATTCATCATCATAGCCGAAAGCTAAGCCTAGCGGTGAATAAATAATTTGAAATAGGATTTCGATCCATCTTCTTGCTCCACCAACACGATATAAACACCAGAAGGGAATTGGCTCACATCATAGTCCGATGATTGAGCATAGGCTCCACGGTAAATGGCAGACCCGGATAATGAAAGAATCGATAATGTTCCTTTTTGATCTCCCAGATTTACCGAGAATTTTTCGCGGGCCGGATTAGGATAAAGTGCTGCATTCAATTGCTCGTCTTTTAAGGACATTACTAATTGAACGGATACTTTAAAGGTAGTGGTCACTGAACCACCTTTTCCGTCATTGGCCGTTAGCGTGATCATTGTTTCTCCCGAACCAGCTTCTATCACAATAAGAGTAGTGCCACTAATGGATGCCTTCACAACACTTTCATTGGCAACGGCAACGGAAAGTGTAAGAACATCGGCATCAGGATCTAAAAAGATATTATTGGTGCTGATGGTGGTTACAAGAAACCCGGCAGTTAATGATCGATCAGCAATTGAATTAGCAACCACCGGTGGCGAGTTTACCGTTAAAATGAAATCGTCTGTTACCGTACCTCCCTTGCCATCATTGGCGGTAACGACAATCTTTGTTGCTCCTGATCCTACTTCTGTTAATGAGAGAGTCAAGCCCGAAATAGTAGCCGATACAACATTTAGATTTTCTACGGAAACACTGAGTGCCAAATTATCTCCATTCGCATCTGAAAAGGTCTTTGATAAATCCAGGGTGGTTTGTTTAAATCCTTTATTCAGTTTCTGGTCGGCTATTGGATTGGCAACTGTAGGAGGCGTATTCGAAACAAACTCAAAAGCACCTGCATCCGGAGTGGCATCTCGGGCGTAACTCCTGCCGTCTTTATTCGGTAAACTTATTGAAACACTTGCCGTACAATAATTCACTGCTTTAGCGCTGCTGGCAAGCGTGAAGATCGGAACCAAACCTCCTTCCATTGTAAGTGATTTGGCGATACCGATTTGAGTAGCGGTTAAGCCTTTGGTAATATTTTTAATTGGATCATCTGCCAGCGCAGGAGATGTATTGACACCTCCGAAAATACAATTGACAATATCCAATGTTTTTGCATTATTGAAATTGAGTGCCTGTTGTGCTATATCATCTCCTGTAACTACAATTGAATTATAAATACTAAAGTTGGTAACAGCACCCACAGATTCACTGGTAAAAACGATTCCATTTTTTGCTGCCGCACTGTGCGTATTATTAAATAGTGTAGCATGAACCATCGTAAGCGTTACATTATTGGTGGTATTATTGCCTGTCCAAAATGCACATTTAGACCAAATCGCTCCACCACCCACTGCTGTCGATGTACTGTTAGCGATATTATTCGACAGCGTAGAATTTTCAATATAAACATCGATGAAACGATTATTGCCGAAATCCTTATTTCCATTTATATATAATCCTCCACCGTTTCGTGCCTCATTGTGATCCATTAATGAACGTATGATTTTGATTTTACTATCAGCGGTCACACTATTATTAGGAACCAAAATTGCTGCACCACCATCCAGTAGGGCGATGTTATTTTGAATGACGCAATCTATAATGTCAGCATTCGTTCCCGACACACAAATTCCTCCACCATTGCGATCGGTAGAATTATTTTCAATGATCAGATTCTTTAACGTTAAAAGACCTTGCAACTTATCCGCAAAAATACCGCCTCCGTTTTCTATCGACTTACCGTTTCTTATTCCCAGATTTTCAATGGTAACATTCAAGTCTGTGGTAACTCCCAATGATCTTGCAATGTATACCACACTTGTAGTAGCTGTTTGCATCGTTGACGAAGCCAGGATTTTATCCAGTCTCGGATCAGCACCTCGCAAGGTTATATTTTTACTGATGGTCAGCGGCTCAATATGGACTCCGCGAATATTAATGATGGCTCCTTCTGTAGCGGCTGCTAACGCGTCCTTAATAGTGGGATAGTTTTGAGTTCCAATAAACACCGCTCGTTCTGTAACGGTTACTGAAAAAGAAAAATCCGTTTTGCCATTAGCTTGACCATCATTAGCCGTGATCGTAACACGCGTGCTTCCGTTACCCTTTTCAGTCAAGGTCAGGGTAGTACCACTTAATGCACCTGTAACAACACTTTCATTTTCTACTTTTATGGTATAGGTCAACTTATCTCCATTAATATCCGAAAATACGGTTGCGATATTTACTGCTGTACTTCCAAACCCCTTCGTTAAGAATAAATCTTCAATTGGTTTTACAACCGATGGCGCCTGATTGCCCGAAATAAAATAATTATCACGCAAGTGTTTAGCCGCTAAGCCAAAGGTGTTGTCGGGTTCCACTACCCACTTACCATCCAGCACCTGATAGAGATAGGAGGCATCGTATTTTACTCCTTTCTCCAGTTGTACATTTTGTTGTCCGGAGCCATAAAAATTCCACAGGTAAACATTCTGTACCCCCAGCTTTGAAACCATCGCCACAAGTTTATTGTAACGATCAACGATTACATCATTTGAAAGTCCCTGATAAGGTGGATTTTCATTGATTCCGAATTCACCAATCTGAACGGGGATACCTCCGATGTTTTTTGTATCGTTGATGTAATAAGACGCCATCTCCATTCCGTTCCATAAACCAGTAGGGAATGGTCGTGTAGTAGGTTCATCAAAAATTCCATCATAGGAAGACCATGATGCCAGGTGCATGCGCACTTTTGGCAACACATCAGCAATCACTGACGGGATATTCAAATCCATCATCGTTCTGCGAACTCCGTTGGCTAAATAGTAAAGTTTGTTAAACTCCACTGCATATTGAATCTTCGAAGTGGCCTGCGGAAATTCAGCCGCTGCTCTTTCGATGCCTCGCATATAGGCACGCCACATTCTCGCCATGCCTTCAACTTGCCACTGCACATCATCAGGAATAGAGCCAGGATCCGCTTCCCATTGTGTACCTTCACCGCGCAACATCCAATCGCCTTCCCAGTTTTGAAAGATGAACTTCTTACCCATGTTGCCATACTTCAGCAAGATTTCGCGGGCAGCGAGATACATCTGATTTTCTACATCGATATAGCGGTTATGATTCCTGTCTGCTCCGTCTTTATAAAATCCATTCACGTTTTTGGAAGGTGCCCAAAATGCATGTGTCTTGAAGTAGGGATCGGAAAATAACGAATCCACAAACTGATGTTTAATCACATCAACTGGTTGGTTAAAGTCGGGCCAGGTATGATTGAATGGATACGCATTATACATTCTACCGTTATCCGCTGAGATGGTTGTCTTAATGTTTCGGCTGCCCCAATCTTTAAATCTTTCCTTCCCTTCCAGCAAAAAAGGTTTAGCTGTGAAATTGTACCAACCGGCTATGTGAGTTGCCCCTACTTTATCTCTCAGCGGGGCTACCTGCTGAAAATCATTCTTATCAAAAGTGTTGATCGCGTTGATCACTTGAGTACCTGTGCTGAGCGTTTGAGAATAATGAAGTTTGATCGTTCCCGAATTGCTCACCGTAAAATTTGGATCGGCACTTGTTAATTGAACTGGACTTGCAACTCCTTTTCCGCATCTGAAAATGGATGATGTATTCAGCGCTAGTAAAAAACCTCCTGCCGCGGACGTTACTGTGGCTCCATTATTTAATTTATTGGCCGATAGCACTCCTTCCGATTGCAGTGTAATGGAACTGCGAACCGATACATTCTTTGTAAAAAGGCTTACATCATTTGTATAAACAATTCCTTTTATGTTTAGTGATGTTTGTGTATTGTTGGGCGTTTCCGCAAAAGTTCCACCTGTAATTCCTAACGTGCCGGCAACATTGAGATACGTATATTTTTCAATGACGACATTGGTTGGAGCAGTACCCAGAACTTTGAAGTTGCCGTCAAGCAACACATTTTCATGATCGATAATTAACTCTCTTGAAGAGGAAGTATTGGTGATGATCAAATCCTGTGGATGAAGGTAACCTCTGCCAGAAATTGTACTGGTGGCATTATTCAGAATCATCACTAGGCTGCTGTTGTTGGCGAAGATCAAACCTTCCCCTGAGTTACCATCGGCCGGCACATTTCTTCCTGCCGAAATGGTGCCCTCACAAACAAGATTTCCGGTCAATCCAAATTGCTTTGACAAATTTGCGCCATCATATCCCAGGCGGAGTACTCCGGTTATTTGCACCGTAAGGTTACGACAAATCACGACTGTGCTTCCGCTATAAGCAACATCCAGTGTGATAGTGTGTCCGTTTTGAATGACCACATCATCTGCTGCTGTTGGCACAACGCCACCACTCCACGTTGCGGGATTGCTCCACAAACCACTTCCCGCACTGGAAATGGTAGCAGCATTTACTGCTGAATGAAGTAGCCAAACGATAATCCAACTAAGTATTTGCTTGTGTCTTTTCATCATCAGAGTTTGAAGCAGCCTAATTATCCAGAACTGCAAAATTTCAAAGTGACCGAAGTGTTTCTATTGCTTTCAATCTGAAAACTTCCTGTGATGGATATTCTCCATTCTCTTCTTTGAATTTGAACAGATAGTCATTTAATATGCTGTAGTAATCCTTATGCAGGTGATATACTTTTTTAAATTCTCCCTCTTCGCTGATCAACGACATTCCCTTCGAAACTCCCTTTTCGGTGTATTCATTATTATATAACTCCCAATGAAGTGAGAAGGGAAGATTAAGCTCCAACGAAGCCAACATTAATTCTTTCGTTTGTCTGAGCTGATCTTCTACCGAATTCTTAGGCCCAACCTGATAGCCATACTCTCCAATAAATACACGTCTTGCAAACGGAATATTTTTTTTGGGTTTAAGCTTCGATTCCATGTAATCCATCAGTTGTGTTAGCTGTGCTTTCATGGATTCATAATTGGGATGATTTTTAATCGCCTCGTAACTAGAATACGAAACCATATCCGGATTTACCTCACTTAAAATACTTTCTGATATACAAGGTTTCCCCTCCAATCCTTTCTTTACCAGATTCACTTCTACATAGTACAATACATCGACACCTTCATGTGCCACCTTTCGCTTGGCTTCATCAATGGCTGCCTGTCTGATCTTAAACCAGTCCGTCATCGCTTCAATTTTTTCAGGTGCCGGATCGATGTTGCGATTGCCTTCACCGTGCAGCAGCCAATCGCCTTCCCAATTTCCGATCAGGAATGTTTTGCCACTTCCTTTATATTCTGTTAGTAAGTATTCTGTCAGGTCATACATCTCACGATAAAGTGTTAGTTTATCCTGCGGACTCATTGGCTTTTGCCATTTCACATCCGTTAAGGTGTGTACCCACATAAACACATACTTAAAGTCCATACCAAGCACCTTTCTGAATTCCTTCTCGGACTTGAGTAAATCAAGCGTAGTCGTAATGCTCGGATTAGGAGAAAGATCCGGATAAGTTTTAGCAAAATTCTTTCCCAATGAAATCTTTAAAATGTTGGACCCCATACCACGGATGTGCTTGGCTTGCTCTATCAGATAACTATCCTTGGTAAACTTGTAATTGCCACCAATCATTTGTGTGCCCAAAATGAAATTATAATCTGCCAGCTTATACGGCTTCGGAGGAACGGGTTGACTTACTGAATACTGGAAGCACAATCCGATAAGAACAAAAATTAATGATAGTCTTTTCATTGTCATACTATTGTTAAACATACTCTACCCTTAGAAAGAACCATTGGCCGCAGACTCGATAAGCGGTATTGGCCAAGTATAATCCTCTGGCCCTCTTACTCCTCGTGTTGCATTATGGGCGATAATGCAATATTCATTATACACGCCCATTCTGGTAAGATCAAAAAACCGATGGCCTTCCATGTATAACTCTGCCGCCCTTTCTCTCAATATAAATGTTCTAAAGTCGCGCATTGACATTCCTGTTCCATTAAAAGGTGCCATACCCACGCGAGTTCTTAATGTATTGACATCGGCATTGGCCATTGCCGGATTAGCATTTAGTTCTGCCTTTGCTTCTGCTCGCATTAAATACACATCAGCCAGACGCACAACATGCCAGTTCTGTTCGCTGGTATATTCTGTAGTGGCAGAGCGATCAATATACTTCGCTGTATAAACCTCAAACAAAGTGCCATTAGGTCTACCGGTAGCGGTAATGGTCCTATTATATCCTGTCAAATTAGGTCCCAACACATAGGTAGTAGTGGCATCTTTGTATTCTTTAATAATGCTATTAAAAAATCGGGGATCATTTTTATCAATAAGATTGTTAATGAACGTACCAATTAACTTATTGGTGCCACCAAATCCACCGCCACTCAGGCCGGCACCTCTTGGTGAAAATAAATTCGATACCGCTGTTCCTTGTCCCGCAAGGGATGAACCCTGAATTTCAAAAATCATTTCAGGATTGTTTCCGTTGTCCGGATCAAAAATATCAACCCAATCCTCTAGATTAGTTGTTAGCTGATAACCCGGGGAAGCGATCATGGCATCGGCATGTTCAATTGCTTTGCGATAGTAAAAATTTACATCTTGTGGAAACGCCAGATAACGTGCATTTCCTGCAATACCTGCCTGCGCAGTTCGTTTTGCGGAGGCAATGTGCAGGTAAACTTTCGTTAATAATGCATGCGCTGCAGCAGATGTTGCTCTTCCTAAATCATTGGTATAACCATTTCTGGTTTCCGCTTTTCCCCAACACTTATTGGCGGCATATGTTAAATCCGAGATAACAACCGAGTAAACATCCACAATACTGGATAGTGGCAAGCCTTCATAGGCACCTTGCTTTACCGGTTGCGTTCTAAGCGGAACAGGACCCCACGCTCTTACTAAATTAAAATAATGTAAGCCTCTTAAAAAACGAGCTTCTCCTACGATGCGCTCCTGAAGCGCGAGATTCATTCCTTCAATTTTAGGAACCTTAGCAATAACATTGTTTGCATCACGAATAGCCGCATAGATCTCGATCCATGGATTAATTAAATTTTGATCTGTATTGGCAATGGTACCTGTTCTGAAGTCGGCATGATTGAAGCTTGCCGTTCCCTGATCGGATGCGGCAAATAGATTAGATAACCATATTTGCCGGTAGTAGCCAGTGCCTGATTTAAGACCAGCATATGCACCCGTTAATGCACTCAGAGCATCGGACTCACTTTTATAAAATTCTTCAGTATTAATCTGATTGTAAGGTTCTTCTTTCAGAAGATCCTGACAAGATGATACGATTGTTAATAAAAGTACTAATACAACAGACGGTTTTGTAAAAGAGATTTTATTATTCATAATCTAAAAATTAAAATTGAAGCCAATAACATATGATTTAACACCGGGATACGTTCCAAAATCTACACCTCTTCGCTGAGGGTCTTTATTGTAGGCTTGCACTTCCGGATCATATCCAGGAAACTTAGTGCTGGTTAAAAGATTTCTTCCCGAAAAATAAGCGCGCAAGCTTAATCCCTTCTTCATAGTAAAGGTGTAGCCAAGGTTTACGTTTTTTATTCTTAAAAATGAGCCATCAAATACTTGTCTGTCGGATGCAATGACGCGAGAACCTGTGGTGATTAAAGGAGCCGGATAACCTGCTCCTGCTGTTCGGTCGAGAGCAGGATTAAACGTAACTAAATTTGCATCGCCCTGATTGTAGGTAAAAGGAGAGCGCCACGCTTGATCATAGGCTGATAGTAATACATTAGTTGCTTTCGATAAACCTTGAACCTGCCAGGAGTCCACCCAGAATATATCTCCACCTTTTTGTCCGGTAAGTAATGCACTAAGATCCCACTTTCCGTATTTGAAATTATTGGTAATGGCAAATGTAAAATCAGGGTTAGGGTTACCTATTTGGATGTAGTCGTCAAAGTTGATGAGTTGCGTAGGCAATGGAACACCATTTGCATCCACATCAATGGAGTTGTTTACGTATATAATCTCACCCGGGGCAGCGCCTTCAATTCCACTTGCATTTGCCTCAGCCCAGTTTTGATAAATACCCGCGGTTTGTGCACCCCAGAATATTCCCAATGGCATGCCTTCCATAAACATGATCGGTTGTGTCTGCGCAAAACCAATGGATGGCCCTAGTTGAAATTTCAAATTAGAGTTAAGACTTACTAATTCATTTCTATTCCTAGAAAAATTAATTGTGGAAGTCCATAAAAATTTACCTTTTGAAAGTATATCGGCACCAAAAGACAGATCAAAACCACGATTTTGAACCACTCCGAAATTATCAACAATTTGATCGTAACCATTGGAAGCCGGCAACTTCACATACTGAAGTAAGTCGCGTGTATTTTTTACGTAAGCATCAAACACAATTCGAATACGAGCTTCGAATAGATTTAAATCAAATCCAGCGTTATACTGTTCTGTTTTCTCCCATGTTAAATTTGGGTTCTTCAAATTACTTTCAAAGTATCCTGGTTTTAGAACATCATCAAAGTTATAGCGTATCGGGCTCATTAAACTAAGCGACTGATAAGGCGCTATTGGATTACTACCCGTTTGACCGTAAGAGGTACGAAGTTTTAAATATGAAATCTGCTTTACATCCTTCAGAAATTTTTCCTTTGAAGCAATCCAACCTAAGCTGGCAGAAGGAAAGAATGCCGCTTTTTGATTCTCTGCAAATTTTGATGATGCATCAACGCGTGCGTTAACATCAACGAAGTATTTCTTTTGATAGGAATATCCAATTCTTGATAAACCAGAGAGTAATTTAAAATCACTAAAGTTGCTCTCCGGCACAAGTATGTCCGTTGCAGATGTAAAATCGTAGTAAGAGGTTCTATTCGATCCATACCCGAATGCCCGGTTAAGAAGTCTTCGATCGTTTGTTTGTTCGTAGGTACCAATAATGATGGCATCCAGAGTATGTTTCTTAAAATTCTTTTTGTAGCGCAGGTTGCCCTCCACATAAATATTGGAGCGATCAAAAAATGATTGCGTTGCTTCTCCATTGTTTCTTCTCCCACGAGTGGTGTTATTGGGATAAAATATGTCGCGCGTATTGCGCTGATAATTGAACGCTCCTTTAACGGTAGTGGTAAAGTTAGCGTTAATCTTATATTCACCAGATAGGGATTGCAGCAAATTAAATCCTTGCTTTTCATCGACCAGAAAAGTTGCGAGTGAATAAGGGTTAGATAATATATTGCCCTCGTTTAACTCCGCATAGACATCATCATCTTGTCCTGGTTCAAGCAGTCCGAATATGGGTTGAAACTGTAATGTTTGCGAAACGACTCCGCGTTGTTGAAAAATTTCACCATTTCCGGTGGAAGAAGCATTTCCCCAATTGCGCGCTACATTGGTTTTTAAATAGAGCTTCAGCTTTTTACCCACATTTCGGGAAGAGTTTAAGTTAAATGTAACTCTGTTAAAATCTGAATTGAGAATGACTCCTTCATTATTAAGGTATCCTAAACTTAGCGACAGGTTACCATCGCGAGAACCTCCTCGGTAAGAAAAATTCATATCTCGCGTGAGGGCTGTTCGGTAAGTTAAATCTTGCCAATCGGAGCTCACTCCGGTACTTGTAGGAAATGGCAAACTAAACGTTGCTAGCTCTGGAAAATTAGTGGCATTAAGCTCTTGTGTTCCATCGAAGATAATACCGGTGCGACTCGGATTCGTGATATCAACATATAGTTCATTAAGTACACGCTGATTCATGTACTCTTCAAACTGAGGTCCGTTTAATACTTCAAGTTTGTTATTCACCATGGAAACGGTTTGATCCAGTGTAAAACTAAAGGCATTCTTCCCTTCCGATTTATCCGCATTTTTGGTTGTAATGATGACAACACCATTTGCACCTCTGGCACCATACAGCGCTGTGGCAGCGGCATCTTTCATCACTTCTATTTTCTCAATATCATTCGGATTCAAAAAGCTTAAAGAACTCTGCGCCTGACCCGATCCACCGGCACCTTGTGCATCTTCTGATGGATTAATGGGCACACCATCTACAACATACAATGGCTGCGTTCCACCCAACATGGAGTTTGCACCTCTCACTAAAACACCTACACCCCCACCTGGCTCTGCACTTTCACTTACCACAACTCCTGCAACTTGTCCTTGCAGAACATTCTCGATTGAGCTGGAGCGATTTTGCGACAGCTTATCTGATCCTACCTGCACCACTGCTCCGGTTAATGCTTCTTTTGAAACATCAAAATATCCCTGGCTTACAACGACTACTTCTTCTAACTCTTTGTATTCGGCTAATAAGGTTACGTTAAGTTTATTTCCTGTTACCTTAAATTCTGCTTTCTTCATCCCTACAAATGAAAATATTAAGGTGCTTCCGATGTTGGCCTTAATTTGATATTGACCATTTACATCTGTAATGGTGCCGGTATCGGTTCCTTTAATTTGGATAGTGGCTCCCGGCAGAGTTTCATTCTCTTCCGTCTTCACTACTCCTTCCACGATTACTTCCTGGGCACATACGCCAAAAGGCAAAAAGAGGATTATTCTTAAAACTTTTTTAATAGATAATAAGGTTTTCATGAAACGGAAAATTATTATTTCGATAGTGTTGTTTGTTCTTTCGATGTTGCCAGTGAAGCAAAAGCCAGTGCGTTCTTCCTGTATTGATCCCAGGAAGGAAATACCTTATGCTTCTGATAATATTTGCTCAGATAGGTTTTCGATTCCTTATAAAAAGCAGCGTGTGTATGGTAAATCTTTTGCTTCTTGCCCTTGTCGTTAATCATCCAATAGCCCACTTGCTCATTCGACTTGGGATTGATTTCATTATTATACATTTCCCAATAGAGAATGAAAGGCGTTCCCCACTCCAAGCCGGCTTTAATTATCCACTTCGATCGTTCATCCTGAAGATCATCACTGTACTTAGCCGATGGATTTCCATATTCGCCAATCCATACTCTCTTTCCGGCTGGTAAGCCTGGCTTAGGTTTTAGAAATGATTCGATATAATCTAATGACTGGCTGAGACGAGTTTTCAATTCCTTTTCTGTATGGTAGGGATTTGTTGCATCGTAAGATGAATACGAAACATAATCAGGATTAACAGCCGGTACTACAGCATTCGTAACCGTAGTGCTCCCTGGCTCTTCAATTCCTTTTCTCACCAGGTTAACTTCAATGTAGTTGTACACTAAAACATCCGAAGCAGGATTATTTTTTCTGGCATCATCCACCGCTTTCTGTCTAATCTTTTCCCACTTGATCATTCCCTCTAATGTTTTAGGATCAACATCTTTAGTTCTATCGTAATGCCAGCGCAGATGCCAATCGCCTTCCCAATGCCCAAGGTAGAATACCTTACCAGTTCCTTTAAACTCGTTCAGTAAATAAGAAGTGAAGTCATAAAGTTCTTTATAAAGTGATTTAGCATAATGATCGGAGTAGCCTCCAATAAATTTTATTTGTGTGGTATCATTCTTCTCACCCACAGGCTCAGGCGTATATTCAGAAAAGCCATAAGCCCAGATGTGATAATATTTAAAATCCATGTGCAACACCTCTTTCATGGATGGCTCCATCGTGGCAAGGTCTTTCAACGATTTGATGTTGTCGTTTTTTGGAAGATTGTAGTTTTCCGTGCAGTATCTGGGATGCATGGAAAACTTCAGTGTGTTTGAGCCCATATCCTGAATGGCACGGGCCGTTTCCACCAACATGCTTTGGTCGGTGAATTTGTATTTCGCACCAACCGTTTGGGTGCCAATGATAAAGTTATGCTCAGCAATTAGCTTTTCGACTTCCGTAGTCTTGCCTTTGCTTTCGTTAAAATTCCTAAATCCAAAAACGAACAAGGCTATCGCTACTGCCGCAACAGAAGGAAGGAGTTTGGTCTTTTTCATGCATGTAAATTTCTAATTCACATGCCTTAATCAGGTTTAAATAAAGATCAAATGCTTTCGTAATCCTGCCAGAAAGGCGAAAATCAGCGGTTGTGATTGGATTGGAACTCGCTGGGCGTCCTTTTAAAGTGTTTCTTAAATAAGGTGCTAAAATATTTGGGATCGTTAAAGCCACATTGATATGCCACATCATCGATTCGGATATTCGGATCATTTTTCAGGAGCTGCATGGCTTTGTTTAGCTTTATTTCCTGAATAAGATCAGAAGGAGATAACCCTGCCACGGCTTTGATTTTTCTAAACAAATTAGACCGGCTTAATCCGAGTTCATCGCACAGCTGGTCCATCGTAAAATTTTGATTCGTCAGGTTATTATGAATGATTTCGATAACGTTCGACAGCAAACTTTCCTCCGGGCTTTGTGGAACGGGCGCAGCTTTCTCGCGAATTTCTTTATCCAACTGACTCTTTTTGAGCAGATTTTTAACTGTCAGCTTCAACACTTCAATGTCGAAGGGCTTTTCCATATAATAATCGGCTCCCACTTCAAGTCCTGCAATTTTATCATCCACTCCGCCCAGCGCAGTAAGCAGTACAACCGGAATAGGACCAAGCTTTTTATCATTTTTAATAATGTGGCAAAGCTCTTTCCCGTTCATGCTGGGGAGCATCACATCGGTAATCACCAGATCGGGTTTCAGATTAAAAATCTGAAATAACCCCTCTTTACCATCGGTAGCTGTAATCACATGATACTGATCAGTAAAAGCATTTTTAATGAATGAAAGTAAATCTTCATTATCTTCTACAATCAAAATAGAACTCTTGCCTTTAACATTTGCTTCGGTTAATCTGCTGATGCGCTCTTTGGGAATGGTGAGGCGCAGATCCGATGCATTAAAATGGTCCTTGCCTTCCAGCAGCTCCACAATAAATTTAGATCCCTTGTTTTCTTCCGACTCACAATAAATATTTCCTTTATGCAACTCCACTATACGCTTCGATAACATCAGGCCAATACCGGTTCCCCGTACATTATTCGCCAAAGCATTATCGGCCCGATGGAAACGCGTAAAAATTTTATCCAACTGATTTTTGGGTATACCCAGGCCTGTATCTTTCACCTCAACAATTACCTTTCCTTCGGCATTGCTTATCGCAAACCATATTTTGCCATTATCATAATTATACTTGATGGCATTCGACAAAAGATTGGAGAATACGCGTTCGATCTGACTTCTGTCGCCCCAAATGGATAACGTTTTTGGAAGGTTCTGTTCAATGGTCAGTTGTTTTTGATCAATCATTGGTTTAAAATCTTCAATCAGATTTTTCAACAATTTGATCAGATCAAATTCGGTAGCTACCACGCGCAATTTGTTGCGTTCCGATTTTTGAAAATCGAGCAGATCGGTAACATACTCGTTGAGATTGGTGGTATAACGATTGATGATACTCACCGATTCCTCCACATTATTTTTCTGCACAAGTTGATCGCTGGCTAAACGAATCAATGAAACTGGCGTGCGAATATCATGCGCAACATCAATGAAGAACTTGATTTTCTCTTCGCTGATTTTTTTATCGTGAATGGCCCGGTTGATCGTTACAATCGAATAGACCAGAAAAATCAACAGAACAGCATACGCTATAAAAGCCCAGGGCTTCAGCCATAAGGGATTACTGATTTTGATCGGCAGCGCAATGGTGTTGGAGGCGCGCAAACCATCGGCATTGATAACCGAAGCTTTGAGTGTATAGGTGCCCGGATTAAGATTGCGATAAATTATTTCACTGAGATTACTGGCCATTTTTTTCTCTCGATCTATACCTATCAATTGCCACTCTAAAGTGTATTCCTTCGATCCGTGCAACTTTAAATAATCAATATTAAATCTCAATGTATTCTTATCGTACTCGAGATCAATCTGATCTCCAAAGTTCAAATTACCCTGACTGTTTCCTTCCGGCACCACACCATTTATTTCGAGGTTGGATATGAAAATTTTTGGCGAGGTGTTATCTGATATCACATCCTCCGGATTAAACAAGACGGCTCCGCTCGGTCCACCAAACGCAATTCTCTTATCCATCAACAGCGCACGGGCGCCAAAGCCAAACTCATCAATCAACTGACCATCATCGATGGAGTATTTGCGATACAAGTCTTTATCAATAAAATAGCGATACAATCCTTTCTCTGTGGCTAACCATAATTGGTTTGCTCTGCTTTGCAAGATCGAATACACTGCGCCTGCCGAAGCATTGAATGATTCCATCGCCTGCACCTGATTTTTTGCGTACTCATATCGCCAAAGTCCATAATCATTTCCGATCCAAAGCAAGTCGTTCGTCTGATCATACTTCAAGGAGTAAACATTCGTAACCGGCCTATCGCCAAGCGTTAATTTCGTTACAGTAGACTGTGCTATATCGATTTGATAAACTCCTTCCACAGTGCCTACGAGCAATGTATTGTTATCCTTTTTCTCAAAAGTTTTTACCTGGCCTGTTGAGTACTTCGCCACAACGGAATCTCCCCTTAATTTATTCACAGGCCCATCAAGCCCACCCACCCAGAGATAATCGTTATCTGATAATAGCGCGTAGATTCGCTTTAGGGAAAGTTGACTACTAAAAGGAAGTGTTTTTCCAGTGTCATTATTATGGGTGAGTAACCCCTCGCCATACGTACCAAACAATAATTTTCCACGATAGCTTTCAATGGCCAGCACGGGTGTGCGACCGATTATTGCATTTTCCTCGTAATTATACCAACGATCATTGTTATCCAATCTGCTAACACCGCCTTCTGTTCCAAACCAGATTTTTCCATTATCGTCTTGATAAATTGATCTGATGATATCGTTATTAATGGTATTGGTGCCATAACGTTGGTGTTGGACGCTTTGAAAGATGGCATTTCGTTTATATAAGATATTTAAACCAATCTCACCAATTCCCAGCCAGGCAATATTATCTGCATCAACATAAATGGTGTTGATGCTATTTTGTGACAATGAATTCGAATCATCCGGGTTGTAGTTGACCTTTGTTATCAACATGCCAAATTGATCGAGCATAAAAAACCCTAATCGATCTACCGACAACAGAATATTACCGTCCTTATCTACTTCTATCTCCCGAACGGAGATCTGCTTTTCGTTGATAAATGAAACTGGCTTTAGTTCTCCGTCATGGTAATGATAAAGGCCGTTACTCTCCGTGCCAATCCACAAAACGTTATTGGAATCAATTTCAAAATCCAGAATATCGTTATCCTTTAAAATGGTTGCTTCTTTGTGAAGATTGCTCTTGTTATCTACGGATAAAATCTGAACACCCTTAGAAGTAGAAACATATAATTTGCTTTGCAAAAGCTCCGCTCTTCTGATGTATCTGAATTCGGTAAATGATTTCTCGCTTAGAACTTGTGCTTTTAGATCATAGGTAAAGAACCCGCTGATGGTGCCGATTAAAAGTTTATCGTCACCAAAAGGTGCAAGAGTTGTCAGCGTTTCGTCTGTTACTTCAAATAATTTATCCCATCGATCGCCTTTATAATTATACTGCAACACGCCACCATGCGGCATCAATGCATATAACTGATGATTGTTAAAGAGTAGTTTAACAACACTGGGGTCGGTTGACCTTTCGCTGAGCTTGGGTTGATACTTCTTAAAGGAAGAACCGGAATATCGCGTTAATCCATTGGCCGTGGCAAACCACAAATAGCCTAATGAATCCTGTTCCACATCTTGGATTTTACCATTGGATAATCCTTGTGAAACAGGAATCCTGGCAACACGAAAATACGACTGGCAATACCCACCTAGCGATAACAGGAGAAGCATAAAAAATCCAGCGTACTTCACTTTTCCCATGCACGAATAAACAAATGATTGGTAAGTTAGTTTAATCGAGATTAATTTTTTGCTGAAATTACCTGACGCAACCACCAATCTCGATCCGGGTTGTATTTATATTCTTTCTTAAGCGCCTCCAATTCATTTCTTAGCTGATTTTCCAACGAATCGTAGTGACTGTCATTGATCAAATTTTTCATCTCGCCCGGATCTTTTTCTAAATCGTAGAGTTCGTCAATGTCATTTTCAAGATTGTTGTCTACTAACTTGTAGCGGTTGGTTCTTATGGCCAACATATCCGGGCCAGCGTAGGTGTAAGCATCATCTACATAATATTCAAACAGAAAAGACTTTCGCCAATCATCTTTCTGCCCTTCCAGTAATTTTTTCATTGACTGCCCCTGCATGTAAACCGGCTTATCAATGCCAGCATACTCCAATAATGTTGGTGCCAAATCTATATTCAGACACATTTCATTAATTCTGGTTCCGGGTTTTATTGACTTAGGATATCGTATCAGCATTGGAATGCGCATCGAGTTTTCATACGCCAATCGCTTGTCCCAATAGGTGTGCTCACCCATAAAGTATCCGTTATCACTGCTAAAGACGATGATCGTATTATCCAGTTCTCCCATTTCTTCCAGTTTGCTCAGCACAGTGCCCAATGATTCATCGATGGATTTAACGCACCGCAACAACTGCATAAATTTATCTCCTTTGATGGGCCACTCTTTTACCGGAAGTTTTGATACGGGCTTATAATTTTTCCAGTCGCTATCAAACGTCTTCAATCGCTGCCAGTCCGGCTTGTTTTCAAATGTTTCCAAATGCGTATCATACGGTGGCGTGGGGAGTTTTTGATCAGCCCATAATTTCTCATGACGTGGTGCAGGAAGATGATCTTCATGAACTCCTTTGTGCCATAGGTTAAGATAAAACGGTTTGTTACGATCCCATTTACCATCAAGCCACTCCACAGCTTTAGTTGTCAGAATATCGGTAACATAACCCTGCTCTTTGTATTCTGTTCCGTTGTCATTCACCATCGGATCAAAATACTGACCTTGTCCGATAAAGCTATACCAATAATCAAAGCCCGGGCGAATGTGTTCCTTTCCTTTAAAGTGAGCCATGTGAATCTTCCCGATATGAGCCGTTTGATAACCGGCCTTTTGAAGGTGTGTGCCGATGGGGGGCAGCGAGTCCCACACAGGATCTACTTTCGGGTTATTTTGATTCACCCCATGCATATGCGGATAGGTACCGGTTAAGAAAGACGCTCGTGAAGGTGAGCAAATCGACTGTGTGCAAAAGAAGTTATTAAACAAAGCACCCTCTTTTGATAACCGATCCATGTTTGGTGTTTCCAGAAAGGGATAGCGTCCATTCCCTCCCAGTGCATCAAAAGGCTGATCATCCACCAAAACAAATAAAAAATTAGGACGCTTTTCGGTCTGCTGAGCTGCAGAGCAACCCGCAAGAATTAATGTTGCTAATAAAACCTGCGCTATAACTTTTATCATATGACAAACTTCATTTTAAAATCTAAAATCAACTGATACACTATTTGCACGACCCATTCCGCTATTCCATTACCTAAACATCCAGAGAATAAGGAAACAAAGGAACAGCAGTGCGTATGACCAAACACGATAGTTACTCAGAAACGGCACACTTTTAAGTGAATTAGTTTCTTCCTTAAATTCTTTCAACGAGAAGGTGTAACCCTCTATCTTTTCGCTTGGAGGCGGAGACGTGAGGTAGCTTACCACAACCATTACTACTAAACTCCACAACAAATAAAAAGGCACCGTTAAAAGAAAATGCATGTCTCCGAAAATGGATGATCCTGTTTTTACTTTAAACACAAGATTGACAATGCCAAATAGTATTCCCGCCATCAGGCCATAAAATGCGCCTTGCCAGGTAGTCCTTTTCCAAAATATTCCCAATAAGAAAGCGGCCACAATAGGTGGTGCCATGATCGACAGCATCTCCTGATAATACTTTAAGAGTGAGCCAAATTGCTGGCCTATTTGAGGAGCCCAAAGCACCGCGATTATTAAAACAATTAGTGATACCAAACGACCCATCTGTACCTGACTTTTGCCGGAAGTATTGGGTTTTAGCTTCAAATAAAAATCCATCGTAAATAAAGTTGCTACTGAATTTAGCAAACCACTTAGAGAGGAAGTCAACGCTGCTACCATTGCTGCCATCATAAATCCAATTAATGCATTCGGCAATAGATTCAAAATCATATTAGGATACACCATGTCTGGTTTCGGCAAATTCGGGAAAAGCTTAATGGACATGGTGCCCGGAAGAATGATGACGAAGAGCGTTACCAAGGTAAGCAACCCCACTAACAACACTCCTTTTCTCCCTTCATCTAAAGACTTCGCGGTGAGCACACGCTGCACCAACTGTTGGTTGTTACCCCAGAAAAATAAACCCAATACAGGAATCCCTACAATCATGCCCAGCCATGGAACGGATGAGTCATCCATCGGACGAACTAATTTTATCAAATAATCATCGTTGCTAAGCAATTCTTTTACGTAATCAGCGCCACCATTTACTGCTGCATAATAGGTAAGAATAATTGCACCCACCAGCAAAAAAATGCCTTGCATAAGATCTACCCGGATAGCGGCAGACAAGCCACCCGGAATGGTATAAGCTGCAACAATTATTGCAAAAACACTCGCCAACACCATGATAGAAACTTCTGGAAAAACTAATTTCATCACCATAGCAGCTGCATACAATGATCCGGCAGCGTCCAGGAAAATGTTGACAAGAATAGTTATGGCAGAAAAGTAATATCGTGAGTGAACGCTGAATCTTCTTTCCAAAAATTCAGGTATAGTGTAGATCTGTGATTTGATATAAAAGGGCAACAGAAACCATGCGAAAAAAACCATAACAATTACAGAAATCAAATTGTAATTGAATACGGCTATGCCCGTGCCATAAGCATCTCCTGCCTGGCCGATCAATGTTGAGCTGGAAATGCTAGCCGCAAAAAGTGAAAAACCAATTACCGGCCATGTCATTCCGCGTCCTGCCAAAAAGTAGCTGCCGGTATCTTTACTCTTGCTGTATCTAATTCCCAGATAAACAATAAAAAGAAAATAGAAGAGAATAATAATGATGTCTACCCAGGCAAGGCCTGTTGCCCACTCGGGTCCATTGCTGAAGAGATTCATAGCGGCTGACGTAAAGTGAAGTCAACTAACTCATTCACATTGCAAGTGGCCAATCCAATATATTTATCGGCACCACCATAGTATACATATAAAGTATCTCCTTTAATGACATTCCCTGTTGGAAAAACACATCCTTTATAGTAGCCTTCAATTTCGTAATCAAACTCAGGCTCCATAATCCAGTCTTTTGTTTTACCAATTACTTTGGTTGGATCATTTAAATCCAGCATCAACGCTCCCACGCGGTAATAGCCTTGTCCGCCAGATTCTACACCATGATAAAGCACAAGCCATCCCTTATCCGTTTTTAATGGAGGCGTGCTGCCACCAACTTTTTCTTCCCAGGTGTTCAAAATTCCAGAGAGTAACAATGTGCTGGGCTCATTCCAAACCAATAAGTCATCGCTAAACCGAATCCAGATAGCAGGATATTTATGTCCTCCCCACTTTTCACCAATCCATTCTTTGGGACGGTGCAACATCGCATACTTTCCATTTATTTTTTCCGGAAAAAGAATTACATCTCGGTCATCCAGATTGGAATCTGTTATTCGTCCAAGCTTCATCCACTCCTTAAAATTTTTAGTCATGGCAAGTGCAGAGTTCGCCATGTTTCTTTTGATAAAATGGGGAGCATGATCTCCATGATTGTGTGTCAATACTTCATCGTGTCTGAATTTCCAGTATTGACCGGGCGCAAAAGGTCTGAAGGCATACGTAACATAATAATAATCATCGAATTTGATGATGCGCGCATCTTCAATACAACCGCTATCGGGTCCTTCCATGGATGGGCCGAGTACGGGCTTGTCCGATTCTCTTTTAAAATTGACTCCATCTTTACTGGTAGCCAAACCAAATCGAATGACATGTTCAGCATCATCCCCTGCGGCACGGTAAAGCATATAAAAAGTATCGCCATCTAGGAAAACACCGGGATTACAAACAACTAAAGATTCCCAATCATTATTTGGGTTGGGTCGGAAAATTGGATTGGCCGTGTGCTTTGTTAATTTCATGGATAAATGGTTTTGAAGTGTGTTAGGGAATAAAATGCAATTCCAAAACTATTCTGATCAGCACTTTAGGAGGTTTACTAATGAATCAAATAGATTCAAAATATGACCAAAACCGCATCTCAATACGATCTGACCTAAATTCGCAATAGGATCGAGAAGATACTTCCTACTTTTAGTGAAGGTTCAAAAGGTAATTATGAGAAGCAGTTTGATCGGTATTATTTTAATATTAATGGTGCTCCAGCTAGTGCGCGCGCAAGACACTCCTGGTAAAGTGGATACCATTGTTTATAAGAAAATAGATAGTGTTACCCTCATCATGAAAGTGATTTACCCTCCATCCGTAAATCAATCCAAACCATTTCCGGCTATGGTTTTCTTTTTCGGTGGTGGTTGGAAAGAAGGGTCCATCAAACAATTTGAACCTCAGGCTAACTATTTCGCGAAGCGCGGCATGGTATGCTTTCTGGCAGAATACAGAATTGCGAGTAAGCATGGCACGTATATCAAAGAAGCCATCATGGACGCCAAGTCTGCTATTCGGTATATTCGTGCAAATTCAAAAACTTTCCAGATTGATGAAAACAAAATAGTGGCATCGGGTGGGTCTGCAGGTGGACATCTGGCTGCAGCAACATGCATGATTGACGACATCAATGATACAAATGATAATACAACTGTCAGTGCAGTTCCTGGTGCGTTGATTTTATTCAATCCTGCATTGGATTTATTACAAATGTCAGAGCCCCTCAAAAAAATTGGTAAGAACACTCATCAATTGTCGCCCTTACAAAACATGAAGTCGGGGTTGCCTCCTGCCATTATTTTTCATGGCGATGCAGACGAGGTAGTGCCCGTTTCATCTGTTCAACAATTTAAAACTGAAGCCCTAAAATTCGGTAACCGATGCGAGCTCAACATTTATAAAGGAGCAAAACACGGATTCTTTAATTTAAACAGAAGTGAAAGCAACTTTAAGAAAACAGTTTACGAAGCTGATGAATTTCTTATTTCATTGGCCTATTTAAGAGGCAAGCCCACTATAGCCGATCAAAAATAATTCGAAGTACTGTAACAATTCTTCTAATTAGCTTCGGAGAATGTTACACCGGAATTACGGCAGCGATTTTATTTCTTGAATGATTATGTAAAAAAAGCCCCAGATTTTTCAATCTGAGGCTTTGTTGTGATCCCGCTGGAACATGGAGATCAGTAGCAAATAAGTATCATATAGCACTCTAGCTCGCCCGCATTAAACGCTTTAGTTTAAAAGCATCGCATTCGATTCGCATTCATATCAATTCTGGTGTTACAATAGTGCTAAAAATCAACTTTTAATAATTAAGACATTCTGTTCGGGTTTATTATCGCATGCTCATACCGTGAGCAAAGTATTAGTAAAAATAAACTCGCTGTTTTTGAAGCAAGAAAAGGCGCATGAAAGGGTTCAATTCCTGTCAGCTTTTGTAGGTTCTTTTTAGGTGTAGGTACTAGAAAAAATCCAGACGTATTTTCTAACAAATAATTTTCAGGCAAGTCAATACAATTGATTTCAGGTGAAGGAAATCAAAATTTTTCATTAACTTTTATAAAATCAACGCAAACATTAGACTTCAGTCTCTAAATGCTCTATATATTTTTTTTTAAATTCTACATATCTTTAAAAAAGACAATTTCTTAGATATGAATTTAAAATCTAGGCTAATACTCTTCATACTGGCATCTGTACTCACTTGTTGTGATACAGGCGAACCAAGTAAAACTGACACTACGGTTATCAATAACCAAAATGTTGATGTCTATGTCTATGGAAGTTTAGGTGGGATTGCTACTTATTGGAAAAATGGAGTGAGCACTTCTTTAGCCGATGGTGAAATCGTGGTATCTATGGCAGTTTTGAATAATGAGATTCACCTTATTGGCTACGGTGGCGGTAAAGCAATGTATTGGAAAAATGGAACTTCGCAAGTTCTTGGTAATGGTTATGATGGAGACCCTTCCTACTCGTCAATAAACTCTACATTTCTTAATGAGATAATTTCATCAGGATTAGACATCTACATTGTTGGAAGCCAAAACAAAAAATGTGCGTATTGGAAAAATGGCGAAATTATTTATCTAACCGATGGCATAACAGAATTCAGTCGAGGTTATGGCATAACTGTAACTAACGAAGATGTTTATATAGCGGGATATGTATGGCCTAATGCCAATTTTTCATATGAACCCTGGCATACTCCTGCTTATTGGAAGAACGGAGTTATAAATAAGCTACCAGAGGCATATGCTAACCTATTAAAAATAGCTGTATTGAACCATGATATTTACATTGTTGGCCAAAGCTGTGATGATTGTTTAGCGCACAGTTATGGTGGTTTGGTCGGCCACCAGACTGCACGGTATTGGAAGAATGGAATAAGTGTTGCTCTTACAGATGGGAGAGGCTACGCTTCAGCTAAATCAATCTCTATTTCTGGGAACGATATCTATATAGCTGGTGATGACGGTTTCCAAGGAACTTTTAGTGCCAAGTATTGGAAAAATGGATCATTGAAAATTATTAGCAGTGATAATTCTTCTGCAAATCAAATTTGCGTATTCAAAAATGATGTATACATAGTTGGTAGTAAATGGGCAAAGGGAATCTTATGGGTTAATGGGGAACCATTATCACCTTTTATAGGAGATAATGAAGGCATGAAATTAAGAGGTGTGCTGGTTAAAGAAAAATAATTATATATCAATCGCTTTCTCAACTCTTCTAAAGGTAAAGTATTAGCTTCAGCCCCCTACAAATCAGCAATTTCAATTTTTTCCACTTCACAGGTCCCCATCATTCAAGTCAAAATGATCACAACTAGAGTGTAAAGGAAACTCCTCTCTTGTATGAGATTTAACGGTATTTGCATTTCCATTGTATGAAAGATAAGTTCTTCTGCTCGAGGATTTGGTCCAACCAGTAATCAAGCGTGTTAAAACCCCTACCGCTGTAGATGCTAAAACACCGTTACACCAATACATATAAGTCATTTGAATTTAAATCTAAATCGCATTGGACCGAGTAACTAACCAGATCATCCCGAGAATAACTCTTTCGGAAAATTTCTTCGAAAAAAAATAAAATCGATCTCGTTCAGAATGGGAAATTCCTCCGTCAATTTCAAAATGCGATAAAAGGACCGAATCGTCTCTAAAAACTGTTGGGAAAAGTTGATTCATGCCAATTGAATTTATTCTCAAATAATTTCAGTTGAATCAAAAGTAAATTCGCACATTTAGAATTATGATTCGTTCAACTCGTTCTTCAACTCAACTGTAAAACAAAAAAGCCCTGAAATCTATTCGAATTCAAGGCTTTCAGTGATCCCGCTGGGAACAGAACCTTATTTCTAAATCGCTGATAATCAATTTTAAGCAACAATCGAAATCATTAGGTAACCGAGTTGGTCACCGAGCAATTTGATATGATTTGCAACTATTTAAAGAACGAATTCTTTGAATAAAGATAAGAAAATTAGAGTGAATTGGTTGAAGAAAATGACCCAAAAGACTTCAAAATCTATTGAGTCAATTTCCTCGCTAAGGGCTACAGCAACCCTTCATCCGCGAACGAATAGTAACCCTCTGTGGTAACTATCAGGTGATCGAGCAATTGGATTTCCAAATATCTGCCCCCTTCTCTTAACTTCTTCGTCAGTTCAATGTCTTGCTGACTTGGTTTCAAGTTTCCGGATGGGTGATTGTGAGCGACTATCAATCCGCAAGCGTTGGCTTTTAACGCTGAAGCAAAAATCATTTTCGGATCAGCTACAGTTCCGCTAGCACTCCCGGAGGACACTTCAAAAATCCCTAATGCCTTGTTTGCTCTATTTAGTAATAACACTTTGAATTGTTCACACAACTCGATCTTTGCACTGTCCCAATTTTTCAACAGGATTTCGTAAGCATCTCTTGATGCGTTTACCTTGGGTCGTAGCGAAGGTTTGACGTTCGACTTGTAGGTGAGATAGATTTCAGCAACTTCCAACAGACTTTTTGCATTTGTGTTTTCCATAATCTTTTGAATTAATTATGGTGCACAGGCAGGCTTAGGACGGAATTTGCGCAAGGAGGAACGGAATAAATGGGGGTTCCTGGAAGGAGGCCACGACTGGAAGGGGGAAACCGTTTATGCCGTAGTTCCTAGCAAGCATATTCCGGCATAAGCCTAAATTAGTACCAATGATTAATGAGATAAATTAAAACGTAATTGAAAAATGTACGATTTGCATCGCCTTGGTTGGTATGGCTTTCAAGAATTATGCTTGACTGTAGCAAGAGAAATCTTTGGTCAGACTGTAGTCTCCTTTCTAGATTCGCGAGACGGTGGCCGCGATGGCTGCTTCACCGGAAAATGGAAATCAGAAAGCAATCAACTCTTGGAAGGAAATTTTGTCTTTCAATGCAAGTTCTCCAGTCAACCCTCCGCTAGATTAAAATTTTCAGACATCGCGGATGAGGTTTCCAAGGCTGAAGGGCTTTCAAAACGCGGACTTTGTGACATCTATATCTTGATTACAAACTCTGGCGTTTCGGGTCCCATCGAAGAAAAAATTGTAAAGAAATTTAAGAGCGTGGGAATCGCTCATGTTTTAGTCTTCGGCTCAAACTGGCTTTTTCAAAATATTCGCGACAATAAGCGATTGCGAAGACTTGTGCCGCGCGTTTATGGATTAGGAGATTTGAGTCAGATCTTGGACGAGCGAGTTTATGCTCAAGGAAGAACACTATTAGAATCCTTAAAAGACGACTTGGCAAAAGTTGTAATTACATCAGCTTATCAGAAAGCAGCTAAAGCACTTGATCGGCACAGCTTTGTTCTGTTAGTCGGTGAGCCTGCAGCTGGGAAAACTACGATAGCCTCACTTCTCGCGATGGGTGCTTTGGATCAATGGCAGGCTTTAACAATGAAATTGGATACTGCGGAGAGAGTAATTGATCATTGGAATCCAGATGACCCAAACCAATTCTTTTGGATCGATGACGCGTTCGGAGTTACTCAGTATGAGAGGACGCTTGTTCACCAGTGGAATCACCATATGATCCAAATTAGAGCAATGTTGAACAAAGGCGCTCGAATAGTAATGACGTCACGCGATTACATTTACAATGCAGCGCGTTACGATTTAAAAGAGACTGCATTTCCCTTATTACAAGAAAGCCAAGTTGTAATTGATGTTCACAACTTAACGTTAGCTGAAAAAAAACAAATGTTGTATAATCACATTAAACTAGGCTCACAGCCAGTTAATTTTCGTAGCGCAGTTAAGCCTTTTTTGGAATCAATCTCACGTTTGCCTCGATTTATTCCAGAAACAGCAAGACGCCTTGGATCTCATTTCTTTACGAAAAACATTTACCTAAGCGAGTGGCATTTGAAAGATTTTGTGGATAAGCAAGAAAGCTTTCTTATTGACGTAATAAAAGGCTTAGATAAAGAAAGTCAAGCAGCTCTCGCACTCATTTTCATGAATGGAGATCGGCTTAGTAGTCCACTTAATCTTAAGCCTGAAGAGGAAGTCGCAATCAAACGAATGGAGGCTTCTTTGGGAGGATGTACCCGAGCGTTAGAGACAATGAATGGAAATCTGGTACAGTTCCAAACTGACAAGTATTCCTATTGGAGATTCAAGCACCCAACAGTTGGTGACGCGTTTTCAAGTTTTGTAACCCAAAGCCCGGAGTTAATTGAAATATACTTGCGTGGAAATCCTGTTGAAAAACTCCTCGAGCAAGTAACATGTGGCAAAATGGGTATCAAAAAAGCTATTGTCATTTCCGAAGCTTACTTTTCTCTCATACTGTTTCGCCTTAGCACCTTCACGTCCACTAAGAATTACAAGGCTGCCTTTTTATCCAAGTGGGGTGCAAAGAGGCAACTTCACGAGTTCTTATCATTTCGGTGCTCCAAGGAATTCTTACTTAAGTATATAGAGGAGAATCCCGAAATTCTCGATCAGGTTGCACGCCCTGGTCTTATGCTCGATTCAGTGTCCGAGGTCAATCTAGCGTGCAAAATTTTTGAATACAAACTCCTGCCGGAGGAGTATAGGGCTAGATTCATTGAAACTGTTTCGAAATATGCGATAACCGGTGAGGACCTGTATGCGCTTAGATCGGAAAAGATTAAAGCAATCTTCAAGGTTGACGAGCTTAATGATTTACGAGAAAAAGTAAAGGAAAAATTGATTCCTAATCTTGATTATTTGTGTGCAGACCGACAGGCAAGTTTCAACTCGGGCGATGATGCCGATTATCATATGCAATCTTTGTTGGAAAATCTTGAGACCATTGAAACAGAATTTGAATCCGATAACTCAATCGTTAACGAAACCCGCAAGTGGATTTCCAAGCTCAAGGAATGGGTTGAGGAAAATACCGCTGACGATAATGTAACTGATAGGGAGAAATTAGCAGATAACTTCTCATCAATTACTCCTGAGACTGAGCGAAGTATTTTTGACGATATAGACACGCCCTGACAACTTTTATTGGCGCTAAGGTCAATTAAAAAGAAAGATCACACCTAACCATTTTTTCCCGACAAGCCGCCAATTGTGCTCGTTGCAAAACCTTTGTCAAGGGTGTCAATTCCTTAAAAAAAATAAAACAACGATTGACACGTGCCTTGCCCTTGACAAAGGTTTTGCAACGGGCCTACCTTTGGCTTGCCGGTGAAATGGTCTTCAACTAAGTCTCCAAATCAAAAATTCTATATTTAGTTCTCTTTGGTAAAGCTTTTGTCAAAAAGTGAGATGCCATATATATAAATAAAAAACACATCGCACTTTCGGCAAGTGCTTTGCCTAACATTAAGTTAGTTTAGATTGGGTTTACAGAACTATATCAAAGAGGTCGTTCCGCATAAAGACAAATCATCCGGCCTCTTTGGTATTGTTCGATGCATCTGGCGATAACCTATAAAGATCCATTAGCACTTAAAAACAATATAACTTAGATTATCTGCGTTTTGCTATTAGGCAATAAGGGGCTGTATCCATTTATTGGAGTATGCATCTAAGAAATCCCTATCACTGCAAATACACCTGCCAGTGGAATCCTTCGAGAAGGAATGTGAATAGGGATTAGTTCCGGGCTTTAGTGGAAACAGCGGATGAAAATGCGTTATTGTTGGAAGCTTCTTGTGTCTCAAATTTCCAATATCTATTACCTTCTCCGCAAGCAGAAGGATTCCTGCTAGGGCTGATTGAAAAGCAAGAGGAGCTTCCACGGTCTCGTTATTGACGCCATCTTTTTTCAACTCCATTAGGACACCACCACAAACCACTTTGGAATAAAAGTCGGATACTGAAATACCTTTGAACTTTTCTAATTCTGAAAATGCAATAGTATTTGCCTCTGCCACCCATTTAATTAGTTGGTCATCAGCGGTTAAATTGTAATGCAGGTAATTTCTTATTTTATCCTCCATATGAGGCAACCCTAAATTGTCAGAGACTTCCTGCGAATAACTTCTTCTTTGCTCATGCGGCATATAGGTACACATAAGGCAGGCTTCTTTGCCGAAATTCTTATGTCGAGCGATGCCTATCAAATTATTTTCAGTATAGCTGTTGATTATTTCTTTAGGCAAAGAACTTTGGATGGCTACTCTATCCTTGATATTATCGATAGCTACCAAAACACACTTTTCTAACCAGTCATTGCTACTATTCAGATAATCTGCCCAACTGCTTTGAATGGGGTTTAATTCTATCCCTGAAGAAACTAAATACTCCTTTGCAATTTGAATCTTTGGTTTTTCACTGTGCCGTTCTCCAGCTAGTACATATCGCTGGAGGTTGGTTATGTCAACGTTCTCAGGTTCGACTATTGTTAATTTGCCCTTGACTAATGGCATATTTGAGAGAGCCCAAATAACACCGTTTCCAATTGCACCAAATCCCACCAAAGTGAAATCACCAAGATCTATACTTTCGTTACCAGAATAATTTTCCGTGTTTTCAAATTGGTGGCTGATAACAGAAAAGGAAAACTCATCATCAAACTGCACATCGTTAATGAAATCCCGGAATACATACCTGAAAACATTAGCTACCCCTACGCACGCAGCTACACCTGCACCAAAAGGATTTGAGCTGTCTCCACTTCCGACTGCATCTTTGGTTGAGAATCTTGCTATCCAACCATCTGATCCAACATAAAAGACCGGTCGGCCATTAACGATTTTATTTGACAAGGAGGTTGCCCCAATTGCAATAATGACTGTTGGCTCGTCATTTACCAATTCAATTTTAGAGTTGATTGATTTGCATAAATCTGTAACATTCAGACTAGACCCATTTGTTGTAAGGTCAGTGATCTTCAACTTTGGATATAATCTGCTTAGTAATCGAACTGTCAAATCTAAAATGGCTTTCCCCTCGGTCTTTTCAACAGAATCATCAAAGGCTATCCCGACTATCGTTTGATTCAGAATAGTTTCAAACTGTTCACTTGTGCCTTGTTTCAGAGCTTGTGAAATAGCGAGTAAATCTTTCGAAAAATATTCTGCTAAAGCCATTCCTATTTTAAATCAATTAGAGTTATCTTCTCATTTTCACTTAGCTCCATCCAGATTGATTTTGTGGATAAACGATATACAGCCCACGAATCAATTTCAATCGGGCCACTTGCAAAATCTGGAACAACAATGGATAGACCACCAACTGTTGCTACTATCGGAAAAGCGTCATCAGTATCCGAGTGATATGCTTCTGTAGGATGGCTATGAATTTGAGCTATTAGGCTCATCTTGTTTTCATATAGCCATACATTTATCCTATGTAATTCATCACTGTCAACCGCGTATAATAGACCAGACTCTAAGCGCATGGCTTGCTGCTTAGGAATGATTGTCGTTTCGATTTCAAAAATATCATTAGACTCTTTTCCAGCGAACAAGGCAACTCCTTCAACTCGATGCTTCCCTGCCTTTCTCATGTGGGTATATGCCGCTTCAATACAATGAAAGGGCATGACTAGTTTTTTTATATCGAGAAAACCGATCATCAGACTTGTTGATTAATGCCTACATTAAAATTGACACTATAACTTCTCACAAATGGAATTGAATGATTATAGAGTTGATCAATCAAAAAGCCGAGTTTGCCTTCACCTTGAGTTCTATGTAAAAACCATGAATCACCAGTGTGAGCGGGATGCTCATGGTACTCTCGCACACCCGGAATACATAAAAATGGTTGATCATTTGGTGCCCCCATCAGAATTTGTTGCTGCTGCCTAAGCTGCAATTGAGGCATTCCAGGTATTGCAAAACCTTGGGGAACTCCATTGGTTACTTGATAAAAATTAACATGCATTTCCCTTGTAGTAATGAGATTACCAGTTAGAGGGTCGATGAATTTTATTGAAGGAGGCTCAAGATCATAATTCGTGAAATCCAAAGACACAGCAAAAACAATGGGCGCAGGTCTTAATTGATGAGCAGCAAATGCTAGTTGGATTTTGGGGTATTCTATCTTTAAGCAGATAATTCCCTTTTTTCTCCATTCGTCTTCAAGTTGCCGAAATTCATTGACCTCAGTCGCAAATTTGGACTTACTCACCTCAGGTTGAACAACTTGTTTAATGTCGTTCACCACCCTTGCCTGACTTTAGGCTAACAAATATTTTGGCGTCAGCAGGGAAATGAAATTCTTCAACTTTCATTGAAATGTTCAAATCCTGATCATTCCACTTAACAAGCCAATCTGAGAGTTCTCTTCCCGTATTGCCAGTTTCTTCCAAGGCCTTCATCACAGCTACTTTTAAGGGCTGATGAATATTGACCTTTTCAATGGTCACTTCCTTTCCATTTACAATGAAGGTGAGCGACACTAAGTTATCGTTTCCTCCGTGCTCTTTTTCTTCTTTCATTTTTTTAAGGTGTTTATTGTGTATGTAATCTTTTCGGTATTAAACGAGTTCTACCATCCTTGCTTTCGGAATATCATATAGCGCTGCTTGAGCCCCCACTAATTCCTCGTTGTCGCGAAGTGTTGCTAATGAAATCTCCTTCGCTCTTTTATCAACTGGTGGGTTCATTATCTCGGCCTTTTCGTAAGCCGTAACTTCATGAGCCAATGCATCTGGCAAATTCTGACGGACATGAGAAATAACCTCCAACAATCTCATATTGAAAAATTGATCAACTTGAATTTTTCGCTTCGATGCGTAGAGTAAACTACCAATCACACGACAAATGGACTCTCTATCTTCTGGACTCAACTGTTCAGCGAACTCATACTCCTCAATTTTCTTTAGACTAAGGAGAACTGGTTCCAATGCGTCCAAGGTGATTACATAGGCGTTATAACTACCCATGTTAAATGAGAATTGCTTGATCACTTCCACAGTATTGGATGGCACGACCAGGTAAATATCCTTTCGCACTTTCTCCTGACCGATATATTTTTTTGCAGCTTCAGCTTGGTTTTTCAGATAACTGAAAAAATTACTTAAATCATCATTTGCAGGACTTTTCGCATCGAATATCACGTACTCGTCACATATGCTAATGGTATTATCTGGCCGTCCTTTGAAGGGAACTTGATCCACATATTCAATTGTCTCCTTCTGGCAGATGGCTTTCATTTTTTTTCTTACGTTGTCTTCGTGAAGAATCCAGGTTTCCTTCATTTTAGACATTCTCAGTTCTGCTTCTCGCAATCGTTCATCGGCTAGGCGTTGTTTTTCCTTTACGAAGCTTTCCTTCATTTCTTCCATGCGCTGGATACGACCATCGTACTCACGCAAGCGATGTGTCTCGGCCTGCTCCAGTTCCATTAATTTATTTTGAGTGGATCGGCTTTCTGATTCAAAGCGTTTAATTTCCGTCTGCTGAGCCTGATCGCGACTCTCGAATTTTAATTGAGCATTCCTAAAATCCTGAATTTGCTTATTCAATGAATCGACTTCCGCTCGTTGAAGTTGAACCTGATGTTGAAGCGAATCATTTTGAATTTTACCCTCTTGGGTTAATTCTAAAAGTTTTCGAAATTCTTGATATGCTTCATAACCCAATGTCAAAAATGAGGTCCACGAGATTAATCGTTTCCAGAAAGTCATGGATTTTAAGTTCTCAAAAAATCGAGCAAGATTGATATAGGCTTCCATGTGACAATTTTGTTTTAGTTCTCTTACGTTACGCAAAACTATCCCAGGGCATTGACAGCCTGTGACAATAATGATTTGCAATTACAAATAGGAAAGAGAGGTTGGGTTGAATTTTATATCAGAAAGCGGGTTTTTTGGCGATACCTTCAACCAGTTTTTGACTTTTATTCCTCCTTTTTGGGCCTCAAAAAGGGGCGTTTGACAGAAGTTGTCAATAATTAAAAACTTGGAACCCCTTCTGAAAACCAGCACGGTTTTATTATAACTCCTAAAAATTGGATTAACTTACTCTGCTATAGTTGATTATGAGTCGATATCTGACGAAGTCCCGCTTTAAACTTTCCTTGGAATGCCCCACAAAGCTCTTTTATACAAAGAAGGAAAAGTACCCGGATCAGAATAAATTAGACCTATTTCTCATTGAATTAGCAAAGGGCGGAAATCAGATTGGAGAACTCGCCAAATTTTATTTCTGCGATGATCCAGTAAAAGAACAGATAACTGTAACGGCCGAAGCTTTTGAGTATGAAGTTGCATTGAAAGATACGCAGGCAAGGCTACAACAATCGGGTACTGTGGTAGTGGCCGAAGCCGCATTCCTTTTCGAGAATTGTTTCATTCGCGCTGATATTGTGGTGAAGAAAGAAGACACCATCGAGTTGTACGAGGTAAAGGCAAAATCTTACGACCAGAATGAAAAATTTACGAAAGCGAATGGTTCACCGACTGCAGAGTGGCGTGATTATTTATATGACGTTGCATTTCAGAAATGGGTAATAGAAAAGTCGACTGGTCTAAAAGTAAAGGCTTTTCTCACCTTAGTGAATAAGGACGTGATAACGGACGTGCCAGGTCTTGCCCGTCATTTTAAGGTTTTTAAGAATGAGTCAGGAAAAACAGAAGTTGAGATTACCCCAGGGATTACAAGGGCAGATTTGGGTGGTCAGTTGCTTACCAACGTATCAATGGATGAAGTTTGTGATTGGATTTACACCAATCCCGTAGAAACAGATCTTACTGATCCCCATTCATTTGAACAGTATATTCATTTCGTTAGCGATCAGTATTTGAGGGATAAAAAAATTATAACGCCTCCTGGCTCCAAGTGCAAGGGTTGTGAGTTTTATGTTACGCCCGAACAGGATACTCGAAAGTCTGGCATTAAGGAATGTTGGGTTGGCAACGGTTGGGTTAAAGAGGCCGAATTTAGTCAAGCATTAGTGCTTGAACTTTGGGGAGGAAATTCGGGAGGTGGTAAAGGTCCGGTGCAAAAGCTAATTGATCTCAATAAGTATCTATTAAAAAATGCTGATCGCTTAGACTTTGACTCCAAAGGTGAGCAAGGCATGAACGGCCTTGGCAATAATGATCGAAGAGAAATACAAATCATCAAAACGAAGAATAGTGAAACTACTCCGCACGTAGAAAAAGAGGAGTTAAAGCGAAGAATGGCTGAATGGAAATTCCCTCTTCATTTTATCGATTTTGAAACTTCAATGATGCCGTTGCCTTGGTATCGGGGCAGAAAGCCATATGAAGGTATTGCATTCCAATACAGTCATCATGTTGTTGATGACAGGGGCAAGATTGCTCATCAAGGTCAATACCTATCTTTCGAGCCAGGGGTATTTCCAAACTTTGACTTTGTTCGAAATCTTAAACTTGAATTAGGACAAGACGCTGGCACAATTTTTCGCTATCACAATCATGAGAATACGTACTTGAGATTAATTCATAGGCAATTATCTAAAATGCCGAAGGGCGAAATTCACGATAGGGATGATCTGGTCGACTTTATTGACTCCATCACCCAATGGACTGAAGGCATTGGCAAGGAAAAGAAAAGTTATTCAGGGCCAAGGAACATGATCGATCTCTATGAGGTGGTGATTCGTTGCTACTATTCACCTCATGCTAAAGGATCAAACTCTCTGAAACAAATATTACCCGCCATCATGCATGACTTCGAGCCTATTAAAGAAAAATACTCAAAGGCGATTTATGGTCGTGCACTGGAAATACCCAGTAAGAATTATGAAAGCAAAATCTGGATAACACCAGAGTGCGGAAATGACCCTTATAAAACTCTGGAGCAAGTCTTTGAAGATTATCCACGTGAAGAACTTGACAAACTCGTAGAGGATATGGAAGGTTTAGCAGACGGAGCAACGGCAATGATGGCATTTAATATGCTACAATTTTCAGAAGTTCCACTTGCTCAACGATCTCGTATAAGAGATGCTTTATTTAGATATTGTGAATTAGATACCATGGCTATGGTAATGTTGTACGAGGGACTTAAGTATTCATCAAATATTCGGTAAGATGAAAGCTGCGAAGAAAAAGACGAAAACAAAGAAAAAAAAAGAGGAATCAGCTATCCCACAGGCAAAGCTGTTGCGATTGCTTGAAATAATCTCCGCATTAAAATCAGGACATTGGACAATTAACGACTTAGCAAGAAAAGTTGATATGAGTGAGCGAACTATTTATCGCTATTTAAAGCTTTTCACCGCTGTGAATTTTATAGTTGAACAAGATTTCAAAGACAGGTACTTCATTGCAACTTCCGAAAATGAACCCGGGAGTTCTCAATTTACAATTGAAGAAATGAAGCTTATAAAGAAACTGATTCAAACAGAGGTTGAGGGAAACCCGCTTAAAGGTGCTCTTTTGAAAAAGCTCTCCTTTAATTCCGAACTTGACAGCGTACCTAGACTTTTCCTAAAAGTAAGACTTGGAAGTCTGATTGAACAACTCGCTACAGCAATGAAAAATAGGTCTCAATTAGTACTTAAGAATTATCACTCGGCAAACAGTGGTGAGATTCGAGATCGACTCATTGAGCCAATTCAATTTGGAGATAATTATCAAACCATTACGGCATTAGATACTCAAGACAAAAAATGCAAGCAATTTAAATTAGACCGGATTGGGAACATTATTGAGATGAAGGAGACTTTTAAGTACGAGTCACTTCATAAGGCCAATCCGGCAGATATTTTTGGCTTCGTTGGAGACGCCAATGTCTGGGTCACTCTTCGTATGAGTCTGCGGGCCCATTTGCTTCTAAGGGAAGACTACCCACTATCAATTCCTTATACCGAAAAACGAGAGGAAGTTTATCAATTTCATGGCCCGGTATCTCATTTTGAGGGAATTGGACGCTTTGTTCTTGGTCTCGCTGATGAAATTGAAATTCTAAATACTGACACCTTCAAGGAGTTTATAAAAAACAAGCTCAATACACAGAAATTGGTCAAGCGCTAGAAAATGCTCACAGTAATTATCGCTTAAAATTCAATAGGGTTACAAGGGTAGAGGCCACCTGGGGTCCAGTGGGTGCGAATTCAAATTGCTTGTTGTTCCTTAAGTTTTGCATTTGCAACGTTCACAGCAAATTCAAAAAAAAGTTTTACCGCCTTGGTAAATTTGAACTGATTACCTGTCCGTTTTAAAACGTTCTTTTTGTGCCAAGTATCAATGAATGAATCAAATTGCGCAACGGAGGTCTTTTCCAAAATCTCCCACTTCGAAGATTGTTTTAAAAGTTGCTCCGTGTCTGAAATGTCAAAGGTTGCTAATTCAATAGAGTCTCTAAAATTTTTTCCGCTATAGTCTAACTCTCTGCAAAGTATCGCAAGGAATAAAGTAAAATCCCTTGTCCGCTTTTCGGTTACCTCATTTGATGATAGATAGGTGAACTCAGACTCAATGTTTAACTCAAAGCCATAAGACTCTTTGAAAAACTCTTTGTACTCGTCTTCCTGTGTTTGAATAACTGAAAACATCGGATGGGGGTAAATTATGAATCTACCGTCTAAAAGACTACTTACTATTTCTTTGTGTTCACTCGGATAGCTTTTCATAAATTTTGACTTTAGGCATTTTCAAAATTGCATCGGAAAGATGAATTTCAAATCGTGTGTCGTCTTTATACTCGACTACTAAATCTTCTTCTAAAATTAGATTGGAAACAGTAAAATATTTGGCAAGGGTTATATTGTCAGTATGCTTCTTCAATGAATCAAAGCACCATTGATAAAAATTGGCAACCTCTTTCTCTTTTAACAACTGTTCTTTAAAATGACTTGCGTCTGGCAACCATTCTATTTCTTCAGTTTCCTCTTCATATAATATTTCAGGCGTTTGATAATTGAATTGGTCAATATAAAATTCTGCCTCGCTGCTAAATGTCTTTGAAAGAACATTTCCTTTTGTCCTCCGCAACAAGTTAGGCAATGGGATAATATAGTTTTCTGGTTGGTCAATATTCTCTACAAAATGGTAAAAGCCACTAAGAATAATTGAGTCCGTTTTAATTCTATCTAACAATGGTAGTAAATCTCTCGTAAGCATCCGAAGCGTTTCGTCTAATTCTGTTTTCGCATTTATAACGCATGCGTAAAGCTTTTCAAACTCTCTTCTTAATTCGTAAGTATCTGCTAATATTCGTTTCTCGCTTGAATAGCGTTGAACCTGAATAATTGCATTTACTACTGAGTTTGGATGATCTTTATCAAGAATAGCGTTTAGCGGAATGATATATTCGTCAATCCAATAGTTTGCTTTTTGAATTCTTAACGTAAAATCAGAGTGATTTTCCGCATTTACCTTCAATGATTCTGTATCCCTTAAAAGTCGGACTGTCTGCCTTCCAATATCATTTAGGAAATTCTCAACTTCTTTTATGATTTCCTGTATAAGCAATACGATTTTGGGGGCATGAGATTCTACCTGTAAGTTGGTAAAGTGATTGAAAATGGCTTGATACCTGTTTTTTAAAGTTTCAGGCAGGTCCAAAATAAAGTCATCAAAGATGAACTCTAAAAAGGTTGTATAGTTTCCATTTAACTTGTACTCTCCCGTTGAAAGTTGTCTGCAAAATTTTAGATCAGCAGTAATTCGTGATATTGAAATCTTACTTTCGCTACTTGTGTTGTATTCGTTAATAAGATGCTGAAACTTGTCAGAATCAATAATAAAATCAGGTTTACTGGAATTGAATGCCAATTGAACAAACTCATAATGTCTCAGCAAAAAATTAAGAATGTCTTTTCCTGAAAGATTTATGTTGCTCATTTGAATACTGCTTGTTGTTCCACAAATCTTTTATGCTTGAAAATATCAGTTCTGATTTTCACAACAATTTCTTCCTCGCATTCCAAAACTTGTTTACTTGGCTGCTGCTCCCTGCCTTGTTTAGTCTTGATTGTTCTTGACTTAGTCTCGAAAAGCGTCTCATAGTTATCAGGAACGAATAATTGAGTATTTACAAAGACACTTTTAACGAGCAAGTAATTATGTAGTCCCTGGAAATCATAGTCGGGAAAAACTAAGAGTTCCTTCGCTTTTGTTTTACTAACTACCGATTTGCCTATTCCACCATATGTGTGAATAAATGTGAATCCATCATTGATTACTTGTTCCGCCAACAAAAAGGAATCTAAATTCTCCACAAAACAAACTTTGGTTGCCTCTAAAGATTTAAGAGTTGCCGAAAAGATCCCATACGTGTCGGTGTATTTTTTTAAATCCGTTTCAATGCCATTAAGTACAACTGTTTCTTGTCCCCTAATCAGAATAACATTTTGGCTTTCCCTTTTACCTGCCTTTGTATTCCGCAATGAATTGACGTTTCCAATTGCTGTAAAAGTACCTATGACTTCATCCGGAAACTTGTCGGCAAAATATTTCTCTAAAGCCTCTTTATTTTTTGTGAAATAATTTCCTCCCCCGGTCTTTGTTGGCATATGTTCAATGAAACCACCATTTAGCAACGTGGTGAAATCACTTGTGCGCTTAATAGAATTGCCTACCTGCGAAGCGCTTATTTTGCCCTCGTTTAGTATTTTCTTGACAAAATTCCTGAATGTTTTATTCTGCATTTCTATAAACAACTGGGAATGACTGCAATTCACCAAAAGTTATTTTTGGCTTTTGATTTTTACTTTTATTAACCGGCTCCTTAATCATATAGTATTTCTGAATGCCTTCAACTTTTCTCGGTGCCGCAAAAATTGGCATAAAGTTGTTGTCTTTGCAGAATTGAATTAAGTGCTTTACATTTTTCTGTCCAATTGCATCTAATTCGTCTACGTAGATTACAACCTTGTTTTCACTTGACGATTGAACTAAATCCTTCAAGATGTTTAAGAAAAGGTAAAGTTTCAATACAATATTTGTTCCTCTTGATTGAACTTGCTTTGATAAATCTATTTCCTCTGACTGCCCCGTTACTTTTGTTATCTCAACTTTGATAGTGAACAAGTCGTAAATGTCAATTGGCTTTCCTTTGCTTTCGGCAAGTTGCCTTTCAAGCGCCTTCTTACTTTCACTATAAGTGTTATCAAAATCGAATCCACTTGAAAACTTTAATTTTGAAATTTTGTCCAGGTCTTTTATCAATTCTTCCGCTTCGTAAATCTTTACTTTTACGCTTTGAATAATTGAGACTGGATACTCGGCCAACTTGGTATTGTAGCTTTTGTAAACAAAAGTCTTGAAGTCATTGAAAGCAGTTAGAAAAGAAAACGTTGGGCTTCCAATTTCATAAGAAAGTGTGTCAAGTAAATTACTTATCACTTTATCTGTCTGAGGAATATTGGATATTTCTTCCTCAACTTCTCTAATAAACTGTTTGATATCTTGAATGTCCTTTTTTAGCTTTTGATTGATCGCATCTTTTAGGTCTTTTCTTCTTTCTCTTGTCCCCCCAATGCCAGCAAAGGTCTGATAAGTCTTGAAAAACTTATCATAGAGTTTTTCAAATGGTTCATCTAAAACCTCTTCTATCTCGTAAATATCCTGTCTGTCTTGTAAGTTTTGATATTGCTTTTTGTATTTGCTCAAATCATCTTCGTATTGTTTTCTTTCTCTCTTCCTTAAATCTAATGCATCTTTTTCACTCCGTATTTCAGAATCCTTGTGTGCAATTTTTGTTTGGGTTTCTGAAACATGTTTTTTAAGAGTAATATTTATTAAGGTCTCATTTTCCTCTTTTGTTAGAAGTGATGTTGGTTTCTTTCTAACCTTATCAATCAAAACGTTTGTCTCATTAATAGATTTCTTGAGTGCACTAATGCTGCTTTGCAAAGTGTTTTGATTCTTGATAGCATCCAGCTGTATTTTCTTTTCAGCTAATTCCTTCTTTTTTGTTTCAACTTCGTCTTGAAGCTCTTTAATAGTTGGTAGTTTCTGAATCTCAATTTCACTCGCATCAATTTTTCCATCAAAAAACGTTAAAGGAAAATCAGCTTTGCCTATTTCCTTTTGGATTCTTGATTTATTTAGGTTTGCAACCTTACTGTTTAACAAGGAAAATACTTTCCGGATTATTTCAGGGTCCTTTGAAATATTTTGATAAAGTAAGTTGTCAAATTCCTTAATTGAATTTTCCTTTAATTCTATTTCTCCTTCCAAGGATTTAATTGACCTCTCAATCTCAGTCAAAGTAAATTTGCTTCTTTCTAATTGGGTAAGCTGAGCTTCAAGTCCAACTCTCTGCTTTTCCTCTGTTTCTGCCTTTGTTATCAGGCCTTGAAACAATAAATGGTCATCTGTCGCTTCGTAGTCCTCTACCTCCTTTAGTGCTTTATCAATTTCACCGTTTGCCTTTTGAGCCAGATCGATTTGATTTAAAAAGGTTGTTTTTTCAGCGATCAATGCATCTCTATCATTCTTTAGTGTTACATCAATTTTAGTTTCAAGAGTTCTGATTGCGACTGAGAGTAAGCTGTCAGGCGCTACTTTTTCAGATAAGTCTCTTTCTATAGCGCCAAACTTTTTGAAGAACGTATTTTTCAATTTGCCTAAAATGGTTTCCTCACTTATGAAAGTATCATTGAGAAATTTTAGCTTTTCAAAATCAAGTTTCACAGCTCTAAGATTGTCCAAATGAGTTTTCTTTTTCTCAAACTCATTTATCTTATCAAAACTTGAACTGGTAAATACATTTAAGGAAATATCTTGTCTATTATCCGCAATAAGTAACGCGTTCTTAAAAGACCTTTCGTTTATTTCACTTGTTTTTATAAGGTGTTTGTAAATATCAGTGAAGCTATTGGAAAGAGCTCTACCCTTTCGTTTTACTTCTTTTTTAATCCATACAACTGGATTCTTGTTCTTGTCCGAATTATAGACAAGGTTGTAAAGTTCTTCAGCTTTTAGAAGAGTTGGCGGGTTAGTTGGATTGTCGTTAGTTAGTTCTTGTAAAACCTTTTCCCACTTCTTTGATTTGAATCCTTCTGGCGATGTTTGAATAAAAAAGTTCTCCTTGTACTCTCCGTTTATTTTGTAGTATTCAATAGTGTTTTCAGGTGTAGCCTTTACCAATATGCAGTAATACCCGTTTTTAAAAATCTCAAATATGATAAAACTATGCAGGCTCGTTCCGTCAAAATAGTGCTTCATTGAGTCGGATAACTTTCGGTTATCCTCAAATCGCATTTGGTCTTTGTCGGTTATGTACAGAAAATTGAGAGTATTTAAGAATGAACTTTTGCCAACGTTATTTTCAGCAGTTATTTGAATACTTGCGTTATCCCCAATATGAATGCTTGCTTTAGCATATAGTTCGGAGTTGATTACAATAATTCTATTAAGCATTGGGAGTCAGCCATTTGAATGATTAGGCACTTAAATTACCGAAAATCAAGTGACAACTTCTGACAAAGGCTGAAATATTAGGTCTTTTAGATGTTTTTGGGTGTGCAGTTGGATTGCAGGAATAGTAGCTAAACCCTTCTCAGTTGTCCTTTTGATAATCCAACTCTATCGGCAATTTCGTCCTCTGAAAGCCCTTGCTTTGAAAGCTCTTTAATTTTTGCCTTCAGTTCCTTTTTCTTTTTTGGATTAATTTCAAGTTGTACAATACTTGCAGCTGTAGCAATGATATCATTGAGAAACCATTTATCGTCATACTTCTCCTCAAATACTTTTGAAGCAATAAATTTTCTCTGCGTGTTATTTTTACACCCCTGGAATTGTTCGTTTTCTGCAAGTTGTCTTGATAGAGCTTTGACCTCAGCTTTGGTCAATGGTTTTTCTCTTTCTGCTTTTTCATCCTCATAATCGTCATCTTCATCTTCGGGTTGATGTTCTTCAATGAAATCTTCCAAGTCGTCAAAATTGTCGGCCCATTCTGCTCTTTCCGAAAACTGAAAAAAGGTATTGTCTTTAATGAAAGTGAGGTCAAAGTAAACTGTCTCGTCCTTAAATGGTTGTATTTTTTCTAATTTCTCATTAAGGTCAATTAACTCATCTTCGTCCAAATAATCTCGCAGTTGGGTTATTTCTTCGTTATCCGAGTTCCATTTGTTTTTAATCTCATTAAGTACAACTAGAGAAACATTCAATTTCTTGGCGGTCTCTAAAAATCTTAATTGTCCCTTTTCTATTTCATTGTTCCAATAGACTTTTGAATTTGAACCACCATCATCAACTTAGCCATAAAAGATTGTAAGGTTGTTTTGGCCACACCAATCAAATTATTTCTTTAGTCTTATTTTTTAGCATGACTCAATCTGTTCAAGGTTATTTGTGCACAAAGTCTTCGCAAAATCTGTGGCAGGATACTCGAAGTGTAAGCTCGCCACTGTTCTACCAGACCAAACGTAAATTCGAAACTAAAACTACAAATTTAAACTAAGGCTATGCGTTGATTAATGCATTTTGTTGCTGCCTGACCGCGTCACAACTTTCTCAACGTCCTGAAATTGTAATTGTCTGTGTGGTTAGTTTTTTCAGTCAGTCCAATAATTTCAATTTTTAATTCACTAGTGATTTGTGTCAATGACTCTTTTGCTCTTCCGTAACTACATCTGAATAATTCGTATGTCTTTTGCTCACGATCTTCATGATTGTATTAGATATTTCCAACAGTAAAAGGTTTTAATAATTTGTTCTTCTAATTCTTTAGATGGATACAACAACGGATTCTTGACCGTTCCGCCTTTGCAAATATGGATGAACCATATCTACTTGTATTGTCTAGGTCTAATGATAGCAACTTCTTTTACTATGTCGTAAAAAAAAATTTGGTTCAGCCTTGGCAACATTGAATGCCATGCCGATTTTATCCAACATCCAGCACGGGAAATTGTCGCTCGACAGCTTCAATGAAAAAAAGGGTACTTTTGCTATCAGATAAACAAACACTATGAAAAAAATTAAATTATTTTTCCTACTGGCATTCTTTTGCTTATTGGCTCACGGCACTTATGCACAGTTTTCTGCTGGATTGGATTTGGGTCTTCCTATGGGCAATTTTTCAGACATTGCAAGCACGGGGTTTGGAGGTTCGGTGAGATATGATGGAGTAATCAGCGACAAACTTGGCTGGACGGCTGCTGCAGGTTACCTATCGTTTAGCGGAAAAAATTATACTATTGGCAACGTTTCAATCCCCTTCGGGACAACTTCTAATATTCCAGTTTCCGGAGGTGTCAAATATTATTTTTCGGAAGCAAATAACGGGTTTTATGGTGGAGTTGATTTGAGTATCAATTTTCTCTCTACATATGTTTACACTTATAACAGCGGCAATGGTGGAGGTTATAACCTTCAGTCAGAATCGCAAAGTAAGTTCGGAGTTAACCCTGGCATTGGCTACCGATTACCCAACTGGGATTTCGCGGCACGGTACAACGCAGTAGGGGATTTCAGTTATCTTGGGCTTAGGGTTGCCTACGTTTTTGCATCCAAATAACTGAGGCTATCATCTCTAAAGTAGGGCTGCTTTTACCAAGGCAGCCCTTTTACTTTGGTATGCGTGAATTAGTAATTTTAGTTCAATTTTTACCATTTTTATTTGGAATGATTCTAAACATGTATATGTTTGTCTATTATTTAGAATCATTCTAATTAAAATGAAAGCAATACTTTTATTTCTAATTCTGTTTAATGCCTTGGATATCAAATCATTTTCATCTGATGCTAAGGGCCGTGTGACCGGAAAGATCACCACTTCTGATGGGCAACCTGCAGAATATGTCAATATCGGCATTCCCGGGACACATTTTGGGACAGTGAGTAGTCATGATGGAGAGTATTCGCTTAGTCTTCCTGTCGGAGAGCATAATTTGGTTGCCTCCATTGTTGGCTTCTCATCTGTGGAATTCAAAATACAGATAAAGGCAGGTGAAACACTCGTCCTCAATATCCAATTAACAGAAACAGCCCAGCAGTTGGATGAAGTAGAAGTAATTGGAGTAAAAGCAATCACCGGGATGGGTTTCATGAGTGAGTCGAACAATAATGTAATCTATTCAGGCAAGAAGACTGAAGTACTTTTGCTTGACAGCCTGGATGCAAACACTGCTCAAAATAATCCGCGACAAATTCTCGGGCGAGTGCCGGGAGCAAATTACTCAGAAACACAAGGCAGCGGTTTTCCTTCCAATGGCATAGGTTTCCGTGGATTGAATCCGACACAGTCGGTGGAAACCAATACGCGGCAAAACGGATACAATATAACGGCCGATTTGTATGGCTATCCTGAATCTTACTACTTGCCGTCTCTAGAAGCAGTGGAACGAATTGAAGTGACCCGTGGCGCTTCTTCACTTCAGTTTGGTCCACAGTTTGGCGGTGTGATCAATTACATTATCAAAAAAGGAAATAAGGAAAGGCCGGTAGAGTTCACTACTCAACAAACAGGAGGAAGCTTTGGATTTTATAATTCATTTAATTCAGTTGGTGGACAGCTTGGAAAGTTTAACTACTATGGCTTCGTACAAATTCAGACATTGCAAGGCTGGCGACCGAATTCGCAAGCCCAAAGCTTTTCAGGTTTTGCACGAGTTGAATATGAGGCAAACAAAAATTTGAAAATCGGCCTGGAGTATTCAATACTGAGGAACAGGATTCAAATGCCTGGAGGTTTTACTGATAGCCTGTTTTATCTCGATAGCAGAAAATCATATCGAGCGCGTAATTGGTTGCACAGTCCATGGAATGTAATTGCGGCCACGTTGGATTGGAAGTTAAGCAAGAGCACTTCCCTATCTTTTAAAAACACAACTAACTTAAGTGCCCGCGAATTAGTGTGGAGAAACGAAGATGGCGGCCCTGCTGCTATGGATGTGATTGATCCCGCAACGAATAACTATGTGAACCGCGAAGTAGAGCACGAAGACTTCAAAAGCAACACGAGCGAACTGCGACTTCTCCATCACTACACAATCGGAAAAGTTGACAACACATTGGCTACAGGTATGCGTTTCTTTTATGGCAAGATGAAACGGCAGGGTGGTGGGCTCGGCACAACTGGGTCTGATTTTGATCTGACGCTGGTTGATCCTCATTATGAATACGATTTAAATTTTACAACGACTAATGTAGCAGTATTCGCAGAAAACGCTCTGCACATTGGAGACCGGGTTACTATTACACCTGGTATTCGCTATGAGTTTTT
>CBHTSG010000017.1:0-98907 GCA_966095315.1 uncultured Cyclobacteriaceae bacterium
TTGGCGCTGGAATTGGTATCGGTCGCATTGGTGGTTCTGCAATGGAAGGTATGGCACGTCAACCTGAAGCTTCTGGAAAAATCCAGGGTGCTATGTTGATCATTGCTGCCTTGATTGAAGTTGCGGCCCTTTTCGCACTCGTTATTTGCTTGTTGATTTCGTTCAAAAGCTAAGATCAAAAGAGAACTCGCCTCAGCACTAGGCTGGGGCAGTTCTTTTTATTTAACGTTTAACTCGACCGAACTGTAATTTTTTATACTATGGAACTTCTCACCCCCGGCACCGGCCTCGTTATCTGGCAAGCCTTTGTTTTTTTGTTGCTGTTTTTTCTTTTAGCAAAGCTGGCTTGGAAACCAATTTTAACTTCGCTAAAAGAGCGTGAAGATTCAATTCAGCTGGCATTGGATGCTGCCGAGAAAGCAAAATTGGAAATGGCTTCGTTGAAGTCAGACAATGAAAAATTGCTGAAGGAAGCCCGTGAAGAGCGCGATAAAATTTTGCGTGACGCACGCGATGCCGCCAATCGTTTGAACGATCAGATTCAGGCGGATGCCAAGAAAACGGCTGATCGCATGATTGAAGATGCCAAAACGATCATTCAGACTGAAAAGAATGCAGCACTTCGTGATGTGAAGGAGCAGGTGGCGGTTTTCTCAATTCAGATTGCTGAGAAGTTGATTAAGAAAAATCTTTCTGATGATAAGACACAGAAAGATTTGGCTAACACATTTATAAAAGATCTAAAGCTGAACTAATCCATGGCAGACGCAAGGGTAGCCTCGAGATACGTCAAGTCACTGCTGAGTTTAGCTGTGGAGAAAGGCGCATTGGAGCCGGTAAATCAGGACATGCAGATGTTTGACAGAATCTGCTCAAGCAATCGCGACCTGGTAAACATGCTGCGCAGTCCAATCATCCGTCACGAGAAAAAGAGAGACATCTTAGAAAAAGTATTTAAAGGTAAGGTACATAGCCTTACGTTTGATATCATTGATATCCTTACGCGCAAAAACAGAGAGCCGCTGTTGCCAGCAATTGCCAAAGAATTTCACGTAGCCTATAACGAATACAAAGGCATTGGTAAGGCTACTGTAACCACAACTATTCCAATGGATGCTGCCCTTCGCGCGGAGATTGAATCCATTGTGAAGACCCTGAGCAAAAAGAACCAGATTGAACTAATTGAAAAAGTAGATGCTGGTTTGATTGGTGGATTTGTGTTGAATGTTGACGATCGTCAAATCGATGCATCCATCAGCAGTAAATTGAAATCATTGAAGTTGAGATTTACAGAGAATCCATACCTGAAAGAATTTTAGAATTTTACGAGCAACGATATTAACCAATAACGAACAACGATATTATGGCAGAGATCAGACCCGAAGAAGTATCAGCAATATTACGAGAGCAATTATCACAGTCTCGCACCGATGCACAATTAGAAGAAGTGGGCACCGTGCTTACCATTGGAGATGGTGTTGCCCGTATCTACGGACTTACCAAAGCTCAGGCCGGTGAGTTGGTTGCTTTCGAAAATGGTTTGCGCGCATTGGTGCTCAACCTGGAAGAGGACAACGTGGGTGTGGTATTGTTGGGTGATCCAAAAGGAATTAAGGAAGGAGCAACCGTAAAGCGTACCAAGCAAATCGCATCCGTAAAAGTAGGCGATGGGCTTCTTGGCCGCGTGGTGGATACACTTGCTGAACCCATCGATGGCAAAGGCCCTGTGAAAGGTGAATTGTATGAGATGCCGCTAGAGCGTAAGGCTCCTGGTGTAATCTTCCGCCAGCCTGTGAATGAACCGCTTCAAACCGGTATCAAAGCGATTGATGCGATGATTCCAATTGGAAGAGGTCAGCGCGAGTTGATCATTGGTGACCGCCAGACTGGTAAGACTGCCGTGGCAATAGATACGATCATCAACCAGAAAGAATTTTACGATGCAGGCAAGCCTGTATACTGTATTTATGTAGCCATCGGACAGAAGGCATCTACGGTAGCCGGAGTTGCTTCAACCTTAGAAAAAGTTGGAGCTATGGCGTACACAGTGATTGTGTCTGCTTCTGCTTCTGATCCTGCGCCAATGCAATTCTTTGCTCCGTTTACGGGTGCATCCATTGGTGAATTCTTCCGCGATACCGGAAGACCTGCATTGGTAATTTATGATGACTTGTCGAAGCAAGCGGTTTCGTATCGGGAAGTTTCTTTGTTGTTGAGAAGACCTCCTGGCCGCGAAGCATATCCTGGTGACGTGTTTTATTTGCACTCCCGCCTTTTGGAGAGAGCTGCCAAAATCATTAACAACGATGACATTGCTAAGAACATGAACGATCTTCCTGCCTCCATTAAGCATTTGGTGAAAGGTGGTGGTTCGTTAACGGCACTTCCGATTATTGAAACACAAGCGAATGACGTATCGGCATACATTCCGACAAACGTAATTTCAATTACTGACGGCCAGATATTCTTAGAGACAAACTTGTTTAACTCTGGTGTACGCCCTGCGATTAACGTAGGTATCTCCGTATCGCGCGTGGGTGGTTCTGCACAGATCAAATCCATGAAGAAAGTTGCCGGTACATTGAAGTTGGATCAGGCGCAGTTCCGCGAATTGGAAGCATTTGCAAAATTCGGTTCCGACCTTGATGCGGCTACTAAATTGACCATTGAACGCGGCCGTAGAAATACTGAAGTATTGAAGCAGCCTCAATATCAGCCTGTGCCTGTTGAAGAACAAGTGGCGATGATTTTAGCATCAACAAAAGGTTACATCGATAAAGTGCCGGTGTCTAAAGTGAAGGAGTTTGAAAAAGAATTCATACAGCTAATGAAACTTCAGCATAAGGCTACTCTTGATAACTTCCGTGTTGGAAAGTTTGAAGACGCTGATGTTGATGTAGTGAAGAAAGTAGCAACTGAGTTAGCAGGTAAATACTAATTTGAAAATTTGAAAATGTGGTGATTTGAGAATGGGGTCATTTTCAAATTCTCAAATCAACGCATTGCCTAATTAAAGAATATGCCCAGTTTAAAAGAAGTAAAAAGCAGAATTACCTCCGTGATTTCTACGCAGCAGATCACCAAAGCCATGAAAATGGTGGCGGCAGCGAAGTTGCGCAAATCACAAGATAAGATCATGCAGATGAGGCCGTTTGCTCAAAAGCTTGGCTACTTGTTGCAAAATGTTTCTGGCGCAGGTTCTGATGGTCAATCTTGGTATAACCAGGTGAGAGAAGAGAAAAAAATATTGATTGTTTCGATTAGCTCTGATCGAGGGTTGTGTGGATCATTCAATAGCACCATTTTCAAAGCCACACTGAAGTTGATTTCTGATAAGTATGCTGCTCAGCACAGTAAAGGAAATGTGGTGATTCTCCCAATCGGGAAAAAAGCATTTGAATATTTCAGTAAGCGCAATTACCCGATGGTGGATGCGTACGCTACCTTGATCACTTCGCTTTCTTTTGAAAAAGTATCGGAGGCGGGTGAGTTTATGATGAATGCTTTTCAAAAAGGTGAGTTTGATAAGATTGAGATCGTTTATAACGAATTCAAAAACGTTGCCACTCAGATCTTGCGAACAGAACAGTTCCTTCCAATACTCCCGGTGAGCAATGCCAACAACACTCAGGAAGTGGATTATATCTATCAGCCCAACCAAGAGGAGATTGTAACGGGGCTGATTCCAAAGTCACTGAAGGTTCAGCTTTACAAAAGCATTCTGGATTCAAATGCTGCTGAGAATGGCGCCCGTATGACGGCCATGGACAAAGCCACTGACAATGCCGGTGAATTATTGAAGGAATTGAAATTGACGTACAACCGTACGCGTCAGGCAGCGATTACCAAAGAAATATTAGAGATTGTAGCAGGTGCTGAAGCATTGAAGAGTGCATAATCACTAGATTAGATTTTGATAACTTAGGCCTCTGAAACTTCAGAGGCCTTTGTTTTTTTAATCAAAGAAGTCGCCCGGCCAGTTAAAGTGGTCAGTCGACTGATCGGCAGGTATGGCAAAATTATTTCGTGCATATCGTTGGTTGAACATCCTCAGCATTGATGTGGCTGCTGGTGCAGTAATCTGTGCGTATTTTTTTTCACGAATGGCAGCAGTGAGTATTCGACCGGCTGGGTTAGCGGTACTGGGATTAGCAGTGTGGTCGATTTATACTTGTGATCATTTAATTGATGCGCGTCATCTTCAGCGTATGGCGTCAACCGAGCGACATCGTTTTCATCAAGTTCACTTTTTGAATTTGCTCATCGCAGTATTACTGACACTTTCAGTGATCTGCTTTCTGTTGTTCTTTATAAAGCCCGAGGTTTTTTTGTGGGGTCAAATTTTGCTCGCGTTGGTTATTGTCTACATGGTGATTAATCGGTACCTCAACTATCTAAAGGAATTAATGGTGGCAATTCTTTATTGTGCTGGAATTTTTCTGCCCACCCTTGCACAATCGGACTTGCGCTTTCAATTTTTAATGAAGCCGGAGAGTGTTATCTTCTTGCTATTGGTGCTGCTAAACCTGTTCCTCTTTTCGTGGTACGAAACCGATCAGGACAAGGAAGACGGACACCAGTCGTTTGCGCTTCATTTTGGGCCACAGTTTACAAAACTGGTTGTGGTTGCGCTCTTTCTTTTACAGGGCACTGCTTTAACATTTCTCTTTTTGCAAAGTAAAACTTTGGCTATTCCCCTCGTTATGCTCATGATGACTGTGGGTTTACTTCTGCTCTTATTGTTCCCGTCCTGGTTTAAACATGCTGAGCGTTATCGCTTGCTGGGCGATGCAGTTTTTATTTTCCCACTAATTCTTTTTCTGCCGTGAAGTCAAATGATTTTGATCGGGTAGCAATTGTATATGATCATCTGGCTCGGTTTATTTTTGGAAGGAGTATTCAGGACGCACAACTTTATTTCGCTTCGGAAATTAAATCTCATTCACGCGTACTGATTATGGGTGGAGGTACTGGCTGGATTGCCGAAGAATTAATGAAGATAGATCCTGAGTTTGAAATTGTAATGATCGATGCTTCTCAGAAAATGATTGATCAAGCATCCAAAAGGAATTTGTCAAAAAATGTTACGCTGATTTGTGGGGATGAACAGGCAATGCCGTTTAGCAATTTCAATGTGTTAATTACACCTTTCTTTCTGGATATGTTTGAAGAGAAAAACCTGGAAAAGGTGATCTCAATCCTGAAGCAGCACCTCACTAAAAACTCACTTTGGATTGCTGTGGACTTTGTCTCAGAACGATGGTGGCATAAAATTTACCTTTGGATCATGTATCGATTTTTTAAAATCACGTGTTCAATTGAAGCAAGCACTTTACCGCCTTGGGAAGCAGCTCTCAAAAATCACCTTACTGCGTTGAGTCAGGAAGTTTTTTACCAAGGCTTTGTGAAGGCAGCGCTCTATCAGTTAAAATGATTAATATTAAATCTTGCAATTTTCGTTAGCCTTTCAAAATATGCTGCTGAAATCATCCTTGTTTTGTTGCTTGATCACGCTCGTTTTCGGCTGTGCCGAGAAAAAGGAGACACCAAGCCTTGGGCCACCAGTAAATCCACCTAAGGTTTTGAATGCGGCCTTTCTTGTGGTGGATGGTGTTTATAATTCAGAATTGATTGCACCGATGGATGTGTTTCATCACACTGCTTTTCATACCGAGAAGGGAATGAAGACGTTTACCATTGCGCTTTCGAAAGATACGATTACCACATTTGAAGGCCTCAGGATTCTCCCCGACTTTTCAACTGAAAACGATTCGTTACCGGAGATTGATATTTTAATTGTGCCCAGTGCCGAACACAGCATGGACACCGATTTGCAAAATGAGAAACTTATTGAATTTGTTTCGAAGACTGGTCGCAAGGCAAGTTATGTCATGTCGCTGTGCGATGGGGCATTTGTTTTAGCGCAGGCTAAATTGCTGGATGCGTATGAATGCACCACCTTTCCTGGTGATATTGTACGCTTTAAGGAAGCTTACCCCAAGTTGCGTGTTCATGAAGGTTTTAGTTTTGTACACGATCGTAAATTCATTACATCGGCAGGTGGAGCAAAATCCTACGAGCCGGCTTTATACCTAACGGAGCTTCTGTATGGTAAAGCCACAGCAGAGGGTATTGCCAAAGGATTGGTTATTGATTGGGATGTCCTGACAGTTAAGCATTTACAGGTAAGCCGCTAAGATTTTTACTTTTCTTAAATAAACTTACTTGCCCCTGCGCGCACCGATATTCTTACTCCTTTAATGCTTAAATTAGACCCTTTAGACCGATTGCATAAATGAATAAATCAGCCGAAGCACATTCATTAAGCGTGCAAAGCATCGTAGATAACTTGCCGGCAGTGGTCTTTGAGTACACCATTTTTCCGGATGGTTCCAGAGACTTCACGTACATTAGTCCACGCTGCGAAGAAGTTATCGGCCTTGATCGGGAAACCCTTCTCAAGGGTACTTACCCGATGAAAAGCTTTATCTATTCCGATGATCAGGAATCGTTCACACGCATTTCAGATCACAGCATTAACACCATGACCAACCTTAAGTGGGAAGGTAGAATTGTTTTACCAAATGATCAGCTTTCGTGGATTGAGGTTTCAGGGGTGCCTGTAAAAATGGCGGATGGAAGGGTAGTGTGGAGCGGATTGATCAATGATATTAATCAACGCAAATCATTAGAATTATCGCAGCGCGAAACAGAAAGAAGGCATCATGACTTGTTGGAGTCGCTGCCCTTGGGCGTTGGTATTCATCAAAATGGGTTGCTGGTATATGCCAACCATTATGCAGCTAAAATTATGGGCGCGGCCTCGCCTGAAGAGTTGGTGGGAAAATCGGTAATTGACCTGGTGCACCCCGAGTATAAGCGCTTCGTGATTGAGCGCATGAAATCCCTTAGTACGGGTAAATCGCTTCCTCCTGTTGAAGAAAAATTCATCACACTGGATGGTCGTGAGATCTTCGTGGAAACTTCTGCGGCACCATTTTGGTATAAAGGGAAGCCCGCGGTGCAGTTGATCGTAAAAGATATTACGGAGCAGAAAGAGGCTGTTCATGCCATTCGTAAAACAGAGACACTATTTGGGCAGCTGTTTCAAAACTCTCCTTTTGCCATTGTCATGCTGGATGATAAGGGTAACGTTGCAAAGGTAAACAGGGGCTTTGAGGAAATGTTTGGCTTTACCCTTGCAGAACTGGAGGGCAAAGGCCTTAATCAATTCATTGTTCCGGAAGAATTGGAAAATGAGGGCAACGATCTCAACAGCATCATCTCCAATCAAAGCGTGGTGCGTACCGATACCATTCGATTACGCAAGGATGGCACCTTCTTGTCGGTGATTATTTACGGTGTGCCCGTAATGCTGGAAGATAAAACCATTGGCATTTTTGGTGTGTATGTGGATATCACCGAGCGCAAAAAAGTTGAAGAAGAATTGAAAGTGAGAAATGCAGAGCTTGATAATTTTGTTTATAAAGTTTCGCATGATCTGCGCGCACCTTTATCATCCGTATTAGGTCTTGTTAACCTTGCCATGCTGCCTGGTAACGATGATAACCTGATGGATTACCTGAAAATCATCGGGCAAAAAATCGGGCAGCTGGATAACTTCATCAATGATGTGTTAAGCCACTCCAAGAACCTGAAGATGGAAATGAAAATCGCACAGGTAGATTTTCAAAAGATTATCGATCAAACGTTCACCAACCTCAATTATCAAAAAGGTGCCGATCAGGTGAAGCGCGAGGTTGCTGTGAAAGCAGATGGCTTCTATAACGATCCCTGGAGAATAGCGGAAATATTCCGAAACCTCATTTCAAATGCCATCAAGTATCGAAAACTGGATATCACCACACCGTCCATTCACATCTTAGTCAGGTCAGATGCAAATCGCGCAGAGATTGTGTTTAGGGATAACGGCATCGGCATCGATGCGGACAACCTCAATCACATTTTTGATATGTTTTATCGCGCCAGTGAACAATCGGATGGCTCCGGACTCGGATTGTACATTGTGAAGAATGCCGTTGATAAGCTTGGTGGATCAATAGCGGTTGAGAGTATGCCAGGCGAAGGCACTACCTTCACCATCACTTTGCCTAATCTGCAACACTAACCTGTCTTTATTCTTGTATGAAAATCAAGGAAGTTAGTAGTGTGTCTGATCAGCGAGCATTTCTTGACTTGCCAATCCGACTCTATCAAAATACTCCGCAGTGGATTCGCCCGCTGGATGCTGATATTGAATCTGTTTTTGATCCTGAAAAAAATAAAACTTTTCAACACGGTGAATGTGTGAGGTGGCTACTTTGGGATGATGCTGATCAGGTGATTGGCCGTGTTGCAGCTTTTATAAACAAGAAAACCGTAAACAAGGGGAATGATCAACCCACGGGCGGCATGGGATTTTTTGAATGCATTGAAGATCAAAAAGCCGCCTTCATGTTGCTCGATCAATGTAAGCAATGGCTACAGGCGCGCGGTATGGAAGCCATGGATGGCCCCATTAATTTTGGCAATCGCGATCGCTGGTGGGGCTTGCTGATCGAAGGCTTTGATAAACAGCCCAACTATCAAATCAATTATAACTTTCCTTACTACCAAAAATATTTTGAGGCTTACGGATTCAAGGTATATTTTTATCAATTCACATTTGGCAGGCCAATTGATGGCCCCTTGGATGAACGCTTGTATGAAAAGGCTAAAATTGTTGAACGAGATTCCAACTATCACTTCGGTTATTTAAAGAAATCGGAGTGGAATAAGTTGGATAAAATGATCAAAGATGTTTACAACCGCGCGTGGGCTAATCGTGGTGAAATTCCCGAGCTTACTGATGCGCAGGCAAAATTGATCGTTAAGCAAATGAAACCCATACTCGATGAAAAATTGCTGTGGTTTGGGTATTATAAAAATGAACCGATTGCTTTCTTTCTTTCGTTACCAGAGGTGAACCAGATCTTCAAGCATGTGAATGGAAAGATGGACCTGATTGGTAAGCTAAAGTTTGTATGGCACCGCTTTCGCAGAACGAACCGCAAAGCCTGTGGCGTACTTTTTGGAGTAGTGCCTGAGCATCAAGGAAAAGGTGTGGATGGTGCAATCATTGAATCGTTTCGAAAAGTGGCGCAAGGAGGTGGCTTTCCCTATACCGAATACGAAATGAACTGGATCGGAGACTTCAATCCGAAGATGATTCGGGTGGTGGAGCAAATAAATGTGCAAATCACAAAGAAGCACGCTACCTACCGAAAACTTTTCGATGAAACGAAACCGTTTAAACGATACCCTATTCTGCATTGATTATGCAAAATTCTGAAGAGGAAGAAACACGATCAGGATTTTTATTCCGCAACCTTTTCAAAGGCCTGCTTTGGTTTGCAGTAATTATTACCGCATATATTTTAGTGCAGGGCGAATTAAAAATTTATGAAGAGCAGATTAATAAGATTGGCGACAATATGCCTTTGCTGCTCAGCATATTTACCGTGTCAGAAATTATTTTTGGCATACTGCCTCCGGAAATCTTTATGTTGATCTGGCAAACCAAGGGCGTCCTGTCGGAATACATTTTTAATCTGAGCGTGCTTACGCTTATTTCGTATGGCGCAGGGATAATCGGCTACTTCATTGGCTATTACTTCACAAAAACTCCTGCATTCAAAACAATACACGAACGCTACCTTCAACCATACGAAGGAAGATTGAAAAAATATGGCGGCTTTCTTGTCATTGTTGGCGCGGTCACACCGGTGCCTTACTCTGCCACGTGCATGCTGGCCGGATCTATTCGCTATCCGTTCAAAACATTTTTACTCATCTGCATCACACGCATCGTTCGCTTCTCGGTTTATGGCTGGATGGTGTGGAGTTTTCCCAGTTGGTTTGCCTGAGCATTTATTTCTCAGGACTGAGCACTAACTTTTCTGCTGCTGCTTTTTTAATTTTTGCTTTGTTGAATGATACGCGCACGTGCTGATCATTTGCCCAGGCCTCAAACAGGTTTCCATAAAAAGGGCTTTCGGGGTTTCCACTTTGACCGGGCGTATTGGTGAACATTGTCTTTTCCCAATCGGTTAGATCTGCCACCATTCTGAAGGACGCACCCGAAGTTTGATTGTAACTGTTCGTAGTCATACCGGGTGTTGATCCATTACCACCTCTTGGCAGTGGCCCAAATTCCAAACGCTTTCGCATCGCCTCGTTAACTGCATTACTCAGCGGATGTTTGATGAGCACATGATGATAATCTGGACTTCCATATGTCCACGCTGTCATGTTGCTTCCAAGTTTTAACTCGATCGTTTTCAGTGATTCCGCAAGGCTGCTTAATAAAAACTGTTCTCGTGTATTCGGTTTTGCTGAGTTAATCCATTGAATTACCCTCCGCAACGGAACGGAGCGAATGTATTTTTTGATGTTGTCAGGTACTTCTTGGGCCCACACTTTCTCCATCATTTTCTTTTCCCATGCTGAGTAAATTGCTGCTGCAGTGGAGTTCTTATCCATCACAAAATTCCAATTGAGCAGGTAATTTATTGCTGAGTCTGTTTTGGCATCGGATGCATTTAGATTTTTCAGAAGAGGGGTAAGCTCACGCGCGGGAAGCGATAGAAAATCAAACTGCAGTGCCATTAAATCCTGTTGCGAGAATTTCTTATCTACTGCGAGCACTTCGTTGATGCGATTAACACGGTAACGATCAGCCCAACCCCATCCCACGGCATTGCGGTGTTCATAATTTTCGGGAACGTTGTTCTCATTTGCAGTCGCCCAAAATCCTTTTTCTGGATTCAAAATATTGGGCAACGACTTAATGGGTAAATAATTCTCCCATTCATAAGTTCCATCGCCCGGGACCGGCACAAGACCGCTCCAGTTTTTTCGAATGGGTGCAATACCCACTGCCTGCCATCCGATATTGTTATGACGATCAGCCCAGATCATGTTTTCACCGGGAATGTGACTGAAGGAACACGCTTCTCTGAATTCTTCCCAGTTCTTTGCCTGATCGATTCGTAAGCTGGCGAGGTAGGGAGCGCCTCCTGGCTCCAGCCATGCACATCGTACGGCATATGCTTTTTTGTTTTTGCTGTCGATAAACGTTACCGGGCCATGCCTGGTGAATTGATGCTCAATGAATACATCACGCTGGCCTTTCACTTTTATCGTATCCGCGATGACGCTAAAGTTTTCCCACGCATCGCGATAGCGGTATTGATTTGGATTTTCAGGATTAAGATCATACACATATAAATCTTCTCCATCAATATCAAAAATGGTGAGCCCCCATGCGCCTTCATCATTGTGGCCAATGGATACGCCCGGTATGGTTGGCTCTCCACCGCCAACAACATTCCAGCCTGGAGCATTAAGATGAACCATGTATCGCAGCGAAGGTGCTGTGATGGCACGATGCGGATCGTTGGCTAGCATGGGCTGTCCCGTGGTTGTTTTTGTACCACTCACAATCCAGTTGTTGCTACCAATCGTATTTCGTTCTGCACTCATCAACTGTTCAAACTCTTTCTCATCCTGAAGAGCAAGAGATTCATATGCTTTAGCAGACGATTGATGAACCAATAGATCCTCAGGTTTAAAACGCAGTGGTTTTCGGTAAGCCTCATAAATGGAGATCACACTATCGAGCAAAAGTTTTTCATTGATTTTTGAATCCAACTCCAATAAAGGTTCACCGGGCTCAAACACATCTAATGTTTTCACTTTGGCTGCTCCAGCTAATGCTACTGCCCTTCCGTAGGCAACTTCTTCTGTGAGGTTCCCTAACAACCCCTGATGGCGGGAGATGACCACTTCGGGAGTCCAATATTCTGGTGTGATGCCCAAGAGTTTAAACTCTATGGTGAGCAATGCTGTATCGCGCTTGGTTTCTCGGATGTATGCATTTACACCTTCGGTGAAAGCTTCTATGATTTTCTTGCCATTGGGATGGTAGTGATTGAATTCCTTTGTGAGATCTCCTCTGTATTTAAACAAGCGTGTACCGATATCGCGGTTCAGCTCGCGAGGACCTAATATTTCAGCAATCGTCCCGGTAGCCTGTCTTCGCCAAATTTCAAATTGAAAGAGCCGGTCTTTCGCAGCGCAATATCCTTGGGAGAAAAACAGATCATGTTCATTTTGAGCATAGATATGATTGACACCTACGGAGTCGCGATAAATTTCGACAGGCGCAATAAGACCAGCTGCATTGATTGAATTTTCTTTCTTAGCAATGTTGCACGATAACAGGGCAAGTGCGAAAAGCAGGATAACATTTCTCATGTAGAAAAAATAATTAAAAAATTCTTATTTGATGTGACCAAAAACCAATTGATGAGGTCGCCATGGCAAGAGCGAAGCAATCTCACTCATATTCCTCGCAATGATGGGTAACGATAATTTCTTTTCAATGAATTAGGACGTAGCTATTTTAAGCACGGCTTCAACAAACCGATCAAGATCTTTGGTGGTGGTGTAAACATGTGGAGTTACCCTCACTGCGTTAATGGTTTCCCACTTGATGGTGGTGGTATGAATTTGATGTTCATTGAATAGTTTGGCTCCAATGTCACTCACATCCATACCATCAATGCTGAAGGTTCCTAAGGCACAGGAATACTCCGGCTTTAGTGAAATATGAAGCTTTACTCGGGGATTTTTACTGATGGCGTCACACCAATATCGCTTCAGGAAATGAAGTCGCTCTTGCTTCCTTTTACTACCAATGGCATTGTGAAAATCAATGGCTTGGCCAATGGCTTGCTCTGGTGCAAAAGAGCGCGTACCCAACGCTTCGAATTTTCTAATGTCACCACTTTGGGGTTTGTCGTTCGGAAAAAGCGGCCATGTTTTTTCAATTTTTTCTTTTCGGATGTACATCATTCCTGTGCCAAAAGGAGAGCACAGCCATTTGTGTAAACTGGTTCCGAAATAGTCGCAATTGAAATCACTGATTTTATAATCGAGATGAGCAAACGAATGTGCAGCATCTACAATGGTTGTGATGCCCCGCTTCTTTGCCTCGGCACATAATTTGGCGGCTGGTAAAATTTGGCCTGTCCACGTGACGAGATGTGTAATGTGCCAGATTTTTGTCTTTGAAGTTGTAGCATCCACATAAGCTTTAATCACTACCTCATCGTTTTCAACAGGAAGATTAAGATTAATCCAATTTATTTTTACACCGTCTCTCAATTCGCGCTGCTTCCACGCATTGATCATGTTGGGGTAATCTTGTCGGGTCATTACAATTTCATCTCCCTTCTGCAAATCAATTCCCCACGTAAATGTTCCAAGCGCTTCTGTTGTGTTTCGATTGATCGCAATTTCATCAGGAGCAACCCCGGCCAGGTCTGCTAATTTTCTGCGCACCGACTCCCGGCCACGATCCAGAATTTGCCACATGTAATACGTTGGTATTTCATTGCTCATGTGGTAATAGCGATCTACGGCATCCTGCACCACTTTAGGCTGTGGGCTAACACCGCCATTGTTCAAATTTAAAATGGAAGGCGACACGGTATAAGCCTGTGCCATGCGCGCCCATAATTCTTCATCATTGGCAGCTTCTATTGGCGAAAGTTTATTAAGCGACAAGAGCGCATCCGAAACATCTTCGGCAATAGCATTACTGATTAACGGAGTGATTGAAAATGCACTTGCCAATCCAAGCGACTTTTGAAAGAACGATCTTCGGTTTGCCATTCGTTTAGGTTTGATCTAGGAAGGTAAAGCTTAAGTGCTAAACTTCATAGCGCAAATCAACAGAGAAGATATTTCGTGATGCAGCCGGAAGAAAAGGTCCGATCAATGCACTTTATCGAGTGTGCGCAGTTTCACGGCTTTCCAGGCGGTGACGGCAACTACAGAAAGCGTCATGCACCCGCCAAAGATCACCGAAGGCACAACACCCAAGAGTTTAGCCGCTACACCCGACTCGAATGATCCGATCTCATTTGAGGAGCCAATAAAAATGCTATTGACTGCGGCCACTCTGCCTTTCATATTCTCGGGCGTTAGCGTGTGGATGAGCGTGCCGCGAACGATGACACTGATGCAATCAAATACACCACTGAGAATGAGCAGAAGCATCGAAAGCCAAAACCATTTCGAAAAGCCAAAACCAATCATGCACAAACCAAAGCCTGCCACGCACCACAGTAAAATTTTCCCCATACTTTTTTTGATAGGATGATAGGTGATGAACACCGCCATGGCCACGGCACCAATTGCAGGTGCTGATCTTAAAAAGCCCAGCCCGATTTTCCCTACGTGTAAAATTTCATCTGCAAAAATCGGCAATAGTGCCACGGCTCCACCAAATAGTACGGCAAACAAATCGAGGCTGATGGCGCTGAGGATAATTTGATTTTTGAAAACGAACCGAATGCCTGCTTTAATTTTCTCATAAATGCCCTGCTCCTCGCTAACCGGTGGCAACGGTCGGTTGGGAATCAGCAAATAACAAACAAGACCGGCAAACACCAGCAGCACATCGGCAGTGTATGCTGCGGTGATTCCAAAAAAACCGTAGATCAAACCGCCAATCATCGGGCCGCCTACTGATGCGCCTTCCCAGATGGTGCTATTCCAGGTGATTGCGTTTTGATATAAGTCGCGATTGATGAGCTGAGGCATGAATGAAAAGTTGGCTGGCGACAAAAAGCCTCGCGCAATTCCGCTTACAAAAATGACGGAGTAGATCGGCAGTGCTCCGTATTGAAAAAGTGCTGCGCCAATATCCATCGTAAAAAATAACAGCGCGATAGAGCAAACGGCAAGAGTGGCCGCGCACGTAAGAATAATTTTTTTCCGCTCCACAATATCAGCCAAATGGCCGGCATAAAGGGAAACCGTAATGGCGGGGATTGCTTCAGCCAACCCAATTAACCCCAACGAAAGTGGATCTCTGGTGATTTCATACACTTGCCAGCCCACCACCACACCTTGTATTTGTATGGCGATGGTGATGAACAATCGCGAAAGAATAAATAATCTGAAATCGGGAACCTGAAGTGCTGCGTACGGATTGTGACTCATTGCATTATTTCAAAATGGCGTCAATGGCCTCGATGGATTTTTTCCTTCGCTCTTCGCGAAGGCCGGAAATTTGAACAAACGGTGTTCCGCTGCTTTCAATTTCCTTTTTGAACAGGTTCCAAAAATGTTCGCGTTTGTCGGGGTGCTCTCGTTGCGGATCTTCCTGCCAGGGGATATCAATATAGGTAAGCAAAAACAGATCGTATTTTCTTTCGGCCATCTTCTGAATGATCTCTTTCTCACAATCACCATACTTATACTCGCTCCAGATTTTAATCACGATGAGGTTCGTGTCACAAATCAAAAGTTTTTTTGCTTCGCTCATCCACTCATCTTCCATGCGCAATTGACCATGTGCGATTTTAGTCAAATCAAATTTCTCATAAGGTCTTCCCAATTTATTCAGGTACGCGCGGGCATATTCATCTACGCACGGACTTTGATAGTGCTTACTTAGAAATTGGGATAGTTCAGATTTGCCGGTGCATTCAGGGCCAATGACACACACCTTTTTTACAGACGAAACTTCGCGGGCCGTACCGAACATGATTTTTTTTTGACCAAATTAATCAAATGAAATGCAATAACCATCGCCCCCGTTTCAATCGAGCTTTGCTGATTAATTCACGGCATAATTAAGCTGCGCCACACCGGCAGCCCAATAGAGCATTGCCTTCATCTTTTCATATTCCGATTGCAACTTGAGAAGTTTTGTTTGCGATTGAATGAGCTTTTCCTGTTGCACATTTATTTTGAACAGATCACTCTCACCATTTTCAAGATTGAAAAGTTCGGCATCCAATAAGCGTTCATAATTTCTGGCGATATCGGTTTGTTGTTGCAACACCAGGGCCGTTGTTTGAAGCTGATTGAACACGGAATTCAATTGGTTAATAATTTCCCGCTCCGCCTGGGTGCGCTCAAATTGAGTGCTCCGAATTTTTATTTTTGATTGCGCAAGTTTTGCTCTTTCCTTTCGGATGAGAACCGGCATCGAGAAATCCAACCCAAACTTGTAGTTATTTAAAAATGTGATGGATTGAAAATCGCTATTAGGCGAAAGCGGTTGATTCAGAAAATTGTAGTTGAGGTCTAGCCGAGGTTTAAGATATTCAGCAGCTAGTCTGCGCTCTACTTCCAGTTGATCAAGTTTCACGGAAAGCTTTTTCAATTCGGGGTGGTTGATCTTAGCCTGTGCAGTGAGTTCTTCCAATGTGGCTGTCGATAATATTTCTGGGTTGAAGTTTTTAAGGACAGGCGCAACTTTGTCTGATAATTGTAAAGGATTTCCTTCCTCATCCCACAGGTAATTGGAAATTTTTATTCCACCATTGATAAATTCAAGGTAAGACTCCTGCTTTTCTACCATGCGCTGCTGCCAGGTGATTTTAGCCTGCACACTATCCACGGCCGAAGCTTCTCCCAAAGTGGTGTTGAGTTTTACGCGTTTAAAAATATCGGATGCAATTTGCGCATTGCGCGTGAGCAGTTGATAGTTATAAAAAGCATTGTACCATTGCCAATAATCTTTGGAGGCTTCCAACAAAATTTTGTTAATCAATTTCACCTGTTCAGCCTCTGTCAGTTGCGTAAATAATTTAGCCTGCTTCAACGAAGCTCTGCGTTCATCGGTAAATAAACCTTTCCCCAATGGAAGTGAAACGCCTGTGAACAACTGCCGGTTGTTGTCAGCGTTAGATAGCCCTTCTTCAGGATTCAAATACGCACCGGTATTGTTTTCAATTCCTACTTTTGGATCAATGGGAAACCAACTGGGAAAACTGATGGACGCATTCCACTTTCGATAGTACGTTTTATCATCAAATTCTTTGGTGATAAATTTCGTTTCCACTTTTGGATCAAAGGCCCCTCGAGCCAGCCGTATCTCTTGTTGTGCTGTTTCGCTTAGCAGCCGGGTTTGTTTTACTATGGGGTGATGCGCCAACACCGCAGCATACAAATTCTCAAGCGTGAAGGGTTGAACATCCTTTGGAAGCACAAACAAAGAATCGAATGTGGTTTGTGCCTGAACAGTGATGCTCAACGTACAGCCAATAAAAAAAGCCAGACTCTTTTTCATGTTACTCTTCTCCTGCTTTGCTTTTGGTTTTCACAGTTGCCTTTTCAGGCAGCGGCTCTTCGTATAAACTCGGAGGGAATCCGTTGAGGCTTCGCCAGATTTCGTACCACACCGGTACATCATCCAGCATCACCCATCCTTTTGTGCCTGACCCTACGCGCACTTGCTTTGGCCACACATCATCATTCCTGTCGGGGATAACTAAAATGCGGAACTCTCCTGGGTGAGTGTTCACATAATCGATTACCTCAACAATGCCACCGAATGAGCCGACAGAAACACTTGGCCAGCCGGAAAACTGAAGGGCCGGGAAGCCATCAAACTGCACCCTTACTTTACGCCCTTTGCTGATGAGCGGAACATCCATGGCGCGCACGTACATTTCTACGGCCACGTCTGAACTTTGCGGGAGAATGGTGCACACAGCATCACCTTCCTTAATGGTTTCGCCAATACCGGCCTGAGTGGCTTTCACAACATAGCCATCCTGTGGTGCCAGAATAAAGTATTGCTGACTGCGAATTTCAGTGTTGGAATATTCATTGCGAAGTTTGGCAAGGTCCCCTTGGGTTTCGAACTGCTCTGATAATGTGTTGTTAAGATCCGATTCTGCTTTATTAATTTTATCGAGGTACTCTGATTTTACGCGTTCAATTTCGACTTCCGCATTCACAAAATCAGCTTCGCTTCCCTGGTACTTATATTCAATGTCTTGAAACTTGGTTAAAGGAATGTTGCCGGCTTCAAAGAGTTTTTTGTTTCGCTCGTATTGATTTTTCATGTTCTCAAAGCGAACGCGTTCGGCCTCTAGTTTTGCTTTGCTCTGCTCTACTTTAAATCGCATCCCATCTTCCAGTGCGGCAATTTGCTTTTTTAGTGCCTGAGCTTTCATGTCTTTAGAATTCATGCTTTGCTCCTTTGAGGCAATCACCTGACGAAGGCGCGAAAGCATCTGTGGATCGAAGTATTTCTCTTTCACTTCACTAATGATCACAATGGTATCTCCTTTTCGCACCAACTGGCCTTCCTGAATTTTCCAGATTTGAATTCTGCCGGCAATGGTGGTCTCCACGGTTTGTGGCCGGTTGCTGGGTGATAATGCAGTTACTTTTCCCTTGCCGTGAATATTTTGTTGCCACGGCAAAAAGAGAACAACCATAAAAATGCTGAACAACCCCATCAGCCATTTTGCTAACAGCTTCCCCGTGCGTGGCGTTTCTAGTGCGCGTAGTGAGTATAGTTTTTCCTGAGATGTCATGACTAAATTATTTCGTTGAATTCGCCTTGCTGCAGTAGTTGATCAAATTGGCCATCGGCTTTTATTTTTCCAGCATCCAAAATGACCACGCGCTGACAGGCGCTAAGCACCATGGGATCGTTAGAGAATGCTACCAGTGTAGGACGTTGTTCTCCTTTAAGCAGATAGTCCAGTAATTTCTTTTTTTCATTTTTCGAAAACGTGGTGAAGAAATTATTGAGAATCATAAGCTTTGGCCTTTTTAGAAGGCATCGCGCTAGAATTAGTTTTTGAATGAAGTTTTGTGTGAGCCCTTTGCCTCCGCTTACGATGTGCGTGTTGAGCCCTTCCGGGAAACGATGCACAAACTCACTCAATCCAGTTTCCATCAGAACGCGGTTCACGTCATCAATGGATGCTCCACTTTTTCCGAGGGTAAGATTTTCTAACAAGGTTCCGTCAAACAAATCCTCGTGCGAAATATTTTTGGCTACCTGATCGCGCAAGTGCGTGGCATCAAGATCGTGAAGCGAATAATTATTGACAGTGATAATTCCTTCGTAACGATCATAAAGCCCGGCAAGAATATTAGCCAGTGTGGTCTTACCCGAATGACCACCACCAGCAATACCAATGGCTGATCCGCCAGGAATGACAAGATCTAAATGATCAAGAGCCGGTTTCGATTCACCCTGGTAGCGATAAGTAAGATCTTTAATGCGAACCGAAAGAGCAGAAGCATTTGATTTAGGTAAATCAAATCCACCGGTTTTCTCAATCGGCAGATCCGTAACGTGCGATACTTTATCCACTGCAGTGAGCAGATCATACACCACATCCATATACATAATGATTTTCTCTACCGCATTTAAAATCAAAATAATGATCACTTCTGCAGCTACAAATTGACCCAACGTGATTTGCCTGTCCACCACCAGCAAAGCACCCATAATCAGCAACCCTCCCGTGATCAATGCTTTGAAAATAACGATGAACGAAAACTGTGTAACCAGAATGTTGAAATGTGTTTTTCTGTTTTTTAAATAGTTGTTCACATTATAGTCTGTTCTACGAATCGGCAGATCAGTATTGCCCGCCATCTTAAAAGAAGGAAGTGCGCGTGCAAGCTCTTCCAGCCACTGTGCTACTTTGTATTTGTATTTTGATTCCTGAATGGATGATGCCAACCCTTTCGGTCCGGTGAAATAGAAAATGAGAAACAAGATTCCCAATAAGATCATTCCGAAGAAAACAAAGAAGGGGTGATACAGAGAGATTAGCAGCAACCCAAATAAAATCTGAATAGCAGCGGAAGACAAGTCAATTAAAAGTTTTGGCAGGCCCTTTTGTATGGTGATGATATCAAAAAAGCGGTTGATCAGTTCGGGCGCGTAACTCTTTTGAATCATCTCCAGGCGCAACCGTGGAATGCGGAAGGCAAACTCAAAAGCGGCTTTGGTAAAAATTCTTCGTTGTAAAAATTCTACCAGGCTGATCTGAACGATTTGTAGCACGCCCGTTATTGCAACACCAAGAATGACCAGTGCGATCATGACATACACGGAGCTGAAAATCACACCTCCGGAAACAAGCTCCACCGTGGTTTGAATACCCAGCGGCAAAATCAAACTCACAAAACCGATGATGACGGCATAAAACAAAATGTAAAAAATTTCTTTTTTCTCCGTGGCAAGAAGTTGCAGCAACCGTCTCATTGGACTGACGGCACGCTCTTCATCGGATTGACTTAACGGACTCGCATAAGTGAACACGCCATAAAAAGTGACTTCGCCTTTTGCATTGGTGAATACATCCAGCTCTTCTATTTTTACTACCTCTTTCGGGGTTGCTCCGTTCGCGGTAACAATTTGTACAATCGCTTTATTGCCTTGCGGCTGAATGAGCATGGGTTGCGGATGCGCCTCATTGGTAAACGCAACCAACAGTGTGTTCTGCTCTTGAGCAAACGAACGGAATTCAGATTGCGTTAAATCCGTTGGCATGAAGAGTATCCGGATTTTATTTCCGGCTTCTGTCAGGTCACGCTTGAATTCTTCCAACTCCTGATCGTATGTGCGCTGGTTGGAGTCAACGTGGCGAATGTCTTCGAGGTTGAAATGGTACTTGGTAATCAGCCCGATTTCGCGAAGAGTGTGGTAGATGTGTTGATTGGTAAGCATGCTATTTTTAATTTTTGAGCGTGCCGAACGTGATGGACTCCAAAAATTGATAGAGTTTGTCGTACAAATCGTTTTCGGGCTGAATGTTGGTGAGTGATTTTAAATGACTCGCAAAAAAGAGTTGTTGATTGCTTGTAATCAGTACCGTGCTTGCCAATGCATTTGGATAAGCATAGTCCGGACGCAGCGCTATAAACATATCGGCAATTTTTTTGCAAATGGATTTGAATCCGCTAAACAAACCCTCCCTGTTATCTTCGTCCACGGCTTTTGTGAGGTAAGCTTTGTCCCATTCACTCACCACGATCCTGTGCAAGGCAGCTTCATCCACAAACTCAAAAGAGGGGTCATATTTTTTCTCTCCTGCTAAAACATGAAGGCAAGCTTTCAACTTGGCTTCGGGGTCGTTCACCCCGGCACAATTCCGATCGATGTGATATTCTACCCAACTCCAGTACCAGGAGATGAGGTACAGCAGCAAGCGATGTTTATTTTCAAAATAGCGATAGACCGAAGCTTCGGTAGAATTTATTTCTTCGGCCAATTTTTTAAAGGTGAATTGCTCAATGCCCAATCGATCGATCAGCTCAATACTTTTTCGAATGATGGTTTGCCCCAATTGCGTGCTTTGAGGGTCGCGCAGAAAGAGGTGCTCATTAAGCCTAAAAGTGAGTATTGCCATTGCTTGTGATAATATTACTTGCAATAATAATAGTATTACTACTATTTATGATAGTAATAACTTAAAAATTTGATTTTTGTTTAAATTTTGAATCTATTTGATAAAGAATTCTTTAACAAGAATCCAGGTACCCATGGCCAGGGTAAGCCAACCAAATGCTTTTCTAAGATAAAGAGCTGAAATTTTACGCGAAAAGAGGTTGCCGATCAGAATGCCAAAAACGGCAAGCGTGGTGATGGAGAGCAAGAAAGACCAATCAATCGTGTAATTCAAAAAATCGCCCAGGAAGCCCATCAGTGAATTAATAGCGATAATGAATAGCGAAGTGCCTACCGCAGTCTTAAAAGGCAGGCCGGTAAGAAATACCAGTGCCGGTATAATCAAAAATCCACCCCCAGCGCCAACAAGCCCTGTCAAGAAACCAATTAGCATTCCTTCGATAACAATCAATATCACCCGGAACTTATGATTTTCTGATTCAATTTCTTTTCGATTTCGAATCATTGAAACCGAAGCAATTACCATCAATAATGCGAACGCACCAAGCAAGAGTTCGCGCTTGCTCAAGGTGAAGACAGCCGTGTGCAGAATTGTCTCTGGAAGGGCCGGCACAATCCATTTGCGGGTAATGAAAATCGATACAATAGAAGGAATGCCAAACAGAAAACCGGTTCGCAGGTTGACAAGGTGCTCACGGTATTTGGGAATGGCGCCAACAAAACTCGTAATGCCAACAATAAACAATGAGTAAGCAGAGGCAATGACCGGCTCAATTGAAAACAGATAAACTAAAATTGGAATAGAAAGAATGGAGCCGCCTCCACCCAGCAGACCAAGAACAACACCAACAAAAACCGATGCAAGATAACCTGAAATTTCCACGAGAATGTTTTAGGCTGCACTAAGCTACTGAGCGTAAATCGTTGCGAAAGTAAATGATGAGAAAAATCTTTTGCCTATTAATTCGATAGAACAATACCCGTATTTTATTTGCTGAAGTCAGTAATGAAAGCATCCGGGAACTTTTGCTTCACACTACCCAGAAAGGATTCTGCTTTTGAGCGCGATCCAAATTGCCCCACCACGAGGCTATAGAATTTAACACCATTCAAAATTTTCACCTGCACCGAAATTTTCTTTTTGTAGGAATTCTTCAGGTTGTCAGAAAGGCGCATGAGGTTTACTAATTCCTGATAGGTTCCAATTTGCACCCCATAACCGCGCGGCTGCAGGCGCGATATGGAAAAGTCATAATATTCTTTCTCTTCAACGGTCACATGATCAACGGTCACCGGCAGGTTTTTACTTTTACCATCACCGGCATCAATTACTTCGATTTGAACATCCGTGATTCCCTTATTGATGAAATCTAATTTTTCTGCTGCTGATTTGGAAAGATCAATGATGCGACCTTCCACATAAGGGCCGCGGTCATTTACAATTACTTCTACCGATTGATTATTGGCCAGGTTAGTAACTTTCACCTTCGTTCCAAAGGGCAGCGATTTGTGGGCAGCGGTCATCTTCGAGTGTTTATATTTTTCTCCGCTGGCGGTTGGGCTGCCTTCAAACTTATCGGCATAAAAAGAAGCTTTGCCGGTCTGAATCTGCGCAACCGTAATCGTGGTAAGCAAAAAGCAAATAAGGGTAAGGGTGTTTCTCATTGGCTGGATCAATTTTTTTAGTCTTAGCAAAGTTACACGAACTAATTCGCACAATAGCACATTGGCTTATTCACAATTTAGGTTACCTTTGCCCGGCAAATAATGAATCGTAAATTATTTGCCATGCCACACGATACTTCCAAATTTCTTTTTGAAGCACTCACCTACGATGATGTGCTCTTAGTACCAGCCTACAGCGAAGTTTTACCCAGGGAAACCAACACTTCAGGCTATTTAACACAATCGATTAAACTGAATATTCCACTCATTTCTGCGGCCATGGACACCGTAACAGAGGCAGAACTTGCCATCAGTATGGCACTGGAAGGTGGCCTTGGCTTTATTCATAAGAACATGACCATTGCACAGCAAGCCGAGCAGGTGCGCAAAGTGAAACGTTCACAGAGCGGAATGATTTTAGATCCCGTCACCCTTCAGATAAATTCTACCGTGCGCGATGCAGAAAAAATCATGCGCGAGTTTAAGATTGGGGGCATTCCGGTAATTGATGAGAAAGGAAAACTGGTAGGGATTATCACCAACCGTGACCTTCGCTTTCAAAAGGATATGACCATGCCCATTGAGCAAATCATGACTCGCGAAAATCTCATCACCGCCCCAGAAGGCATTACGCTTGAAAAAGCAGAAGTGCTCTTGCAGAAATATAAAATTGAGAAACTGCCCATCGTCAATAAGAAGGGCAAACTCACAGGCTTAGTCACGTACAAAGACATTCTGAAAAAGAAAAACAAACCCAATGCCTGCCATGATGAGTATGGCCGTTTGCGTGTAGGTGCTGCAGTAGGTGTTACCCCCGATGTAACAGAACGGATTGAAGCACTCCGAGCATCCGGTGTAGATGTGATTAGTATTGATACCGCGCACGGGCACTCCAAGGGGGTGATTGAAGCTGCGAAGCGAGTAAAGAAAAAATTTCCTGATCTTGAATTGGTGGTGGGAAACATTGCCACCGGTGAAGCGGCCAAAGCATTGGCAAAAGCAGGTGCCGATGCGATAAAAGTTGGTGTAGGCCCAGGCAGTATTTGCACTACGCGCATCGTGGCTGGTATTGGGCTCCCGCAGCTCTCGGCCGTTTATGAATCTGCAAAAGCGATAAAGGGATCAAAAGTGAAAATTATTGCCGATGGCGGAATTCGTTTCTCCGGAGACATTGTAAAAGCATTGGCCGCTGGTGCGGATAGTGTGATGATTGGCTCACTGCTGGCTGGAACAGAGGAAGCGCCCGGTGAAGTAATTATATACGAAGGCCGCAAGTTTAAATCATATCGTGGAATGGGCTCACTAGAAGCAATGGACGATGGTTCAAAGGATCGTTATTTTCAGGATGCTGAAGACGACATCAAAAAGCTGGTGCCTGAAGGCATATCAGGAAGAGTTCCATTTAAAGGTTCGGTCGCTGAGGTGCTCTATCAATTGGTGGGAGGCTTGAAAGCCGGAATGGGTTACTGCGGAGCGAAGAACATCGAGAAACTGAAGTCAGCAAAATTTGTAAAGATTACCGCTGCCGGTGTTCATGAAAGTCACCCTCATGATATCACCATCACGCGAGAGGCACCAAACTATAGTCGTAAATAAAAAAGAGGTAATTATTCTACTTCGTATTTCCTATTATTGTAAAGCCAGTCTCATGAGATTGGCTTTTTTGAAAACGCATGTTTAAAACCAAGGCACTCGTACGGATATCTTTTTTAAGCGCGATGATCGCGTGGGTGATCCTGGTTTTTTCAGACGTGACGGTCATCTTCAGCGACATTCGCGGGCTTACTTCCGATATACCGTTGTGGCTTCCTCGGGTCATGCTCGACTTGTACATCCTGTCGTTGTTTTATTACTACAAGTTTCGCATCGAACATGACGAGAGTCTCAACTTCACCGATCTTCTTTGGAAAGTATTTGCAACGGGATTGGTAGTCACGGTTATTTCACTGGCTGTGCGATTAGTGCTGTTTGCTCTGGGCAATACCAAACTGCCCTCCAACCTGCTTTTTAACGATGTGGTTTACCAGATTAATCTTGCACTGTTCTTTAATTTTTTATTGGCAGCGTTCACTTCGTGGAAGCGATTAATCCTGTATCAAAAATCAAAGTGGCTCATTCGCACGTGGTCGTTCTTTGAATTGTTATTGTTCGTGGTGTTGATTTATGACAGTGTCAACATTGTATTTTCTGAAACGGTCAGTACGGTGATCATTGTCATCATCTGTTTGCTGGTTTTAGTGCTCTCGGCAAACATGCGATGGGTGGCGTATTTAAACTTCAAACAGAAGTGGACCAGCTTGCTGCTGTTGTTACTTTCATTCTTTTATCTCGGCTATTTCTTCTACACGGTAACACGCGCCTCCGATATCATCAGTCAGGAGTCTGCCATGTTTTTAGATTTCAGAAGCCACGCTTTTAATATTGCACTAACCGCTTTTGTATTTACCTACAGTATTTTTTCGTTTCTGGTTATTCTCTTCAATCTGCCTACATCTTCCGTGTTTGAACAAAAACTGGAAGAGGTAGTGAACTTTCAGCGTATCAGTCAGTCCATTCAAACGGAACAAAGTGAGGAAAGTGTGTATAACATTTTGCTGGAGAGTTCGGTGAGTTCTGTGTTTGCAGACGCGGCCTGGTTGGAAATAGAATCCAACAACAGCGGCCAGAAATTATATACGTATCAAATTACCGAGAAAGAATCGAAAGAGATTCGCGATCACCTGAAAAGCAAGAACGTCAAAGGAGTTTTGGATCAGGGTAGTGATAAAACAAAAAATCTCTCGAAACATTTGGCTTCATTGAAGGGAGCGCGCTTCCGTTCGATTCTTGCATTTCCGGTGTTGGTAAAAGGTGAGACCATCGGCACATTGGCACTGCTGAAAGAATTACCCGAAGGCTTCAATAAAGAAATGGCGCGCATTGTTTCGGCATTTGCCAATCAGGCGGGTATCTCCATTGAGAACTTCCGGTTGATGGAAGAAGCCTTTCAAAACGAGCGCTACAAAGAAGAATTAAAAATCGCCAAGCTGGTGCAAAAGAGTTTGCTTCCGCAAAAGTTGGAGCAAGATGCAGACTTTGAGATAGCGGCATTTTCTGAATCCGCTGACGAAGTGGGTGGCGATTATTACGACACACTGCGCATCAACGATCATCAAGTGGCGCTCATCATTGCAGACGTATCCGGAAAAGGTACTACGGCTGCCTTCCACATGTCGCAGATGAAAGGAATTTTTCACAGCCTTGCTCAGCAGCAATTGGATTCAAAAGATTTTATGATCAAAGCAAATCAGGCACTGATTTTTTGTCTGGAGCGTGGCTCATTTATCTCGGCTACCTATTTTGTGATCGACACACAGTCAAAGAAAATTCATTATTCACGTGCAGGCCATTGTCCTGTGTTATACTATCGGGCTGCCACCAACACCGCAGAATTTCTGAAAGATAAAGGCACAGCGTTGGGCATGGTGCGCAGTAAGGACTACTGCAATTTTGTGGAGGCGAATTTGATCTCGTACGCACCGGGTGATGTGATGATTTTGTATACCGATGGTATTACCGAAGCGAAGAGCAAAAAAGGAGAAGAGTTTGGTTATTCGCGATTGGCCGATGCAGTGAAGGAAGTTTCCGATAAATCGCCAAAAGAGATTGAAGCACATATTATCAAACGGCTCTATGAATTTTCTGAGTCGGAAGATATAAATGACGATTATACGTCTATGACCGTACGCTTTCGATAGTTCAGAACATAAAAACCTTAATATCGTTAATAAAATATGGTACAAATCAAACGATTACAGGAAGATGGCACCGATGTCATAGCAGTCATCGGAGAAATTGATGCCAGTTCTTCCATAGAGCTTGACTTGTCAATTGCCAAGAGTGTGGGTGAGGGGTATAAAAAAATATTGATTGATTGCCATGCGCTGGAATACATCTCTTCGGCCGGTTTGGGCGTCTTTATGTCCTATATCGAGGAGTTTAGAGATTCCAAAACGGTAATGGTGCTGTATGGCATGAAGGAAAAGGTGGCCAATACCTTTTCCATTTTAGGCCTGGCGGATTTATTACACATTAAGGAAACAAAAGCGGAAGCAAAGAAACTTGCTGATGAGCTATCAGTATAACATCGGTTGTAGTCTGAGCAATCTCAGGGGCATTCGGGAGTTCATCCGGACTTCACTGCAGGGACAAGGCGTGCCCGAGATTGAAATGGGGGCCATTGTGCTGGCCCTGGACGAAATGTGCTCTAACCTGATGATCCATGCTCATCACTGCGACCCTGACCATTTACTGGAACTGCACATTGATATCCCCGCCAAGGGAAGGTTTGTGTTTGAAATTATTGATGATGGTACTGTTTTCGACATTAATCAATTTAGCGAGCCTAAGCTGGACAACCTGATTCACGAAAAGCGCAAGGGAGGCTTGGGCATCCGGCTGGTAAAATCCATCATGGATAATGTGGAATACCTGCAGCGAAATGGCAAAAATGTATGCCGCCTGACCAAGACAGTCTCCCCAGCTTAGGGCATCTCTTTTCCACCGAAAAGCCCTATTTTTGCAACCTTAAAAATTCAAGATTTCACGGAATGATTAAATATTTGGCGGCAGTTGCATGTATTGGGGTTTATAGCGCTTTGCCAGCCCAAATCAAGCCAGCTGATAACAATTCACAAGTGCTCTTTACGGTGGCTCAAACGCCTGTTTTTGCAGAAGAATTTATCTACCTCTACAAAAAGAATAATCAGGGCAAGGAAGGGGTTTTTACCGAGCCAAAAATCAATGAATACCTGGAACTGTTTACCAATTTTAAACTGAAAATAGCAGAGGCGCGATCGCGAGGGCTGGATACCACCAAAAAGTTTAACGATGAGTTTAGAACCTATCGCGAAGAACTGAAGAGGCCGTACCGGACCGAGCCCGATGTATTATCAAAGTTAACCCGCGAGGCGTACGATAGGCTGACGCAGGAAGTACGCGCTTCACACATTCTTATCATGGTGAAGCCGGATGCCGCTCCAGCGGATACGCTGAAGGCGTACTCAAAACTGGAAGACATTAGAAAGCGGGTTTACGCAGGCGAAAATTTTGCTAAGCTGGCACAAGAACTTTCAGAAGATCCGTCTGCGAAATATAACGGTGGCGATCTCGGTTATTTCACAGCGCTGCAAATGGTTTATCCTTTTGAGCAGGCCGTTTATTCAATAACGCCAGGCGAATTATCTCCAATTGTTCGAACTCAATACGGCTATCATCTGATCAAACTTACCGATCGCAGACCTTCACCTGGCGAGGTAGAGGTATCGCACATTTTGTTGCGCAAAGACGGCAGCAATGATGCCAAGAAAAAAAACACAGCCTTTGAAATCATCGATCAACTGAAAGCAGGCAGAAGCTGGGATGAACTCTGCAAAGAATATTCGGATGACGGCAATACCAAAAATAGCGGAGGAAGACTGCGTCCATTTGGAACAGGGGCGTTAGTCTCCATTCCGGAATTCGAGGCCACTGCATTTTCGCTTCAGCAGCCTGGCGAAATTTCCGATCCATTCGAATCTTCGGTGGGCTGGCATATCATACGCCTGGAGAAAAAAATTCCTCTCGCCCCGTACGCTGAGATGGAGGCTTCGTTGAAGCGAAAGATTAGTAAGAATGAACGCGTGCAACTTTCAGAGCAGCGATTGGAGGAGAAAAGAAAACGTGATTTTCAATTTGCGGAAGACGAAGCCGTGAAAGTGAAAATCTTTTCGTTTGCCGATTCAAGCCTGATCAAAGGAACATGGAAATTCACCGGACCATCCGAGTTGAAATCAAAGAAGCTCTTTTCACTGGGCAACAAAACAATTAATGCCGGATCATTCATTCGCTATTGCGAGCAGAACAACACACTCACACCGATGGAGCCGGCACAATATATGAAGCAGTTGTACAATCGCTTTATTGGTGAGCAACTGGGTGAAGTTGAGGAAGAAAAGTTGAAGCGTGAAAATCCGGATTTCAAAAACCTGATGAATGAATACCGCGAAGGCATTCTGTTATTTGAAATCATGGAGAAGGAAGTGTGGAACAAGGCTTCGGAAGATACGGTCGGTCAACGAAAATTTTATGAAGCAAATCTTTCAACTTACAAAGCCGGAAATCGTGTGGAGGCAAGAATTTTTGCCACAAGCGATAAAAACTTTTTGAGCACGATCAAATCGAAGATTGCCCAGGGGGATAGCATAAAGGAAGGGGACTTGAAACGTTTTAAGTCCATTCAAAATTTTCGTAATTACGAAAAGGGAGAGAGCAAAATGATTGATCGCGTAAATTGGGTTGCCGGAGTTCATGAACTTGAATTGGATGGTTTGTTTTACCTGGTGGAGATTCGTAGCCTGATTGCTCCCGGAACAAAATCTTTTAATGATGCGCGCGCTTCGGTAATTTCAGATTATCAGGATTACCTGGAAAAGAACTGGGTGAAGCAATTGAAAGAAAAATACCCGGTGAAAGTAAATAAGAAAACAAAGAAGTTCGTTGTGGAAGAACTGACACAAAAATAAATGAGCCGTAAGCGAACCATATCACAAATCCTTAGCATCGTTGCCCTTGTGGGAATGATGAGCTCCTGTGATCTGATTCGCATGAAGAAAGAAGAACCCGTCAATCAGCGGCAGCCTGTGGCCCGTGTGGATAATGTTTATCTGTTCAAAGATGAACTTCTCGGTATTGTGCCTGCAAATGCAACTGCCGAAGACAGCGCCACACGCATCAACATTTACGTACAAAGCTGGATCAGAAAACAATTGTTGATGAACGAGGCAATGAAAACCATAAACATCAATGAAGCAGAACTGGAGCGTAAAGTATTGGAGTATCGCTATAGTTTGATTGGCTACGAATATCAGAATTACTACATCCGCCAAAACCTGAACGACAGTATTGCTCCTCAGGAAATTGAAGAATACTATAAAACACACCTTGATAATTTTATTCTCAAACAAAACATTATCCGTGGAGCGTATATCAAAGTTCCAAAGTCGGCACCCCGTACTAAGCGGATCAAGGATTTACTCTTTTCCACAAAGCCTAAAGATGCTGATGAGTTGAAGTCATACTGTATTTCTTTTTCAGAAGCATTTCACTTGCCCGATTCATCATGGATGGAGTTTGACAAGATGGTGGTAAACTCACCGCTGGCGGAGATTCCCAACAAAATTCAGTTTCTGCGCAGCTATCCTTATTATGAAACGGCTGATGCAGAGTTTCTTTATTTTTTGAAGATCAATGCCTATCAAATCACGGATAACGTATCGCCTCTTGAATTCGTAAAAGAGGATATCAAAAACATTATTTTAAATAAAAGAAAAGTTGAACTTGTGAAAAAACTGGAGGATGATGTGTATGCCAATGCTGTTAAAAAGAATGATTTCGAGATATTCAATAAATAAGTTTTTTGTGTTTTTGTTTTTAGTGCCCGCATTCGCGCTGGCACAGGAAACAAATTCTGGCTTTGTGGTGGACAAAATCATCGCTAAGGTGGACAACTATATCGTGTTGAAATCAGAACTGGAATTGGCCTATCAAAATTATTTAGCGGAGGGAAATCCGGCCAATGACCAGGCCCGTTGTGAATTGTTGAATCGCCTCATTGTAAATAAACTAATGGTGGCCAAAGCAGAGATTGACTCGGTGGTGGTGCTCGATGCTGAGGTTGATGCTAATACTGATCAACGGATGAATATGATTTTGCAAAACTCTGGCAACTCTCCTGAACAGCTGGAGCGTGCTTATGGCAAAACATTGGATCAGATCAAAGTGGAATTGCGCGATCAGATTCGCGAGCAGATGCTGGCACGCGAAATGACCACGCGCATCACAAAGGACATCAAAGTGACACCCTCAGAGATCAAGCGATTTTTCAATAAAATCCCTTCTGATAGTTTGCCCTTTTACTCATCCGATGTAGAGATCGCCCAGATTGTAAAAGTGGCAAAGCTCAGCGATGCGCAAAAGGAAGCCACGAAACAGCGGTTGAGTGAGTTTCGCACGCGTATTTTGAATGGCGAAAGTTTTAATGAGCTGGCGAAAAAATATTCTGAAGACCCCAGTGCACAAGTCAACGGTGGCGAGATGGGATTTGTGGGTCGTGGTGCCATGGTTCCACAGTTTGAAGCCATGGCTTTCAAATTGAAGAAAGGTGAAATTTCCGAGCCCTTCGAATCTTCCTATGGATTTCACATCATGCAGTTGATTGATCGCAGAGGTAACGAATACAACTCACGACACATTCTTCTTTTTGGTAATCCATCTTCTGATGACATCAAGCGTGCAGAAAAATACCTGGACAGTCTTCGCACCCGAATTGTGAAAGACAGCATTAAGTTTGAGCAGGCCGCCAAGGAATATTCTGATGATACAAATTCAAAAGGACGTGGTGGTTTCTTTACCGATCCGGACGGCAGTATCCGCGTTTCCTTGCGTGATATTGACCCAGTGGTTTATCTGGCCATCGACACGATGAAAGTAGGCTCCGTTTCGAAGCCGATGACCTACCGTACCGAAGAAGGAAAAGATGCAGTGCGCATACTTTATTTCGCGAAGAAACTTCCCCCGCATCAGGCCAATCTGAAAGACGACTGGAGCCGCATACAATCAGCTGCTCTTGCTGAGAAAAAAGACAAAGCATTAGATAAATGGTTTGGAAAATCGCGTGGAGACGTATTCATCAACATTGATCCATCGTACAATAATTGTGGTATTCTGGATCAATAGAACCGTTGATGTAGTTCGTTTTCTCAAACCTCTGAAATTATCCTACCTTCCACTGTAATCTTTAACTATGGCCGTTCAATTCAATGATGATGTAGCAGCTGCCAACGCACTGGCGCAATCGTACAAAGATTTAAAAAATGAAATTGCGAAAGTGGTGGTGGGCCAGGACGATGTGATTCGGTTGGTGCTCACCGGTATTTTTTGCCAGGGCCACTCTCTGCTGGTAGGGGTTCCCGGCCTTGCAAAAACATTGTTAGTGCAAACTATCGCCACCTCATTGGATCTGGAGTTTAAGCGAATTCAGTTTACACCAGACCTGATGCCTTCCGACATTGTGGGGGCTGAGACTTTAGACAAAGAGCGAAACTTTCAATTTGTTAAAGGTCCGATTTTCGCTAATGTTATTTTGGCGGATGAGATCAACCGCACACCTCCAAAAACACAATCGGCCTTGCTGGAAAGTATGCAGGAGTATGCTGTAACGATTGCGGGCAATCGCTACCAGTTGCCCAAACCATTTTTTGTATTAGCCACCCAAAATCCGATTGAGCAGGAGGGCACATATCCATTGCCGGAAGCGCAACTGGATCGATTCATGTTTAATATTTTTCTGGATTACCCCACCTATCAGCAGGAAGTAAACATTGTAAAGAACACGACAGCCGATGATGTGCTGAAGGTGAACAAAATATTAAATGGTGAGCAGATCATGGCCTTTCAGCATTTGGTGCGCAGAGTGCCGATTGCCGATAACGTGGTGGAATATGCCGTGAAGCTTACAGCTTCAACCCGTTCAGGCCCTCAGGGTTCGGCAATTGCCAACGATTACCTGGAGTGGGGTGCCGGCCCAAGAGCATCGCAGTATCTGGTGCTGGGTGCAAAATGCAATGCGTTGATCAACGGAAAATATTCACCCGACATTGAAGATGTGCAGGCCGTTGCCAAGCCTGTTCTTCGTCATCGGATTGTAAGAAACTTTAAAGCGGAAGCTGAAGGAATTACCGTAGATGCGATTATCGCGAAGCTGATGGCGTAATTAGTTGCGCGCACTGACACTCTGATTCCAATCATACACCTTATCTGAAATTTCAATCAGTAAGTTTGGATCTTTTTCCAACGCGTTTCCAATCACAATTAAATCAGCGCCTGCTTCCAGTGCGGTCAATGCTTTTTGACTGGTGTTGATTCCACCACCAACAATCAGTGGAACTTCAACCGACTTGCGCACGGTGCTGATCATTTTGCCATTGATTTCGCGCTCAGCTCCACTGCCTGCGTCAAGGTAAATCAATTGTAAGCCCAACATCTGTCCGGCCATGGCAGTACACGCAGCCAATGAATATTTATCTTCCGGAATGGGGGTGGTGTTGCTGATGTACGCCACTGAGGTAGTGCGGCCGGAGTTAATCAAAAGATAGCCCGTGGGCATTACTTCCAGTTTGTTATTTTTTAAAATGGGTGCAGCAATAACGTGCTGGCCAATCAGCAAATCAGGGTTGCGACCAGAGATGAGCGACAAAAATAAAATCGCATCCGCAGAAGGTTCGATCTGTAACGAACTTCCAGGAAAGAGCACCACCGGAATAGAAACGGTTTCTTTAATGGATTTTACTACCGCAGAAAGATTTGTTGTGGTAATTAAACTCCCACCTACAAAAATGAAGTCTACACAATTTTCACTGGCCAATCGTAGCAGGTGGTTGAGGTGTGCAGGTTCTTCCACCTTGTCGGGATCAATCAGTATGGCAATAGACTTTTTACCTTGCCGGTAATTAGACCAGATGGACTCAAGAATTTTCATCTTTCTCTTTGCGTGATTGCAAAAATTCGGCAAGCTTGTCTTTCGCCATATCTAACAGCACCAGTGTGGCAGTATTAACGATCTTTGTTCCTACTTGCGAAAGCAAACTATTTTCGACACCGGCCACAGCTGTAGACATTTCCGTTTCGTCTTCATCTTCAGCTTTCCTGATTTTATTTTTTTTCTTTTTGGTTTTTGAAGAAGAAAGTTGGCTTACCACCAGGTAGGTAAGAGCCAGCGCACCGCCAATGATGAGTGCATTCTTCAGCGCCTTTTCGGTTTTCTCCGAGATGGCCTTTACTTCTTTTTCCATCTCTTTGCGATGGCGGTCCGATGCCTCAATTAATCGTTTCTTTTCCGGATCCTGTGTTTCCAATAATTCCATGCTTAGTGCTCTTTTCTTTTGATGATCTCTGAAAGGTGTTTTTCAAAATTCCGGTCGATAGGTTTTCGCAGCATCACCACCAGCAAAAGTACAACACCATAACCACCCGCTACAATCCAATAACCGGTGTATGCGTCTCCAAATCGCGCATTCAGATATTGCGCCAATCCAATGCTTAGGAAGAGTAGAAAAAGTACCGCCAGAAACAAAATGGCAATGAGGATGATACCTCGTGAAAGCACCTTCACAACCTCTTCGCGAATTTCTAGCTTCACAAGTTGCACACGGGTTTCAATGTAGCCCGAAACGCTTTCCACCAGATTTTCGAGACCGAGAAACTTGAAAATAGTGTCTTTTATTTTTTCCATAACAGAGTTAATGGCAATATAAGGATTTTAGCACTTTTTATTGAGGCAGATCATGACGCTACCAATGTCAAAGAAAGTGGTGAATGCTTACTTCTTCTCCAATTTAAATAGCACCTCGCTCATCAGAATTTTTCCGCTTTTGTCGCGCTTTTCCCTTTTCACCAAAAGATTATCCTGTTCACTGATATAAGACCAGGTAGTAGAAGAATCTTTTGCCGGATCGTAGAATCGCTTCTCAAAAACATAAACTTTTTCAGCCGAGAACGATGGATTGATTACGATTTTATTCTCTATGGACCGAATGCATAATTGATATTTTCCATGCTCGTCTTCTCCATCGCGACAAAATCCGGGTTTATTGAATTCGTATAATTCATTGTTGATGATCAACAAATTTCTTCTGCGGTACACCGATATGATTTCTCCCGGTTCGGCCCAGGTTTCGTTCATTTGATCATACACCGCCCAATTGCCTACCTGCTGGTTCTCATAGGTCTTTACAATTATCTTATAAAAATTCTTTTGCTGCGCCAGATGATCTTCACGCTCGTAGGTGAGCTCGCGAATCTGAACGGAGTCTTTGTTAAGGTAGATCAATGAAAAAGGGATGAAGAAGAACGTGAGCAGCACATACAGAAAACCGGCAAGACGATAACGCAATGTGAGTCGACCTAATCCGTTGGCAAGGTTCAACGGAAGTTCCTTTAAAAATGGAATCGGAAGGAAAATCAGTACGCCAATAAAGTTGAAGAGGAAGTGGGCAATGGCGATACTGATGGCCGCGTTCGAGTTAAACGTAGCGGCAATGAAGGCCGTAATAGTGGTGCCGATATTAGCTCCTAAAATGAAAGGCACTGCAGATTTCAGTTTCACCACTTTTTTTGCCACCAACGGCACCACGAGGGATGTGGTAATGGTGCTGGAGCGAATAGCGGCTGTGGTGAGCAATCCCCAGGCAAATGATTTAATGGGGCTGCGGAAGAAGAAACGCTGTACGCGCTCCTGCGATCCGAATCCCAACATTTCGGAAAGTACTTTTCTGAAAAATAATATGGAACCAAAAAGTAACGCGATGGAAAGAATGGCCAACACAAAACCGTTGTCAATCAACGAGATTAGGAATTCAATAATGGGGCTGAATCCAAAGCCCAGCACCGAGAAGCTCACTTTCACCGGACCGATCGGTTCATTGAAAAATGTGGTGGCAATAGTGTGAGCAAGTGAAGAAAGAAATCCATAGAAGTACTCCAGCGGAAACAAGATGACGGTAGTAAGAATGTTAAAGAAGTCGTGATATGTTCCGGCAGCCACGGCCCTTCTGAACTCTTTTTTCTTATCGATGAATCCCAATGAAACAATGGTGCTGGTAATCGTTGTGCCAATGTTAGCACCCATGATGATCGGAATAGCACCAGGCAAAGAAATGGAGCCGGAAGCAACAAGGGCTACGGCCATGGAAGTAGTGGCTGAGCTGCTCTGCAAAATGGCCGCGATTAATAAGCCGATAAATAATCCTGCAAAAGGATTGGTGGTGGCCAATAGAATGGTTTCTGCTGCAGTTCGGCCGAGATACTGCAGAGAAGAAATCATCAGATCAAGGGCAAAGAAAAAAATCAACAGCGCCAATAATATGTAGAGCGTGTTGCGTGCAATTTTTTGCCAATGCGGTGAAGGTTCGCTTGTCGTTATTTCCGGGTTGCTATCCATCAGTATCTGTAAAGATAGTGCTACCCTCTAAAGAAGAAAGGGTTTAACAATTACTTAATTTGTGCAGGCAAGGTTAGTCATGAAGTTCGTTGATGGCCATCCATGCCATCAATCCCGGCCCGATTTTCAGAGCATCTTCGTCAATATCAAAAGTAGGTGTGTGCACATACGAGGTAATTCCCCTGGCATCGTTGCGGGTGCCCAACCGATAGAAAGAAGCGGGCACTACATGCGAGTAATAGGCAAAGTCTTCTGACCCCAGGGTGAGATCAATGTCTACCACATTTTCCTTGCCCACGTATTCTTCTGCAGCTTTTTTTATTCGCTGTGTTACCACCGAATTGTTTTCAAGATAGGGATAACCATGATTGATGGAAACTTCGCACCGGCCGCCCATGCCTTCCGCAATGCTCTCTGCCATTTTTTGAATTTTCTTCAAGCCATCGGTGCGCCACTGTTCATCCAGCGCACGAAAGGTGCCGGCAATTTTTACCTCATTGGGAATGATATTCGTAGCGCCTTCGGCAATTACTTTGCCAAAAGTGAGTACCGTAGGTTGCTTTGGATTTGCATTGCGACTGATCACTTGCTGCAGGGCGATGATGATGTGTGAAGCAATCACCACGGGATCAATCGTTAATTCAGGTGCAGCGCCATGACCACCTTTGCCAATTACTTTCAAATATATTTCGTCACTGCTGGCCATATACTTTCCCTCGCGAAAGCCAATTTTGCCAACTGGCAGTAGCGGAAAAACATGTTGTCCGAGAATAGAGGATGGTGTTGGATTTTGTAATGCTCCCTCCTTGATCATCATCGAGGCACCCCCCGGATTTTTTTCCTCGCCCGGTTGAAACAGCAATTTCACCGACCCTTCAAATTGATCTTTCAGTTCACTGAGAATTTTTGCGGTACCCAGCAGGGAAGAGGTATGCACGTCATGACCGCAGGCGTGCATCACACCTTTATTCACTGAGCAATAAGGTACTTCATTGGCTTCTGTGATGGGAAGTGCATCAATATCCGCGCGAAGTGCTACCGTTTTTTTGGTTGGATTTTTTCCTTCAATCATCACCATTAAACCCGTGCCTGCAATTGTAGTGGGCTGAAGTCCAAAACTTCTGAGTTGCTCAGCAATGAATTTGGAAGTTTCAAATTCCTGATAGGAAAGTTCGGGGTGCTGGTGAATGTGCCTTCTAAATCGAACTACTTCCGCGGTATAGCGATCCGAAAGCTTTTGAATTTCTGACAGTAACGACATACTGTAAAAGTAATCGATCATAAACAAAATCGGGCCAGCTACTTATAATTTGTCTGAGGATTCGAATTGCAAACGATTGACTACTTGCTCAGGAACTTGTCGAGCATGATCTTTTCCGGAATGAGCGTGGCATTGGGAAACACTTTGCGCAGCCGCACCATGTCTTTTTGTGCTTCAATGCGCGTATAGTATTTACCAACGGTTACTCTAAACTTGGGTTGTTGGTATTGAAGGTTGGAAGTAAGCTCAGGAACCTGTTCCACCATTTTCTTTTTGGTTTCCATGGCCTCTTCCCTTTTCTGCCCTGAGTAAATCAGTATAGTGTATCCATCTAAAAATTTTCGCGTGAGGTTGAAGCGGTCAATGCTGTCTAGTACGGCATCCACTTTTGCGTTCACGTTGCGGGTAGCGATTACTTCGCTGCGGTCCGTGTCTTTTGAATTTTCTGTTTTAGGAGCATCTTCAACCGGAGTAACCCGTGGCCGGATGGACGAGAGATCTTCGGTGTAGGGACCTTTGGGGTTGCCCTTTTGTGCAGCACAGCCAAAGGCTACCAGGCAGACGCAAAATACCTTGAGGTAATGTTGTCGCATTTTAGTCAGGTAATTTTGAATAAACATCTGCCTGGTTTTATAAGTCTATTGATCGATAACAATACAACGACCAGCCAGAACGTCTTCTTCTACTTTCTTGAATTTAACGTCTTTTAGCACGCGGCCATCAGGGTATTGAACGGTTACTTTGTCATTTCGACCCGCAATTTTCTCCGATTTTATCGGCATCACCTTTTCTTCTACCGGTTTGGAAGGGCCTTGCGGCTGATGTCCACCCCCTTCTAGTAAAGATCGTGATTCTTCTTTTTGCTCGTTCAGCTTTTGTCTTTTTTGAGCGCGTGCTTCCTGCACCTGATCCGATTCCTGTATGGGGATGTCTCCTTTCATAAGGAACGACACCGTCTCTTCATTCACTTTTGCAATGAACCGTTTAAAGGCTTCAAAGCCTTCGAACTTGTAAATGAGCAATGGATCTTTTTGTTCGTACACCGCATTTTGTACGGATTGTTTTAAGTCATCCATATCGCGCAGGTGTTCTTTCCATTGCTGATCGATGATCGCCAATGTGATCATCTTTTCCATAGCCTTGATTAGCTCACCGTTTTTCGTCTCGAGGCACTTTTTCAAATTCGCGGCAACGCCAATCTGTTTGGTACCATCGGTGAATGGAACAAGGATGTTTTCTACCGTAGCTCCGCGTGTTTTAAAAATATCGGCAACGATTGGCATTGCTTTTTCTGCGGCTACTTTGTTTTTATGATGATAGTGCTTCAACGCCTCGTCATAAAGACGCTCGCTCAACTCTGCGGCATTTGCTTTCGCAAATTCTTCTTGTGATACGGTGAAGTCAAAACCAAGGACGCTGAGAACGTTCAACCGGAAGTTTTCAAAATTTTCTCCTGCCTTTGCTGTGTTCACAATATCATCGCAGGTATCGAACAGCATCATGAGGATGTCCAGCTCAAGACGTTCTCCGAAGAGCGCGTTTTTCCTGCGCCTGTAAATTACTTCGCGCTGTGAGTTCATCACGTTATCGTACTCCAGCAAGCGCTTGCGAATGCCGAAGTTATTTTCTTCCACTTTTTTCTGCGCACGCTCAATGGAGTTGGTCACCATCGAGTGCGAGATCACTTCACCTTCTTTCAACCCAAGTCTGTCCATGATGCGGGCAATACGCTCAGGCATGAACAAACGCATGAGGTTATCTTCTAATGAAACATAAAACTGAGAAGTACCCGGATCGCCCTGACGACCGGAGCGACCACGCAACTGACGGTCAACCCTGCGTGATTCGTGACGCTCAGTACCAATGATCGCCAAACCTCCGGCAGCTCTTGATTCCGGAGTAAGTTTAATATCCGTACCACGACCGGCCATGTTGGTGGCAATGGTTACGGTGCCCGGCTTACCGGCTTCCGCAACAATCTCCGCTTCGCGCTGATGCTGCTTGGCGTTCAACACCTGGTGCTTGATCTTTTTGAGTTGCAACATGCGGCTCACCAACTCTGATATTTCAACCGAAGTTGTTCCTACCAGCACGGGCCTTCCCACGGAAGTGAGGTTTACAATTTCTTCTACTACGGCATTGAATTTTTCGCGCACTGTTTTGTACACGAGATCTTCCTGGTCTTTTCGGGTGATCGCCTTGTTGGTAGGAATGACGGTAACATCCAGTTTGTAGATGTCCCACAATTCACCAGCCTCAGTTTCGGCAGTACCCGTCATACCCGCCAGCTTGTGATACATGCGGAAGTAATTCTGCAGCGTAATGGTAGCGTAGGTTTGAGTGGCATCTTCCACTTTTACATTCTCCTTCGCTTCAATGGCTTGGTGCAAGCCGTCTGAATATCTTCTTCCATCCAGCACACGGCCCGTTTGCTCATCTACAATTTTTACTTTTCCATCCACAATGATGTACTCGGTATCTTTTTCAAACAGTGTATAGGCCTTCAACAACTGATTAACGCTGTGAATGCGTTGTGACTTGGTGGTGTACTCACGAATCAGGTCTTCTTTCTTCTGAAGGCGACTATCTTCACCGAGTGTGGAGTCTTTTTCAATCTTGTTGAGCTCTGTTCCGATCTCCGGAAGAATGAAGAACCGTGGATCTTCGCCCTCACCAGTGATCAGGTCAATTCCTTTTTCGGTAAGATCAACGCTATTATCTTTTTCATCAATTACAAAGAACAGTGGTGCATCGGCCTCGGGCATCAGTTTTTTATTCTCAGCCAAATAGTAGTTCTCCGTTTTTTGCAAAATGGATTTATTGCCCGTCTCGCTCAGCATCTTGATCAACGGCTTGTATTTGGGCATAGCGCGATAAGCTCTGAAGAGTGCAGTGCCACCTTCCTTTTCGTTGCCTTCTGCGATTAATTTTTTAGCATCGTTGAGGTATTGGTTGATCAATTTCTTTTGAGCTTCGACCAATTTGAAAATACGCGGCTTCAAATCATAGAACTCATGCTCATCGCCACGCGGCACAGGGCCGGAAATAATCAACGGAGTTCTTGCTTCATCAATCAATACACTATCCACCTCATCGACCATGGCGTAATGATGGCCCCGCTGAACCAGTTCTTCCGGATCGCGCGCCATGTTATCGCGCAGATAGTCAAAGCCAAATTCGTTGTTGGTTCCGTAGGTAATATCAGCCTGATAAGCCTTTCTCCGCTCAGGCGAGTTCGGTTCATGCTTGTCGATGCAATCCACATTCAACTCATGGAATTGGAAAATAGGGCCCATCCATTCACTATCACGTCTGGCCAGATAGTCGTTTACTGTTACGATGTGTACACCACGCTTCGCCAATGCATTAAGAAATGCGGGGAATGTTGCCACCAAAGTTTTTCCTTCACCGGTAGCCATCTCCGCTACTTTGCCTTCGTGAAGAGCAATACCACCAATAATCTGCACTTCGTAGTGCACCATATCCCAGGTGATGAGATTACCGGCTGCCATCCACTGTTTATGCCAGTGCGCCTTGTCTCCTTCTATTTTTACGTTTTGATGTTTGAGGGCGAGAATATGATCAAATTCTGTAGCCGTTACTTCAAGATATTCATGCTCTTTAAATCTGCGGGCGGTTTCGCGTATTACGGCAAATGCTTTGGGCAACACTTCCATCAGAACTTTTTCCAGCTCTTTGTTTCGCTCCAATTCAATTTTATCAATCTCGGCAAACACACCTTCTTTCTCACTGAGGTCCATTTCGGGATGATCGGCAATGCGCTGATGCAAAGCCTTCAATTGATCATCAATGGATTGAAGTTTTGTATTTATGAAATTTTGAATCTCCTGCGTTTTAGCCCGCAATTCATCGTGCGAAATGGAAAGGAGTTTTTCGCCTTCGCGCTTGGTTTCTTCCACCAAGGGCATCATGCGCTTAATATCTTTTTCTGATTTGGTGCCGAAAATTTTGGCAATGAATTTTAGCATGAGCTAATCGTTGTTCGTTGTGGTTAGTTTCCTTTTTTCCTTAAAATCACCTCGATGATCAGTCACACAAAATGAACCGATACTTCCGTAATCAAAAAGGGGCTTAAAGTTAAGGATTTCGGGGGTGCAATTATAGCTCCAAATCGCCTTCGAATACCATTTTGGCAGGTCCGATGAGGAAAATTTCAGTAAATGTGCCTGCCTGTCCGCCTGCCTGACCGGCAGGCAGGGTTTTAAACTCTACCGAGAGTTCTCCGCCCTTCACTTTTACATGCACCGGTGAGTGATAGCCTATGGAGGAGGCAGCCAAGGCAGCGGCAGTAACGCCTGTTCCGCACGAAAGCGTCTCATCTTCAACGCCTCGCTCGTACGTGCGCACAAAAATGGTGTTGTTTGTAAGGGCTTCTACAAAATTGGCATTGGTGCCACCGGGTTTAAATTCTTCGCTATACCGAATTTTCCGTCCTTCTTCTACTACCGGAAAGTCAGTGGCATTTTTTACAAACCTGATATAGTGTGGTGAGCCGGTATTCAGAAAAAGATGATCGTTGGTTTTCTTCACCTCGTTTACCGGATTCATTTTCAGGCGTACAATTCCGGTTGGTAATAATTCGGCCTGGTGCTCGCCATCATAAGCATTGAAGGTTGTTTTGTCTTTTACCAGGCCAAGATGAGCGGCCATCTTCACCGCAGCACGACTTCCATTACCGCACAGGCTTTGCGATCCATCGCTGTTGTAGTACACCAGGTTGAAATCTAAAGTGGGATGCTTTTCAATCAGCATCAATCCATCAGCACCCACACCAAACCTGCGGTCGCATATTGTTTTGATTTGCTCAGTCGTGAAATGGTATAGGCCAGATTGATTATCGATCAATACAAAATCATTGCCTGTAGCCTGGTATTTATAAAAATGGATTTTCATGCTAACATTCTGCAACGCAAGTTACGCAAGAATGATTCCCGATTCATAATGGAATGGTAAACTTCGGGTTCTGCTTATTGACTATTTAAAATTGTCGGTTTTGAATTTTTTGTACGTCTCATTCTGCGGATCAAGGTCAAGCGCCTTATTGATATCCATATAAGATTCATACTTCTTGTTCAGATTCAAATAAGAATAGGCGCGCCAGTAGAAGGCATCCTTATAGTCCGATTTTTCCTTGATGGCATTGGTATAATAATCTATCGCTTTTGAATAGTCTTTAAAGACATAATAACAATGGGCAATCATCAGGATAGCATAGGCATCGGTTGGATTTTTTTCAACGTGTAAATTGAAATCATTGAGTGCCTCTTGTGTTAAATCTAAATTATAACTGCAAAGCCCTCTCCAATACCAATAGCTGGAAGCCTCATTGGGCAATAGTTCAATTGCTTTGGTGTAATCGATGCGACCTTCTTTGTATTTGCCTAACATATAATAGCAGTTTGCCCGACCACTATAACCGTAACCATCGTTTTTATTCAACTCAATTGATTTTGAATAGTCGATCAATGCTTCATTGAAATGATCTAGTTTGTAATGCGCCTGTCCTCTCCAATAGTGCATAGAGGCAACATCCGGATTTAATTCCAGGGCCTTATTAAAATCAGGCAACGTTTCCTCTATCAAATCGATGTTATATTTTGAAAGAGCGCGATAGTAGTACGCTTCTTCATAATTGGGATTTATTTCAATGGCCTTGGTGTAATCAATAATCGCAGCTTTGTAATCCTTCTGAGTGTACTTCACACTGGCTCTCCAATAATAGGCTTCATCATAATAAGGATTTAGCTGAATTGCATCGGAGTACAGCCCGATCGCTTTGGGCGGATTGTCAGTATAAAAATCATGACCCTCCTCCATTTTTTTCTTGGCTTTACCCCTCAGGTCTTCCGAGACATCGGTGTAGTTTCGTTTGGCCGAAACATTTTGAACATCATTTTGCTTAAGGCCTTCGTTTAGCAGTATGGATCCTTTGGTGGTGGTGGTGGTGGCGAAATAAAAATCATCTCCGGTGAGTGAGGTTGTTTCCCACGGTACTTGCGCTCCCGCAGATTTTTCTGTTACCTCGGTTCGCACTTTTTTAAACACCTGTTCAATGGTAAGCTTAGGATCGGCCAGAAACTTTAGCAGCGCACTGGTGTAAAGTCCATTGGAGCCGGCACCATCCGAGGCAACCCGGCCCGGTGCCGTGGCATAGGCAATGAGTGAACCGGTTGGAGCATTCATCATCGCTAAGCCATTTCCGTTCGCACTGCGATGCCAGCTTCGCTCAAATGGATTGTTGCGGCAAGCATCCATGATGATTACATTCACTTTTACCTGGGCAGCATCCATAAAGGCCAGCACGCGGTCGGCAGCAACGCAATCAAATTCCACTTGCTCTTCCGATTGTAAATCGGCCTCGATGGGAATCATATAATTCATCCCTTTATTTTGAATGCCATGGCCGGCATAATAGAACAGCCCCACTTCAAAACCCTTTAGCTTCTGACCAAAGGCATTGATGGCCTGCTTCATCTCTTTTTGTGTCACGTTCTGATACTTCATCACTTCAAATCCAAGCGACTGAAGGGATGAGGCGATTGCCGTGGCATCATTTACCGGGTTGGGAAGCGCCCCGCCATGTTCATAAGCGGAGTTACCGATCACCAAAGCCAAACGTTTGGTATAAACCTGACCACTGACCGTAAAGCCTAGCACAACCAGCGCGAGCGATAGGATAAAGCCTTTCATAAGCAACAAAACTTTAGACTACTCAAGTTAGCAGAAATTGAAATGAAAGTAAATCAAGAAGGCGCTTTTGTTCAGATGGCGCAGGAATGAGGGAAAATTATTACACCTCTTCGTAGTCGATGTAATCGCCACCTTTTATGGTGCCATTTCTTTTTTCTTTTTTTGGAGCAGGGTCAGTACTAATGTTTCCATCAACATTTCTGCGCTGCGAGGCAGCCCCAGCCTTAAAAAAGAAACCTCCTATTTTAGAAAGCAGGTAGGCGATCAAAAAGAGAATGAGGAGGAACTTAAACATGAAGTCAATTAGAATTTATGTGCTTCGCTACTACGGTTAGTCGGCTTGGCGCGATTATTATTTCTTTTTGCTTTAAAAAATCCACTCAAATTTCGGCATTATGGACAGACTTTGAAAATTTGATCCCTCAGAATTCGCAGATTGATGCAGAGTGATTTATTTAAAAATCTGCGTCAATCCACAATCTGCAGAAAAACTTATCTGCTCAAATACAAATTCCGTTCAGCGTAAATGTTCATGAAGTAATCATCCATCAAGTCATCAATGAAATAGATTGCTTCGCCTGTCGATTTCATTTCCGGGCCGAGTTCTTTTTTCACTTCCGGAAACTTGCTATACGAAAACACAGGCACCTTAATCGCATAACCATGCTTCTTGGGGCTGAATTTGAAATCCTTCACTTTCTTTTCACCCAACATCACTTTTGTGGCATAGTTTACATACGGCTCATCGTAGGCTTTGCAGATGAACGGCACTGTGCGTGATGCCCTTGGGTTTGCTTCGATGATGTACACCTTATCATTCTTGATAGCAAACTGAATGTTGATCAAGCCAACGGTGCGCAAGGCAAGCGCAATTCGCTTAGTGTAGCTTTCAATTTGTTTGATTACAAGATCTCCCAGGTTATAAGGAGGCAGCACAGCGTAGGAATCTCCGGAGTGAATTCCAGCAGGCTCAATGTGCTGCATGATGCCGATGATGTAAACATCTTCGCCATCACAAATGGCATCGGCCTCTGCTTCAATGGCACCATCGAGGAAGTGATCCAACAATACTTTATTCTCTGGCAAATGTTTCCAGATGTCGATGATGTGATTCTCTAATTCTTTTTCGTTGATCACAATCTTCATGCTTTGGCCGCCCAATACATACGATGGACGCACCAGCAATGGGAAGCCAATCGTTTTTGAAACTTCCAGCGCCTCGTCTGCATCGTGTGCAACACCAAATTCAGGATAAGGAATGTTTTGTTCTTTGAGCAACGTGGAGAAACTTCCGCGATCTTCAGCAAGGTCAAGCGCTTCAAAGGAAGTGCCCATAATCTTCACGCCATACTTGTGAAGTTTTTCGGCAAGCTTCAGCGCAGTTTGTCCACCGAGTTGAACAATTACGCCTTCGGGCTTTTCAAATTGGATGATATCCCAGAGATGTTCCCAAAAAACAGGCTCGAAATAAAGTTTATCAGCAATATCAAAATCAGTAGAAACTGTTTCAGGATTGCAGTTGATCATGATGGCTTCATAGCCACATTCTTTTGCAGCAAGAATCCCGTGCACACACGAGTAATCAAATTCAATTCCCTGGCCAATGCGATTAGGGCCTGATCCCAACACAATTACTTTCTTGCGATTGGAGGAAACGGATTCGTTTTCAGAATCAAAAGTCGAATAGTAGTAGGGAGTTTTTGCCTCAAATTCTGCTGCGCACGTATCCACCAGTTTGTATACGCGATTGATACCCATCTCTCTTCTCTTTTTGTGCACCTCACTTTCAAGACAGCCGATCAGGTGAGCGATCTGACGATCGGCATAACCTTTTTCTTTTGCCGTGCGCATCAACGTTACAGGAATGGTATCCAATTCGTACTGTTCAATTTCTTTTTCTAATTCGATCAATTCCCAGATTTGTTCCAGGAACCACTTATCGATCCGCGTAAGCTTTTGAATGGTCTTCATGGAGATGCCCAATTTCATGGCATCGTAGATGTGGAAGAGTCTGTTCCAACTGGGGTTCTCCAAACTGTATAACAGATCCGCTTGCTTCGTTAACTCTTTTCCATCGGCACCTAATCCGTTTCTTCTGATCTCTAATGACTGACAAGCTTTTTGCAAGGCCTCCTGGAAATTTCTTCCAATGCCCATTACCTCGCCAACGGATTTCATCTGCAAGCCGAGCCTGCGATCAACACCTTGAAACTTATCAAAATTCCAACGGGGTATTTTTACAATGACGTAATCCAATGCGGGCTCAAAGTATGCAGTGGTGGTGCCGGTGATGGCATTCTTCAATTCGTCAAGATTATAACCGATAGCAAGCTTAGCGGCAATTTTTGCAATAGGATATCCTGTTGCTTTTGATGCCAGCGCGGATGAACGCGATACGCGTGGGTTGATTTCAATTCCGATAATATCATCGTTATCCGGATTGACAGAGAACTGCACGTTGCAACCACCCGCAAATTTGCCGATGCCATTCATCATCTTGATGGCCAGGTCGCGCATGCGCTGATAGACGGTGTCGGGCAGCGTCATGGCCGGTGCTACAGTGATGGAGTCTCCGGTATGGATACCCATCGGATCAAAGTTCTCAATCGAACAAATGATGATGATATTGCCAGCGCCATCGCGCAATAATTCCAGTTCGTATTCTTTCCAGCCCATGATGCTTTGCTCTACCAGCACCTCGTGAATGGGCGAAGCGTGCAAGCCTCGGTTAAGCGCTGCATCAAAGTCCTCAGGCTTTTGCACAAAACCACCACCCGTTCCTCCCAATGTGAATGAAGGACGAATGACCAGTGGGAATCCAATTTCCTGTGCAATTTCTTTTCCCTCCAGAAAGGATGTGGCAGTGGCACCTTTGCAAACACCAACACCCAACTCCAGCATTTTCAAGCGAAACTTCTCGCGGTCTTCAGTAGTTTCAATCGCATTGATGTCGACACCAATGATTTTAACTCCATAATGATCCCAAATGCCAGCTTTATCACACTCAATACAAAGATTGAGTGCGGTTTGCCCGCCCATGGTAGGGAGAACAGCATCTACGTGATGCTTTTCCAGAATCTCGCGTATCGACTTCTTCTCCAAGGGCAACAAGTAAACATGATCGGCAGTAACCTTGTCGGTCATGATAGTGGCCGGATTGGAATTGATCAGGATCACCTCGATGCCCTCTTCGCGCAACGACCGTGAGGCCTGCGAGCCGGCATAATCAAATTCACAAGCTTGGCCGATAATAATGGGGCCGCTACCGATAATCAGGACTGAGCGGATGCTTCGATCTCTTGGCATGAGGAGGTTTGGATTAGATAAATCGGGCAAAAATAAAACACGAAGTGAAATGATCGCGTGTCTTTGGTCGATTAATTTTCGGAATGCTTGATTTGAGCAATGCAAACCGTTTCTGCGGAGGAATTCAAATCTTAAAATGAAAATCGCCCGACTGCACGGGCAATCGGGCGACTAACTATTTTTTAAAAAACATTTACTGCGCTTTGATGACTTTTTTTGTGAGCAACTGCCCGCCAGACTGAACTCGAATTAAGTAAACCCCATTAGCCCAGTCATTGATGTTGTATTCTCGTTCCATTCGGCCATTCTCTACCGAACTAATTTCAGAACGGATGATGGCACCTTGCGCGCTGACAAAGCTGATGCTGGCTTCCGGTGCAGTTAAGCCATCCACTGCGACTCTGAGTGAACTTTCGGCAACAGGGTTCGGATATACCTCGAGTTGAATGCCTGTAGATTTCTCTTCAATACCTGTGATGGGCCCTTGAATACTGAGATTATCGATCACCCAGCCCCAACCGTTGAGTGTAGCATCCGAGAATAATCGGAAACGAATGAGCACCGCATCGCCAGCTTTGAATTTTCCAGACTTGGTAAGATCAATCGTCCGCGTTTTATAGAGTAAGCTGTTGCCCGAAGCACCATTATCAAATGCTGACTTCCACTCTGCAAAACTATTGGAAGAATAAGCATCCACCAGCGTCTGCCAGGTTGCCCCCTGATCTTTGGAACCCTCAACAATGGCGTAATCTTTAATAGCCAATCCGGCATATTCCGCGATCAGCATTTCGCTAAACATCATGTAGGGATTGGTGCTACTGATCACTACCGGTTTTTTCAGCGTGTAGCTAAAGTTAGAGCTTCCGGTAAGGCCAAATCCTACGGGATAGGGATTCTCTGAAGTGATGGCACCGTTGCTAAAGCCGGAAGGAGTTTTTTGTGAAAAATAATTTCCTGCAAAATCAGTATTTGAAGTATTGAAATCGGACGTGTAGGAAGTCACGGTGGTAGTGAAATCCAACACCGCAACTTTGAAAAATCCTGAAGCAGGTAGTATGGTTTCATTTCCCACATTATCTTTTGCCTTGAGACGGTATTGAATTTCGTCTCCGGCTTTGATTCCAGAACCGGTGAGCGTAATGTCCAATGTGTATTGATCAACCCCGGTAGTAATCACCGCGGGCGTTGACGTTACAGTTCCCCCATTCACACCATATTCAAACGTGAGGCTTTGAAGTCCGCTCGCATCTGTGGCCTTGGTGCTGATGGAAAATACACTTGCGTTGGAGGCCAGAAAATCGGTGTGAGTGTGAAGCATTGTTGGAGGAATATCGTCTACCTGGATTTTCAAATTATCGATGGCCCAGCCCCAGCCGTGTGCAAGCGCATCGGCAAATAACCGGAAGCGAATCACGATCTCATCACCGGCAGCAAAGCCCGTATTGTTGAGCATATTGATGGTTCGGGTCTTGAACAATGTTTGATCTCCTGCCCCCGTTGAATTGGCCGCTGGTGTTGCATTGTCACTTGAACTGTTCCATTTAGCCAGCCACTCTGCCTGAGCGCGGGAATCATAACCATCGATTAATTTTTTCCACGTAACACCACCGTCTTTTGATCCCTCCACAATGACGTAGTCAAAAAATTCTGCAGTACCGAAGGCTGCACCATTTTCACCTGGCTCCACCAATACAATTTCCTCAAACTTCAAAATAGCGCCTCCGTCTTTCAATCGAATGGGAACACCGAGTTGGTAAACGTAATTGCTTTCCTTGTTGGTGTCCGATCCATCTGGATAAGGGTGTACTGTATGAATGGCGTTGTCATTAAAGCCCGTAGGCTTGGTAATGCTGAACTGAGCATCTCCAAAGAAATCAGTAGTGGTGGTGTTGAAATTGTTGGTGTAGGTATCCTGTGTGGCGGCAAGGGTCACCACGTTTACATCGTAATAACCTGTTTCGGGAGCATACTTCACATTTTGCGCAACCGAATTGTCGGTTGCTTTTATGCGGTACTTGAGTTTGTCACCCGTGGATAACGCCAAAGCGATGGAGGCTTCAAAAGTACTGTCCTTAGTATTGCTCATAGCAATAGTTTGGGAATTACTATTAATAAAATACTCCACTACTGCGCTGCCCACACCAATATTGTCAGAGACAGCAGCTGTCAATTTCCATTGAGAGTCAGTTTTCTTCACGAATGCCGTGGGTGAGTGAACGATAGCGGGAGGTGTAGCATCTGGCCCACTGGTGAAGTCCCAGAGTCGTTGTTGCACGGTACTCTTTCCTTGAGTGTAGATTGATCCACGGTTGGCATAGGTGCGTTGAGCAACGTCCTCCACTGTAATAAAGTAATGATACTTCTGACTGGCACCGGTTGGTTTAGGAATAGTCGCCTTATATTCATTGGCATTGGTGCCTGCTGTCATGGTCACGGTTGTGAAGGTCGCACCTTTATCCAGGCTATAATTCAATTTTAGTGAGCTCGCAACGAAGGCAGTATCACTGGCAATATTGCACGTGACGGTAAAGTCTGCATTTACCACTTCCGTGTTCGGTATTTTGGTGTGTTGAATCGTTACATCATTCCAGCCCATGTCTTTCAAAATGGCCATGGTAACATTTCCGGGGTTATGAATAACTTCTACCGGGTTGATGAAAGGCGTCATCAACGAATTTTTGCTACCCGCGCCAAACGTGTCTTCGTCCAGGTGGGCGATACTAGAACCTGCGCTGTAGGTGGCAGGTGCATAAACCTTTGCTTTGTTGCCGTTATTTTTTGCCAACACCAGTTTTGAATTGAAATACAAATCACCACTCGTCAATTGCGTACCCAATTGTGTAGATGGTGCAGTGAAGTTCCGGTGAAGGCTTTGACCAGTTCCATTTTCAATAAAGGAATCAAATGATACCGGAGCTGGGCTAAATAAGTCTATAATTTGGCCGTTAGCGCCATCTACTTCATATGAATGGGTAATACCTAAACCATGACCAATTTCATGCAATACCACCGTTACCAAATCATATTTACCAGGCCCCGGAGTTCCGGTTGTTCCAAAATACCAACTAGAATTTGAACTATTGAAGGATGCGATAATATCAGGTTCTGTGGAAAGATTTAATTCTCTGCGCGCCACTTTCTCGGCAAGCGCAACGGGGTACCAGACATTTCGTTTTTGCGCCTCATCAAAATTTGCATAATAAGTTGCCGGGGTGGCGCTTCCCAACACATTGGTAGCAAGATTTACCCACCGTGCATAAATGCGGATGGGCACCGGTGAGCTAATGAGTGTTTCCCAAATATCTACTGCAGCTTGAAATGCCTGCTGTGCTTCCGGTGTAAAATTTTCGTACGTCACCTGAATGTCGGCCGTCTTGGTTCTGGCTGAAGGATTATTGCGCCACTCCAGAAATTCTTTTGGCGGTGCGATGTAGGTATTGGCATCACCCTGGGCCGCGTAGCACACCACTGGGCGGGTAGGTTTTTTCCACTCCATGGGCAGTGACGAGTTTCTTTGGGCAAAAACTCCAGCCCACGCAATAGTAAAGGCTAACAACAAAAGAGAATTCTTCATGCTCACAACACTTTAATCTCTAAAAATAACAAAGAATATAAATTTTCTGGTTGGGTAATCCTTGAATCCCGTCAATTACGTGATGGTAAACTGCTAAATCAGATTTCGGGCTTTTAATTCAAGATACTTGTTGATCGTGTTCACCGTTAGTTTTTGTGGAGGCGTTAAAATGGATTGAATTCCGTGTTTTTCTAACTCCTTTACAATAAGTTTTTTTTCAAAGCTAAAGCGCTCTGCCACTGTTTTGTAATACACTTCTTTCAGGTCTGCTGCCTTTTGTTCAATCAAATTTTTCAATTCTGTATTTTCAAAAAAAATCACGATCAACAAATGCTGCCGGCTGAGGTTGATCAGATAGGGTAGCTGGCGCTGCAAACCATGAAGGCTTTCAAAATTCGTAAACAAGAGCAGCAGGCTTCGTTGCGAAATTGATCTTCGTATGGTGCTGTACAACACCGAGAAATCACTTTCCAAAAATGCAGTCTTCTGATTATACAGTACTTCCTGAATGGAGGACATCTGATTATTCAGCTTGCTGGCCGGAAGGATGCTGCCAATCTTATCCTGAAAAGTGATCATCCCTGCTTTATCAGATTTTTTAATCGCAATGTTGGAGATCACCAGCGTGGCATTAATGGCATAATCCAACAAACTCATTCCCTCAAAAGGCATTTGCATTACTCTTCCTTTATCAATGAGGGAATACACTTGTTGTGAACGTTCATCCTGGTATTGGTTAACCATCAATTTGTTTTTCCTTGCGGTTGCCTTCCAGTTCACCGTTCGGAAGTCATCTCCGGAGTGGTATTCTTTGATGAGTTCAAATTCCTGGTTGTGGCCAATGCGTCTGATTTTTTTGATGCCGGTGTTGATCAACCGCTGGCTGATGGCCAGCAACTCATACTTGCGCATTTGAATGTATGAAGGATATACCGGCACAACTTTATCGGAAGAAAATTGAAATCGCCTCACCACCAAACCAAGTTGAGTTTGTGCCATCACGTTTACTGAGCCAAACGAATATTCACCTCGCTTTACCGGGCGAAGGTAATAGTGAAGTTCTTTTTTTTCTCCCGCTTTCAGCGAAAGCAAAAACAGCAAATCTCTTTTTTGAAATTGATGAGGAAGCTCATCAAAGATTTTTAAGTGAATGGTAAAGGTGTAGAAATTTTCCAGCAAAAGGGAAATCAGATTCTCATCACCATTGGAGAGTTTATCGGCCAGTTCGCGCTTGCCGGCCATTCCTTTTCTCACGCGGAAGAGTAAAAGCAAATCAGTGAAAATGGCCGCCAGAAAAAGATAAAAGAGAATCTTCGGTATCCACACAAAAGCCCCAAGAATAAAGCACACCACAAAGAACAGCGACAGCACTGTTGTGCCCATAAAGAGGCGTTGCCCGAAGTATAAATTGCGAATGAATTTCACTTATCGTGGAACTTCAATTTTGTCGATAATCTGTTTTACTACTTCATCCGTAGAAATTCCTTCCATCTCTTTTTCAGGACTTAACAACAGGCGATGACGCAGCACAGGCAGGGATACAAACTTAATGTCTTCAGGGCTAACAAAGTCGCGGCCGTTTACCACCGCGAAAGCTTTTGCACTATTGAGCACCGCCAATGATGCCCGTGGCGATGCGCCCAGGAAGAGCATGGGATTATTTCTGGTTTCGTGAATGATATTGGTGATGTATTGAATCAATTTCTTTTCAATGTGTACCTGCTGGGCATGATTGCGGAATGCGATAATATCATTTGCACTGAGTACAGCATTAACGTGCTCGGCAGGCTGTGCGCCTTTGCGCTGATGATGACGTACGAGAATATCTTCTTCTTGTTCGTTGTTGGGATAGTTCACAACAATTTTGAATAGGAAGCGGTCCAACTGTGCTTCCGGAAGACGATACGTGCCTTCGTGTTCGATGGGATTTTGCGTGGCCACCACCAGGTAAGGGCTTTTCATTTTATACGTGTGCCCATCGATGGTCACCTGTCTTTCTTCCATCACTTCAAAAAGTGCCGACTGCGTTTTTGCCGGAGCACGGTTGATCTCATCAATCAACACAATGTTTGAGAAAATGGGGCCGGCTTTAAATTCAAAGTCGGTTGTCTTCAGGTTGAAGACCGATGTGCCCAATACATCCGAAGGCATCAGGTCGGGCGTAAACTGAATTCTTGAGAAATCAACAGCGATTACGCGCGAAAGCAATTTTGCGGTAAGCGTTTTTGCTACACCGGGTACCCCCTCAATCAGCACATGGCCATCCGCCAGGATAGCGGTGATCAGTTGATCAATCATCAACTCTTGCCCAACAATCACTTTGCCGATCTCATCCTTAATCTGTTTTACCTGGTGAGTGAGGGCACTTAAATCAACCCGGCTTTGAAAAGCATTTTCTTCCATGATGTTCAGTATTATTTAGTCCAAAATTTTTCTATTCGCAGATTTAATTCCTTCAATTCATCAGCCCCTATTTTATTTTTCTGGCCGATGGTTTTGATCAGTTGAATGAGTGCAACGGTTTCTTGGTGATCGTGCCCGGATTTTTTTGAAAGCGTTTCGATGAACCGGTGGTCACGATCAAACGTGTTCAGGTAAAATTGTGTACGCACTTGTTCCAGAAAGAAGGAGATTTTCTTTTCCGCCATATTTTTGTGATCTCCTTTTTGATAGTAGAGGTTTCCGATAGTGGCCACAAACTCCAGCGTAGAATTGGCCAGTGGCCGGATGATGGGAATAATTCGTTGCTTTCGCTTTGCTTCAAAGACCATAAAGACGAGTAAGGAAGCCAACGCAAGGTAATAGGCCCATCGCAACGGCTCGTTATTCAAAATGAATCGCAGGGGCGATCCTGCCTCCATTCTTCCCACGTGGTAAAATTCTGTTCGCCAAATGGTTTTATCGGTTGGCAGGTAAGACAGTAGACCGGCCGCAAATTGGTGATTCTTCTTAGAAAGCAAATGAATGTTGGTAAACACCATTGGGGTGGAATTCAAAATCAAATTCCCTTTGCCGTGTTTGATCACGACTGTTACAGGTTGACCGATTTCGTTTCGTGCAGCCACCAGTGCTTTCACCGAATCAATCTGGCCAAAGTAATTGTGAATGTTGTCCCGGAGAAAAGGAAAAACTTCGGTGCTGTCAAAATGAAGGTTAGTCAAATGCAATGTGGCGGTATCCTCCCGTGTGAAAAGTTCTTTATCCTTGAAAAGATTGTCGTAGGTGGCAATGCCAAGTGAGTCGGCCAGCGCTCCGCTGAAGTAGTTGGCGGAAATGAATGCTGTTGCACCATTATTTATTTTCTCCAACAAAACTTCCGTATCTTCTTTAGCGGCATTAAATCCTGTGGCGATAATCAAGATTGTTTCTTGCGCAGTGAGTGAGTCTTTTAATTCGTAAACGGTTTTGTACGTGTTCTTCACGTGAGCCTTCGTGAGTGACGATAGTAAAGTATTGAGCGCGTAGGTGCCAAACGGATTTTTGTCTTCGTGCGAAAGCGTTACACTCCAGTCATACTGTTTGGGGCTGAGCAAGCGAATGGTAGCGAATAGCCCAACAATGAGTGAGAGGTAAAGAATATATTTCCAGTCTTTCTTCACACTATTTTAGTTTGAGGCGCCAATCGGCAAAAGTGTTTTGTATTTTTTGAAACGTTTCGGGGGGCACACTGAAATTTCCATACCAGGCGTAATCGAAGTAGAAGCTGATTTCGTTCAGCCCTGTCTTTAGCTCTGGTGTGTTGATTTCATTCACATAATCGTGATTGGTTTTTCCTGCTTCCCATTGTATCAGATGTTTGTCTGAGAGTAACTTGAGCGCATACAACAAAATCAGTCGCGTTCCCAGCCTGAAATCTTTACGCTCTGACGCTTCGCGGATGAGTTTTTCAAAATCCATTTCATGAATGTTTTCGTGAAAGACTTTGTATTCGATTTTGTTCTCATCAGCACGGGAGAAGAACACCCGGAAGGCATTTACTTTTAATAGCGTGAGAATGATCAGGATCAGCAGCACCAGGCCTGCGGTATAGATTAAGATACGGCCAATATCGGTGAGTGTAGCCCCTTCGAAGAGTGCCCGCAGTAATTGATAGAGCCATTGCTTCAGGCGGTCCCATAAACTTTCGGCCACGGTGGGTGGCTGCTTATATTGAAGTTGAGGATCATTTCTCAATTCGTCTATGGTGGTGTTATTAAAGGATCTTTTGTCGATGATTGTGGAGTCATTGGAGGAATTAAAATCATGGATTTCTTCCTGCTCAACATCGTCCTCAATCTCAAGCGAATCCGATTGTGACCAACCACTGAGGGAGATCAGTAGAAATAATAAGACAATAATTTTCTTCACGATGATCAATAATGTTCCTCTGGCCTGCTGGCAGAAGTATTGGGAGCTTGACCAAAATTATCAATGTCTTTCATGAGGCCCTTCGCCTCTTTCAGTTCCACCAGGTTGAAGTATTGAAAGGCAATGCCAACGTGTGGCAAGGTGTATAGAAAGATCTGAGCGAGGTAGTATAATGCAAAAAATACGGTGCTCCACAGCGCGGCTGTGGAGGATGGTTCTGAAAACGAATCGGGTGACACATTGTGCAGAGCGGAAGTGAGTGTGATTATATAATAAGGAATAAGAAAAATGTAAGACACCGCCCCCACAATCAGGAATAAAATGATTGCGAGACCGAACGTGCTCCACCACTTTCCTCTCACCAAATAGAAAGAGCGCATCAAGGATTCGAAAAATCCTTTCTTTTCATACCCGCGAATGATGAAAGTAAGGGATGAACCAAAGACGATATAAAATAGCCCAACGATCACACCCACTACACCAAAGAAAATTAACCATGGTGAGATGGCCGCAAGTACCACCACCGGAATGATGAGGATGATGTAGGCCACAATGAAAATGATTCCAAAGAATATTGCAGTCGCGAAATACATCCAAAAGGTTGCCTTCACTCGTTCCCAAACTTCAGTAATTTCAATCTGGTTGGATTTTTTTTCTTCGTACAGAATAAGGTAATTATAGATAGTGGCAATCGTAGCCACAAAACTCAACACACCAAACACCATACCTAACCCCATCTGCAGCCAAAAGGAAACGGAGAGAAAATAATTAGTAAACGCTTCCGGATTTCCCTGGGCGCCACCCATAATCATTTTCATGTAGTCATCCATAAAGGTGGCCATGATCAAACTGCCAATAAGCGCTGGTGGACCTGCTATGTAGAGAATACTTCGGCCAAGTGATTTTATGTTTTGTTTGATGAACTCGAACGTAGCGTTCATCTTCATACTAAAATCACGCTGATGCTGAAATTCGATGAATCTAAAATTTTCCATTTCGTTTTAATTGAGCGGGGTAGAGGATGAAATAATAAATCATGAGTGCAGCGGAAAACCCGATAATGATAAGTTTTATGCTCCAGTGCATAAACGCATAGCGGGTAACAAACGACTCGATAAATCCGGCAATGATAAAAAAGGGAACAAGACCCATAACAATCTTTAATCCTTTCACTGCACCTTGTTTGAAGGAAGCCAGACGCGAATACGTTCCGGGGAAAATCAAACTATTGCCCATCACAAATCCCGCAGCCGCGGCAATCACAATGGAAGTAAGTTCAATGGTGCCGTGCAGCATGATGACCGGCAACGCTTGCGTTAGTTGACTTTCATTATAAAAGAACATAATAAAGGTGCCCACCATCAGCCCATTGTAAAATAGATAAAGCCCGGTGCCCAAGGATGCGAACACTCCAAATACAAACACCCGAAAGGATACCATAATGTTGTTAAGGGTAATCATGAAAAACATATCCATCTCTCCACCGGAAGAATACACGCGAGTGGGATTTCCATTGCGAATGTTTTCCAGTGTCATGTTTACATAACCATCACCCATGATTAAGCGGACAAACGTATCATCATGCGCTACCGAAATAGCCCCGATAACCATGGCGATGACAAAGATGAGAAACGCATACAGCAGTGGTTGTCGTGCCTGGTACATGGCCATGGGAACTTCTTCTTTCCAAAAAGTGATGAACCGGTTTTTGTCCTCCCTTTTATTTTTGTAGATCTCGAGATGAACCTTACTGGCCAGCGCGTTCAAATATTGTGTGGTTCTGCTTTGTGGATATTGCGTTCGTGCAAAGGAAAGATCATCTGTTACCTGGATGAATAACTCGGCAAGTTTATCCGGAGCGGCCTGCTGTTGATTATGAATGATTTTTTCAAACTCCTCCCAGCGCGCTTTGTTCCGTTGAATGAATGCAGACTCCCTCATAGAAAACGAAGGTGGTAAGATAGAACAACGATTTTTTTCCTCCAACCGCGGATGAGAAGGAATCGAAAATAAAAGACTGTGGAGGCTTTTTTGTGATACCCGATATTCGTTGCTGATGTTAATGATCAAGGTCATTTGGTAATTGACATAACCTAATAAATTTTGTGTGGGCCAAACCAAAAATTTGTACCATGAAAACAATCAAATTTGAGACGGCTGATGAAAGGCAGCGACAATTTGCGGCAGCGGTTAGAAAGAATGTAAATGACTATTTTAAATCAAAGGGCATCTCTACCAAGGGAAACTTTTCTTTATTCATACAGACGGCTACTATGCTCGCCATTTATCTGGCACCTTTTGTATTGATGCTTACGGTGCAACTCAAGCCTTGGGTGGCCTTGTTCATGACAGTTATTATGGGTATCGGTCTGGCTGGCATTGGTATGTGCGTGATGCATGATGGTGTTCATGGTTCTTTTTCAACAAAAGAATGGGTAAATAAAATGACAGGGGCAACGCTTTACCTGTTGGGAGCCTACGTGCTTAACTGGAAAATACAGCACAACGTTTTGCACCATACGTATACAAATATCGATGGGTACGATCAGGACATTGCCTCGCGAGGCCCAATTCGATTTTCTCAACATGCTTCACTAAAAAAGATTCATCGCTATCAATACATCTATGCATTCTTTTTTTATGGATTTACTTCTTTATCCAAAGTGATCAAGGATTTCACCCAGCTCATCGAATATAAGCGAGAGGGTCTCATGCGGCATAATCGCATTCCTCCAACTTTAGAATATCTTAAAATGCTGATTATAAAGAGCATTTACCTTTTTGTGTTTATAGGCTTACCGTTACTCTTTACCAATTTTAGCTGGTGGCAGGTAGCGCTTGGCTTTCTTTTGATGCACTGGTCGGCAGGCGTCATTTTGAGTGTTGTCTTTCAAATGGCACACGTAGTGGAGGGAGCCTTGCAGCCCATTCCCAACAAAGACGGTATTGTGGCAAGTGATTGGGCAGTGCACCAATTGCATTCAACTTCAGACTTTGCCAGAAATAATCTTTTTTTGAATTGGTACATCGGTGGGCTAAACTTTCAGATTGAACACCATCTATTTCCCAATATCTCTCATGTTCATTATCGGAAAATTGCTCCTATTGTGGAGAGCACTGCAAAGGAATTTGGTTTTTTCTACAACCTGAAACCTTCATTCCTAGCTGCATTCAAGTCGCATGTGAAGCGATTGAAGGAATTAGGTATTCAGGCATCACCGCAGGTTGACCTGGCATAGCGTCAAATTTGCGTCAAAAAATAAGGCTGAAGGTAAATTTTACCTTCTGCCTTATCCAACCGATTTAATTCCTATTATTTTTATTTCACATACTCTTCGCCACTTCCTCCACTTTATTCCAAACGCGCCATACATTTTTGTAGCAAATTTTTTCGATGTCGCTTTCAGTATAGCCGCGTTTCAGTAAAACATAAATAAGGTTAGGATAGGCCGATACATCTTTTAATCCGGTGGGGAGACTGTCGCCCACACCATCATAGTCTGATCCAATTCCCACATGGTCGATTCCTGCCAGTTGCACCACGCGATCGATATGATTGGCTACGGTTTCCACATCGGCAAACAAAGAAGGATTATCTTTTCTGAATTGCTCCACAATTGGTTTTGCCAGCGAATCAGAAGCTTTCAGTTTTTGTTCATCTAATATCGCCTGAAGCTTTTTGCGATTGGCATCGTTTTGCGCCCTCACTGTTGAATCCAGGAAGGTGGAGCCAAAGTTGATTTGAATGACTCCGCCATTTGCGCCAAGTTTTTTGATCATGTCGTCATTCATATTGCGGTTAAATCCGGGTGTAAAAAAACGACAAGACGAGTGCGATGCAATGGCCGGTGCTTTCGTCAACTTCATCACCTGATAAAACGTGCTGTCATCCACGTGCGAAATGTCTACCATGATTCCAACCTTATTCATTTCCTCCACCACTTGTCTTCCAAAAGCGCTCAGGCCATTTGAGGTGTGAGTGGTGTCATAGGAAGAATCGCAGATTTGGTTGTCTTTACCATGCGTGAGGGTGATGTAGCGAATTCCGCGGTCAAAGAAGTATTGTACATTTTTCAAATCGTTGCCGATGGGCGCACCGTTCTCCATCCCCATAGGAAGAGAAATTTTGCCCGCCTTAAAATTAGCTTCTACTTCGGCAGGTGAATTTGCCAAGGCAAACTTATCGGGAATTTGCTCGGCAATACCCCGCACCATGTTAATGAGCGAATCGGCCAGATTTTTTCCCATATCAGGCTGAAGCTGGTAAGAGGATGGAATATAAATGGACATGAAAGGCGCATCAAGCCCTCCCTTTTTGGCGCGCTCATAATCAAAATCTCCTTCGGTAGTGGCCACGGGTATGCTCATGTATTCTCGCTCAACACGAAAATTCTTAACCTTCAATCGGTAAGGTAAATCCACGTGCCCATCAGTAATAATATATTTGTGCGCCAACTCATCGGCATACGCATTCAGTTGCTCAACGTTCTTTCGCTCCACCGGTTTTTTTCCCGGGCAGCTTAAAAACAAAAAAGAAAACAACGACAGCAGGGTTAGGAAATATTTCATGGTTTATAAGGTTAACTTTGCGCCCAAGGTAAGCAGTAAACTTCAACCCATACGATTAATTTGAAGTTTGGCTTTACATGACGATTAACGGCAAGGAATAACAGAATGCAGACGATACAAATACGCACCACTCAAAATGTTTTTATTCATTACCCGCTGGCCAGTGTGGGCGATCGGATCTTGGGCTACCTCGTGGATAGAATTATCCTGATCTTATACACTGTGGCCATCGTAGCACTTTTTATTAACCTTGAAATTCAACAAGAGTGGGTTTGGATTGCGGCTCTGGCTTTTCCCTGGATATTTTATTTGCTGCTATTTGAAATACTGCTGAATGGACAAACACCCGGCAAACGGGTGATGAACGTGAAAGTAGTGCGCATGAACGGCACCCCTGCTACTATTGGCGATTATATCTTACGCTGGATTTTTGGCTTTGTTGACTTTTATATTTTAGGTGGGGCCATTGCATTGCTGGCTGTGGCGATGGGTGGTAAAGGTCAACGGTTAGGTGATATGGTAGCAGGCACCACGGTGGTGAAGCTCATCGAGCAAAAGGATGCATCGGCAAGTGAAGTATTTGTGACACCGGATCAATCGTACGTTCCAACGTTCGGCCAGGTGATTCAACTCAACCCCAAAGACATAGAAACCATTCAGCGTGCACTTGAAGTGAACCGCGATCATGGAAATACAAAACCATTGCTTGCTATCACCGAAAAAATTAAGATGCAGTTGGGTATTCAAACCGATTTGCCACCGGTGAAATTTTTGTATGTGCTCATCAAAGACTACAATCACCTCACCGGCCGTTGATGGAAGAATTACCCTATTTTTCGCGCACGCAACTGGCGCTGCGCAATGGTCAGGATAAGCCTGAAGTGTGGATTGCCTACCGTGGAAAGATTTACGATGTGACTACTTCGAGATTGTGGAATAAAGGAACGCATTATGAACATTGGGCCGGGCAGGATCTCACCGATGAATTGAAAGATGCACCTCACACCGAGCAGGTGCTTGAAAAGTTTACCATTATCGGATTGCTGAAATGACGCCCGAACCAAATTTTAAAAGTTCATTCTACCTTTCTAAAAAAAATCGTAAATCGAAGTTGATTTCTTGCACATGATTATTATAGCAGATAGCGGAGGTTCTAAAATAGACTGGCGGCTGATTAAGAATGATAAAAGTATCGGGCAGGCAAACAGCCCAGGATTCAATCCTTACTATCAACCCATCGATCATTTAAGACAAATTGTTTCGGGCGAATTGGTTGCCAAAGTCAGCGAACCGGTAGAAAAAATTTTTTATTACGGCACGGGAGTATCATCCGAAAAAAATCAGGAAGCTGTTAAAGGAATTTTTTTAGAGTTTTTTCCGAATGCATCAGTTGAAGTTGGATGGGATCTGCTGGCCGCTGCCCGTGCACTGTGCGGCTACGAGCCGGGCATTGCCTGTATTCTGGGTACGGGCTCCAATTCTTGTCTTTATGACGGTGAGAAAATCATTGGCAATGTTGCTAACCTGGGATGGATACTGGCTGATGAAGGATCGGGCACGTACATCGGCAAGCAGTTTATCAAAGATTATTTTCGTGGGGTAATGCCGGAGGCACTCGCAAAGCAATTTCATGCGCGCTATCCGTGGAGCCGTGAAGAAGTTTTGGAGAAAGTATATCAGCAAGAAAAGCCAAGCGCTTTTCTGGCAAGCTTTGCCAAGTTCATTTTTCAGCACCTGAAAGAGCCGTATTGCTACCAACTGATTTATCAGAGTTTTTCGGACTTTTACGAAAACAATGTGATGCGCTACCCCGACTACAAAAAGTACAAAGTTCATTTCACCGGCTCCATTTCGTTTTATTTTAGCGATGTGCTGCGCCAGGTGGCGATGGATAAGGGAATTGCCGTGAAAAATATTTTAGAAGGACCCATTGCCGGACTTACTTTGTATCACCAAAAAGATTTGAACTGATCGTGAGTACAACCGAATCATCTTCCCGTTACGATCATCTGGAAAAGATGAGTGTTCTGGAATTGCTCAACAATATCAACCGGGAGGATAAATCAGTGCCATTGGCGATTGAAAAGGTAATTCCAAAAATTGAAGCGCTCGTTACGGCTACTGTGGAAAAGATGAAACTCGGTGGCCGGTTGTTTTATATTGGCGCGGGTACCAGCGGTCGCTTAGGCATTTTGGATGCATCGGAAATACCTCCTACCTATGGAATGCCTGCGGGCAAAGTGATTGGATTGATTGCCGGTGGAGATCACGCCATTCGCAATGCTGTTGAAAATGCCGAAGACGATCCTAATCAGGCATGGAAAGATTTAATGCAATACAACATTAATGCTAATGACGTGTTGATTGGCATCGCGGCTTCAGGCAGAACACCCTATGTAATTGGTGGAGTACAGGATGCCCGCAAGCATAATATCATTACCGGCTGCATTACCTGTAATGACGGAAGCGAATTGGGGAAGGAAGTAGACTATCCGATTGAAGTGGTGGTAGGCCCTGAGTTTGTTACGGGCAGCACACGCATGAAGGCAGGCACTGCACAGAAGCTCGTGCTCAATATGATTTCTACCACTGTGATGATCCGGTTGGGAAGAGTGAAGGGTAATAAAATGGTAGACATGCAGCTTACCAATTTTAAACTGGTGAAGCGCGGCACACGCATGATCATGGAAGAACTGAAGGTAGATCAGGAAAAAGCAGAGCAATTGCTACTGCAACACGGCAGTGTCCGCAAGGTACTGGAGAGCAGAAAATAACATGCACCTCATTGAGCCTTATTACAATTGGCTTAAGTATTACGATTCATCAAAAGATCCGCAATCGCCTTACTACGGCAAGCAGTATAACTTTGATCTTTATCAGGAAACCATCTACGGCTACTACATCGATCCGGGTTGGGACTCGATTGAATCGGAAACACTCTTCATCAAAATACTGTATGCCAACTATGATCATGGCTATGCGATAATTGAATTCTTAGGTGAATGGAATGATGCCATCAACAACGACATCATGACGCTTAAGCGAAATTGCATCGAGCTGCTGGAACGTGAAGGGATTAATAAGTTTATTCTCATCGGGGAAAACATTCTTAATTTTCATGGCTCTGATGATTCTTACTACGAAGAGTGGTTTGATGATGTGGAGGAAGGTTGGATTGCTGCCGTAAGTTTCCCTGATTTTATCCAGGACGAGTTCAAAAAATACCGAATCGACAATTACATTAACATGGGCGGCACGTTGCAAATTGAGCAATGGCGCACTTTCCCGCCTCAGCGATTTTGTGAGCTGGTCAATCAATTAATTCAAAGAAGACTCAATTGAGTTTCGCCTATGGGCGAATCGGCAGGAACGAGATAATTTCGTTTGGTTTTTATTTCTTGACAAAGCACGCGCGTTCTGCGTAACTCACCTTTTTTAAACCATCGCCCGTTCAGATTAAAAATGCTGCCGGTGGGTATTTCAGAGAGGATCATACCCGACCCGATTTTGTCATCGTAAATTCGGAACAGGCGTGTGAGCTCGGGGTCAGAAAAGCTGGAAGCTTTAGGGTTGACCATATGTTTTTTCAGGCCCGATAGTAATGGCTCAGGAAAAATGATGGGGTCAAGAAACGGTTGCAGTAATTCGCGAAAGCGGGATTTCCACTCTTCGCCATGAGCCTCGGCACGGTTACCAAACTGCAGGTGCACTTCATGATGAGCAACCTCATGAATGTAAGTCATCAAAAACACATAAGGATGCAGATCCTGATTGATAGTAATCTGAGGAGTTTTGCCGTGACGGAATGTAAAGTCACCCACTTTGGTGAGGCGAGCTTTTCTTAATTTAAACGTGAAGCTATGTTTTTCCCACAGCGTGTGGCATGCATCAATGGCAGCAAGAGGCACATGATGCTGAAGTATGGTTAGAACCTTTTCTGAATTCATAGAAAAGAAAAAAGGCTTTAGTTCTCTAAAGCCTTCCCGGGAACAATCTTTTTGAGATTGATGATTACTTTGCTGCAGTTGAATCAGCTGCTGCAGTTGAATCAGTAGCAGTAGTGTCAGCAGCAGCAGGAGCAGCAACAGCAGTTGAATCAACTGTTGAAGCAGCCTCTTCTTTCTTGCCACCACAAGCTACCATAGCTACAGCAAAACCGCAGACGATAACAGATGCGATAAATTTTTTCATAGTTTACAGGTTATTAAAATTTGCCCGCAAATATACACCGAAGGTTTGATTTTAAGCCAATCGGCAAAAAAAAAATAGAGTTTATAGAAAAATTGGGTGAAAATTCACGCTGACCTACCGATCATTAGGCCAGAGCAATCGATTGCCAAATTATTTCTTGCGGAAGAAGAGCCTTACCGGTGTTCCTTCGAAATCAAATTTTTCCCTCAACCGGTTTTCTAAAAAGCGCTGATAGGCGTCTTGTATGTATTGCGGATGATTACAGAAAAAAGCAAAGGAAGGTGTTTTGGCTGCCACCTGGGTGATGTACTTGATCTGAATGAGTTTTCCCTTTATGGCTGGAGGGGGGTAGTGCGCAATCTCCGGCAACATGGCATTGTTCAACTCTGACGTAGGCACCTTCTTGGTTTTGTTGTTGTACACCTGCACAGCCTTTTCCATTACCTGGAAGATACGCTGCTTGGTAAGGGCCGAGGCGAAAACCATCGGAATGTAAGTGATGGGGGCAATGCTTTCCAGCATTTCTTTTTTGAATTTATCGGCAGTCTTGGTGTCCTTCTCAATGAGGTCCCATTTATTCACCATGATCACAATTCCTTTTCCCTGCTTCTGTGCCAAAGAAATCAAATTTACATCTTGTGACTCCAGGCCACGCTGGGCATCGATCACAATGATACACACATCACAATCTTCAATAGCCCGCAGCGATCGAAGCACGGAGTAAAACTCCACATCTTCGGTCACCTTTGATTTTTTGCGAACTCCAGCGGTGTCGATCAGGATAAAGTCTTTGCCATACATTTTATAGCGCGAGTGAATGGCATCGCGTGTGGTTCCGGCCTCATCGGTTACAATGCTGCGCTCTGTGCCCAGCAATACATTCAGCAGTGATGATTTGCCCACATTGGGGCGCCCCACAATTGCAATTTTTGGAATGCCGGCCTCAGGATCTTCCACACCTTCGGATGGAAAAACTTTGATCACCTCGTCCAGCAGTTCGCCAGAGCCGGCTCCATTTTCAGCCGATATCGGATATACTTCACCCATGCCAAGCTCATAAAACTCTGATGCCAGCATGTTCTTATTGGGAGTGTCAGCTTTGTTGGCGGCAACAAACACGGGCTTTTTAGACATGCGGATGATCTTGGCAAACTCCTTGTCATAGCCCGTCAACCCTGTTTGGCAATCCACCATAAAAATTACAGCGGTACACTCGTTCAGCGCCAGTTCCACTTGCTTGCGAATTTGTGATTCGAACTTATCATCTGAGCCAATGACGTAGCCACCAGTATCGATCACGGTAAAAAACTTGCCTGTCCATTCGGCATTTCCATAGTGCCTGTCGCGGGTTACGCCCGGCATATCATCCATAATGGCCTGTCGCTGCTCTACTAAACGGTTAAAGAATGTGGATTTGCCCACATTGGGTCTGCCTACAATTGCTACGATGTTTGCCATGTGTAATGATCAATTCAATTTGCCAGTGATCGCTGGATGTAAATAAGCGCGCAAGTTAACGCAACAATGGCTAATCGGCTAATGGCCGCTTCGGCTAATTATCAAGGTACCCGAATTGTTTCAGTTTCAAGGATTGTTTGCGCCAGTTGTCGGCCACCTTTACGTGCGTTTCCAGAAACACCTGCTTTCCAAAAAATGACTCCAGGTCTTTGCGTGCTTCGGTGCCGACTTTTTTTAGCGAACTGCCACCTTTACCAATGATAATGCCCTTTTGGGAATCACGCTCTACATAGATGGTGGCGCGTATGCGAATGATTTTTTCTTCGTCCTTGAATTGTTCAATGCCCACCTGCGTGCTGTAGGGAATCTCTTGCTCGTAGTTCAAAAATATTTTTTCACGAATGATCTCAGAGGCAAAGAAGCGTTCGCTGCGATCGGTGAGATCATCTTTGGGGTAATAACCAGGATGCTCCGGCAGATAATTTTTTATAGTAGTTAATACGCGCTCAAGGTTGGTGCCCTTCAGGGCCGAAACCGGAATAATTTCTTTTACGGGCAAAAGATTTTTCCAGTATGTAATTTTATCTTCTACCTGCGATCCTTTCGCCAGGTCAATCTTGTTGATCACCAGAATAACGGGTGTCTTGATGGTTTTGAATCGCGCAAAGAGGGCCTCATCAATTTTTTCTTCCAGCTCTACGATCAATAAAATCAAATCGGCATCTTCCAATGATACTTTTACAAAATTCATCATCGCCTGATGAAGTTCGTACTTGGGCTCCAGCAGCCCCGGGGTGTCGCTATACACAATCTGAAAATCTTCACCATTCAGCATGCCCATAATGCGATGACGTGTGGTTTGTGCTTTGGCGGTAATGATGGAAAGATTTTCTCCCACCAGTTTATTCATCAAACTCGATTTGCCCACGTTGGGCTTACCAACAATACTCACAAAACCTGCCTTGTGCATGCAATTGATTTTTTCAGATCAGCAAACTTAGCAGATTAATTTGATGTCGTCTTTGAAAAAAATTAGCCGGCAAAAACGGACTACTTCTTACGCATGAATACTTTAGTGATCATGCCCGACTGCGCCAGCCCCCCGGCAGACGATTCGATCTGGTAGCCTTCCGCAACAAAGCGATTAATGGTGGATAAAATAAGATCACCGGCTTCATCATGATCTTCCACATTCATGCTTTTGAAGGGAACAATCTCTCTTTTGCTATTGCCGTAATGAATGTGTATTCCCTTGTCGGGATAAGCCGGCACTTCATAAATTTCGATGAGGATGTAATTGTTGGCAGCAGCCATGTTTGATTCTGAACGAAACGCCATCAGCGAAAGAATGGTGCCAAGAGCAACTAAAGGGAGTGCGATGAACATGATCTTTTTCATAGGGGTTGGGGTTTAGCGTACCATAGAAAGATAATGTATTTCTAAGGGAAAGTAAAGGCCATCGCGCAAGCTGCGCAACGTTATGACAAGTAATCCTTTAATTATTCAGAGGTGAACCAAACTCTGCTTCACCGCTTTAAAAACAAATTCAATTGCTGAACGATGCTCCTTTAATTTCCTGTCGTGTCAAATCAAAAGGATAAGGAATTACGATTTTTATTTTGCACTTCATCCTGAACTTAATGATCAACGAAGAAGCCACAGTCAACAAACCAACGACAAGTATAGGTGCCTCTAGCCCGAAGCGATCAGCAACTAATCCAGTAAGTATAGCACCGATAGCGTAGCCCAGATCTCTCCACAGCCTGAAGATGCCAATACTCTTTGCACGCTGATCAGGATGTGTGTAATCTGAAATCGCGGCAAGAAAAGTTGGGTAGACAATTGCGGTGCCAATACCCAAGGCAAAAGAAAGCAGAATAAACGATGTAAAAGAATTCGCTACCATCATTGCCAGTAGCGCAACTCCCTGCACAAGCATACCTAAAAACAATAACGACTTTTTGCAGTACTGATCGGCAAGTTTGCCTGAATACAATTGACCTAAGCCCCATACGGCTGGGTAAGTAGCCACAATTATTCCGGTTTGATGAAGATCAAAACCTTTTGACATCAATAACAGCGGAAACAAGCCCCACACCATTCCATCGTTCAAATTATTAACCAGCCCGGCTTGCGTGATCGATCCCAGATCTTTGTGTTTCCAGGTGGTGTCCCAAAAATTATTTTTCAGGAGTGGAATTTTGCTTGAAGCGGATTCCACTTTTACATAATGATGCGTGTCTTTAATCACCACCCAACTTAATAGCAGTCCGATGATGCTTAGCGCGATACCGATGTAAAAAGGATAAGGGCGCAGCCCATAATGACTGGCGATCCAGCCGGTGAAGAACGCAACGGCCGCCAGTGCAATGTAGCCTGCAAATTCATTAAGACCCATCGCAAAGCCACGGTCTTTCTCCCCCACCAGGTCAATCTTCATCACCACCGTGCTCGACCACGTCAGCCCCTGACTGAGGCCAAGAAAAATATTAGCCGCAATGATCCAGTTCCAATCGGGCGCGTAAATCAAAAGTAGGGGCACTGGAAGCGCAAATAGCCATCCAACGATCAACAGATTTTTTCTGCCGAACCGATTGGCTAATGTTCCGGTGTAGTAATTAGTGATCGCTTTTGTAATTCCAAAAACGACAATGAAGGAAAGAATTGCTGTTCGCGCAGCCATTCCGAAATCGGCTTCTGCAATTTGTGGAATGAGGGTTCGTTCTAACCCGACCATGCCACCTACAAAGGCATTGACCACTACCAGTAATGAGAATTGTTTCCAGTTTTCTTTTAACCCTAATTTGATTTCACTCATTAGCTTTTATCGGTATGGGTAGTGATGAACTAGTTCAATGAAACTTCTATGGGGAGATTTTGCAGCTGCCAATCCGGAAAACCTTCTTCCAGGCGTGTCGCCTTGTAGCCCGCTTTTGCAAGGAGTGCCACCGCTTCATCCGCAAAGACACAAAACGGCCCACGACAGTAGGCAACAATCTCCGTGCGCTTCGAAAGTTCTTTTAGTCGGGCAGGCAGCTGATCAATGGGAATAGAAATCGCGTTGGCGATGTGCCCCATGTTAAATTCTGATTCAGGGCGAACATCAAGAATGGTGACCTTGCCGGATTCTATTTTGGCAACGAGTTCATCGATGGTAACAGATTCAAAATCGAAATTCGCTTTGCGAAAATCCTTTACGAGCTTTTCAACGGTGGCAATGCGTTCAACTCCTAATTCACGCAGCGCTTTCCAGGTTTTAAATACGTTGGGGTTCGCCAGCCGGTAGTAGATAAAGTTTCCTTTGCGATTGCGATCAACAAGTTGCGCAAGCTTTAGCACCTGTAGGTGTTGCGAGGCATTGGCGATGGGAAGATTCGTTTGTTCGGCAATCTGCTCAACAGAAAACTCGCCTTGCGCCAGCAATTCAATAATTTCCAACCGGCTCGGGTTGGCCATCGACTTGGTGATTTTCGCTAGTTCGCCATACACCCGATTCTTGAATTCGCGTTTCTTCATGGTTTAGCCTTATTGCAGTGAAGACAATGGAAATGTAAAGATGGTTCCAACTATTCAATAAATTTATTGAATAGTTTTCTGACGTGAAAAACCGACTGTTCATTTCAAGGGATTGAAGCATTCTTGGCGGCTGGAGGGAGAGATTGCACAATTTGCCCTATTGGCAGAATGATTTCACCCGGCCGTTGGCGATAGCTTTTGAGAATTTTGGAGAATGAATTCATTTCTAAGGATTGGCATTTGTAGTATTCGCATGGTGTCCTTTAATATATTTACCCTATGAAGGTAAGTGTGAAACGATTTTTGATTTCGGTAAGCTTTGCGATAGCATTGGTTCAATGTACTAGTCAGCAAAAATTAGAATCGGTTACAGATGCACCAGCCGGGCAAGCAAACGAAATGCAGTTTATCAATGGTGGAACATTTCGCATGGGCAGCAATGCTCCCAACAATCCTGCAGAAGGGCCAGCGCATGTTGTAGTAGTCAATGATTTTTATATCGACAAAACAGAAGTGACCAATCGTGAGTTTCAAATTTTTGTGGATAGCACAGGGTATACCACCACTGCCGAAGTAGCACCTACGTGGGAAGAATTGAAAGCCCAATTGCCACCGGGCACACCTCCTCCCGATGTTGAAATTCTAGCGGGCTCAGTGGTGTATGTTCAGCCGGAGAAACCTGTTCTCTCTATGGAAGACTTTTCGCAATGGTGGCAGTGGGTGGAAGGAGCCAATTGGAAACACCCCGAAGGTCCTGACAGTAATCTGGAAAATCGATGGGACCATCCCGTGGTGCACATCTCACTAAAAGATGCGCAGGCCTATTGTGCGTGGAAACAAAAGCGTTTGCCAACGGAAGCAGAGTGGGAGTATGCCTCGCGTGGAGGGAAAGATGGACTGCCATTTAGCTGGGGAGATGAATTGCTTCCCGATGGAAAATACATGGCGAATACTTTTCAAGGTGCATTTCCGATGCGTGATCTGGCATTGGATGGTTTTGCAGGCACCGCGCCCATCAAAACTTTTCCGGCCAACGGCTATGGGCTATATGATATGATTGGAAATGTATGGGAATGGACGAATGACTATTATGATGCTGATTATTATGCATCCTTGTCGGGAACACCCGTTAATAATCCTACCGGTTCATCCCGGAGTTTTGATCCGCAGGAGCCGTTCGCAAAAAAGTATGTGATTAAGGGCGGCTCTTATTTATGTGCCGAAAATTATTGCAGCAATTACCGACCCTCCGCGCGCCAGGCAGCAGCGTTTGATTCGGGCACATCCAATGTTGGGTTCCGGTGTGTTCGAAATCCATGATTTGAGGTTTTCACTGTTCTTTAAAGCTTTTCTAGCATTTCATTCCTTTGAAATGACCGTGTTTGCCCCATGGTTGAACGTAATCACCCCATAAAAAACCTCGGATGGTCGCATTTTAGCATACATAAAATTTCATTTTGATGATGCTACGCAGAAAAAATTACCGATCATTTTTAACCATCGGAACAGTGTTCCTGATGCTACTTGGGCTATCCTTTTCCTGCTCTGAAAAGGCTGCAAAAAACTCTTTACCTGCCGAGACAAAAGCCAGCCTACCTAACATCATTATTTTTTACGTTGACGATCTTGGCTATGGCGACCTTGGATGCTACGGTGCAAAAGGCGTAGCCACACCGAATATCGATTTACTCGCCAAAAGCGGAATTCGCTTTACCGATGCGCACAGCACCGCGGCCACATGCACACCATCCCGTTATTCATTGCTCACCGGCAGGTACGCATTTAGAAACAACGCAGCCATTTTACCGGGCGATGCTCCTTTGCTAATACAGCCGGGAAGTAAAACACTTCCAAGCATGTTAAAAAAAGCGGGATATAAAACGGGTGTTGTAGGCAAGTGGCATCTTGGGTTGGGCAATGGCACCATCGATTGGAATGGAGACATTAAACCTGGGCCGCTTGAAATCGGATTTGATTACAGTTTTATTTTGCCGGCTACGGGTGATCGCGTTCCCTCGGTATACCTTGAAAATTATCGCGTAGTAAATCACTCCTCAAAGGATGAACCCATCGCAGTGAATTATGAAATGAAACTGGAAGGATATCCCAATGGATTGGATAATCCGGAGAAGCTTCGGATGAAAGCAGATAAACAACACAGCAATACCATTGTTAATGGAATTAGTCGAATCGGATACATGAAGGGAGGAGAATCTGCGCTGTGGGTAGATGAAGATTTTCCGGAAGTGCTTTCCGGCAAGGCAACAAAATTTATGACCGAAGCGAAGGATGATCCTTTCTTTTTGTACTTCTCCTTTCATGATATTCACGTTCCGCGTCTTCCTCATGAAAAATTTAAAGGAAAAAGTACGATGGGCCCGCGTGGCGATGTAATTGCACAGATGGATTGGACAGCGGGAGAAGTGATCAATCAACTGAAAAAATTAGGTAAAGATCAAAACACCATCATCATTTTCACCAGTGATAACGGCCCCGTGCTAAATGATGGCTATGAAGATCAGGCGATGGAGCTTTTGGGTGAACATCTGCCAGGAGGTCCTTTTCGTGGCGGAAAGTATAGCGCGTATGAAGCAGGAACACGTGTACCCATGATTGTTTACTGGCCTGGAAAAACATCACAGGGAACGAGCAGTTCGCTGATTAGTCAGGTAGATTTATATGCATCGCTTGCCTCACTTGCAGGGCAATCATTAGAAGATGATGAAGCCATCGACAGCAAAAACATTTTGCCCACACTGCTGGATCACCAAAAAAGTGGAAGTGAAATTATCCTCGAAGAATCGTTCACGATGTCGTTGCGCAAAGGAAACTGGAAGTACATTGAGCCATTTTCAAAGGAGAAAAAATTACCTACATTCATGAAGAGCAAAGGTGTGGAGGGCGGCTTTGAGCACGTTCCGCAGCTGTTTGATCTTGAGAGCGACATCCATGAACAAAATAATGTCGCAAACAAGAATGCCGATCTGGTCAAAGAACTTCAGGCAGAGATCGATAGAATCCGAACAATAACCCGAAGAGATGCTAAGTCGGAATAGACTTTTTTTTGTTGTGATCAGATGAAGATTAGCCACCCGTTACTGTTTATTATTTTCTGTCTCATTTTTTTGAGCGCATCATCTTTACGAGCGCAAAATCCAAAAAGTGTTTCGGATGAATTTGTGGTTGACTTTTTAAATGTGCGTGACGGACTGATCAGTAACTATGTAGCAAAAACAATTAGCGATGGCGCCAACCTCAAATATTTTGCAACAGAGGGCGGTATCTCCCGCTATGATGGCTACACCTTTAAAAGCTATCGGCCCGGAGAGGATTATCCTGAACTGTTGAACGAAAATATCGAAACACTTTTTAAAGATTTTGATAATAACATCTGGATCGGCACCAAAAGTGGCGGGCTATCGATGCTCGATATTCGTCACAATGCCATCACACAGTTCAATGATATTTTCAATCTGAAGACGGATGCACAACTGCACGTGATGTCCATTCATCAGGACAATCGCGGATTTATTTGGGTGGGCACCTGGAACAATGGTGTGTTTGTAATTGATCACAAGGAGAAAAAAATTATTCAACACTATCCATCCAAAACACCGGTGCTCAATATCATCAGAGACTCCCAAAACACGATGTGGTATGTTACGGGCACGGAACTGTATCAGTTCCGACCTGCTGAATCAAAACTGAATCGACTGAGGCTGCCTTATTTTATGACTAACCTGGTGGAAGATACTCATCGGGGCAAGTTGTGGATTGTAGGTAACTCTGAGCAAAACGTTCATTTGCTCAGCTTTACTATCGCCACACAACAGATCACCGAAGAACCATTCCCTTTCAAGGCAAGATTTATTCGTAGCATGGCGGTGGATAGCAAAAAGCGGTTGTGGCTGGGTAGCTGGGGCGATGGACTGTACATCAGTGATGGTAACGCTACAAACTTTCAGCGTGTGCAAACCAATCCTCAAGGAGATAATATCGACAACGTTAATCACTCCAGCATACTTGATATTGAAATTGATAAGAATGGCATTGCCTGGCTAAGCACGGCAAATGGTGGCGTGTTGATTCTCTATCCCAATAAAGGATTCGATCACATTGCCAACAATTCCGTGGAGGCCATGAAAGATCAAAATGCAATTGCGATTTACAAAAGTGCGGATGACAAACTGTTCATGGGCACGGTATCTGAAGGTTTGCTGGTGAAAGAAAATGACAAAGCCTTTGCACGCTGGCCAAGTATACCCATCACACGGATCAACATCATCGAAGAGAAAGGGCCTTATCTTTTTATTGGCACAAGCAAAGGGCTAGTGGTGATTAAAAACCGAGATACCAAGCGACCCTTGATCAAGTTTGCGAATGAAAAAGTGACTTCCGTTTTCCTAGATCGTAGCAACAATCTTTGGATTGGCACTCAGCAAAACGGTTTGCGGGTTACTAACATCGAAGAAGATCCACAATTGGAGAACACCCGGCAATATTCAGAATCAGGAAAGGGTAGATACTACCTGGAAAACAACCGCATCAATAAGATCATTGAAGATGCAACAGGTAACATATGGATTGCAACCTACTCTGGCATAAACCGATTTGATGCCGCCTCTCAAAATTTTATCACACACGATGAGTTGATTGAAAAGAAACTCCCCACGGTAATCATTAACGACCTGTACATTAAAAATGACATCATTTATCTCGGCACTCCTGTTGGGTTCATGGAGTTGATCAACAAAGAAGGCAAACTTCAGTTGAAAGAAATACACGACAGGCGAAATGGATTAGTCAATGATTTTATTTGCTCACTCAAAGAAGATGACAGCGGAAATATCTGGATGAGCACTACCACATCGGTTACGCGTTTTGATCCTTTTAAAAAAACCTTTGTGAATTATGACCGGCAAGATGGTGTGAAGATGAATTCTTTTCACATCGGATCTTCGTTTATCGATCAGCAAGGCTTGATTTACTTTGGAGGCTCGGATGGGATTATCCGTTTCAATCCGGATTCGCTCTCTGAGAATATGAATTTCCCCCACGTGGTTTTTACCGGGATAATTGTCAATAACAAAAACCTTAATGTTGGTGACAAGGTGGATGATAAGGTCTTGCTCACTTCGGATATCAATTACACCGGTGAGCTGGATTTGGGGTACAAGCAAAATCATCTCACCCTCATTTTTGTAGCCGATGATTTTTATGGCACCAATAATATCAGTTATCAATATCGGTTGCCGGGTTATCAAAATGAATGGATTAATATCAGAGGAAGAAATGAAATCAGCTTTACTGGGCTGAGTGCTGGTGATTATGAACTGCAAGTGCGCGCAAGCCGCGACAGAGTAAACTGGGGTGAAGCGCGATCAATTCGTATTGAGGTAGACTCGCCCCCGTGGGCTACATGGTATGCTTATTTGTTTTATGCAGCCTTCACCATTGGCGTGGGTTTTCTAATCAACTACGTTTCTACACGACAAGCTCGGCTGGAAACCAAATTGCGCATTGCTGAAATTGAGAAAGAGAAAGAGCACGATTTGAATGAAGCAAAGATTGCTTTCTTTACCAACATCTCGCATGAATTCAGAACTCCGCTTACGCTAATTCTTAGCCCGATCACTGAAATTCTGAGTAATCAAAAAATTGAAGCCGGCATCAAAGAGAAAATGATGCTGATTGAAAACAATGCCAAACGATTGCTGAACCTGATCAATCAGTTACTGGATTTTCGCAAGTCAGAACATGGCCTGCTCCATTTAAATGTTGAGCGCAGCGATTTCGTGTTTTTCGCACATGAGGTTTTCTTGTCCTTCAAAGACATAGCCCGAACAAAAAATATCGATTACAAATTTGAGTCAGAGATTGACCGGGTATTGCTTCTGTTCGATCGCGACAAAATGGAGATTGTGTTGTGCAACATTATTTCCAATGCTTTCAAATACAGCCGTGAAGGAGGACAAATTCGTGTTCACCTCTACATCAGCGAAAACTACCTGAACTTTGATGTGCGGGATAATGGAATTGGAATGTCGCCAGAAGATGCAGAGAAAGTATTCGATCGCTTTTACCAGGTACAAAGCGCGCAAACTGCGAAGATGGTGGGCAGCGGGATTGGCTTGGCATTCACAAAAAATATTATTGACCTGCACCACGGTACCATTTATGTGAGAAGCATTCCCGATAAGGAAACATGCTTTACCACCCAGCTTTTGCTGGACAATCCCCATTTGAATGCACAAGAAAGTGGCCAGAAGGAAATCAATCCCGATGATTACTCTGAGGATCTTGATCCGAATTGGATGAATCAAAACTCGCTGGAGATTGATACCGCCATTAAAAAAGAAACGGTGCTGATCGTTGATGACAACGAAGACATCAGAAAGTATTTGCGCAGCTTGTTGAAGGAAGAATACAAAGTACTAGAGGCCGAAAACGGAGTGACAGGACTCACCATCGCAAAAAATGAATTGCCCGACATTATTGTGAGTGACATTATGATGCCTGAAATGGATGGCATCACGTTTTGCCAGGAGATAAAGAGCCAAATCATCACTTCGCACATTCCCATCATACTATTAACCGCGCGCACTTCCGTAGTGTATGAAGTGAGTGGTCTTGAAACCGGTGCTGATGATTATGTAACCAAGCCATTCAATCCTGTGATTATGAAAACCAGAATTCACAACATTCTGGAAAACAGGAAAAAGTTAAGAGGATATTATTTGAATCGCGTTCGCTTTGAGCCGGATAAACAAGAAGTAACCGAAGGAAATAATATTGACGATGCTTTTATTGAGAAGGCGATCAAACTTGTTGGTGATAACTTAACAAATGAATCTTTTGGAGTGGATATGTTGGTGAGCGAACTCTGCATGAGTCAATCCACCCTTTACCGCAAACTCAAATCATTGACAGGCCTTTCGATCACTGGATTTATTCGCTCAGTAAGGCTTAAGAAAGCTGCCCTGATGATTTTGAATGAAGATATAAAACTGAGCCAGGTAGCCTTTGAAGTTGGCTTCAACGACTACAAACATTTCCGCTTATCCTTTCAGGAACAATTCGGGTGCCTTCCATCCGATTATAAAGGCGAAATGCTGGAGAATCTAAAAAAGAGAGAGGAGTAAGTTCATAAGGAGCGTTGATTGGAATACCTCCCTGGCCGACCCCCCGAAGTTTTATTTGGTATTTTTCAAATTTTCAATGTCTGATTTCAATTGACAGGACTTCTTATTTGACAGTTTAAATCCCAACAGATCTCATGATTCAACAAAAAAATCGATTTTAAATCTAATTTGATTGATTTATCACCCCTTATTGATCTCCTAACCCACCCTATTTTCTTACTACTGAGGGTAATTTTGGTTTGAAATTGTTATTCAATCTAAACCAACCTTCTATGAAAGAATCTATTTTACAAAAGATGGTTACGCTGCGAATGAATCCACTGAGGTTCCTAGCAGCAGTTCTTATCTTCTTCTGCCCTATTTGGGCAATTGGCCAAGATGCCCCCAGAAAAGTCACCGGTTTTGTAAATGCAAAAAATTCTCGTGACGGAATACCCGGAGTATCCATTCAAGTTAAAGGCACTGCTAAAGGTGTAGTGACGGATCTTGCCGGAAAATTTGTGGTAGAACTTTTACCGTCTGAAGATGTATTGGTATTTAGTTTTGTTGGGTATTCAAAAAAGGAAGTAGCTGTTGGTGCTCAAACAGAACTAAACGTAGAACTGGAGGAAGATGTAGAACAATTACAAGAAGTTGTAGTAATTGGTTATGCCGAGCAAAAGAAAGCTAACCTCACGGGCTCTGTGGCTCAGGTAGATTTTAAGGGTGTGGTATCGGCACCGGTAAACGACCCTTCTCAATTATTATATGGAAGAATGCCGGGCGTTCAATTAGAACAAACCAGTGGAAGACCGGGTGCCAGTTCAAATATTACCATACGAGGTTTAAACATCAACAATAGCAGTCCTTTAGTGGTAGTCGATGGTATGCAAGTATCATCACTAAGCCAGGTAGCGGCTTCGGATATTGAAAGTATTACCGTATTGAAGGATGCTGCATCTGCCTCAATCTATGGTGCCCGCGGTGCAAATGGCGTTGTCCTTGTTACCACTAAATCAGGAAAAGACGGAGCCATTAAAGTAAACTTTAACTCTTCAATTGGCTGGAGCAATCCTACTACACTTCCGAAATTATTGAGCGGCACGGATTACATGTACGCTATGAATGAAAGAGATGTTAATACCGGCCGTGCTGCTACCTATGCTCAAAACATTATTGATGCCGTTGCAAACGGAACAGCTGATCCCAATTATTTTAGTGGTACGGATTGGATGAAAGCTCTTTTTCAGACCGGTAAATTTTCAAATCAGTACTTATCATTATCAGGAGGCAACGAAAAAAATAGATTTCTTGTCTCTATGCAGTATAATAAGCAAGAAGGAACGCTTGTTGGCAGTTCAGCATTGACAAGTTATACCATGCGCGCTAAGCTGGATACCAAAGTCAATAACAGAATAAGTTACGGTGTAAATATCGCGGGCAGTTTAAGACAAGGACGCGGTCCAAACAATGCTATTGAAACGAATGATGATAATTCAGTAATCAGAAATGCGATGCAGATGTCGCCACTGAGACCCATCTATTTTGATAATGGTTATTACAATGATGGTGAAGTTTATGCAACGGATGCAAGTGGTAATCTCTTGCTTAACCCGGGTTTCCGCGGTAATCCAGTGTATCGCGCTAACAGAGGGCAAGACGACTCCGATAACTATGGATTTAATAGCCGCATTTATGGAAAAATAAATATCGTAGAAGGTCTTAGTTACGAGCCTGCTATGGTGTACAATCTGGCAGCGTCTTTAAGGGAGGCTTTTTCGCCAACCTATACTACCTATATGGACCCTGCGCAAACCAGAATTGCTGCACAAAATGTCAGAAATACGCTAAGTATGGGAGCAGATTTTGGAAACACATTTCAGTTCGACAACCTGATCCGATATAACAAAACAATTGCTACCAGCCATTATATCGGTGTTTTATTAGGACATCAGATTATTAAGCAAAAAAATTATAATGGCGATGCATTCAATGTGAGCACAAGTGGCCTTGCCAACAACGAACAGCGAGGTTTAGTAAATGGAAGAGATAACATTACGGTAGGTGGCAACCCATCACGCCAATTGGCATTGCAATCTTTCTTTAGTCGCTTGGAGTATCGATTCAAAGATAAATACATGTTGGAGGCCAACATGCGTTTTGATGGTAGTTCACAATTTCCTTCCTCTCAGCGTTATGGTTTTTTCCCCGCATTTTCAGCTGGCTGGAAATTTGGTGATGAAGTATTCATGCAAGGTATTAAGAACATAATTGTTGACGGTAAACTTCGTGCCAGTTGGGGCAGGTTGGGTAGTACAAATAGTTTAGGATACTTCCCTTTCCAAACCTTATATGTAACGAATCAGAATTATATATTCAATGACGATGCAACGTTGGTCAATGGTGCCGCTCAAACGCAGTTGGTTGATCCTAGTATTAGCTGGGAAACCAGTGAGACAACAGATATAGGTGTGGATCTGCAGTTGCTCCAGAATATCAATTTTACATTCGACTGGTATCAGCGCAATACGTTTGATATTCTATTGGAAAAGCAAGCTCCATGGACGGCAGGAAATTTAGGAAATCCTGATACTAACCTAGGTAAGGTGCAGAACAAAGGTTGGGAATTGGCCCTTAGCTACCGAAAGCAATTGAACAAATTAACGTACGATGTTGGAGTTAATTTTAGCCGCAATACAAACAAAGTTATAAGTCTTCCAAATGGAACAGATCTGATTATTGGCAACGGAACGATTCTGCGTGAAGGTGAATCGATCTACGCTTACTATGGAAGACAATTTCTGGGAATCTTTCAAGATGCCGCTGAAGTTTCAGCTTCTCCAACCCAAGCTCCAGCTGCCAAGCCAGGATATCGAAAATATGCAGATTTAAGTGGCAAGGATGGCGTGCCGGATGGAGTTGCTGATAATAATTATGATCGCACTATTCTTGGAAACTCATATCCAAAGGTTGTTTACGGTTTTAATGGTTCTGTTGGCTACAAAAACTTTGATCTTCGCGCGGTGTTCAGTGGCGTGAGTGGTTTAAAGCGTTTCCGTCCCTTAAATGGAAACAATTTGTTTCAAGGAAATATGACTAAGGAATGGGTTAATCGCTGGTCTCCTGAAAATCCAAGCAATGAATATCCATTATTGGGAAGTGAAACAACCGTCACAATATCAAGCTGGGATATAGTAAAAGCCGATTATCTCAGATTAAAAATATTTGAAGTTGGATATAGCCTTCCAAAGAAGATATTAACAAGAGTCGGAATCGAAAATTTGAGAATATATACCAGTGCAACAAATATCTGGACGATTACCAACTACGTGGATGGCTTTGACCCTGAAAAATCTTCTACCAACCAACGCGGAGAAGAATATCCTCTCAATAAAAATCTGGTGTTTGGTTTAAATCTCACATTCTGATCGAATTAAATTTAAAGTGATATGAAAAGTAAACTAATTATAATATTCTCTGTGATGTTGTCTGTAATGACCGTCACAAGTTGTAATGACTCATTTTTGGAGACCGAATCGATTGGGGCGCTTAGCAGCTTTTGGAAAACAAAGGAAGATGCTGAACTAGGGTTAACAGCTACGTATGATGCGCTACAAGCAAATTTTATTGTTGCAGAGCGTGGCGATCAAAACGATGCCTCCATGCGTGAATGGGAATGTTTTACCGATAACGCCATGAACGGATTTCTTTTTCAAAATTTTAATGGGATTAAAACAGGCGCCCTTTTGTCAACAGATATCTATGCAGTTAGTAACATATGGCGAGCTTTGTACGCGGGTGTAAACAGAGCCAATCTTGTTATTAGCAATGTTCCTGGAATAGAAGGGTTAGCCGATATCAATAAACAGCGGATTGTTGCACAAGCAAAATTTTTAAGAGCTTACTTCTATTACAATCTGTTAGTAGGTTGGGATAACGTACCCTTAATCACAACTCCAGCACAAACTCTTGATGAAAGTTTTGAAATTACAGTTAGCCCCGCAGTAGCAGTTTATAAGCAAATTGAAAGTGATTTAATTGATGCTGCCGCTAATCTGCCGGCAACATGGGGATCGGATTATGGCAGGGCAACCAGTGGAGCAGCCAATGCCATGCTGGCTAGAGTATATCTTTATGGATATGGATATCTTGGTCAAAGTACAGATCTTCAAAAAGCAGCAGATGCCGCTAAAAAAGTTATCGACTCAGGATTATACAGCTTGTTTACAACTGGAGGTACCGCTGCATTTGGTGCTTTATTTACACAAGAAAATGAGCGGAGTAAAGAAATCATTTTCCCGATTCGATTTAGTCAGGACTTACAAAATAATAATGCACAGGGCTTTTCAGGGTCGGGTTTAACGCTTGCGCAGGCTAATTGTCTACCATTACCGAACCTTGCCAATGATTATTACTGTACAGATGGCAAACCAATTTCGGGAACCTTCAGATCTCCTTTGTACAATGCCACTAGTTTTTGGTTAAATAGAGATCCTCGCTGGGACGCTACATTCATTTATCAAGGTGAAAGATGGTTGACCAACAGTACCAATGTTTTAAGTGCAGCTACATTGCAAAATAGAACTAGTTATGCTATTGATAAGTATGTAGTAAGTAACAATGCATTGACAGGGCTTAACAATAATGGCCAGGATTTTTATGTATTACGCTATGCAGATGTTTTATTAATGTATGCAGAAGCATTAATTGAACTTAATACAAATTTGCCAGCCGCCAGAGCAGCCATTGATCAGGTGAGAGCAAGAGCAGGTATGCCATCAATTGCCAATGCAGAAGAAAAATTTCCAATTGTTATTAATCAGGCAGCGTTACGAGATATTGTTCGTCATGAAAGACGAGTTGAGTTAGCATTCGAATATTCACGCTTTCCGGATTTGAAAAGATGGGGCACCATGCAGGCAGCGTATACAAATAGTGCCAATGACAGAAGAGTTAATGCAAATGGAACTACCTCTTTAATACTTACGGGAGTTTCTTATAGAGGCACTAAAAGCCTTGTTCTTCCAATTCCGCAGCGCGAATTGGATGTAAATAAAAACCTTGTTCAAAATCCGGCTTGGCAGTAAAGCCAAATTTATTTGGGCTTATTCGTACTCATTCGTTCGAGTGAGTATGAATAAGCCCATTATAATCTGACAGGGTTGGTCTTAATCAATGCATAAAATTTAGAAGACCATGATTACCATGTTTAAAATAGAGTGTTTGAAATATTTCGTTCCAGCTTATTTCAAATACGCGTTCATTATTTTTTTAATATTCTCTAAGTCACAACTTAAGGCGCAACAAAAAGAGGATCGTAAGCCCAACATCATCATCATCTTAACCGATGATCAGGGCTATGCCGATGTTGGCTTTAATGGATGCAAGGATATTCCCACACCGGGTATTGATCGAATTGCATCGAATGGTACAGTATTCACTTCCGGCTATGTTTCTTTTGCGGTGTGCGGGCCGAGCCGAGCGGGCTTAATCACCGGAAGGTATCAGGATCGTTTCGGCTTTTCGCGCAATCCTTTGCTGGCGCCAAACGATATTACTATGGGGCTTCCACTATCGGAACAAACCATGGCCGATTTGCTCAAGCAAGCTGGTTACAAAACTGCTGTGCTGGGCAAGTGGCATTTGGGTACACACCCAGAACTGCATCCCAACAAAAGAGGCTTCGATGAGTTCTATGGATTTTTGGAAGGAGGTCATCGTTATTTTCCAAAAGAGTTTGCAATCAATCGAAGTTCCGAATTGCGCGGTCAGGATGATGGCTATAAAATCAAATTACTGCGCAACAATCAGTACGTTGAAGAAAGTGAATACCTCACGGATGCTTTTAGTCGCGAAGCAGTGGACTACGTTAAGAAAAATAAAGACAATCCGTTTTTTCTTTACCTCGCTTACAATGCGCCTCACACTCCGTTGCAAGCCAGCGAAAAATATCTAAGCAGGTTTCAGCACATTCAAAATGAAAAAAGGAGAACGTATGCTGCGATGGTGAGTGCGGTAGACGATGGGGTGGGCGCTATCCTCAATGCTCTGCAAGAGTTGAAACTGGAAGAAAACACAATCGTTTTTTTTCTTTCGGATAATGGCGGACCCACAGGAGACAATGCTTCATCCAATTTACCATTAAGAGGAGCGAAGAGTAGCTTTTATGAAGGTGGAATTCGTGTTCCGTTTGCCGTGCAGTGGAAAGGACAGATTCCTGCCGATCAGAAGTATAATCATCCGGTAATCTCGCTCGATATTTTTGCGACTGCAGCAGCGCTCGCCAACGTCAAACCCAAAAATCCTATTGATGGAAAAAATCTCATTCCCTTTGTTCAGGGAAAAGTAAAGGATGCTCCTCATGATTATTTGTTTTGGAGAAATCTGGATCGCGGCATGTATGCTGTGCGCTCGGCCGAAAGCAAGATGCTGGTGATCAAAGACGTTTCTGAGCATTATGATATTCAAACCGACATTAGTGAAAAAAACAATACTGCAGCGGCTCAATCCACATCGGTAGAAAAACTAAACCACCATTTGACACTGTGGAAAGGCCAACTCGTTGATCCTGCATTTCTTGGATTGTTGCAAGATGCCGAGTATTCAAAGACTCATCCCGATCGATGGAAAATCAAAGAAGATAAATGATCGCGAAAGTGTGAAACAAAAAATCAAATACGGTATCAGCATGAAATCAATCAGAATATTTTTTGTCGTTGGCTTTATTCTGCTGCATCATTTTGGTATAGCAAAAGACTACTTTGTGCATCCTGCTTTGGGTAAGGATTCGAATGATGGTACTTCCAAAGCAATGGCAATTCGCTCTTTGGAAAAAGTAAGTCAATTGCCTCTTCAGCCTGGCGATAGAATTTTACTGGCAGCAGGGCAAACTTATTTAGGTTCGCTCGTCTTGCGGAAAGTAAATGGAATTACTGTGGAGTCAATTGCGTGGAGTGACAAAGATCAATTGACGCACGCCATCATCAACGCAAAAGGTATTGCCCAGGGTATTTTGATTGAAGACAGTAACGAAGTCAAAATTTCGCTGCTCGCCATCACGGCCGATGGATACCTGCAAAAAGATACCGCTTCAACAATGCGCACCGGAGTGATGATTTGCACGAAAGATGCAAAGGCGATGAAGGGAATAACGCTGGATCGACTAAAAGTTTATAGTGTGTTTTATGAAAACCCCGGACATACCCGACCGAAAGGAGAAGTAGCTACTGCCAATGGAACACAACGTTATGGCTGGGGCATTCGACTGACAAATTTGCTGGAGGAAACGATCTTGGAAAAAGTTATCATTCAACACTGTGAAATTGAAAACATCGATCATACCGCCATAAAACTTACCGGTAAGGGAAGGAACATTCAAAATGTAAAAATCATCAACAATAAAGTCTTTCGTTCCGGTGGCCCGGGAATTCAAATGTCGAATGCGCGCTACATTTATGTGGCAGGTAATGAAGTGAATTATTCCGGCAGCAATGATGACAGTAGAAAGTGGGGACGAGGCAGTGGCTTATGGACATGGAGTGCATCAAACATCTTAATTGAAAAAAATAAATTCTTGAATGCCAATGGCCCCGGAGATTCTGCCGGTGCACACATCGATTATAATTGCGATAATGTAATTCTGCAATACAACTTCAGCGCAAACAATGCCGGTGGTTTTTGCGAAGTGCTGGGAAATAATTACAACTGTGCCTATCGCTACAATATCAGCGTGAACGATGGTCATCGCATCAAAGGAAAGGATGGAGCATTTCAGGAAGGCAAAATGTTTTGGTTGAGCGGTTATCAAGGGAACAAAGAAAGAAAAGGGCCCGTCAATACGTATTTCTACAACAATACTATTTTCGTCAATGCACAAATCGCAACGAAGATTGCCATCGATAATCGTTCGGAAGGAATTCTCATCGCTAATAATATCTTTTATGTGTTGGGAGAATCATCGATGGTGAAAGGCGATCAGTACAAACCCGATGATGACAGTTTTACCACGCTAGATCGCGTAGTGTTTCAAAATAATTTATTCCTAAAAAAAGATACCTGGCCGGGCGATGCGATCATTCAGGACAAAGCTCCTTTGTTTGGCGATCCGCAGTTTAGAAAATCAGGAGGACTATCACCGGAAGATTATACTCCTACCAGCAAAACCATTGGTGTAGGAATTGAAATTCCATTTCTGCCGGGAGATGAATTTGGCTTGATCAACGGATTGAAAATACAACAGGATTTTTTAGGTAATAAAATTTCGGGTGCGCCCGGATTGGGAGCGATTAATTATTGACGATAGAAACGAAGGATTTCTCAACAACTGATGCGATAATCTTTAAATTGATAACCGAATACCCAACCCTAATAAAATACCGTGAATAGTTTGATTGATACTTTGCGCAAGACCTTTATTGACACGTTTCAACAAACGCCAATCATTGTTCGCTCACCGGGAAGAGTAAACATCATTGGTGAACATACTGATTACAACGAAGGATTTGTATTACCGGCTGCGATTGACAAAGCTGCTTACATCGCCATAGCACTTCGCGAGGATGATCAAATTCATCTGAAAGCAATGGATTTGAATGAGTCGTTCTCCATTCGGTTTACTGATTTGAAACCAGTAGGTGATATCAATTGGCCCAATTACATTTTAGGTTCTGCTGCACAGTTTTTAAAAAGAGGAGTTGGGTTAACCGGCTTCAACGCAGTGCTCACCAGCGATGTGCCGATTGGGGCTGGCTTGTCTTCATCGGCAGCAGTAGAGTGCGCTACGGTGTTTGCTTTGAATGAATTGTTGAATTCTAAACTGGATCGTATCACCATGGTGAAGATGGCCCAGAAGGCGGAGCATGAATTTGCCGGAGTCATGTGCGGCATTATGGATCAGTTTGCCTCGATGATGGGTAAGAAAGATCACGTGATCAAATTGGACTGTCGATCCTTAGCGTATGAATATGTTCCGTTCAAACTGGACGGAATAAAAGTTTTGCTGTTGAATACGAATGTCAAACACTCGCTTGCGTCATCGGAATATAACACCAGAAGGACCGAGTGCGAGACGGCCGTGAAATGGATAAAGCCTTATGCGCCTGCTGTGAATTCACTTCGCGGAGTTACGGAGGTCATGCTGGATCAATATGTTTTGCCAAAAGATAAATTAATAGACAAGCGCAGTCGTTTCATCGTGCAGGAAATTGAACGATTGCTCACGGGTTGTTATGATCTTCAGCATGGCGATTTAAAATCCCTGGGAAGTAAAATGTTTGCCACACATGAAGGACTGAGTAAAATGTATGCCGTGAGTTGTGAAGAATTGGATTGGCTGGTCGATCATGTAAAGGGAAATGAATCGGTGATTGGTGCGCGAATGATGGGCGGAGGATTTGGCGGTTGCACCATCAATCTTGTTAAAGAGAATGCAATCGATGAGTTAGTCGCATCGCTTAAGCCGGCCTATGAAAGGGAAATGAATCTCCCACTCACATACTATATCGCGTCAATTGAAAACGGAACCGAAGTAATGGAAAGATGATGTTTGATTTAAAAGAACACTCGCACACACGGTTAAATATTCTTACGGGAGAGTGGATTTTAGTTTCGCCACACCGCATGAAGCGGCCATGGCAGGGTAAAGTAGAAGATCTGCCAGCAAATGATCGACCAGCGTATGATCCGAAATGTTATTTGTGCCCGGGCAATACACGCGCAGATGGAAGTGCGAATCCAAAATATACAAAACCGTATTCTTTTGTAAATGATTTTTCAGCTTTGTTGAAAGATACTCCCGAAGGAAATTATGATGAAGAAGGAATTTTATCAGCACGAAGTGAAAGTGGCATCTGCAAAGTAATTTGTTTTTCCCCTCAGCATGACCTCACGCTTCCGCAAATGACAATCGATGCGATTGAACAATTGATTGAATTATGGCAACACGAGTTCCGCGAATTGTCGGCCAATCCTCAAATCAAATACATTCAGATATTTGAAAACAAAGGAGAGATCATGGGTTGTAGCAATCCACATCCTCACGGACAAATCTGGTCTTCCTCTTCTATCCCATTAGAGTTGTACAAAGAAACATCGCAGCAGAAAAAATATTTTGATCAGCATCATAAGAGTTTATTATCCGCTTATCTCTCAGTCGAATTGAAAAAACAGGAACGAATTGTTTTGGAGAATGAGCATTTTGTGGCATTGGTTCCGTTCTGGGCGGTGTGGCCGTATGAAACGATGATCATCAGCAAAAGACATGTACAGCACATCACACAATTCACAGCGGAAGAAAAAAAATCGTATGCGCTCATTTTGAAGCAGCTCACTTCAAAATATGATAACCTCTTCAACATCTCCTTTCCGTATTCGGCTGGCATACACCAGGCACCCGTGAATGACGGTGAGCATCCCGAGTGGCATTGGCACATGCATTTTTATCCACCGCTGCTGCGCAGCGCTACGGTAAAGAAATTTATGGTAGGCTATGAGATGTTGGCAAACCCTCAGCGTGATATTACGGCAGAGATGGCTGCCGAAAAATTGCGCTCACTGAGCGACATACATTTCAAAGAAATTGTTTCGCATGGCTAAGAAAAAAATACTGGTAACAGGAGGATTGGGTTTTATAGGTTCGCACACGGTGGTGGAGCTGCAGCAAAGTGGCTACGATGTCGTCATCATTGATGACCTGAGCAACTCACAGTTTTTTGTGTTGGACCGCATCGCAAAAATTTCAGGAATCAAGCCAGAGTGTTTTACCCTGAATATGTTGGACAAACCCAAGCTGACTAAATTATTAAACGATGAAAAAATTGATGCCGTTATTCACTTTGCGGCTTTCAAGGCAGTAGGCGAATCGGTCAAAGAACCCTTAAAATATTTTCACAACAATTTGCTCTCGCTGATTCATCTGTTACAATGCATGGAAGAATTCGGTGTGAGAAATGTTGTTTTCTCATCCTCTGCTACCGTCTATGGCGATCCAGAAAATTTACCCGCTACCGAAATCACTCCTTTTAAAAAAGCGCTTTCATCGTATGGAAGTACCAAGCAAATGGGAGAAGATATTTTAGAGAAGACAGCGACAGCCAAAAACATCAAAGGAATTTCGTTGCGTTATTTCAATCCCGTGGGCGCGCATGCTTCAGCACTGATTGGCGAGTTGCCTTTAGGTGTGCCGAATAATCTGATGCCTTTCATAACACAGACAGCAGCGGGAGTGCGCGAGCAGCTGACCGTATACGGAAATGACTACAACACTCCCGATGGTACTTGCCTCAGAGATTACATTCATGTAGTGGATCTGGCGAAGGCGCACGTGAAAAGTTGTGATCGCTTATTGAATGACCTTTCCAAAGAGCAATACGAAGTGTTCAACATTGGCACAGGCAATGCCTTTTCAGTAATGGAAATCATCAACGCATTTGAAAAATATAACCAACTCAAATTCAAGTATACGATTGGACCTCGCAGGTTGGGCGATGCGCCTGCCATCTATGCAGATGTTACGAAAGCAACGCAGCAATTGGGTTGGAAAGCAACGTTGGGCTTGGAGGAAATGGTGACCAGCGCGTGGAACTGGCAAAAAACATTAAAGCAATAAAGTGAAACGAAGCTTCATCAGTCTATTCTTTTTGTTGAGCACAGTGCTGTTGGCGTCAGCGCAAACAAACAAACCAAACGTCATTATTATTCTGGCAGATGATTTAGGGTGGGCTGACTTGGGTTGTTATGGAAGCACATTTTATGAAACGCCCAACCTCGATAAGCTTGCAGCGGCAGGAATAAAATTTAACTATGCGTATACACCCAGCCCCGTGTGTAGTCCTACGCGCGCAAGTTTGTTAACAGGAAAGAATCCTGTTCGCACTGGAGTTACGGATTGGATTGCAGGGCGACAAGCAGAAGGCAAAGCTATGCCGTATGAAAAACTGATTGCCAAGCCAACTGCCTACGAACTCGCACTCGAAGAAACAACCCTTGCGGAATATACATTGAATCAAGGCTACAAAACTTTTTTTGCGGGCAAGTGGCATTTGGGTGAAGAAGAAAAATTCTGGCCACAGTATCAGGGTTTTCAAATTAACAAAGGCGGATGGAGCAAAGGAGGACCTTATGGAAAAGTGAATGACAGCACTGGTGGATATTTCACTCCATACAAAAATCCAATGCTGGAAGATGGCCCGGCAGGCGAATACATCACGGATCGATTGACCAAGGAATGTCTTGACTTCCTCGATAAAAATGGGAAAGAAAATTTTTTGATGATGTACTCACTTTATTCGGTGCACAATCCTCTTCAGGCACCAGCATCATTGATAAAAAAATACGAAGCAAAAAAGAAGCGCCTGAATATTCAGGACAAAGATCGCTTTGCGAAAGATGAAGGTTGGATGAAGAATGAAAACGGTTGGAAAAGAAGACTGGTGCAAGATCTTCCGGTGTATGCTGCCATGATGGAAAGCATGGACACTAACATAGGACGTATCATTCTGAAACTTCAGCAATTGGGCATTGACGATAATACGATCATCATCTTCACTTCGGATAATGGTGGCCTCAACACAGCCGAAGGAAGTCCAACCGCAAATGGTGCTTTGCGCAATGGCAAGGGTTGGCTCCACGAAGGAGGAATCAGAGTGCCCTTCATTCTGTATTGGAAAGGAAAAATTTCCGCGGGTTCTGTTTCTGATATTCCAATAACTACCTCTGATATCTATCCTACCATCGCGAAAGCATTAAATAGTTCTTACAAAAAGGACAAAGCAGTAGAAGGTGAAAATATTCTGGAACAATTGGCGATTGCCAAAAAATCGAGAACACTGTATTGGCACTATCCGCATTACAGCAATCAAGGCGGCAAGCCAGGCTCTGCCATCCGAAAAGGGAATCTGAAGCTCATATATAACTATGAAGATCAGTCGGTGGAGTTGTATGATGTGGTGAACGATGTGAGCGAAAAAAATAATCTTGCCGCCAGACAACCGAAACAAGCGAAACAACTGCAAAATGAATTGATGCAATGGCTCAAAAAGAACGGAGCTCTTTATCCAGATCCCAATCCTGCTTATAAGCCATAGCCGGATTGACTTAACTCACCTCATTCTTGACTTATTTGCCCTGATAGATTCCTCATTTCTGGCGTTTTTTTGTAATCTCTATAAATTTCACTTTGGAATGAACAGTAAATTTATTCTAGCGATTCTCTCTCTGCTGCTTGGTTTTGCACCTACCAATGCACAAAAAAGCAATAGTTCAAGACAAGTCGTGGTGTTGGATACCGATTGGAAATTCATCAACAAGGACATACCCGATGCCCAAAATTCCGGAACCAAAACGGAGGACTGGAAAACCGTGACGGTGCCGCATGACTGGGCCATCTCTGGTGAGTTTGATATCAACAATGATTTGTTTTATGTACAAATAAAAGAAGATGGTGAGACTAAAAAACAAATGCGCACTGGCTACACCGGAGGCTTACCGCATGTGGGTGTGGGTTGGTACAGAAAGGAAATTAACATTGATGCAACGGAAAAAGGTAAACGTGTGTATGTAGAGTTTGATGGCGTCATGAGTAATGCGAAAGTATATGTCAACGGCCACTATGCTGGCGAGTGGCCCTATGGATATTCATCCTTCAGCTTGGATGTAACAGATCACATTCAATTTGGTGCAACAAATTTACTAGCGGTGCGGGCGGAGAATCTTCCACTTTCGTCACGCTGGTATCCGGGCGCAGGTATTTATCGTGAAGTGAGAATGGTGATGACACATCCTGTGCACGTGAAGCAATGGGGAACGTACATTACAACCCCCACGATCACTCAGCAATCTGCAACCGTAAATATTAAAACCACCGTTCTCAACAAATCAGGAATGAAGGGTGAGTTTAAAATTGAGACGAGCATTATTTCTCCGGCCAATAAAGTGGTGGCGAAAAAAGTTGGATCACTACTTATTGAGCAGCAGGCAACGCTCGATCAACAGCTGGAAGTTTTAAATCCTCAACTCTGGGACACTACTTCTCCGATTATTTATTCTGTCACCACCAAAATTATTAGCAACGGCAAAGTGGTTGATCAGTTCAAATCGACTTTCGGATTTCGAACGATTGAGTTTACTAACGATCGCGGATTTTTTCTCAATGGAAAACGCACGCAACTGAAAGGCGTTTGCCTTCATCATGACCTTGGCCCACTCGGAGCAGCGGTAAATGTTTCCGCACTGCGGTATCGTTTAAAGCTGATGCAAGACATGGGCGCCAATGCCATACGCTCCACACACAATCCGCCAACACCGGAATTGTTAACACTGGCCGATGAAATTGGATTTTTATTTATCGATGAAGCGTTCGATGAATGGAAAGAAGCGAAAGTGGAGAAGGGATATAATCGCCTGTGGGATAAGTGGGCTGAAAAAGATTTGGTAGCGATGATTCAGCGTGATCGTAATCATCCCTCTATTATTATGTGGAGCATCGGAAATGAAATTCGTGAACAACAAAGCAAAGATGGCGCAACACTGGCTCGTTTTCTTTCGGATATCAGTCATCGCGAAGATCCTACCCGGCCCACCTCTGCAGGCTTCAATCATTTGAAAGGCGCGCTGGACAATGGTCTTGCGGCAGCAATTGATGTGGTAGGCTGGAACTACAAGCCGCTACAGTATAAAAAAGTGCACGAACAATTTCCGGATTTTAAAATGGTGGGCAGCGAGACTGCCTCTACTGTTGATTCAAGAGGCATCTATCGATTGCCAGCCATCGAGTCAACCAAGAAGGACTCTGTTCCTCCGTATCATATGAGTGCGTATGGACTGGCGCATCCAAGCTGGGGCACCATTGCCGATACGGAGTTTAAGTCATTGGATGAAAACCAATTTATGGCAGGCGAGTTTGTGTGGACCGGGTTTGATTATTTGGGAGAACCCACACCTTATAATGAAGAGTGGCCATCGCGCAGTTCTTATTTTGGAATTGTTGACCTGGCAGGTATACCGAAAGATCGCTATTACTTGTATCAGAGTAAGTGGTCAACAAAAAAAGTATTGCACATACTACCACATTGGAATTGGAAAAAAGGCGATAGCGTTCCGGTGCATGTCTTTACCAATTATGATCGTGCTGAATTATTTCTGAACGGCAAGAGTTTGGGAATTCGAAAAAAGAGCAATGCAAAACTCTTGTCTACCTATCGATTGATTTGGGATAAGTTTGCCTACGAACCTGGAGAGCTTAAGGTAGTGGCGATGGATGAGAACAATAAAGTAGTTCAGGAACGCATCATGAGAACAGCGGGCGAACCTCATGCAATTGTTTTGAGCCCGGATCGCACCACCGTTCAGGCAAATGGTAAAGAATTAATTTTTGTAACCGTTTCGGTGGTTGATAAGAATGGAACGGTGTGCCCCAATGCCAACAACCTGATTAATTTTTCTGCTGAAGGCGGAGGAACAATTCACGCAGTGGACAATGGCGATCAAACCAGTTTGGAGTCTTTTGTAAAACCTTTTCGAAAAGCCTTTAGTGGAAAGTGTATGGTAGTTGTGAATGCGGGTAGCCAATCCGGTAAAACAATTGTCAGAGCTTCATCAGAAGGGCTTAAGTCAACAGAAGTTTCAATAAGCGTAGAGACACGCCAATAAGGCACAGAAGAAGATCGGATAGTCTATCCGATCTTCTTAAGTCATCAATCTTTTTTTGATTGACTTCCTAAATTTTAAGGAGCCGTTGTAAACTTAACCGTCTGAGCAGCATGAGTAAGTCCTGAAACAGACCGGACTCCACCAATAGTAAGAGTATATTCTTTACCAGCCTGTAAATCTAAAGCAGGGTCAATATTTATTTTACCAGTTGTGCCAACAACTGATGCTGCTATCTGTGCATCCACACTAATAGTACCTAATTTAAGAACAACTGTTGTTCCGGTTACAGAGGAAGGATCAAGCGCTTCAGGAAATAGCGCTACAATATTATTGTTAACATTAACATTAGTAGCAGGAGTGGAGGCCATAAGGTCAATGGCTTCAGATTTTAAGCTTAGCATTTGTAACGTTGGAGTGGGATCATCACTGCAACTTGTAAAGAAAGCTGAACCAATAAGAAGAAAAGTAAAAATGACTGCTTTTGAAATTTGATTCTTTTTCATAAGATTTTTCAGTTATAGAATTTATGCTCTACATCCCTAGGTTGTCATAGCCTGTAACCCTCTTTACTCCACATCAAAGCTTCCAATACAACTCATGTACTTTTTTAGATTTAATGTCACATTATCAGCCCTATTCAGAATGCCCTTAGAAATATTTCCCTTAAATCAGGAACTATAATTTTGCAATCATGTTTTGTTGCTCTTTTGAAAGCTTACTTTTTAGTTGATTTCGTAAAGTGCTGATTGCCATGGTTTGTTTCCTAACAAACCATCCTTCTCAATGTGTACGAAATCAAAATCGACTTTTCTATTTTCTAAATGATTTGGTAGACTGCTTTGAAACAGCCAGATGACTAATTCCAGGGATGCCATCCGACTGAAGGATTTTTAACCGGAGTTTTTCTTCTTTAATTTCGGTAGGAAGCTTGATTATTACCACGCAACAATCAAATCTCATTTAAGAAAAATCACCAGTCGTCTGTTCTAAAAGAAGAAGCAGGAAGACCTTGTGTATTATACAAACAGCCTTCTACCCAATTTTTAAAAGCATATCGAACACTCACAGGATTTTTTACTTGATCACTCCAAACGGTGATGCAATCACTACGATCTTTCGTAAAAATTGCATTGGCAGGATAGAAAACTTTGTCTTCGCCAGCAATTTCAAAATCAGTCAATGGTTTGCCAAAAGTACTTAGCCCCATTTCAGCATAATCAAATGAGATGACGATGCGGTCATCAGAAGTCTTCTCAGCTTTCTTAAACACCGGTCCGCTGAACGCAATACCGGGTATGTTATAGGTTTTGGAAAATGCCCAATACGCTAATCGATTTCCCACCGGTTCTTTTTGCGCGGGATGGATCATATTTTTTTCACCAATGTCAAGCGTAACGGCCATGCCTGTGTTTTCTACTGCTTGCATGGTTTTGAGTTGAGCTTCTCTTAACAAAGCGCCACTGATAGTGCCGGCTATTCCTGAATGAGGTGCAATTTGAACAAAGTAAAAAGGAAAAGATCCTTGTGCCCACTGCTCTCTCCACGACTTGATGAGTAAACTAAACAAGGCTTTATATTCATGAGCATTTTCACGATTGCCTTCTCCCTGGTACCATAACATTCCTTTTATGGTATATCCGATATACGGATGCAGCATTGAATTATACAACATGGTGTGGGTAACGTTGGCTTCTTTAATGGTTGTTTGAGTGGGTATGCTCACTTGTTTAAATGATGAAAGTGTCACGCTATCCATCCAACTCTCAACTTTAGAGGCTCCCCATGATGTTTGAATAATTCCAACTGGAACACCCAAAACAGATTGAATTTTCTTAGCGAAGAAATAGGCAACGGCACTAAAATTTCCAGCAGTAGCAGGTGAGGCCAGCTTCCATTGACCATTAACATCGTCTAATGGTTTTCTGCTAAAGGCACGTGGCGTATGAAACACCCTGATGGATGGATTGTTGGAGTTCAGAATAAATTCATTACTGCCAATGATCGGTTGACTTGGATTGCCTTTGAGCGGCATTTCCATATTGGACTGCCCTGAGCACAGCCACACTTCACCGATCAGTATATTGCTCAAGGTAATCGTACTGCTTCCTTTTATTAAGACTGTGTATGGACCACCGGCAGCAGGTGTTAACAATTTGAGTTTCCATTTTCCACTTTCATCTGTCATCACGCTACTGCTTTTCCCCCAACTACCCGTAACTACAATTTTTGTTTTTGGCTTATCCATACCCCAGATAGCTGCTTCTGTTTGCTGTTGTAATACCATGCCATCGCTAAAAAATGAAGGCATGCTGGTTTGTGATAATAACGGATTGGCGATTAGCAGAACCGCAGCAATGATTAAAATAAGTCTAGTCATAAAAGGAATGTTATTTTGAATTCGTCTGAATTTTGGAGTTAACTACTAAACACTTAAAATTAAGTGGCCCCAAATGTTCATCATTTAAATTTTATGATAAATGAAAGAGGCTGCTCTGTTCGAAGCAGCCTGCTTTCCAGTAAACCCTAACCCCAAAATTTTAATCGCGCACGATCAATTTTTCAATATGCCGCGCCTTACCATCATGAATCATCAAAATGTATAATCCATTTTTCAGATCAGGCCGGAAGCTTGTGGTTTCATTTAATTTTCCGGAGTTATTCTGAAATAATTGTCTACCATTGATATCCAGTATTTGCATCTCGAAATTTCCTTCCTGCTCGCCCGGAACATACACAGTTAATTCATCGTTGGCCTTGAGCGGATTGGGGTATGCTAAAACGGTTTCAATCTTAATATTCTCAACAGGAATGGAATTCACATCAGCAACTCGCGCTGAGCTTGAAGTTTTTACCGGCTGTTTCAGGATGGAAATTTTATCAATCAATGGAGCGTCTGCTCCGGTCGTTTTGATTTCGATTTTGTTTGTTCCATTCGCCAATGCTCTTAACAATGATTTAACTTTTGGTGCATTGGAAGGACCAGCTTCATAACACCAGTTTCCGGAGGCATCGAAGGCGATGGTTTCGCTCACACCGTTGATGATCAACTTTGCACTTCGTGCAACTTTGCTCACGTAATGAATATCTACATAATACGCTGCAGCTTCATCAACAAAAACATTATCAAAAGAGATGCTGTTAGTAGTAGACGTTTTCAAATTAGCCAGCAAGCCGTTGGAGGCTCTGGAACATGCATCTGCAGATACATCGCCAGTGAATCGGGCGCTCTCAGCTTCAAATGCCAGGTACTCACGCACCAAAGAAATTTTATCGAAGAAGGGAGCATTCGTGTTTCCACCGGAGGAAATCGTTCTGATTTCGATGGTATTCGTGCCGGCATTTAGCGCAATCACTTTATGCCAATCGGCAGTTTTTGGATTGGTTTCGTAACACCAATTGCCAGAAGGGGCAACCGAGTAGTTTGAGTTTGCTGCAAGGTCTACACCATTGACGATCAACTTAAAATTTCTGGTGTCTTTAGAGATGTAGGAAATGGTGAGCCTGTAGTTACCGGCAGTGCCAATGCCTACATTGCTGAAGCGGATACCATTGTTTATGCTGCCGGTAGTATTTACCAACTTTCCGTTAGATGCCACAGAACATGTAACCACTGTTGGGGTACCCAGGAGTGTAGCACTTTCTGCTTCGAATTCCATTACGGGATCTTTCAGTAACACGTTTGGATCTTCCAATGCAGGGTTGCGTTGCGTGCTGGCGATGGCAATTCGGTCCAGCTTTGCATCGGCCTCTGAGTACGCCACCACAATAGTGTGTGGACCTTGCTCCAGAAAGTAGCTGAAGTTTCTATTCGTAGATCCTTCTGTGAAATAAAATTTCTGCCACTGCCACTGATAAACTTTGTTCTCCAGATTATTCCACTTTCTGAATGGCTCACCGTCTATGCTGAACCAATAGGCATCGGATGTACTGGTTAGCGCTTGCACCTTACCCCAAATGGTGTATTCATCATCATCGGTAACGAGGAAGTTAAATTGGAGATGGCCTGCTGTTCCGGGAGGTGTATCGATTGCTGTTAATCCCGTTGAAGGGGTCATAAACTTTCCGCCAATAGCCGAATCATCGCTGCCTTGTTTCCAATCACTTCCTGCGAATGCTGTTTCAGCCTCTGCCCAATAGGTAACATCTGTGGCAACGAGCCCCCAGTTTTTGGTAGGCAACACACATGATGTGGTATCTGTGCTGGCCGCTAGTCGAACAGCATTGCTATTGTTGATCAATGCAACTCTATCGATATACGTGCCATCATTGACACTGCTGATTGATATTCTGTGCTTGCCAGCGGCAACGCTGTAGTAGCGAGGAATTCTCAACCACGTGAAATCATTTGCAGTTAAATTGTTAAGTGTTTCGAAATCTTTATTGTCGATTTTGATTTTCAACGCTCCGTTGGTTCCCGGTGCAGTTTTAACACTCACCCACAACCGAAGCACATCCGACTGCGTACTTTCAAATTCATAATGAAATTGATCAGCCAATGCAGACGTACCATCAGCATCTTTGTTGTGCCTTAAGTAATGCCCATTTGATGCAGTTGAATCTTCTTTTACTTCCCAATGATTTCCTCTATACATCGTGCATTCACCTTCAAGTGAATTGATCTGTGTTGGAATTTCTACGTAAGGTGAGTTCATGCCCTCTAGGTTATTTGGAGAAGCATAGGTGACTTCAGGAATAGATGCAGTAGAAATTTGATTCTTATAAATTGTTCCGATGTTGGTAATACTTCCATCACTGTTAAATAAATGTGAGTGAGCAACGCCTGTTGTAGAAAGCGAAGTCATGGGTTCGAAGTAAGCGTAGCGCTCAACATAATCGAGTTGCTCCAGGTACGGCAACGCCAATTGCAAGAACGCTGCGTTTACGCTGTTGTCTCTGTTGGGATTAGCATTGAATTCTGTAATCCAAATCGGCAAGCCATAAATGCTGTATACATTTGCCAAGTATGCCTTGAAGCGATTGAAAACTTTTTGCGCATCTTCATACGGTGAGTTGGCGGGGTTTGAACCCCAATCGTACCAATGCACGGCTACAAAATCAAAACGTACATCGCGCTCTTTTGCAATACGATTGAAATCCTTCAACCATGTAGTGGGACCATTTTCGCGTGGTGCCGGTGTTCCTAATCTCATGCCGGTGCCCATCAAATTTTCATAATACGCCACCGCTACTTCGGGCTGACAAAGGTTTGAGTACTGACCGGATTGATCATTACAATTGTCTGATTCGTTGAATCCCAACAAGTGAGTAACTTTTTCTTTTGCAATAATCTGATTGATGCTGGCAGGAAGTGCCGCACTGGCTCCCCACGTCATCGGAGCATATTCATAATTGGCTTTGGAAGTTTGATTATTATTCCAGTTATAAAACCAACTGGCATCAACTCCGGGCTTATAGCCACCGTTACCCTTTTTCGTAACCCAGTTCCACGGCAATACGCGGATAAAACTTATGCTTTGCTGAAGCGCTACCGGAAGTTCATTCACTACAAGATCCTGCTCGGATGCGATATAAACTTTGCTTTTTCCGGTGCCATTATCATTCACGGCAAATGTGGCCATGTATCCACGCTTCAAAACAAATGACTTGGTACGGTTATCCATTCCTCCGGGTATTCCGCTTTCAGCATAGATGATTGATTCACTTAATACTGCAGAAGAACCAGCCAATGAGGCGTCAGCATAAATAGTCAGGGGAGTGTAGTCAGCACTCTTTCCGCGAATTACCGATCCTGAAAAGTAGTATTGATTAACCCGTATGTTTCCATCGATGGTCGCTACTGCATCATTCATCCACAGTTGAGATGAAGCTGCGATTACAGCATCAGGATTTTCATTATGAAGATATACCCAGCTCTCATTATCCTGAAGATTTAGAATGGCGGATGAACCGAAGCTTTGTGAGTGAACGGTTGAGCTGCCGCTAATGGAATAAACACCATTCACCAGATTGCCGGAGTTGTTCAGCGTAACACCATCCATGGTGAATCCGATCCGATCGGACTCAAATTCAATATCGCCATTGGCATCAATCTGCACATTTCTCGCATAGAGGTTGTAGCGGATGGGCTCACCTGGTGTAAGCGTTCCGGGGATGGGAGATCGGTAATTACGTTTGTTGAGTTCCGTCAAGCAGATTTGGTAGGGTTCTTTATTCGCACCGGGAAGGCAAAATGGTTTTACGGAAGTGCCATCGAAAATACTGTCCTGAGGATTGGTAGGAACATCGGGCGATGAAGGCAATTGCACAATGAGAATCCAGTTGCGCTCGTTGAAGAAATCTTTGTTCACTTCACCGGTCCAGTAAAGGTATTTGCTGCAGGTGGTGCAGGGTGAAGTAGCCTCATCCTGCGCCATTACAACGGGGGCTTGCAGAAGGAGCAAAAAAGCAAGAAGGTGTAATTTTCTTTTCATGGTCAAGGGTTTTGAGTAGGTTGATGCTTGAAACACAGTGTAAAAGTATTTAGCCTAGAAGCCACGGTGCGGGTGACAGCATTCACCTTGCGGGGTAAATAATTCAAACTTGAAAAGGCCCTCATTGGGCGTGAAGTGGGTGCTCGAATTTATTATGGCTTACCTTGATCAGAAATGACCTTTGTTGATCGAATGCGTACCGAGAGTTGAGTTTGTTTAAACAATCAGTTGAGTGTTGGAACAGGCTAGCGATTGTATAGGCAAATGATACAAACGGTGTTGACCCTACTAGCGCAAGCGCCCGCTTGTGCTAACTATTTTTTAGAGTAAGCAACTCCCAGGCTTAGGTTACTTAAACTCCAAAACCTTACCCTTCTTATTCAATAACTCCTAGCATTCCAATCTGGAAAACTATCGGAAGGGTAGGTATAGGTTATTATGGTGGAGGCCAGCTTGGCACTTTCTTTCATGGCAATAAGGTGTTCACCAGTCTGGGCAAACCGCTTCAAATCTTCTTCGGTTTGCCATTGTGTGAGGGTAAAGTGGAGTTTCCCAAAACCTTTGCTCCTCATTTTTATAAACCCCTTTTCCGCTTTCAATTGACGGGTGATTTTCAGGGCGAGCCATGATAATCTCAAAAATCCCCAAAGGCTTTTTAGTCGCAGTGATGTTACGGTCACAAACATGATGGATGACTTTTTGATTTCTTGTAAAATCCATTCACACCAAGCAGAAAATGCAGACGCACCCTGAAAAAAATTAAGGCGACCCATTGAGTCGCCTTTTTGTAGCGGGGACAGGACTCGAACCTGTGACCTTTGGGTTATGAGCCCAACGAGCTACCAACTGCTCCACCCCGCGATTT
>CBHTSG010000018.1:0-95604 GCA_966095315.1 uncultured Cyclobacteriaceae bacterium
TGTGAACCCGCAGGGATTCAAACCCCGACTCTTCTGATCCGTAGTCAGATGCTTTATTCAGTTAAGCTACGGGTCCTTTAAATTGAAGTGCAAATTTATAAGAATAAATCCGATGAGCAAGCGCTTGCTTTGGCCTTGGACACAAATAATGTATTTTTGAAACTTTAAAATTCCAAAATCTAGCATGTTTCATAAAATTTCGCTCTCTCTGGTTCTTTTGTTGATGGCTTCTGTGGTATGGGGGCAAGACAATATTACAACAGTAAAGAAAGTGGCTCGGCCAAACATTCCGGGTTCATTCATTGTGGATTTAGGGGTAAACCGAGGGCTGAATACTCCGGACAAATTTAAACAAGGCTTTTGGGGTTCACGAACAGTGAATTTGTACTACCAATACCCTATCCGGTTTGGAAAATCAAAATTCAGCTTTAACCCTGGGCTGGGCCTGAGCATGGAGCGCTTTAAGTTCGTTAACCGCGGAATTCTTGTTGATGCGATAGAAACTACCACCACTCCTGTGGTTCAATATAATTTCATTGATGGAGCCACCATTTATCCGGGCATTAAGAAATCGATGTTAGTGGCCAACTACCTGGAAATTCCGCTCGAGATTCGTTTCGATACCAATCCCAATGATATCGCCCGTAGTTTTAGCTGGGCCATTGGTGGTCGCGCAGGCGTGCTTACCAACGGCATGATGAAAGTAAAATACAAACTTGATGGCGATGAGGTGAAAATGAAAGACCGGAAACCACACGGGTTAAATCCAATTCGCTACGGAGTGTATTCGCGCATTGGCATTGGTGGTTTTAACTGGTTTGCGTTTTACAACCTGTCGGAATTATTTGAAAAAGATAAAGGCCCCGATGCCACCACCATGAACACACTCACGGTGGGAATCTCGATCAACGGATTTTAATAATTGACCATCAATGAGGATAATGACAATGATCACACATTGTCAATTATTCACGATAGCACCTACTTCCCTTTAAATTCTGGTTTTCTCTTTTGCAGGAATGCATTGACACCTTCTTTATAATCATGCGTTGATCCTGCGATCTCCTGGCAGTAGGCTTCATACTCCAGCATTTCCTCCAGTGTTGAAGTGCCGGCCTTATCCAGCATTTTCTTGATCAGCCCGATGGATTTTGTAGGAGCATTGGCAAAATAGTCGGTGTAGGATTTTACCGCAGCATCCAATTCAGCGGCAGGCACAACCTTGTTCACCAGACCGAGAGCAAGAGCTTCTGCTGCTTTCACGCGCGACCCCATGCTGCACAATTCAAATGCTTTTGCTTTTCCTGTGAGGCGTGGCAAAAAATAGGATGAACCTGAATCGGGTACCAGGCCAATGTTAATAAACACTTCAATCAGGGTTGCTTCTTCAGATGCTACAATCATATCGCACGCCAGTGCCAGCGAGCAACCTGCGCCTGCTGCCACACCATTCAATCTGCAAAGGATTGGCTTGGGCAACGTGCGCATAGCACGGATGATGGGATTATACCTGCGCTGCAGCGAATCGAGAAATGATCGCTTCTCCTGCTCGGCTCCGGCTTTCAAATCCTGACCGGAACAAAATGCTTTGCCTTCTCCGGTAATTACTACCACGCGCACGTTTTCATCTTTACCAACTTGCTTAAAGGCGTCCTGAAGTTCAAAGGTAATTCCATCATTTAGTGCATTGTATACTTCAGGACGGTTGAGGGTGATGGTAGCAACTCCCTGGACCACCTCGTATTTTAGAAATTGAAAACTCATAGCGTTATGATTTTTGATTTAATACAATATGATCATGGAAGTAAAGGACACCGCGAATCCAATAATTGCGCCCCAAAAAATCTCACGCGGGGTATGCGCTTCCAGGTAAAGCCTGGCAGACATCACTAATCCTGATAGCAGCACGGTAAAGGCAGTGGGCCAAAGAAGTACACCACTCTCTACAGTTTTATTCAACGGTAACAAAACACCCACCATTCCCCACATGGCAAGACTATGAACACTCACCTTGAAAAAGAAGGTTGCCACCGTAGCGGAAGTCACTAACAGGGCCACCACCAGCATCATGCGATTGAAACTATCGCTGAACGGAAACTTGAAAAAAAACAAGAACGAAATAAGCACGTAGATAATTGCAATAAACGTGAAAGGAACATAGCGCTGCTGGCGCGATTCAAGCAAGAGTGATGAGATGGTGCCAAAGAATCGCAGCATCAACAAATTAACCGAAGGTAAAATAAAGGTGAAGCAAAAGACAAATGCAGCCACCAATCTCAGATTCTCTGCGCGTATCATTAGCATAGCAGGAAAACGGATGCCTAAAAGAATAACGAGGTAGGTGGTTAACAGAAGTGGGTGAAAAACAACGGAGATTGTCCTGGCCAGAAACTTCACGTCACATCTCCTTTCTTAAGCGGGCCACAGGTATATTAAGCTGTTCGCGATACTTGGCCACCGTTCTGCGCGCAATATTATAACCCTTCTCGTTGAGCAAGTCTTCCAACTTATCATCCGAAAGTGGTTTATTCTTATCCTCCTGCTCAATCAACTCTTTAATGATTTGCTTCACTTCACGGCTACTCACTTCTTCACCCGAATCGGTGGCTATCCCTTCCGAGAAAAAATATTTTAGCGGAAATGTGCCAAAGTCGGTTTGAATAGTTTTGCTGCTGGCCACGCGACTCACGGTGGAGATGTCCATGTTGATCATTTGGGCAATGTCCTTCAGGATCATCGGCTTTAACTTGGTCTCATCCCCTTCCAAAAAATAATCGTATTGAAATTCAAGTATCGCACGCATGGTTCTGAGCAAGGTATGCTGGCGTTGCTTGATCGCATCGATAAACCATTTGGCAGCATCCAGTTTTTGCTTGACAAAGGACACAGCTTCTTTCAACTTCTTATCCTTCTTGTCACTCTTATCGTAAGCCTTAAACATTTCAGAATATGAACGGCTGACACGAAGTTCAGGCGCATTGCGCGAATTCAGAGCAAGCTCAAGCTTTCCATTATTATTCGTTAAAATAAAATCAGGAATAACGAACTGGTTTTTCACCATGCCCGAAGATACCTCACCTCCTGGCTTGGGATTTAGCCGCACAATCAATTCGATAGCATCTTTGATGTAGTCCTCATCGTCCAGGTCCAGCTTCTTCAGAATTTTTGCGTAATGCTTTTTGGTGAATTCCTCATAGCACTCATTAATGATGCGCTTGCCAACAATGACATCTACATCCTGACCATCATCCATCCGATCAAGTTGTAGCAAAAGGCATTCCTGCAGATTGCGTGCAGCGATTCCAGAAGGATCGAATGACTGTATCTTTTTTAAGATCGACTCAACTTCTGCAAGGTTTGTTTCAATTCCTTGTGAAAAGGCAAGATCGTTAACGATGGATTCCAAATCTCTGCGGATATATCCATCACCTTCAATGCTACCGATCAACTGCCTGCCAATGGTAGCCTGGCGATCGTTGAGTCCAAGAAAGCCGAGCTGAGTCATCAACGTCTCATGCAGCGAAGTAGCGGTGGGCACAGGCATTTCGCGATCCTCTTCATCCTCATCATCCGAGTAGGTTTTGTAACTGGTGTAATCATCGTCACGCAGGTAATCGGTAATATCCAGTTCATCATTCTCCTCCGCTGCAGGTGCTTCTTCCTGCTGCTCATTTTGGTCAAAGTCTTCCCCCTCCTCCTCGCCTTCTTCCAGCACAGGGTTTATTTCCAACTCCTCTTCAATGCGATTTTCCAACTCGGCAGTAGGCACCTGAAGCAGTTTAATAAACTGAATCTGCTGCGGAGAGAGCTTTTGTTGAAGTGATTGATTTAGACCAAGCCTTTGCATGTATACTCGTTACAACGACAAATTTACCAATTCAAACGTTTCCACACTACTGCGGTGATACAATTAGCCGTGCTTTCCACAATTCTAATACTTTCACCGTCAGGGGTTTTGATTAAAAAATCAAAATGACTTTTTTTGCGATCTTTTAATTCTGATTTTCAACATCCTCATGAAACGAACCAAGATCAAAGACCTTCTTGCCACAGCACCATCAGGCCAAACCGTGGTAGTGCAAGGCTGGGTGCGCACCTTCCGCAATACACAGTTCATCGCTATCAACGATGGATCAACCATTCAAAATATTCAGGCAGTAGTGGAGCTTAATTCGCAGCCTGAGGAAAAACTGAAAAGAATTACAACAGGTGCATGTGTTTCCGTAACAGGAGAACTTATTCCCTCACCTGCCAAAGGCCAAACGGTGGAAATAAAAGTGAACGCGCTGGAGATTCTTGGCGATAGCGATCCTGAAAAGTTTCCGTTGCAACCTAAGAAGCACTCGATGGAGTTCCTTCGCGAGATCGCCCACCTGAGAGTGCGCACAAACACCATCAGTGCGGTAATGCGTGTGCGGCATGCCATGGCTTTTGCTGTGCACAAGTTCTTTAATGACCGAGGCTTTTATTATGTACACACGCCAATCATCACCGGATCTGATGCCGAAGGCGCGGGGGATATGTTCCGCGTTACCACGTTGGATATTAAAAATCCTCCACGCGATGAACAAGGACACATCAATCACAAAGAAGATTTCTTTGGCAGAGAAACCAATCTTACCGTCTCTGGTCAATTGGAAGGTGAAACGTATGCGATGGCACTGGGTGAGATCTATACCTTTGGCCCTACCTTTCGTGCAGAGAATTCAAACACTACGCGGCACCTTGCCGAGTTTTGGATGATTGAGCCAGAGATGGCGTTCTATGACATCAACGATAACATGCAATTGGCGCAGGACTTTTTACAGTTTCTTGCCAAATATGCGCTTGATCACTGTAAGGAAGATTTAGAGTTTTTGGACAAGCGTGCTGCTGATGAAGAAGCTTCAAAGCCTCAGGAACAACGCAACGAACTGGGATTGATCGATCGTCTGAAATTTGTGGTGGAAAATGATTTTCAGCGACTCACTTACACTGAGGCAATAGACATTCTGCGAGATTCCAATCCCAATAAGAAAAAGAAATTTCAGTACCTCATTGATAAGTGGGGCGTTGATATTCAAAGCGAGCACGAGCGCTACCTGGTAGAAAAACATTTTAAGAAGCCAGTGATCCTTTACAACTATCCAAAAGATATCAAATCGTTTTACATGCGTCAGAATGAAGATGGAAAAACGGTAGGTGCGATGGACGTTCTCTTCCCGGGTATTGGCGAGATCATTGGCGGGTCGCAACGTGAAGAGCGCTATGAAAATCTGATGGCGCGCGTGAAAGAGTTAAACCTTCCTGAAAAAGATTTGTGGTGGTACCTGGAACTGCGTAAGTTCGGATCAGCACCACACAGTGGTTTTGGTCTCGGCTTTGAGCGACTGATTTTGTTTGTGACGGGTATGACCAACATTCGCGATGTGATCCCTTATCCTCGCTTTCCAGGTAATGCTGAATTTTAATCAAGAGCTACTTTATTTAGCCTGCCTCTCGCAGGCTTTTTTTTTGCCACTCAAAAAATAGTATCTCCTCCACAACGTGCGGCAGATTATCTTTTCAACAAATTCAAATAAATGGAAACAATTGAAGTATCGGGTATTATCGGGATGATTGCCCTCGCTGCATTGGCTGGTAATTTCCTTGTCGGGATATGCATTTGGCTAAATGTTTCTTATGCACTTCCGTACAAACTTTCCTTTCTTCAATTGCATAAGTTCACGGGTTATTCTGCCGCTATTGCTATCCTTTTGCATATCGTGCTGATTCCTCTTGATCCTCTTTCCGGCTTTACGTGGGGCGATTTGCTTTTGCCTGCATGGACTAAACACCAGCCATTGGCTAACACCTTTGGATCCGTTGCCCTTTATCTGATTGGCGTGGTGATCATCAGTTCTTACTACAAGGCAAAACTGACTTTGAAGACATGGCGCGCACTACACTTCTTGTCTTACTTCGCAGCAGTGCCATTAATTTTGCATAGCGTGATCACCGATCCTAAACTTCAGGACCGTGCAATTGACTGGTTTGATGCCGAAAAGTTATTTGTGATCTTTTGCTGCCTTATGATTGCCGCCCTCAGCAGCTATCGTTTCTTTTTTGCGAAGAAGCAGTAAGCCTATTTTCGTTTCCAGCTTAACAACGGGATGGTCCCTTGATAGGCAAGCTTACGCGTAATATTCAAACCGAAAAGTTTTTCATAAAGATTTACCTGGCGTGTGAAGGTGGTTAGCAAATCAGCCTTTGTCTCTTTGATGTACTTATCGATTGCACCAGGGATATCCTCATCAATGATCAACTTAAAATCAATTCGTGAATACCCTGCATTTTTGATCGCTAGTTCTGTCTTCTGTCTTAGTTCGTCTGTCTTCTTATCAATTGCCGAAACAACATGAACCAGGTGAATCTTGGAATCAAATATTTTGGCGAAGGGAATTATCAATTCCAATTCTTTTGACAAATCTTTAAGGTCAGATGCATACACCACATCTTTGAAATTTTTGTACTCAGCAAATTGAGGAATGGCCAACACCGGAGAAAACACGGAGTCAATCACAGAGACAGTCGTTCCACCTAATCGGAATTTTTTTAACGGAGTAGCCCCTTGGCTGCCCATCACCACTACGTTGGTGTAATTCTTTTCGCAATACTTCCGCACTGCTTCTGATACAGTGTGCGCTTTAATGGCTTTGAAGGTGATCGGTGCCTTGGTTTGAGCCTTTAATTCGGTCACCAATTTTTCACCCTCCTCTTCCACTACCTGAACAAGTGACTTTTCAATTTGCTTCCATTTCAGGTTTGATTTTGGAACACCATCCAATCGCACCACATGCAGAATAGTAAATTCAATTTCCAGGCGTTGCGACATTTTCATGGCGTAGTGCATGGCAACTTTTGATAGCGGAGAGAAATCGGTGAGCAAAACAAATTTTAAGGCAGCCATAGGGTGTAATTAATCTTCAAAAATAGGATATTGGGGTAGCAGATAAAAATTAAATTGCACTCAACTTTATGCTCACTTCACTATGAAAAAAATCCTTTCACTCGTATTGCTGATTGCCCTTTCGGGAAACCTGAAGGCACAAACCATTGAGACTTCTGCTATTCTAAAGCACATCAAAGTACTTTCCAGTGATTCATTAAATGGCCGGGGAACAGGATCGGAAGGTGAAAAAATGGCTGCCAGCTATATCGAAAGTCAATTCAGAGCGTTGAAGCTTCAGCCCTTGGGCGAATCCAAAACTTATTTCCAGTCATTCCCCTTCAAAGGCGGTGTGCATGGTACAGGGCAGGAAGGCACTGCTCGAAACATCGTTGCTTACCTGGATAACAAAGCCGAAAAAACAATCATCATTGGAGCACACTATGATCACCTGGGCTTGGGCGAAAACGGAAGCTCACTTGATGCAAATCCGCAAGGAAAAATTCATAACGGTGCCGATGACAATGCCAGTGGTGTTGCTGGGGTGTTATCACTGGCCCGATATTTTCAGAAAAACAAAATCAAAGAGAACAACAACTTTTTGTTTATCTGCTTTAGCGGAGAAGAACTTGGGCTTTATGGTTCCAAATATTTTACGGAACATCCCACACTGGATTTTAGCAAAGTCAACTATATGATTAATCTCGATATGGTTGGACGATTGAATCCCGATACAAAAAATTTATCCATCAGTGGCACCGGCACCAGCCCTAACTGGGAATCGTTATTGAAGTCCTATTCCAATGAGAAACTCAAAATCACTACAGATTCCAGCGGCACCGGTCCATCCGATCATACCTCCTTCTATCTGAAAAATATTCCTGTACTCCATTTCTTCACGGGCTCTCACAGCGACTATCACAAACCTTCAGACGATTGGCAAAAAATAAATGCTGAAGGAGAAAAAGATATTCTGGAATTGATCACTCGCCTTGTTAATCAACTCGACAAAGAACCAAAGTTAGCCTTTCTCACAACCAAGAGTAAGTCGATGGGATCGGCACGCAGCTTTAAAGTGACGATGGGTGTTATGCCCAGCTATACTTCTGATGTAACAGGATTGAAAGTGGATGGCGTCACCGATGGAAAGCCTGCGCAAAAAGCAGGCATACTGGCTGGTGATGTGATCACCAAAATCGGTGACTACGAAATAAAAGACATTCAAAACTACATGGATGCGCTGGGTAAATTTGAAAAAGGCCAAACCGTTCCCGTGAAACTTAAACGAAATGGCGAGGAGATGACCGTGAATGTGGCGTTTTAGCGCGAACAATATTTATTGAAAGCGTCATCCATTCCCAAGGCATTAATCTTCACTCGCCTTTTGTTGGGCCCGCTAACAATCGTGTTGAGTATTTCAGAGGTTGACCACTATGCCACACTAGCAATCATTATTCTAACACTTGGCCTGTTGACTGATATTTTTGACGGGATTATTGCCAGGAAATTGAATGTTGCCACTCAACCCTTAAGGCGTATGGACTCAGCGGTTGATCAGCTATTTTTCATTTCCGTTGCTCTGGCAACTTACATTCAATGTTCTAGCTTCTTCCACGCTAATTATTTCAAAATATTCCTGGTGTTAGGGCTTGAAGCAATCTCGTATCTCATTAGTTACGTAAAATTCCAGAAAGAGATCGCCACCCACTCCATTGGCGCTAAACTATGGACACTGGTCCTGTTTGCAACGCTCATTGAAGTGATTGTTCAATGTGAATCAACCGTTCTGTTCAATCTATTTTTCTGGTTCGGCCTGATAACAAGATTGGAAATAATGGCCATCATCCTGGTGCTTAAAGATTGGACGAACGACATCCCCACAGTGTACCATGCCTTTCAGCTGCGCAATGGCAAAACCATTAAGAAACATAAGCTTTTCAATGGTTAAGCCTTGTGCCCATCAATTCACTTCTTCTCCACCGCATGCCCGCCAAATTCATTGCGAAGGGCGGCAACAATTTTGCCTGAGAACGTATCTTCTACCTGTGATCGGTAGCGCATTAACAGTGACATCGTTATCACAGGAGTGGGTACGCCCATTTCCAAAGCCGTCTCTACCGTCCACTTTCCTTCACCTGAAGAGTGCATTACACCTTTTATGGATTCCAGATTTTTATCTTTGGCTAAGGCACGTTGTGTCAACTCCATGAGCCAGCTTCGCACCACCGATCCGTGGTTCCAAACTTTTGATACAGCGGCCAGGTCCATCTCCCCATCGTGGCGATGCAGTACTTCAAAACCTTCAGCGATGGCTTGCATCATTCCATATTCAATACCGTTATGAACCATTTTCACAAAATGTCCGCTGCCACTTTTGCCACAATACAGGTATCCGTCAGGAACGGAAATAGATTTGAAAATTGACTCGCAAAAATCAAACGCTTCTTTTTTTCCTCCAATCATAGTGCACACGCCATGCAGCGCACCATCCACTCCCCCACTGGTGCCACAATCCAAAAAGTGAATGCCAAGCTTCTCAAGATCACGCGCGCGTGCAAGGGTATCTTTATAATTTGAGTTGCCGCCATCAATAACAATATCATCCGCTTTAAGATGATTTTTCAGATTGCTTAACACTACATCCACCACATTACCCGCAGGTACCATAACCCATATCACTCTGCGCCCCGTCATGCTTTGTACCAATTCACCAATAGTGGGTTGAGTGGTAATTCCATGGTCGGCAATTTTTTCCATGGCCGATTTGTTGACATCAAACGCCATCACCGCAAAGCCTTTGCTTTTGAAATTAAGCGCCAGGTTAAATCCCATTTTACCTAAACCAATTAGACCGATTTGCATGAGTACGTTTGTTAATTAAATGAACTGTTGTAGTGCCATCACTCCCAAAAGGCCACAAATAGAAACAATTGTCTCCATGAGGGACCACGATCGGAAGGTTTGACCGAGCGACAAATTAAAGTATTCTTTGAACATCCAGAAACCTGTATCGTTGACGTGAGAAAACATGAGGCTACCCGATCCCACCGCCAGCACCATTAATTCAGGACTTACACCGGCTGAAACAAATGGTAATACAATCCCTGCAGCGGTCAGTCCGGCCACCGTAGCGGAGCCCAACGACACTCTTAATAATGCTGCGATGAACCACCCTAAAAATAAAGGAGAATACTTCATGCCCTCGGTTGCCAATTTGATATAGTCACCTACCCCGCTATCCACCAAAACTTGCTTGAAGCCACCACCCGCAGCAATAATCAAAATGATCAGAAAGATGTCTTTATTAGCGCCATAGAGAAGTTTGATCAACTCGCCAGAGGAGGTTCCTTTTTGAAAACCAAACAGCCAAATGCAAAGCATTAAAGATAATCCAATCGCCAGCGATGGATTCCCTAACAATTGAAAAAGCTTGATAAGAGCTGATGAAGAAATGAACGGAGTAATTGCTGCCGACAAGCCAATTAAAACAACAGGAAGCAGGGCCAGCATGAAGCTGATCAATACTGATGGATAGGAAGTTTGCGAAATTTTGGTTTCGTACTTTTTTCCTTCCGGGATGATCACAGTGATATTCTTCAATGTTTTAGAAAAAATCGGCCCGGCCAAAACTACGGCCGGTATGGACAGTAGCAGTCCATAGAGCAATGTCTTCCCGAGATCAGCATGAAAGATTGATGCTATGGCCGTTGGGCCGGGATGAGGCGGAAGAAATCCATGCGTAACAGACAACGAGGCGGCCATAGGAATGCCTACCATCAGTAGCGGAACATTTGCCGATAGGGCTATCGAAAAAACAAGAGGAATAAGAATTACAAAGCCTGCATTGTAAAAAAGCGGAATGCCTACTAATAGCCCTGTCAGCATCACCGCCCATTGAATATTTTTTTCACCAAACCACCGAATCAATGTGTGTGTGATTTGATGAGCTGCCCCACTCGTCTCGATCATCTTCCCCAACATGGCACCAAGGCACAGCACAATGGCCATACTTTCCAAAGTAGACCAAATTCCTCTCAGCACCGAAAGCAATGCATCCCCAATACTCAATCCTTCACCCAGCCCTACTAATATTGAAACAATAAGAAGCGCATAGAGTGGCTTCATTTTAAAAATGATCAGCACCAGCAAAATCAAAATACCCGCGGCAACGATGAGTAACGGCATCAATTCAATGTGTTAGCGTGATCAATAAACAAACCTTGCAATTGCTGATACAATCTCAAAAAGATGGAATAGTTTTTTTCATAGCGCTGCTTCATGACACTATCGGGCAAAATTATTTTTCCGCCATTGCCTTTTAATGACATGGTCACTCCAAGTGAGGCATAGCCAAGTTTTGCTGCTCCCATAGCGGAGGCATCGTGATCATCACTTACGACAAGCGCTTTGCCAATAATATCGCTAAGCATTTGCAGCCACTCATCGGAATGAATAATACCGCCACTTACCAGGATTCGCTTTTGTACACCAAATACATTTTCAATACTGTCAACAATACTTTTTAACTCATAGCAAATTCCTTCCAGCATAGCTCGCTGAAAATGGCGGTGAGTATGACGAACAGAAACACCGAAGAATACACCTCTCGCATCGGCATTATACATTGGCGCTCGCTCGCCTAAAAGAAAGGGCAGCGCAATTAGTCCATCAGCACCGGCAGGTATTGATTCTGCTTCCTGAACAAACGCCTTTAAATCTTTCGAGGCACTGGTATTAAAATGACTGGCATACCATTGAAGTAATCCCGCTCCATTATTGGTGGCTCCGCCACTTACATAGGAGTTAGCATCCAACAAGTAGGTAAAAATTCGCTCTTGCTCATCATACTTTGGTGTCTTGCTCGCAATACGCACAGCGCCACTCGTGCCTACAGTAATGGTCATATCGCCATCATTCATGGCATCACTTCCCAATTGAGCAAGGCATCCATCACTTGCCCCAACAATGATTTTCACCTTGGATGAGATTTTGAATCTTTCTGCAGAAAGCGAATTCACGTTCAAATGGTGCTGGGGCGAAACTGGTTTTGAAAGCTTATTTTCATCAATACCAACACGTGTTAATGCTTCTTTTGACCAGCGGAGTTCATGAATATCAAATAACCCCGTGGCAGAGGCAAGTGAATAATCAATACAATACTCGCCCGTCCACTGATGAATGATGTATTCTTTAACTGAAATAAATTTTTCTGCGGATTGAAATAACTCAGGTTGCTCTTGCTTCAGCCATTGAAGTTTGCACAAAGGGCTCATTGGGTGAATTGGTGTACCGGTATTTCGGTAGATGGATTTGCCGGTCTCGCTGTTCTTGATTTGTGATGCTTGCTTTTTGCTTCGCGTATCTGCCCAAATCATGAGTGGTGTAAGAGGGCAATGAGCCAAATCGACTGCCATCAATCCATGCATGGCACAACTGAAACAAATCGCATCAAGTTGAAAGCCCGGGCCAACAGTTTGAACGGTTTGTATTACCAATTCATTTACAGCTTTTGAAATTACTTCAGGGTCTTGCTCGGCAAAATCAGGTTGCGGATAATAGGTCGGATAAAATTGTTGGATCGTGGAAAGCACTTTTCCTGTGGGCAACACAGCCAGTGCTTTGGCGCTGGTGGTACCAATATCGATTGCAAGCAAATAGTTACTCAAACTGTTACTAATAGTGACAGAAAAGTAAACAAAGGAAATCTAAAAAGCGAAGGTGGGCAGCGCTACCGTTTCAGGAATTTGAAGGTGCCTCGCGACTGCGAATGTTCATCGCGCACGGAAAGAAAATAATAGCCGGTAGGAAAATCTTTGACTCTGATACGTAATTCATGATCATCGATCACCTCCGATTCAAATTCCATCGGGCTTCCAATAATGTTATGAAGTGCAATCTTAGACTTTCGAATATCAGGATTATCGAGTTTAACACTCACGTAATCTACGGCAGGGTTAGGAAAAATCTGTATTGATTTAATGGGCTCATGGGGACCAAAAAACTCCTCTTTGTGCTGGGCCGCTCCAAAGCGCACCACCAGGGCAACGAGCACGAACAAGAAAAAGGCCTTTTTTAGGTTCATAAACTGTAATACGGTTATTAGTACAGTTTAGATGCGTTGGGTAATCAAAAGGTTTAAATTGAGATGTAAAATTTCCTGCTTTTATTTTTCAGCACGATAGAAAAATGTGTATGCATTCGTTCGAACTGGTCCAATTTCCTTGATTAGCGAGGGGAGGCCATTTTCATTGTAGCTATATTGATAATCAGTAATCAGGGTCTGATTTTGTGAATTGATCATCGTGAGCTTTGCAGGATTATTTCGGCTTACAGGAAACCAAGGGAAATTATGGCGCTCAAAGTACGGATTGCGATGACTGTCATATCCTTCATACGTATAGGATGCGGATAACTCAAATTCGTCAGTTATTGGATCCCACACCATTATTTTCTTTGAAACAATGTTATCGTTTACATCATAGGTAAACAACTTCTTGTTTTGGATGATGATGCCCTTACCGGAAAATGGTCCAAACTCCTGAATTTCCTTTACCCTGCCCTTCTCATCATAGAAATACAAACTATAATACAATTCACTCAATGAAGTGGTGCTCTTTACTAGAAACCCATTTTGATGCTCAAAGTCTTCATCAAGGCTTCCATCGTAGGAGATGCGTTTCAATATTCCTGAAGGATCGTAACTGTAAACCTTATTCAATACATATGGATTGATCAGCTCAGAGGAGTCTTTACTTTGAATCAACCGGCCACGGTCATCATAGGTGTAAAACTCAAAATGAAAGTACTCACTTTCTATTCGTTCTACTTTTGTTAAAAGAAAAACTTCAGGTTTTGAAATCGATTCATCTTCCGAGCAGCCCGCTAACAGTATTGAAAAAATCAACAGCGCAAAAATCCGTTGCATAGAACATTATTATTTTTGCAGGCAAACGAAAAAAATCAGTAGGTGGTTGTCGCTACCTGGAAATAAATCGAAAAGCAGAAGGCAAGTGATCAATGATATCGGATGCGATCATTGCATTGATATCCAAGTCTCGTGCTGCAAGATCGCCTGCCAGTCCGTGCAGGTAAACACCAAGCATAGCAGCCTCTAATGAATCATACCCTTGTGCTAATAGTCCGGTTAAAATTCCTGTTAGCACATCACCACTACCACCAGTAGCCATTCCAGGGTTTCCTGTAGGATTAAAATAAATTTTCTGATCGGGTGTTGTTATTGCCGAATACGCACCTTTTAAGACGACAATAGATTGAATCGAACTGGCAAATTGCTTTAGCAGATCAAGTTTTTCAAAATCATTTTTCCAGGAGCCTATCAACCGCTCCAACTCTTTCGGGTGTGGTGTGAGAATACTTCCTTTCGGGATGGATTTCATTAGCGCTTTATTTGCTGCAAGGATATTCAGAGCATCTGCATCCAATACGATAGGGTTCCTGACCTTTTCCAGAAGATGGCTCAACGCCTCTACACTAACAGCGTGCTGACCTATTCCTGGGCCAATACCAATTGTCTTCGTTAATTCGGATTCGGCTACTTGCGACAACATGAGTTCATGCTGATCAACAGAGATCATCGCTTCGGGAACAGACGTTTGTAAAATCGAATAACCACATTTGGGTGAATGGATGGTAAGCAGCCCAACGCCCGATCGCAATGCTGCACGTGCCGCTAAAATAGCTGCACCCATTTTTCCAAACGAACCAGCTACAATAAGTGCATGCCCGTACGTTCCTTTATGATCAAATCTTTTTCTGGGTCTTAGTACTTTCTTGATATCTTTTTTGGTTAGCAAGAAATATGATGTGACGGCCTCTTCAATAAATTTTTTATTCAGCCCTATATCCACCGTGTGCCATGCCCCTAGCCAAGGAAAATTTTCAGGTAAAAGAAATGCAAGCTTTGGCAGTTGAAACGTGACCACCTGATCAGCCCTTACGATTTCACCCGTAGAAGGCTGATCGATTAACAATCCAGAAGGAACATCTACGGAGATGATTTCGGCATCGGTTTTATTAATACATTGAATGACTTGCTTGTAAATTCCCTCCACAGGCCGTGATAGACCAGTGCCAAAAATTGCATCTATCAGCACATCGCATTTTCCAAAAAGATTCTGGTCAGTCGCTGCTGAAATATCAACCATTTCCAACTTACCGATAAGTAAATTAAAATTAGTTTTGAAGTCATCTGTTTCTTTTGCTTCTCCTCGCACTATCCAAACGGTAACGTTATAGTTCCAATCGTTTAGCATGCGGGCGATACCCAGACCATCGCCACCATTATTGCCTGTTCCACACACTATTCCAATCTTCTTATCCGTTGGTACTTCTACCACAAACCACTCCACAAATGCCTTACAAGCGCGCTCCATCAATTGAATGGAAGAAATGGGCTCGTGATCAATCGTGTATTGATCTAGTTGTCTGATTTGAGTGGAATTGAGTATTTTGAACATGCTATACTAAAATTACACTTTTACGCTTATGAAAATAATGATTTCAATCTTACTGATGGCTGTATATTTTAGGACGGTAGGGCAATCGGATTCAGTTGCTTTAAAGCGTAAGTATGAATCTGAAGTAATCTATTTTAGTGGCAATAAGTATGTTAAAAATGAGGTACTCTATCCTTACCGAAATTTGAAAAGTGAATTTACCAAATCGAAAGAAGGCCAACTCATGTTTCTGATGAACCAATCCGATCGAAAAAAGACATGGGTGTATTACGGTATTGGCTGGGGCCTTTATGTTGCTGGGGTGATCGCATACCAAAACAATAACGTAAGAAACTCAAATATTCTTTATGGTTCAGCATTGATACCTTTAAGTATTGCATTGCATCATAACTTCCGAGCTGATAAGCGTCTAAAAAAATCAATTTGGCTTAGAAACCGAGATGTGCTGTTATCAAAATAAATCAGCGATCTACTTCGCCAAGCACAATATCAATAGAACCAAGAATGGCAATCAAATCAGCGATCATTACTCCTTTGCTGATCTCGGGTAAAACAGAAAGATTGACAAACGAACAGGCTCTTACTTTACAGCGAAATGGAACATCGCTCTTGCCATCGGCTCTGAAGAAAAATCCTAATTCTCCTTTCGGATTTTCAGCACGGAAATAAAGATCTTGTGCTTTCGGTCTTATCTTTTTTGGCACCAATGCCTGAGGATCAAAATCGCGTGTTCGCTTATGTTCCCCGGTAAGCTTATCCAGGCATTGTTCCATAATGGAAAGTGACTGATGAATTTCCTGCGCGCGCACATCCGTGCGATCCCAACAATCGCCAACAGTACCCATTTTACCTTTACCAATCGGTACTTCAAAATTCAATTCAGGATAAACTGAATAGCCATCTACTTTGCGCAAATCAAATCGCAACCCGGATGCCCTGAGCATTGGCCCGGTAATGCCTGCATTAATGGCGAGGTTCAATGGAAGGACGCCCACATTAGCCGTGCGGTCGATGAAGATTTTGTTGTTCACTAAAATATCTTCCAATTCCTTCAACTTCGGTTTGAAGTAGGTTATGAATTCGCGGCAGCGATCTTCAAAGCCTACCGGCAGATCATAAAACAATCCGCCAATCCAAATATAATTGTAGAGCATGCGGGCACCGGAGGCCCACTCGAGCAATCGTAAAATGTGTTCACGATCGCGCATGATCCAGAAGAACGGTGTGAAGGCCCCAAGATCAAGTCCATACGCACCGATGGCAATCAAATGTGATGCTACACGATTCATTTCTGCCACCAATACACGCACATATTCTACCCGCTTCGGAATCTCCTCCGTCATGCCTAACATTTTTTCAACTCCAAGCGCATACGCATGCTCTGAATTCATGGCTGCCACATAATCCATCCGGTCAACAAACGGAATGATCTGATTGTAGGGTAAATTTTCAGCATGCTTCTCAAAGCACCGATGAAGGTAGCCGATGTGGGGCACCACTTCTTTTACAATTTCACCATCGGATAACACTTCCAGCCGGAGTACACCATGGGTAGATGGGTGCTGAGGGCCAAAATTAATGATCATCTCCTCGCGTTTCAGATCAGCCTCTTTGAATTTGGCCGGCTCCGATAACTCGAAATTTTCAGGATGATATTGGTATTGCTGATTCAATAAATTGACAATTGAAAATGGATAATAGGTAATGGATAGTTATTTCTTTGACTTAGAAGTTTTGATGGAGGCGGTCAAGATTCGTAACAATTCAACACAGTGTGAAAGCAGCTTTCTTCCCTCCACTTCGTTTAATAATTTTGTATCAATCAATAAGCGTAACCAGTAGTGTGTTTCATTGGCCTCCTTATTAGCAATCGAAAGTTTATGAATAAAGTCTGCTTTTGATTCAGCCTGATTTGCCTCTTCGATATTTGCACCAACAGATGTAGCACTTCTCAACAATTGTTTAGAGAGAACATATTCTTTTTTCTGGTTCTGTAATTCCAGAATAATTATTGCCACAGCCAATGCAAAAGAATAACTCTTATCTTTTAATATATTCTCTTTAGTACTCAATTGTCCATTATCCATTGTCAATTAGTATTTAAAGTTGATGTCACGATAGCTTTCTTGTTCCTGATAATCCTTACGCAAGGGATATCCTTCCCAATCGGCCGGCATCAAAATTCTTCTCAGGTCAGGATGATTTAAAAATTTTATTCCAAACATATCGAACACTTCACGCTCCATCCAGTTGGCTGATTTCCAGATGCTGGCTAAACTTTCTACAATAGGATTTTCACGTGATAGTACAACCTTCAATGCGAGTGATTGATGAAATGGGATCGAGTAGAAATGATAAAGCACTTCCATCGTGTTTGCTTCCGGTCCATTGTCAATTCCTGTGACGCAGGTGAGCTGATCGAAATACAACTGTGCATCGGCTTGAAGATATTTTGCCAGGGTGAGCAAATCTGAAGCGTCCACTTTTAATGTAATTGGCTCTGCATTGGGCTCAACGCCAAATTGAATTCCTGATTTTGTAATGGCCGATAGTAATTGCTCCTTCATCCTTCACGTGAAGTTAAAATGCTTTCGCCTCGTATTTTGTCGTGCAATTTCATAATCCCTCCAATCAACGCCTCTGGTCTGGGCGGGCAGCCCGGCACGTACACATCCACCGGAATAATCCGGTCAACACCTTTCACCACATGATAGCCATGTTGCCAGTAAGGTCCGCCACAGTTTGAACACGAACCCATAGAAATCACGTAACGAGGCTCTGCCATCTGCTCATACAGCCGCTTGATGCGATCGGCCATTTTGAAAGTAACCGTACCTGCAATGATCATCACATCGGCCTGGCGTGGCGTAGCTCTGGGTGCCATACCAAAACGATCCATATCATATGGCGTAGAACCGGTGCTCATAAACTCAATAGCACAGCATGCAAGACCAAACGTCATTGGAAAAAGTGATGACAATCGAGACCAGTTGAAAAGATCATCGAGTTTAGTAACCAAAAGTCCTGCGTTACCAAGCCCTTCTCGATAAACTGATCCTTCCTTAACTTCCGTAACAGAACTCACCTGTTGGAAAGGCAGGCCATCACGATCACTTGCTCCCAAGCCGTGACTATTTGTATCGCTCATTGATATTATCGTAAAATGATTTTGGAACAGGGGATTTAAAATCTTCTACTTTTTGATCGGGTTTAATCCAATCGAGATGGTCATTCACCCAGGCATAGGCCAATCCTAAACCAAGCACGGCAATAAAGACCAGCATTTCCACTAGCGCAAACCATCCCCAACTTCCATTCGTGGCTTGAATCAAATCGCGCTGAGCAAAAATGGTCGACCAGGGAAAGATGAAAACAATCTCCACCTCAAACAAAATAAAAATCAGCGCCAGCACATAAAAGCGGATATTGAATTGAGCCCACGGAGATCCAATAGGGCTTTCGCCACTCTCGTAGGTAGAGAGCTTTTGTGCGTTAGGGTGGTTAGGGCGAATGATGCGCGAAACTAACAAGGCAACGGTCACAAACAGAAGCCCTCCTATCATAAATAGGAGAACTGTACCCCAATCGGATAAGTACGTTTGTTGCATGACCAAAGATAGGCAACGAAATAAATTTTACATCAGGATTGAGTTTTAATGTAGTGACAAAAACATTATTTCTTAATTGCCTTTTCATAGGCTTCGATCCACTGCTTAACAGTGATTTTAGAGCAGAGCTCACCGATTAAGTCAATTGGCAAATCATCCAACTTTTTCATGCGCACACAACATTTGCCAATATCCAATTTTTGATGAGTGTATACCGGCCACTCGCTCTTAAACCAGTCGAGCAATTTACCTTCATACAACGCCATATGATAAAAAGAGATAAAGTTCTTTTGAGAGGCCAGGTTAACAAAGGGTAACGGCAATTGCGGATTACTGTGATAGCCGCCCGGATAAAGTTTATGTGGCACAACGTATCCGATCATTCCATAGCTCATGCATTCTTCAAAACCCTTTGGCAAATTTTGTTTTATGACCTTTCTAAGTGATGCGATTGCCTTTTTACGGTCGGCAGGAAGCGAATCTATGTATTCGGTGACTGTGCTTGCGTTGGATTGCATGAAAAGCGTGATTATTAATTTGGAGATTGTTTGGGAAGAAACGCTTTCCTTCCTCTGCAGACCTGCCTGATAGTAAGTTCGCTAAAAGCGAGAATCTAATTCACTGAACACAAAATAAGCTAAGCGAAAAAAAATCTAAGAGCCTGATATACAGGGCTAAAAATTCAAAGCATCATTACTAAATAATTTAGTATTTTATGTAATTTTGAATGCTAATTAAATTAGTATATGAAGACGATAAGGGCATCTGAAGGTATTCATCACCTGGAAGAAACCGAACATTTCTCGGAAGAACTGGCACGCGTCATTGGCACTCATCGTGCTTACCTGGTGGAATGTAAAATCAAGTTGTTGGAAATGTATATCGAATACCGATTCTCCAAACGCCTAAATCAAGATCAGCTTAATGATGCCAAAAGATCACTTAAAGGGCTGAAGAACTCCCCTATCAACTTGCAGCACTACCAGTCCATTGTCGATTCCGTGAAGCGCTATTCCTTTGTCGATTTGCCCAATACTATTTTTTATAAAGAGATTGATGAACGCCTCGAGGCGCTCTTCCAACAGACATCATTTAATTTTTCAAACGCCTCCATTGAATCTGCAAAATCCAATACAAAATGAAGACCATTAAATCCGCTTTGCTCGGAACCAAAAAAATTATTGACTCCAACCCGGATGCACTTTTGTTTCAACTGAAAGAAATTATTAAAGAACACCGTGCCATTATCATCACACGATTGCTGGGAGACCTGCCCACTTACCTGGATTATAAATTTCAGGTGAAGGCCAATAAAGAATTACTGCTTTCAGTAAAAGAGAAATTATTAAGCTTGAAAAACTCGGGGATCAATCTGGATTGTTATGACAGCGTGGTACAACAAGTGATGACGAAGGCCGTCTGCCATTTGACTAATGAACCGTTCTATGTAGAAATTGATGAGTATCTGGCTCCGTATGTCATTGCAAGAGAATTGAAATTCGGCCAGCTTATTTAGAAGCTACCTGAAAGGCACGCTCTCCGTTTTTTTCCACTTCACGCAACGCGCGCAGTTGCTTCATTTCTTCCAGCATGGGCAATAAGGCAGCATCATTGCTGGTACCCAAGTGCTCCCGTATTTCGGTGAGGGTTTTGATATCATTGGGCGCTTTGCGGAAGTTGGTGATGAAGTTGAGGATATCGATCTTTTTCATAAACGATTGAAGTGTTTTTCTTTTTACGGAAAAGTGGTGAGGAGGTTACTTGCGAATCTTTATACGCACTACAAATCTTATTTAGGCTGAATTCTCGCCTTTGTTGGAGCTCTTCTCCCTCGCCTCTGTTGGATTTCTTCTCCAACAGTGCACTACTACTCTTTGCCGGTGAAGAAGACCAGCAAAGGCCGAAGCGCACGACAAGATTGAACATGATCGTTGCATTAAATCTTCACGTGCCCCCAATTTTCTCCCGTCTTGATGCGGTGAATTTGCATATCACTCACCCCAAATTGCTTGGCAATAACCTTCAGCCTTGTTTGACTTCCCAGCATCTTCTTTTTAATAAGCTTGACACGTTCGGCAGTCAGTTTGTAATTACCAATTTCACGCTCCCTTCGATCTTTCAGCATGTAATTATTTTTTTCTTGCGCAGTAGCCCACTTTAAATTATGAACATAATTATCCTCTTTCTTGTGATTCAGGTGAAGCACAAATCGGTGTTGAGGTGTGGGCTTGTTTAAGAAGTAGGTTGCCACTAACCGATGCACTAAAAAAGTCTGATTGATTCCTTTCGTTCTAAGCGAAATGGCAGGGTATCCGCGAATGACACTGGTTTTTAAAATCTTACCTTCTTCAGGATGATCACTGTAGCTGATTACCCGGCCATAATTTGAAATTGCATACGAGACTCCCTTTGCTGTTTTTCGAAATGGAAGTTTCAAAATTCGCTCATTAGAATAAAATCGAATTTTTGTCATAGCCTTTGATTTCAATTAACCGGCCCAACCCTCTCTGTCGAGACTCCTGTATTGTATCGCTTCCGCGAGATGCTCAATTTTAATTTCATTCGTGCCAGCCAGGTCGGCAATAGTGCGTGAAACTTTTAATATCCTGTCATAAGCGCGGGCACTCAGTCCTAATCGCTCCATGGCAGTCTTTAGGAGTGTTCTTCCGGCATCGTTAATCTGGCAAATGTCTTTCACCATATTGGAAGGCATCATGGCATTGCAATAAATCTCCGATTGATTCATAAACCGCTGCGATTGAATTTCCCTGGCGCGTACCACGCGCTCGCGAATGTCACCACTCGTTTCAGATTTACGCTGGGCGGTCATTTCATCAAACGTTACCGGCACAACTTCCACATGCAAATCAATGCGATCGAGCAGCGGCCCGCTCACTTTGTTCAAATAGCGCTGCACCACACCCGGTGCACACACACATTCCTTTTCGGGATGGTTGTAGTAGCCACATGGACAAGGATTCATACTGGCCACCAACATAAAGTTTGCAGGGTAGTCTATGGAAACTTTCGCGCGCGATATGGTCACCCTGCGCTCCTCCATCGGTTGGCGCATTACTTCCAATACCGTGCGTTTGAACTCCGGCAACTCATCTAAAAACAAAACGCCATTATGCGAAAGTGAAATTTCACCGGGCTGAGGATTGCCTCCTCCTCCAACTAAAGCCACATCAGAAATTGTATGGTGCGGGCTTCTGAAAGGGCGCATGGTAAGAAGCGATGCGTTTGATCCTAATTTTCCAGCAACTGAATGAATCTTTGTGGTCTCCAGCGCCTCATTCAAAGTAAGTGGTGGCAAAATAGTTGGAAGCCTTTTTGCCAACATCGTTTTGCCGGCACCGGGCGGGCCAATCATGATTACGTTATGACCACCGGCCGCTGCTATCTCCAGCGCACGCTTAATGTTTTCCTGACCCTGCACATCTTTAAAATCGGAATCGTATTCATTGATTTTACTTTGAAAGACTTCCCGAGTATCAATTCTTAGCGGTACTATTTCAGCATCGCCTTCAAAAAAATCAATGGCCTCTTTCAGCGAAGAGACACCCAAAATATCCAGATTGTTGACAATGGCAGCTTCGGCTGCGTTGGCAGTGGGCAATATAAACCCTTTAAACTCTTCCTTGCGGGATTGAATAGCAATCGGCAATACACCTTTGATCGGTCTGAGCATTCCATCCAACGCCAATTCTCCCATAATCACATAGCGCTCCAGGGTTTCTGCTGCAATCTGTCCTGAAGCCTTAAGGATGCATAGGGCAATGGGTAAGTCATAGGCAGATCCCTCTTTTCGAATATCCGCTGGCGCCAGATTGACTACTACTTTTGTGCGCGGCATAAAATATCCCAAAGACTTCAACGCTGATTCTATACGGTGTTGACTTTCTTTGATCGCGCTATCGGGCAATCCCGTAAGGAAAAAATGTTGCCCTTGCGTAACATCAACCTCCACGGTAATGGTTTTGGCTTCTACTCCAAAGACGGCACTTCCAAACGTTTTGACGACCACGTGTTACAGATTTTTTCCGATGGTTGAGTTATCACTTTTTTTAGAATGATGCAACTGCTAAATCGCGCGTCAACACTTGCCGTTAAATTTCTTTAATGGTAGGTTGAAGATTAGTCGATACCATCATGAGAAAAATTTGGTGTTCAATCCTTTTGTTTTGTTGCACGGCAATGTCCATGCGTTCACTGGATGCTCAGCCACTGAAAAAAAGTAAGTCTACTAACCCTGTCTTTGATGGCTGGTATGCCGATCCGGAAGTTGCCGTCTTTGGCAAACAATTTTGGATTTACCCGACCTTTTCTGATCGCTATGAGAAGCAGGTATTCTTTGATGCTTTCTCCTCCAGTGATCTTAAAGGCTGGTCTAAACATTCAAGAGTACTGGACACTGCTGCTGTAAAGTGGGCGAAGCGCGCGTTATGGGCACCAGCAGTAGTAGCAAAAGATGGTAAATACTATTTCTTCTTTGCAGCAAACGATATTCAGAGCGATGCTGAATACGGAGGAATAGGAGTTGCCGTGGCCAATACTCCGAATGGGCCTTTCAAAGATTACCTTGGCAAACCTCTGATTGACAAGTTTCATAATGGTGCACAACCCATTGATCAGTTTGTCTTCAAGGATCGTGATGGTAGCTATTACATCTACTATGGTGGTTGGAAGCATTGTAACGTGGCACGCCTCAATGATACGTTTACTGGATTCATTCCATTTGAAGACGGTTCAACATTCAAAGAAATCACTCCCGAAGGATATGTGGAAGGTCCGTTTATGTTTATGCGAAACGGAAAATACTATTTCATGTGGTCGGAAGGTGGATGGGGTGGTCCTGATTATTCGGTGGCGTATGCCATTGCTGATTCACCTTTTGGTCCTTTCAAAAGGATTGATAAGATCCTTCAGCAAGACCCAACGGTGGCCACCAGTGCCGGTCATCATTCCGTATTACAAATGCCAGGCAAAGACAAGTGGTACATCGTGTATCATCGCAGACCGTTGGGCGATACCCATCGCGATCATCGTGTAACCTGCATTGATGCCATGCAATTTGATGCGAATGGCTTTATCCTTCCGGTGAAGATTACAAAGTGAAAGGTTTTTGATCTGGGTGGTTCAGATCACTTGCTTTTCGATAAGCAAAATAAGGATGTGAATGATTTTAATGTGAATTTCCTGGATGCGATCGGCATACCCAAAGTGGGCCACCCGTAATTCCACATCCGCTAAAGGTGCAAGCTTGCCACCATCTTTTCCTGAAAGAATAATCACTTTCATTCCTTTATCTCTCGCCACCTGCGCTGCTCTAATCACATTGGCAGAATTTCCACTGGTACTGATTCCCAACAACACATCGCCATGATTCCCGAGCGCTTCAATGTATCTCGAAAAGACGAACTCATAGCCATAATCATTGCTCACACACGAAAGGTGACTGGGGTCGCTTACGCACAAAGCTGGTATTGCCTTGCGGTTATCACGGTATCTGCCTGTGAGTTCTTCAGCAAAATGCATAGCATCACAATGCGAACCGCCATTGCCACATGAAATTACTTTTCCACCAGCCTTTACCGCATTGGAAATTAACGTGCCGGCTTCCTCTATTTTTTTAATGTTCACTTCATCACTAAGAAAGTTTTGCAGCGTTACTGCGGCCTGATCAAGTTCAGCAGTGATGATAGAACGATAATCCATTGGTTAGTGGGTAGGGTTTTGCTTTACCGTTTTCGCAGCTTCCTGAAAATCGTAGACCTTGGCTTTTAGAGTGTTGATTTCATGATTCATTTGCTGCTTCTCTTTTTCATTCCTGCGGTTGTCACGATAATGAAGAATAACATTTCCAATCATCATCAACAGCAATACAAAAGAGCAATATTTGAGCATCCAAATCTTGCCTTGCAGCTGAATTAAGAACTCAAAGTCATTTTTCTTACTATCCATGTAGATGGTGAAGAGAAAAATAAATACGTGAAGGGCACCAAAAACAAGGTAGAAAATGAGCCGGTTCTTCTTCATCATAAAACAGGATTTAAGAAACAAACATAGTTTTTTTCAGCTAATCCATAAAATGCGATCTGCTCCAAAACCTTGCACGCCCTACCGGTCCGTCTTCTGGATGTCGATCAGTTTCTTATAAAGTCCGTTCTGTTGATTCAATTGGTGATGAGTTCCCCGCTCAAGAATCACACCTTTTTGAATAACGATAATTTCATCTGCATGCTGGATGGTACTGAGACGATGTGCAATGACAATGGAAGTGCGATTCTTCATCAAATTAAATAAAGCCTCTTGCACAAGTTTCTCTGACTCCGAATCAAGGGCTGATGTTGCTTCATCCAAAATCAATATTGGCGGGTTTTTTAAAACTGCCCGCGCAATACTCAACCGCTGGCGTTGGCCACCCGAAAGTTTAGAGCCACGCTCACCAATATAAGTCTGGTAGCCGTGTTCTGTCTGCATAATAAAATCATGAGCGTTGGCAATCTTCGCTGCGTGAATGACCGCCTCTTCGCTTGCCCCAGTCATGCCGAAAGCAATGTTATTGAAAATGGTGTCGTTGAAGAGAATGGATTCCTGCGTCACCACGCCCATCTGCTTTCGCAACGATTCAATGTCATAATCTCTGAGTGAGATCCCATCGATACAAACATCACCTTGCGAAGGATCATAAAAGCGCGGCACCAGGTCTGCCAACGTTGATTTTCCGCCACCGGACGGGCCCACGAGGGCTATGGTTTTTCCCTTTTCGATTTTGAGGTTGATGTTTTGCAATACGAAATCAGACTCATAGGCAAAAGAAACATTCTTGAATTCAATGTCTTTGCTAAATTCTTTGAGTGTGATTGCATTTGGCTTATTCTCAATGAGTGGTTCGGTATCAATCAATGTAAAAATTCTTCTTGCCGAAGCAATTCCCTTTTGCAACGAAGTGATGCCATTCGAAAATGCTTTGGCAGGTTGAATGATTTGCGCGAAGATGGCGAGAAAGGCAATGAAGGTGCTAGCTTCCAACTGATCTTCCCCATTAAGAATAAGGCTTCCACCAAAGTACATGATGCCCGCTATGATCACCACACCCAGGAATTCTGAAACCGGAGAAGCCAATTCATTTTTATAGGCCATAGACAAATTCACCCTCCGGTAATACTCGTTTTCTTCACCCATTTTTTTCAAAATGTAATTGCGGGCGTTGAAAGCCTTTACCACGCGCATACCGCTGAAGGTCTCTTCAAGAATATTCACAGTGCGCCCTAGTGATTCCTGGCTTTGTGTAGCCTGACGCTTCAATCGCTTTACTATTTCCGCAAGAGCGCCACCAACCAATGGCAACACGATAATGGTGAAGAGTGTAAGCTTGGTAGAAATAAAAAAGAGCATTGAAAAATAAACGATGATGGTAATAGGTTCTTTCAATACTGCTTTTAAGCTATTCATAATGGCGGTTTCTACTTCCTGCACATCGCTGGTAAAGCGCGAGATTAAATCACCCTTGCGTTGAGTATTGAAGAAACTGATTTGCAGCAGGGTGACGTTTGCAAAAATTTCAGTACGAAGGTTCTTAACGATGTCCGCCTTTATTTTAGAGGCCATGACACGCTCCAGGTAACGAAAGAGGTTTCCGATCATCACACTTGCCACAATGCAGATGCAGATAAAGAACAGCGCATCGGCTTTTCCGTTTTGCTGAATGATGGTGAAGAAATAATGGTTAAAAACCTTCATTGCGTAATCGGCCGACACTTCGAAAGAGGGAATTGCCGGAGGAACGGTGGGTTTCACTTTATCAAACAACACATCCAGCATGGGTATAACCACCACAAGTGTTACTGCACTAAAGACAATTCCTAAAATGGAAAACAGAAAAAAGCGCACGAGCCGCGAAGTAAGACGGTTAGAATATTTTAGTACGCGAAAAAAAGTTTTCATCCGTTAACGTGCTATTTTAAAATTCGTAAAGGCGCTGAGGAATATTCCACCGAACAGAAAGTGAAGTTACTGAGGTGTTGTTATTATAGGCAGGGCTTGCACTCGTGCTATTTCTGATGATCTGCTTACCCTCTATAAACAAATTATGCTTGAGCATGTATGATGCCGTGAAATCCGCGTAAGCAATATCATTTTTAATTCCCTGAGTAGTAGTGTTGCCATAATCCTGTTGGCGCGTGATGTAGTTTTTCAAGATCGATCCTCCCCAGTTTTCATTCGCTCCATCACGGCCGGTGCGAATGAAAAACATTTTGGCAGAAAGGTTAAGGCGCGGCAACGGCTGGTAGCGCACAATGGCAATCATCTCCTGAAAATTTGCGCCCATAGGATGCGCAATAGCCTGACGGTAGTTACTGTAATTGCCATACAAGGTATTGTGAGAATACGTATAAGGTCGCACAGAATTTATTTCTAGTTGCAGATCAAGATTAGAGACGCCAGCAACATCAATATATTTTAAGCCACCCTGGCCACCAAACTTATTCGCCCACCATCCGGTACCAGCCCGCACGTTATCAATTACAAACTCATCGATTACAAACTGTCCATAAAGGGAAACGTTTTTAAAAACATTCCATTTAAAATCTCCACCTACAATTACGTTATCGGTGCTTCCGAATTGTTGCTCAATGGCACGGTAGAAAATAACAGGGTTCAAATAACTGAGTTCAAACGTTCTGTTATTGAGTGGATCTTCGGGAGAAAAGATTACCGATTCAAACACACCTATATTTAACTTCTTTCCAATATTGAAGCTGGCGTGATGAAAGGCTACATATTTTTCAGGGTAGCGATTTCGTGAACCCGTATTTGCATCAGCAGCCATGCGATTTAACTGAAAAAGATAATTGATCTTCCACACCTTTACGTTGGTGCGCAGAAACAAATTGGGGGGCGAGTAATCGGAGAAGATCAGCGAGCGATAACCATTTCCGATAAAAGTGCGGTCGTGGCCAAACTGCATGTAAATATGTTTGCTAATATTAAAATCAATGTAAGCGCGCGCCTGAAAGAAATCCACTGCATTGGTTTTAAAATCTTTCCAAAATCCTTCATGTGGCACCACGCGATTGCGGTTAACTTCTTCACGCACGTACAAAGGAAGCAGAGATTGATTGTCGGTAAGGAATGTATAAAAGCCAATCTTTCGATCTACCATACCTCTCATTTCAACACCACGGGTATTGAGGTAGAGCATGTCGCTGGTGCGGGAGTCTTTTGCCATACCCACCATTAGCACCGGGTTCACGTGCAAATCAAATTCGGGAATATCTACGTGAGCAAAGTCCGATTTCTTCTGATAGAATCGCTTGAGGAATGGCTTTTTACTCGTATTCGCTTCTGACTTGCTCCATTCCCAACTATCATTGCGCAAAAACTGAAGGTTAAATTGATCGGCTGCAGAGGTAAATGTGCCTTCCTGTTTTGCCAGGGAATCGACCCAGGCAACAATGGCATTTCGCTTATAAGGCTTCACGCTCGTAAAAAGGCCGGGTTGTATCCGTCCGGTCTTTATTTCATAGCGGTCAAGCCAGTGATAGTAGTCATCATTAAGCGTGGCATTGGTACTTTGGGCCAGCAGTGCCAAAGGCGCCATAATCCACAAAACAACCGCAAAAGACTTAAACCTAAACTTTAAGGAAGATTTCATACGAATAAAAACAGGCGGTGATCCAGCCAACTTCGGGCAAATTACCCCGATTTTTAACAAATTCTAAACCCTTTCCTTGCAAATCCCTGTCTGTTCCTTATTTTTGCAGTCCTTTAAGCAAAGAGAAACAAGAGATTATGAAAAAAGGCATTCATCCAGAGTATAAAGACGTGATTTTCTGGGATACATCAAGCGACCACAAATTTTTGAGCCGCTCAACTTCTATTCCTAAAGAAACCATCAAGTGGACAGACGGAAAAGAGTATCCGGTGATTAAAGTCGAAGTTAGTTCCGCATCGCACCCTTTCTTTACCGGAAAGAAGATGTTTGTGGACACTGCAGGTCGTGTGGAGAAATTCCAGAAGAAATACGGAAAGAAATAAAGTATCTATTCTTAGCGGTTTATTTACCGGAAAAGGCCTCCACTGGGGGCCTTTTTCTTTTCGCGCTAAGCCTTATGGAAAGTTTGTCAATCGCCACCTTCGCCCTATTTTAGCGCAATGAATTTGATCCTTTTTGATCACCCCACCATCCGACAGAATTTACTCCCTTTTACGTTCACGCGTCCGGTAGCTGCCATTCGCACCGGCATTCTTACCATTGCTGAGAAATGGGAAAAGCATCTTGGCCTCTCTGCCTCATTTGCCACCGAAGCATATTTAGCATCAAAATTCAAACTTCAGCACACCAGCGATAATCTTTGGATCAACGGTGCACTGTGTCCTGATGCCGCCCTTGTTAGTGCCGTTCGGTCGCTCCCAATTGGTGGTGCCATTCGAAAGGGAAACTTGATACTGGCCGTGCGCACACCTGATGATGAAGTGCCCGAAGTAATTGATGGGCCTGTGTTTGAATTTGAAGATGCCGTTACGCTGATCGATGAGGTGTGGAAGATTTTTCAAAATAATGGGAATCAGATTCGGGCAGATTTTAAATTGATTACGACCGGCAGAAAATCAAACCCGATTGATGATCCACATACAAGAGTGTATCACTCAGAAAATATTTTCATTGAAGACGGAGTAGTCATTCGCGCGGCTTTGCTTAATGCTGAGAATGGCCCGATCTACCTCGGCAAAAATTCACAAGTACAAGACGGTGCATTGATTAAGGGGCCCTTCGCGTTGTGCGAAGGCTCGCACGTAAATATGGGTGCAAAGGTGCGGGGCGATACCACTGTGGGGCCTTACTCAAAAATTGGTGGCGAAGTGAGCAACTCTGTTTTGTTTGGCTATGCAAATAAATCGCACGATGGATTTTTGGGAAATTCCGTTTTAGGCGAGTGGTGCAATCTGGGTGCCGATACGAACACCTCCAATCTGAAAAACAATTACGAAAATGTAAAACTTTGGAGTTATGCCAAAGAAGGGTTTAAAGATACCGGCCTTATGTTTTGTGGTTTAATGATGGGCGATCATAGCAAATGCGGAATCAATACCATGTTCAACACGGGCACCGTGGTAGGCGTGAGTGCGAATATTTTTGGTGATGGCTATCCACGAAATTTCATTCCCTCCTTTGCTTGGGGCGGTGAAGCCGGATTCACCACGTTTCAATTGAACAAAGCGCTGGACACAGCGTCCAAAGCTATGGAGAGAAGATCCAAAGTTTTGGATGCACAAGAGATTTCTATTTTAAAACATGTATATGAATCTTCTGCACGTTTCCGTGTGTGGGAGAAAAAGTAAAATCCAGAAATGAACTTCGCTCAAATTCCGGGGCTCGCAGAAATCAAGTCAACGCTCATCGCAGCGGTGCAGCAGAATCACATCGCACATGCACAGTTATTTGTGGGTAAACCCGGAGCACTCAACCTTCCACTGGCATTGGCATATGCTCAGTATTTGCACTGTCAGGATAAGAAAGAAAATGGGCCTTGTGGTGTGTGCCCCGCATGCAGCAAAAGTCAGAAATATATCCATCCGGATACCAGCTTTGTTTTTCCGCTGGCCAATGTAAAAGGGGATAAGGATGAAGAGCGATTCAAAGCAGACATTCTTAAAACCTGGCGCTCCTTTTTGCTTGAGCAACCTTTTGGCGATTTGAATGACTGGACTAACTACTACGGTGGTGAAGACAAGATGACCTTGATTTCGCGCGAAGAGAGCCGGGAAATTATTAAAACGCTTTCACTGAAGCCTTTTGAAAGTAAGTATAAAGTGATGATCATCTGGCAACCTGAGTTCATGCATCCATCAGCTGCCAATGGTATTCTGAAAATTTTGGAAGAGCCACCGGTGAATACTTTTTTCATACTTGTATCTAATGCAGCAGAGCGATTGCTTCCTACTATTTTGTCACGAACACAAATTGTTCAGGTGCCGCTTTTGTCCGATGATGAACTTGAATCCTTTCTGCGCACCAATAATATTTCTGACGAAAGTCAATTGCAGGAAATACTTCAAATTGCCGAGGGGAATGTCAATCTCGCATTGAAGCTGAAAGACCAGGAAGAAAACCATCACTTTGATTTATTCTTTAACTGGATGCTTGCCTGCTATGGCCGTAAGTTTGCTGAATTGGTAAGCCTTGCAGAAGAGTTCCATGACTTTGACAAGCTCAACCAACGAAACCTCTTTAGCTACAGTCTCAGCATGCTTCACGAAACATTGATGCAAAATTCAGCAGCTCATCAACTCAACCGCTCAAAGGGAAATGAGTTAGAGCGCATCCAGCGTTTCAGCAAAATCATGAATGTGCAGCGAATTGATTTTGCCAGTCGCCTCATCAATGATGCAACGTATCATTTGGAACGCAATGGCAGTGCAAAAATGATTTTCCTTGATTTGTCGCTTCAGCTTTCCAAAATGTTCAACTCCTAATCAAATCAAAAACGCTTTCATATTTTTACAACTCTAAAATAATGACCGTCCGATGAATAAATTATTATTAATTCTTCTCGCCAGCTCTTTCACCTTATACACCGGCTGCGCTCAAAAAAATGATTATGTAGTAACCTTTAAAACACCCATGGGTGAAATGGTGGCTATTCTGTACGATGAAACTCCCAAGCACAAAGCCAATTTTATAAAACTTACCAAGGAAAAATATTTTGATAGTCTTTTGTTTCATCGTGTTATTCCGGGCTTTATGATTCAAAGCGGAGATCCGGATTCTAAAAAAATACTTCCGGGCCAGGCCTTGGGAAATGGCGGCCCAGGCTACACTGTAGATGCGGAGTTTAATCCGAAATTCTTTCATGAAAAAGGAGCGTTGTGTGCCGCTCGTCAAAGTGATCAGATCAATCCCACTAAAGCATCCAGTGGAAGCCAGTTTTACATTGTGCAGGGAACCGTAGTGTCACAAGACAACATTGCGGAATTAACAATCGATCAGGCAAAAATGAATGCAGGTTTTCGCCAAATGATGATGAACCCTGCGAATAAACCTTTGGTGGATTCATTAAATCAGATCTACATGAGTGGTGATATGGAGGCCTATAAAAAAAGAATTTACTCACTCACCGGTAGAATTGAAAAAGAGACAGGCATGAAAGTAACCAAGGATGTGGCACCAGAAAAAATTAAAGCCTACACCACGGTAGGTGGTGCACCTCATCTGGATGATGCGTACACGGTTTTTGGAAAAGTAATTAAGGGGCTTGATGTAATTGACAAGATCGCATCCGTTGCCAGAGATGGAAATGATCGCCCTACTGAGGATGTTCGCATTACCGTAACGGTAGAAGAACTTCCGAGGAAGAAAATCACCAAATTGTATGGCTACCGATTTCCTGAAAGTAAATAAATGAAAATACTGGTTACAGGTTCCAATGGTTTACTGGGTCAGAAACTGATTCTGTTGCTGAGTCAGCATACTGAAATTCAAACATTAGCCACCGCACGAAGAAAAGTTAATGGGTTAAGCTCTGTTCCATTCCAGGAACTCGATATTACTGATCGTGATCAAACTGAGCAGGTAATTGAACAGTTCAAACCCGATGTAGTCATTAACACTGCAGCAATGACACAAGTAGATCAGTGTGAAACTGACCGTGATCAATGCTGGGATGCGAACGTATATGCTGTTGAGAATCTTGTGCGCGCTTGTGAAAAAATGAACGCACACTTAGTTCATGTTTCCACGGATTTTATTTTTGATGGATCGCATGGACCGTTGGATGAATCTGCGCAACCTAATCCGGTAAATTATTATGGTGAAAGTAAACTAGCGGGTGAACAAGCTGCCCAGCAATGCAAATCCGGTTGGGCTATTCTTAGAACGGTGTTAGTTTACGGTGTTACTCCTGATATGAGTCGCTCTAATATTGTGCTGTGGGTAAAGAAAAGTCTTGAAGAAGGAAAGACAATAAGAGTAGTGAATGACCAGTGGCGCACGCCAACGCTGGCAGAAGATTTGGCGATGGGTTGTTATCTGGCTGCCATTCAAAAAGCAAAAGGGATTTACCATATTTCAGGTGAAGAAATGATGACGCCATATGATATCGCCATTGCCACGGCCGAATTTTTCAAACTGGATAAATCATTGATTCAGCAGACAGACTCAACACAATTTACACAGCCCGCCAAGCGACCACCAAAGACGGGCTTCATTATTGAAAAGGCCAAGCGTGAATTAGGGTACAAGCCACATTCTTTCTATGAAGGATTAGCATTGCTCGCTTCTCAAATCAGATAAGTTGTCGATTTGAATTTCTAAAGACGGTAATGAAATTTTCACTTTCATTGCACGGCCCGCTGCTGAATTATCAAAAGTGATTTTTCTAGCCACGCAATCACAGAAAGTAGGATTGAAGGAAATCCCCATTGCAGGCATTTGACATTCGCAACGTCCAGCACTTACTTTCTCTTCAATGCTATAAAGTAGATCGGTATTCCAATTAATGTGATGATTAAACCTGGCCAAGTAAAGGCTGGTTTGTAAATAATCAACAAGGTGCAGAAGGTAATTCCCATCACAATGTAAATCATGGGCAACACAGGATAGCCAAATGCTTTGTAAGGTCTTTCAATATTCGGTTGTGTTCTTCTCAGGATAAATATTCCAATAATGGTAAGGGTGTAAAAAATCACCACCACAAAAGAAATCATATCCAATAGATTACCGTACTCACCGCTAAGGCAAAGTAAAGAAGCCACCACACATTGTACCCACAACGCCCATTGTGGAACAGCATTTTTATTTAGTTCTCCGGCCTTCTTAAAAAACAAACCATCCTGCGCCATGGTGTAGTACACGCGTGCGCCTGCCAGGATCAATCCATTATTGCATCCAAAAGTTGAAATCATAATGAGCACGGCAATTACAATTTTGCCTGCATCTCCAAAAATCATATTGGCTGCCGCGATGGCTAAACGATCGGCCTGCGGATAAGCGATACCATCGAGCGGTAACACGTAGAGGTACATCAGGTTGGCCGTAACATAGAGAAGCGTAACCATGAGTGTACCCAGGAATAAGCTTAGGCCAATGTTGCGCTTAGGATTTTTTATTTCACCTGCAATGAACGTTACGTTGTTCCAGGCATCGCTGCTGAAAACGCTACCTGTCATGGATGCAGCAATGGCACCCAAAAGTGCAACTCCACCTATACTCACCCAGCCTGTGGGTGTTTTGCCGGCACCATCTACACCCAGATCTTGTGTTGCATTAAGTCCTGTGCTCCAGTTTTCCGCCCAAAAGTTTTGTTTGGTTAAAATAAATCCAAAGGCAATTAATCCGAACAGGGCCACCAGCTTACTGGAAGTGAAAATGGTTTGAATAATTTTTCCCTCTTTAATGCCTCTCGTATTTACATACGTGAGCAGGATGATCAACGCAATGGCCACCAGTTGTGCGGCCGAAATGGTGAGTGGGCCAATTGCAAACAATTTATTGCTCTCGCTCATCCATGGAAAAAGGTACGCAGAGAATCGCGCGAAAGCGACACCCACCGCAGCGATGGTTGCCGTTTGAATAACCGCGAAAAAACTCCAGCCATACAAAAATGCTACCAATGGATTGTACGATTCCTTTAAGTAAACATACTGCCCACCAGCTTTTGGAAACATGCCACTCAACTCGCCATAACTCACTGCTGCCGTGATCGTCATAAAACCGGTGATCAACCAGACCCCCACCAGCCATCCGGCACTGCCTACGTTGCGCACCACATCTGCACTCACAATAAAAATTCCAGAACCGATCATTGATCCGGCCACAATCATCGTGGCATCCCACAATCCGAGTTCGGGTTTAAAGTTGGTATTGCTCATGAATTATGTATTGAAGTTTTCAAGATAGCACTTTGGCGTTCTGAAATCCAATCGTTAGCCAAACTGCCATGTAATCAATCAACAATCTCCACAATGGGCTGACCAGTTGATCCGTTCGGAAATTTTGTTTTCAACATCACCGATAGCGTTGGAGCAATGTCAGTAATGGTGTGAAATTGAGAGGAGGTGCCTTTCTTAACTCCGGCCCCATAAAATATGATGGGTATATGAGTATCGTAAGTATACGCGCTGCCATGGCCGGTTCCTGAAGTTCCCCATGCTAACCAACCCGGTTCTAATACAAACGCGATATCTCCGCATCGCTTTTTATTAAACCCACGCACTACTTTTCCTTTTATGCTCTGCTCATCAAATGGGGCCTGGCGCAAAATATTTTCAGGAAACACATCCGCAATACCTTCACGCTTCAGCAAAAATTTAGTGATCAATTCGGTTGCAATCAGCAGGTCAATCCCTGACGCTCGCACATCACCACTGAAGACATCTTGATTAAGATACACTTGCTCAGTGGATACGCGCTCCACTACTTTCTTACCAGGAAAATATTTCTGCAAAAAATCGTTCAGCGCAACTTCTGTATTTGCCGCGCTGAAATAGCCTGCGGGTATCCGATTATCCTTCATGTATTGTGGCACATCCGCAACACCATGATCTGCAGTTAAGAAAACGGTATACGCATCTTTACCAATTTTTTGATCTAATGTATTAAGGAAATCTTCCAGAATCTTATCCAGGCGAATGTAAATGTCTTCAATTTCAACTGCGTTGGGTCCAACCTTGTGTCCTACTTTATCGGTACTTGAAAAGGATACGGCAAGAAAATCCGTTACATTATCCTTACCTAATTGCTCTTCTTCCAGCGCTGCTTTAGCAAAATCGGCAATGATGTTATTTCCAAAACCTGAGTTACCTAACAAGTCATAGTCGCCATTCTTTTTGCGAAGCTCACTTAATTTATACGGAAAGGTTGAGCGATCCTTGCCCACGAAGCGCTGTTCATAAGGAGAATCATCGGGCCCTACTTCGGTGTATTGTTCCATGGGCAAGATTGTATTCCAATCCTGGGCAAGGTATTTATCGGCCAGTTTTTGTTGGTTAAACTTTACCACCCACTCCGGTAAAATATTTTTATAATACGTACTGGTGATAAAGTTTCCGCTAGTGCCGTCATACCAATATGCTCCATCCGGGTTGTGCCCCGCGGGTAAAATAGCACTGCGATCTTTGATTGAGACGCCTACGACCTTCGCCTTAAACAGCGTAGATAATTTCAATTCATCCGTAATGGTGGTAGAGATCAGGCGATGAGGCGATGCTGCACCATTTTGCTGTGAGCCCACTGATTTTTGATTTGGGTCACCCACGCAATTCACTTCCTTTTTTAAATCCCGATCATACCAGTCGTTGGCAATGATACCATGGATAGCCGGAGTTGCGCCCGTGTAAATGGAGGCATGCCCCGGCCCGGTTTCCGTTGGAACATAATTATAATGTGCATTGGTGAGCATAAAGCCTTCCGCTGTCAACCGTTTGAAACCACCCTTTCCAAATTTTGAATCGAAACGATACAAATATTCCTGGCGCATCTGATCCACTACAATTCCCACCACAAGTTTGGGCTGCTGGGCCAACGTGCTGAATGAAACAAACGTGGAAAGGATGATAAAAAAAGACCTCATTGGACAGGTTTTAATTTCATATTAGCAATGGCTCTCAAACGGTTTCAAAAGTAAGATAAAAAAAGAAAGTATAAAGGCAGAACTTTGATGAATGGCAGTATGAATTTTACTCACCTGCACAGTAGATCATTTCATAGTCTTCCTCTTCAAAAGCCTGCTTCCGCACCAGTCGACCATTGCGATCATAATAGATCACCACATAGATTGCCGCTTCTTCCACTTTTTTTTCTGTGAAGTAAAAGGGCTCCTCGTCAGTACCCAGGTTGATGATATCTGAAAATGTAGGTGGAATGACTATGCCCTTGGTACTACTGATCACTCCATAGTGAAGATCCTTTTGAATGATTGCAATTTTTTCCACTTCAGTATCCCGGAGCAATCGAAACGACCTTACTTTATCCAGAATCACTTGCCGTGTGGCGATTTCATAGAGCATCCAGTACAGATTTTTTTTTACCCAAACAATTGAATCCGTCCACGGTCGAATTTCCTCGAATTCAAATTCGCTTAACGGCTTCATCTCCGAATTGATTATTCCTAAATGCCCATCACGAAAAACAGCAAACTGATCATTCCCCAAAGCTTCCACATTTCGCTCGAACTCGGGCTTGAAGAATTTTTTTGTTTTAAAATCATACAACCCAAATTTCTTTTGCCTGAGCAGCGCTACCTGAAATGGCCCGGTTTTTACAATCTGATCGAAATCCAGCGGTGATACCAATTTACCATCCCGTGTCATCAAAAACTTCTTGTTCTTTCTGGTGATTTGAAACAACTCCGTGGAGATGGATTCGATAGCATCAAAATCTGTGGTGAACAACTTAGCACCGGTGTGAATGTGAAACACTGTTTTCTTTCCTTTGGCTTCGGTATAGAAAAAACGAATCGTATCACGCGAGGTAATAAAATTGAGCTTGGCATCACGCTTGAATTTTAGCGATTGACCTGTTCTGAAATTCACTGAGATGGAATCGCCTTGTCGTGCTATCCCCATTCTTCTGTCAAACCAAATGCTATCGGCTTCCTTCACTACTATTCGTTTTGACTTTAAGTCATAGAGCAGTGAATTATTATTTTCGTGCAGCACCATCCAATTGTTAGAGAATTCAATTTGCCTCACTTCGAGTTTACCAAGCTCTGGATCAATCGCATTGAGTCGATAGAAATCATTTTGCTTACGAATAATTCCCACGGCAGTGGTGAGTAGATTTTGTCGCTCCAGAGGAATTACAAAATTTAATTTCTGATCCAATACTCCTTCCATTGCCCCATTTCTCACCAGCAGCTGATGCTGATCGATTGCAGTCACCTGATCGAAGACAAGATTAGGAGTAAGTGCATTGCCATCGGCCAGCGCAGCCACTTCAGGAATGGATGCCAACTGATATTTTCCGTTGCTTTGAAAGAGTATAACATTTTCCTTTTCGAGAATATCTGCCCAGCCTTTTGTAAGAAGCCTTCCGGATAACGTATAAAGCGTCCAGGTTGAGTTCACCCGGGCCTTGATAAATCTGCCCGCCAAGACTTTGAATTCATCGGCACACTCTTTCACTACGAGCACGCCCGACTTATGAATTAATTTCTTGCAACGATTGGACTCAATTTGAATAAACCCAAATCCCAAATCAATGGAAGAGCGAACTGAGTCGGCTACTCTTTTTCCGCTGCGTGCAAAGAGTCCGTCATCAGCAAATAAAATCTCATCAGTAATACTCCCGCAAAAATAATCTTCATGAATATGAGTGAATTGTGGAGCGAGCCGCTCGTTGCCATCCACATCCATGAATCCATATTTACCATTTTTGTAAATAGGCAGCCAGAGCTTAGCATCCAATTCCCTTACTTGTTTTAGGGAGTCGGTCAGCAACGTGATGGGAAATGGTTGATCCAGTTCTTTGAACCGATGAAAAAGAATATTTCGTGACAGATTAGTATAGCTGCTGGAGGGAAATTCTCTCATAAAATTAAGGAAGTCATCCGTCTCACCAGAAGCAGTGCCAATACTGAATGCTTGCCGTTCGGCTATGGTACGAAGTGGACTTTCAGGAAACTCCTTAATAAAATTTTTATAGCTCGACATCTTCTTATCGCGCGTACGATCTTCAAAGAGCAGACGCTCGTAGCGCTCTTCTGCTTCTTTTTTGCGATGCGATTCAGGATAACGTTCAAGGTAGTCCTTAAAACTTTGATATGTATTGGACTTCAGGGCATCCAAGTAGCTCACCTCATCCCGAAGTTCTGCTGCTTCTGATCGATACCTGGAAAAACTAAAATCAGCCAGAAATGAAACGTAGGACTGTTCAGTATTCGATCGCTTGGCACGTTCAAAAGCAGCGCTATCAATTTCAGCACGAAGGGTAATTAAAATTGCACTGTCTACCGGAAAGCGCTTCAAGCGATCCTTTGTCTTTGCTTCCAGGCTGGCATACGATCGAAGTGAACCCATTGCATAGTAATAGGCTGAATCAATCTGAAAGCCTGGGTTGGTCGTTTCAAAAAACCATTTCGAAAGGATATACTTTGACTCAACATTCAATGAATCTTTACGAAGCGACTTTTTTAACAACAGCCGCGCGCTCTCCCATTTACCATCTTCCATGCGAGCCATGGCGGTGCGCACCGGATTAATCTGGGCTTGAGCGTTTGGCATCAGCATTACTGCGATGGCTATTGCCGCCAAGGACACTTTTATGAATTGAGGATAACGCTGTCTCATTTAACTACGCAAAATAATCGCTAAAAGTGAAAGCACAACGGAGATAACGGTAGAAGAGCAAATTTAATGTACACTCAACTTGATCTGAAAGTTCGCAACAAAGGTCAGTTACACGACTACTTCCTGAAACCTGTTTACGGAATTTTGAGTTTTCAAACTCCATTATGATTCTCCTTTATCTCATTGAGTTTTACCTGTTTGCTGGATTGGTATTTAGCATTCCATTTTTATTCAAATGGATACATGCCGTTGACGAATCGACAGAGCATAGCTCCTGGTGGTTTAAACTCTTCATCCTTCCGGGATGTGTTGTGCTTTGGCCGGTATTGTTAAAGAAATATTTATCGATCAGCAAATTATGATCAGAGCACTGCGAAAGAAACATGTACGAATATGGGTTTCGGTGCTAGCCGTGATCCCCGCTTTAGTTACTATGGCGATGTTTATGAGGCCACAATTACCAGCGGCACACGTCAAAAAAGAAGAGAGCGACTTTCGGTTTACCGTTGCCACTGCAAAGGAGCTCACTTCTGTAACAATCTCATTGATGCAACCACTAAAAGCGGCTTCATGTCTGGTGGTGCTTAAGGCCAATGGCAAAGAAACTATTCTTGGAAAAATCACGAATGTTGGCGATTACACTTTTGGCATTCACCAACGCATCATTTCGAGTGATGCCACCATTCAATTGATCGACTTTGTTCGGAATAAGGAGATCGCATCATATCGAATTGAGCAATAACCATGAGTGCCCATTATCAATCCATCGGGTGGAACAAAAATAAAAAGCTATATGACGGGGTCATCTTCAGCCTGATCAATTCTTACTTAATCATCTTTTGTTCCGTGGCCGCTTTCTCTTATCCGGAAATCACACAAGAAACAATAATCATTCGCAGCACAGGATCACTGGCACTGCTGCTGCTTCATATTATTCTGGCAATTGGCCCTTTGGCAAGACTGAATTCCTTGTTTCTTCCGCTGCTTTACAATCGCAGGCATCTCGGTGTATCGATGTTTTGTGTTGCTGCAATGCATGGCATCTTTTCCATTTTACAATTTCATAGCATGGGAAACATCAATCCCATCTTATCAGTTTTTATTTCCAACACACACTATACCTCGCTTACTCGTTTTCCTTTTGAGGCATTTGGATTTGTTTCGCTCGTTATCTTAGGGTTGATGGCCGTTACCAGTCATGACTTTTGGCTGCACAACCTGGGGCCCTGGTTTTGGAAATCACTTCACATGATGGTATACCTGGCCTATGGAATGTTGATTATGCATGTTGTTCTCGGTGTATTGCAGTTTGAGACATCACCAATATTGATTTCAATTCTTTCAATAGGATTCATCACGCTGTCAACACTTCACTTGCTGGTTGGCTCACGCGAATTAAAAGTGGATGAAGAAGAGGAACCACTTACGCTGGAAGATTTCACGTTTGTTTGCAATGTGCAGGATATTCCTGAGAATCGCGCCAAAATTGTTTGCCTAGGCAACGAGCGAATTGCCATTTTTAAATACGACAATAAGATCTCGGCAGTATCTAACGTATGCAAACATCAAAACGGGCCACTAGGGGAAGGAAAAATAATTGATGGCTGCATCACGTGTCCTTGGCATGGTTATCAGTATCAGCCACACAACGGAAGTTCGCCTCCGCCATTCAAAGAAAAAGTAGCGACCTATGATTTAAAATTATTGGGTGACGAGGTATGGGTAAACCCTCAGCCTTACCCTGAAGGAACTGAGCGACCACCCATAATCCTTTCCTGATATGAAATCTTCAGATGATTTTTATGTTGGCTATTTGCCGGAAATGCCGATAAGTTTCAAAAGATTTCTGCAAAGAACGATCGGTGCACTCTTTGGCATTTCCTTGCTGATAGGCTTAGTGGCAGCCATCATTCAAAAAAGATTTTCGACTAATGACTTTGATTACGGCAAAGGCACTGCGGTGAAGGGTTTCATCCACTTCAAGCCTGCTCCTTATCTAGTGGTAAGCTTAGGCACCGACACATTAGGGAATGAACTTTTAGAATCAATTCTCTTGGTAGGCAAAGGAAAACATGGGGCGATGACATCCATGAATGAAAACTTACCATCGCTGCCAGTTGATGGTAGTTATGTTGAGATTAACGGTAGTTTAATTTATGGAGATGGGAAAGCGCTATTGGAAATCAATGAATTGTCAACTATTGTCGCGGATGAAAAACGAAAGCCGCAACGGGCAGCATTGTTAGAGCCACGCGCGTTGGTGACGGGTGAGGTGATTGATCCGAAGTGTTATTTTGGGGTGATGAATCCTGGCGAAGGCAAGCCGCATCGCTCCTGTGCGATACGATGTATATCAGGGGGAATACCTGCGGTATTAAAATCCGAAAATGATTATTATCTTTTGACTGACGAAAGTCTGAAACCATTGAGGGAAGAAGTGCTTGGTATTGTTGGCGATCGTATGAATCTTACGGGCGAAGTTCTTCTCATCGACCAATGGAAAGTTTTGAAAGTCAACAAAAAGGAAATCGAGTTGATGGTCAATGTAAAACGTTTTCGGCAGCAATTTGATCTGATGCAGGAAGGAATGACATTGTGCCGGGTGTTCGATGAAAATCATAACGAATGAAAACTGTACTAATCACAGGCGCTTCCGGAAATTTAGGAAAAGCCGCCATTGATAAATTCAGCGCAGAGGGATATCAAATCATTGCCACCGTCAGTGCTAAGGGGTTAGGTTTTTCGGTAGGCAGCAATGTGAGCATGATTGAAGTGGATCTAACGCAGGAAGAAAAAGTTCTGGAAGCCATTACATCCATTGGCCAACGGCAATCGATCGATGCAGCACTTTTGCTTGTTGGTGCTTATGTTTCTGGCACTATTGAAAATACAGATGAGCAGGCCCTTCAAAAAATGTTCAACTTGAATTTTAACACCGCCTATAACGCTTCTCGCGCTGTCTTCATGCAAATGCGTCAGCAAAAAGAAGGGGGTAGAATTATTTTTATTGGCTCACGACCTGCTCTCAATGCGAAAGAAGGTAAAAACTCTCTCGCTTACGGACTTTCCAAATCACTCATTTTTAAACTAGCTGAATACCTCAACGCTGAAGGATCAGACAAAAATATTATCTCACACGTAATCGTGCCCAGCACCATTGACACTCCGGCAAATCGCACCGCCATGCCCGATGCTAATTTTAATCATTGGGTAAAGGCCGAGGCGATTGCAGACGCAATGGCTTACCTCTGCTCGGAACAAGGCTCTTCGTTGCGCGAAGGTGTTTTGAAGCTTTACAATCGGTCATAAATCGGACAATCAATTATAGTGCCTTGGTAATTTAGCTGACACTGGTAACGGTGAGGGAAAACTATATTGCACTCCTGATTTCGTTTAAGAAATCAACTATCAAGTTATGTCGTTAGTTCAGGATACTTCTATTGTTCAGTCAGTCGGTGAACTTTTTGATCGCGATTTAGGAAAGCTTCATGATGAGCTTGAGGCGTATCAAAATGACTGGTTGATGTGGGTTAAGGAAAAAAATGTGAAGGAATCCGGGGGCGAACTATGTATTCAACTGATTTTCCTCTTGGAGTATTACATCGGTGAAGTACTAGGAGAAGAAACTACAACGGGTTTGAATTTTCCTTCCAGAGAAAACCATACCCGCGAAATGCTTCTGGATCGTGTAAGGCGCTGTCGATTACTGATAAATCATACATTTGCCAAACTTGAAGGTCAAACATTGCAGGATGACTATCCGGTCCGTCTCAATGGGGTTGCTATTTCAACATTTTTATATCTGATGCATCTCTGCGCTCAAACAAATTATCTTCTGGGTCAAATTACCTATCATCGAAAATTAGTTTAGTTCATGAAATTCTACTTTAACATAATTATTTGTATTGGCCTACTCTCTGTTCAGTGCACACAAAAGCCATCCACACAATCCAATTCTGCCACCAATCTTCCGGAAGAATTTCAGAAAATGCTTACGGCACACGGAGGTATTGAAACATGGAGAGCGAAGGGTTCAATGGAATTTGATGTGGAAGGCGAGCCGACAGAACATCATTTGATTGACCTGCGATCAAGGAAAGATTTAATTACGTGTGACTCGTTTCAAATTGGGTTTGATGGTGATCAGGTTTGGGTCGCACCCAAGCGTGAGGCATTCAAAGGAAAGTCCGCACGATTTTATCACAACCTCATATTCTACTTTGCCGCAATGCCCTTTGTGCTGGCCGATGATGGTGTAAATTATGCGCCAACCGATACCATTTCTTTAAATGGTAAAGTTTACAAAGTCATCCAGTGTTCATTTCAATCGGGCATGGGCGATTCTGACCAGGATAGCTATAAGCTTTGCTTCGATCCTGAAACACATCAGATGGAGTATTTGATGTACACCTCTACATTCTTCTCCGGAAAATCGCATGAGAATTACAATTTGATTCATTACCAGAATAAAAAGGAAGTTGATGGACTGCTGCTGGCACAAACACTTCAATGGTATGTCTTTAAAGATGGAAAAATTGGAGAGCCGCGCAGCAGCATTAGCGTGATGAATATGAGGTTGAAATCTGAGTCACCACCTGCAAATCTATTTAAGCAACCTGTATTGTCTGAAATTGATAGCATGATTACTCACTAACCTTGCAGTAACATGAAGATAATTCACATATTTCAACAGCTGACACTGCTTCCAGCGAACACTAAATAAAGGACTACATTTGAAGGAATATGAGTTACCTCAAATTCATTCGTACTGTAAAACCATCACTGCTGGATCCAACACAGAAGCCAGCTGACGAAAAAGCACGCCTCGAAGCATTGAGACGCTATGAAATTTTCAACACTCCCCCTGAAGAAATCTTCCGGGCTTATACAGAGTTAGCTGCGCTTACGTTAAAAACGCCTATCGCACTAATGTCATTTGTAGAAAGTGATAAAGTTCATTATAAACATGCTTATGGTATCGATAGAGAAGGAGAAGTGATCGATCGGCAGAAAAGTCCTTGCTCAATCGCAATCATGAGCAAAGAGGTTTCTCAATTTCGATATGCATTGGCCGATCCATGTGTACTGGCTGATGAAAAAAATTTGGCAGAGGCAGGCTACAAATTTTATGCGGGCGCGCCCATGACAACTACGGATGGTTTTAACATCGGCATCCTTGCTGTGGTGGACCGAAATTCCCGCTCCTACACTGCTAAGGAACTAAAAACCCTGAAGGCACTGGCAAAAGAGGTAATGCAAGAAGTAGAACTGCGGCTGGATAAAAATGATACACTACCTCATAAGGAGCAACGGCTTCGGGAAATTCTTGCCAAAATTCAATTGCTCAGTCATTAAACAATTATTCTCAATAAAAATTAGTTCGATGATTCCCTTTTGAATTGATCAGCTGTTTACTTCCCTGGCATCTTTCCTTGAGTCAATAACCTGATTTTATATAATCCTGAAGAAGCAGTAATAAACATTGAATGGCCATCCTCTCCCCACGCCATGTTGGCTGCATGCTCTGGTGTTTTTATTCTGCCTAAATAGGCACCTTCATGCGAGATGATCCATATGCCATCCGGACCAGCACAGAAAACATTTCCCTTTGCATCTACTTTCAAACCATCCAGAGCGTCCTCACCATCGGTCTTGTTCATGTCAAAGAAAGTTTTCCCATTACTCAACGTTCCATCGGCAGCAACCTCATACCGCATGATCACTTTGGTGCGATGAATGTCAGTGATATCCCAATTACTTACGTACAAATATTTTTCATCAGGCGAAAAAGCAATTCCATTCGGGCCGCGCAAGTCGGTTGTGAGGAGTTTTGTTTCACCATTAACAACGGCATACACACCGGAGTGCATCAACTGTTTTCGCGCGTCATTGAAAGCTTTTGGTAAGCCATAAGGCGGATCGGTGAAAAACAACATACCATCCGATCGATACACTAAGTCATTGGGACTATTTAATTGCTTCCCCTGATAGCGATCGGCTAAGACCGTGACAGGTCCTTTTTTTTCAATGCGCACGACTCTTCGTTCACCATGCTGACAAATGGTAAGCCTCCCCTGTTGATCAAACGTCAATCCATTTGAACCAGGCTGATGATACTCGCCAATGTTTGTTCCCGAATAACCACTTTTGGTGCGGTGTATTTCAACGTTTCCATTTTCAGGATGATAGGAATAAATCACGTTTGTATTGGGATCGGAGAAAACGAGGTACCCGTCAGGGTGCCATGACGGTCCCTCCGTGAATTGAAACCCAGTGGCAAGTTTCTCTAACTTAGTGCCAGGAGCAATAATCTCATCGAGGGACGGATCAATCTTTATCACCTCGCCTACATTTTGCCATTCGGGATTTTTGGGGAAAGTTTTGTAAAAATCCAGTGTTGCAGAACGCACCCAGATATAATTTTCAGGAAGATCTCCTACGGGCCCATTCATACCTAAAATTGCCAGTTGAATCTGAGTACCCGGCTGCGCAGCGCGTGTCAACGTCACACGGTTTCTCGCATTCCAACCTTTTACCACACTTCCACCCGATTGACCTGCCACCTTGTGCAACACGCCATCGACAAAAATTTCTGCATAGTCATCTAAAACGATTTCAAAAATAACTGTAGAACCCTGCGTTGAAAAACTTCCAACACGCTCCGGAATTGTAATATTGATTCGATACCAGTTGAATGATAAAAGGCCCGTCCCTCTCCTTGCCTCTAATGAGGACGGATCTAGTTTTATCCACTGTTTATCGTCAAAGCTTTTTACACCTGCTTTCGGAAAAATGTCATTCGTTTTGATGGTCCTTCCTGTAGGATAGAGCAGCAATGGATCGTCACCCGTTGGCCCGGGAGCTTTAAATTCCTTTTCAACAATTCTCACATCGGAATAGCGCCACTCACCATTCACCAATGCAACGCCTTCTTTTGTTTTTAAATCAACAATTGCATCCGCCTTGCCCACCGACAACTCAACAGACTCTTGTGCAAAAGCAGTAACGCCAAAAAAGAGGAAGCCCGCCAGAAGGCGGAGCTTCCTGATCAGGAAATGAAACAACCCAACTTGCATATTCCTAATCAATTTTTGTTTTCGCGCCAGCCAGCGCAATTTCAACATCCTGAGCACTGTTGGCCGCTCCGCTCACTCCAATCGCTCCTACAATTTCACCTTTCAGCAAAATGGGCACCCCGCCTTCCAACATCACATAACCAACGGTAACCAGCGGAGTGCGACCACCTTTAATAGCATTCTCCATATTTTGTGTGGGCTGCTCAAACAGTGCTGCAGTGTGCGCCTTCTCATATGCCACCAATGCAGAACCAGCAAAAGTTGTTTCAGGGCGTTCAGCAAAAAGCAAGTTTCCGCCACGATCCACCACTGCAATGGACGGACCTCCATGCGGAGCATTTACACTGGCAGCATATTTCCTCGCTTCAACCACAATCTTTTTTGCGGCCTCAAGGGTGAGCGACCTGGCCGACATAACCTGTGCATGAGCGATGACAACAACAAACAGGAACTTCGTGAGCATCAAAAATTTCATCATATCTTAATTTTTTTTAGTTACAGAACTAACTTTTAATTACTTCGCGGGCTTGTCAAATTTCACTTTCTTTCCCGCTTTCTTCTGCTCCACCCCGGGCCATTTCAAATCAGCCTTTGTTGTGTTGCCTCTCGTGTCTTTTTTATAAAGATTGAAGGCTTCTTGTGTATGCTGCAGCATCAACCTACCATCTTCAATGGACCAGATTTCCGGATTTACCGGGCGCACTTTCCCAAAGCTCATCGCGTACGCACAAAAGCCTCCATACTGAGGTAAATACTTCTTGGGATTGTCACGGAATAATTGCTGATGCTCGCGCGATGCGAAGAGGTACTTTGCACCATGATACCATTCGGTAAATTTTTCATTTCCCTTCAGCGCCCGTGAGTCGGCATAATAAGCTACCACATCGTAACCTGCCACGGCCAAACCAGTCTTATCAATATTGATGTAAAAGCGTTCTCCGCCCTTAATTGCAATTTGCTTGCCTCCATTCTTTTCAACTGCTGGCCAATACTTATAAGCATCGACCAACAATCCATTCGCATTCTTATTCCACAGGTCACTTGCCTTTTGGTTATGCTGGCAAATCAGTCGATCGACTTCGGTCGCATCTTTTTGAACATAGCAAAAGTTTGGATTAATGGGAGATACATGACCTTGTGATACTGCGTAAGCACAGAAGCCTCCAAATTGTACTTCATACTTACCGGGATTTTTATCGAATAGTTTTTTATTATCATTACTGGCGAAATAATAAACCGAGCCGTTGTATTTGGATTGAAATTCTGGTTTCCCCTCGGTTGGCTTACTCTCCGTAAAATAAGCTACTGGATCATAACCTTCGATGATCACACCTTTGTCATCGAGATTGAGCAAAGGAGTTTGTCCGGAAAGTGACGATGATAAAACACAAAGCGAGAACGCCATTAATAATTTCTGCATAGTTTCATTTGTTTTGATTCAAAGAAACGCAGAAGTCTAAACAGCGTTTGTCAACAATCTTGCCGGTAAAATGAAATCACCAAATTGATATACGCTTTACTCACTTCGTAGTGAATTTACCGGATTGGCCTGCGCAGCCAGTATGGCTTGATAGCCAATCGTGATGGTTACAATCACCATAATCACGCCAAGACTTAGTGCATAGGTAATCCAATCAATGGATGTGCGGTAAATAAAATTTTCAAGCCACTGACTGGAAAGATAATATGAGATGGGCACCGCCAGCACAAATCCCACAACGATGAGCAATGCAAAATCGCGAACGATGAGCATGAGTATGCTGCCTACCCTGGCGCCCAATACTTTCCTTACTCCAATTTCCTTCACTTTCCGCTTCACGGTAAATAGCACCAATCCGTAAACACCAAGGCACGCAATAAGTATTGCAATCGCAGCAAAAGTTTGAATTATCCAACCGAAATTCTGAAAGTTGGAATACTGTTGATTCAATTGCTGATCGAGAAAATTAAATTCAAATGCCTTCTCAGGAAAAATAGTATTCCATTCCTTTTCCAATTTTTCCAGCGTAGCCTGTACATCCTGATTTTTAAAGCGGATAGAAAGATTATTGAACTGCTGTGGATTTAATTCCAAAATCAACGATGAAACCGGAGTAGTTAATGCGGTGAAATTAAAGTCGTTTACCACACCAATTACTCGTCCCTCCTTTCCTTCGCGATTAATTGTTTTGCCTAATGCCGCTTCGGGTGTCCCCCACTTAAATTCTTTCACTGCCGCTTCGCTCACGATAAAAGATGAACTCACATCGGCCGGAAATTCTCTGTCAAATGCGCGGCCGCTCACCAACTCAATCTCATATGTTTTCATGAAATCATAATCCACCGACATGTTGGCCACGAACATGTTATCCTCACGCGTAAAACCTTCTGGAATAGTGCCACGAAAAATGGCGCCCAATCCAGGAGGGCCGGATGAAAGCGAAGTTGCCTCTACACCGCTCTCCTGCTCCACAATATCACGGAAAGACTGAAGGCGCGACCGGAAAGTTGAATCCCCCTGACGGAAAAACCCATTCAGATTCTGGCTGAAAAGAGGAATGTTTATGATTTGATCCTTTTGAAATCCAAGCGGACGCTCTTCCAAAAACCGAAGTTGCTTAACAATGAGCAATGAACCTGATAAAAGTAAACACGCAATAGACAATTGAAATACAACCAATGCTTTGCGCAGAAACTGTCGATTGCCCAAACCGGTACCCTCTCCTTTAATGGCCGTAATGGATTCAAACTTTGACACAAAGTATGCAGGATAACCTCCGGCCAAAATCGTTATCGTCAGCAACAACAAAAAAGAAAAAAGTATCAGTTGCGCATCAACCACTCCATTAAACTGAAGCGTTTTGCCCGTAAGCAAATTCATGAGTGGCAAGCTTAGATCGAAAAATAAATACGCAAACACCATGGACACCATCGTAAAAAGAAAGCTTTCAGTAAGAAACTGAATCATCAACTGAGATCGCATGGATCCTAAGACTTTACGAATTCCAATCTCTTTCACACGTGTGAGCGACTGTGCCGTACTCAGATTGATATAATTAATGCAGGCAATGATTAGGGTGAGTAAGCCCACACCCATGAAAATATAAATATTCGTCATTGTATTTGTTGGTGTTGGCTCACCTAACAGTGTGCTTTTCATATGAATGTCTAACACAGGCATAAGCGCGAACACTTGTCCTACCTGACGACTAGGGTCTGCGTACTTTTTGAGAAAGTCACTCATTCTTGCATTAATGTTTTCAGGTGTTTCACTTTCTTTCAGCAGCACGTAGGTATAAGAATGGCTGATCACAAAGTTGCGGGCAAGATTGGCGCGTAATACTTCTTCTGTGCGCGGATCTTCCAACTCAAACATATCATCATACGGTATCAGCATATTGAACCGGATATGGGAGTTTTCCGGAAAGTTTTTCACAACACCGGTCACTTTAAAGGAGCGATCGCCTGAAAGCAAAAGCGATTCACCGACCGGGTTTTGATCACCGAAATATTTTTTGGCCATCTCTTCATTGATCAGCACCGTAAACTTATCTACCAGTGCCCGATTGGGATTACCCTTAACAAATTCGAAAGTCATCATCTTTGCGATGGATGAGTCTGCAAAGACTATATTAGGCTCTTCAAAGGCCTCAATGGTGCCAGGCTTTGATATACTGACGTTGCGGACGTACAATCTGCCAACTTCTTCTACCTCAGGGAAATATTCCTTCATCAGCGGAGCGATGGGTGGCGGTGTACTTGCGAGTTGAACCAAACCCTTTGGTGCAGTGTACCGCATGCGATAGAGTCGGTCTGCCTTGGTGTGAAATTGGTCGTAGCTCAGTTCACTTCTTACGTAGGTGATGATGAGAAGTGCAAGCGTAAGCCCGCTGGTAAGGCCAATGAAATTTATAAGGGAATAGGCCTTGTGCTTTAAAATGTTACGGCTCGCTGATTTAAAGAAATTCTTGAACATAGGAAGTTTTCTTTTACCATCTGAGGTACGGAAAATCAATTGAAGGGTTTTAGAATTGTTATGAACGGGAAATAAAGCTCCATCATCGTGCTAAAATTGTTAGCTACATATAAAATAGATTCTCAGCACCTGACAACAGGCTACCTCAATCTCATAACTGAATCAATGAGTCATTATTAGGTATTGCAAAATTGGCCAATCTAACTATATTCGTATAAGGCTTTCAACAAAGAATTGTGATAAAGGCTAACCCCCCATTAGCTATGGAAACATCAACCCAAACCTTCACTTACTCTTATCGGTCTCTTGAATCTCCAACGAAGAGGAGTCTATTTTATATTTTAGTAGCAATCACTTCATTGCTGGTTGTTATTGCAGGTTTTTCAAGTACCTATGTTTCGCCAATGCTTTCGGGTGTCACGTTTAGGCCGCTTGTTCATTTACACGGCTTCCTGTACATTATGTGGATTCTGCTTTTCATATTCCAACCGTGGTTAATCAGAAAAGGCAACCGTGACCTCCATCGTAAAATTGGTACCGGAGGATTTATTTTGGCTGCTCTCATGATTATTGCTGGTGTGTTCGTATCCATAACAGGCGCAAAATTAGATAGCCCCACCCTGGCCGTTGGCGGACTTCAACCCAAGCAATTTCTTTTGATTCCTTTAACGGATATGCTGCTGTTCGGAAGCTTTATTGGCCTGGCACTCGGAAATTTGAAACAAACCGAGTATCACAAAAGGTTTATGCTGTTGGCTACATTGGCCATTCTGCCGGCTGCCTTTGGTAGGCTGGGGAATTTGCTTGGCATTACCAATCCAATCGTGTTGTTGCTCATGAATGAATCATTATTGCTCATTGCAATTTTTTATGATTGGAGGATGAAGCATAAAATTCATCGAGCTTATCTGATTGGAGGTACTTTTATGCTACTGGTTCATATCTTCAGGTTTCCTCTTGCCGCAACAGGCACCTGGAAATCTGTGGGTGAATGGCTTACACTTTAATTGGGTAAGAGTTTAATTACTCAGCAAAAAACCGCCCCTGGAATTCAATTTGAAAGGTGGCCGAATTTTCTTCTGCGCCTCATCGCCTCCTCAATTGACAATCTCATTCAGGAACAGTTACATTAGACTATCAATCCTGCAACTGTTGGCTTTGATCATCGCAGCAGCGCAGGCATAAAAAAAAATTAAACACTAAATGCCATGACAACAAAAAATGTAATCTACAAGCGCCAAGCGATTCGCCTCGCCATTCAATTAGTTGCCCTCGTTACAATTGTTACCGTATTTTTGTTATTCCGATTTTAAGCACCTCAAAAACCTTATCCTTAAAAGCCGCGGAAATGCGGCTTTTTTTATTCACCAAAAATAACGGTAAGAATAAGCGTAACATCCTAGCGAGATTTACTTGCCAAAACTGTCAGGCAGTATTATATTGCAATGAGCCCACATGTTCTGTACCAGAAGAGCATAGTGGGCTTACTTTTTGCATAACGTTACAATCACATTCAAATGATTACTGTTGCCGAGATCACTGCGCTTAAGGAATTATTCTTCAACAATGCGCAAGAAACTTTTGTGTTGTTAGACAAAAACATGAACATCATTGATGTCAACGATGCCTTTCTAAAAGGGCTTCATCTCTCGCGCGAACACGTGATTGGCAAGAATGCTACTGAAATGAGCCCGGGATTTGCTAAATCCAAACGCTACGAAATTTATCAGGAGGTGTTACAAACCGGCAAGCCAATCATGCTGGACGAACAACGCTCTCATCCCAGTCATGGTAATTTTGTAACGCGCATCAATGTTTTCAAAGCCGGTGACGGGCTGGGCATTGCCGCCATGGACATCACCGATCTGAAAGAAGCAGTTGATGAGTTGCAAACCATCATCTATAAATCTTCTCATGATCTTCGGGCACCAATTGCCAGCATTCTTGGATTGATGAATGTTGCCGAATCCGATCTCAACGATCTGGAGACCACGCAAGGGTACCTGGCTGCAGCACGCAAACAGGCAGAACAATTGGACCTTATTCTTCTGCGCTTAGTGGATGCCATGAAAATCCGGGAGGGCAATAAGATTATCCATCTCATAAACTTTAACCAGGTAATTCAAGAGACGCTGACCTCTCTAAAGTCCGTTGAAGGACACGATCAAATTAACATCACGTATCATATTAATGTAAGCCAAATGTTCTACAGCGATCGGTCACTGATCCTTGCCATTTTTCAAAACATTATGGACAACGCAGTGAAATATCGAAAAGAAGGTATCCCTGAGGCTTTATTGAATATTCAAATTGAAGATGCAGGGGAAGGAGTTAAAATCATTTTCTCAGATAATGGGATCGGTATACCCGAACAACTGCAGGAAGATATTTTCAAAATGTTTTTCCGCGGCACTAACCAATCGAGCGGCAGCGGGCTTGGCCTATACATCATTAAGGAATGCGTGAAAAAATTGAACGGTTTGATTACCGTGATTAGCCAAGAAAAAATGGGCTCAACGTTCACAGTTCGGTTACCGAATGAACATCCTTAACTCATTATTGGAGCCAATTTCCTATCTCCTGACTTCAAACTAAGCCGCATTGGCGGTAAGCCATTAGGCTGGTTTACGCTGCTATTGGCAAAAAATACGAAGCCAAGGAAAAATTGTCCATGAGGTTGCGTAAATATTCCATTTTACCGGCCACCCTGCTCCTGCACCTTTGCATGGTCAATACGACATCACTAATTAAAAATTAAAAACATGACACGCTTAAAAGCACTAAGCCCTGATGAAGCATCGGGCAAAACAAAAGAATTATTCAATGCAATCCAGAGCAAACTGGGGATGGTACCCAACATGATGCGCACGATGGGAAATTCTCCTGCCTTACTGGAAGGATACCTCAACCTGAGCGAAGCCTTGGCCAAAGGAACACTTGGCATAAAGACCGGTGAACTGATTGCGATGACAGTAGCAGAAAAAAACGCATGCGATTATTGCCTTTCAGCGCACGCGTTCATTGGCGAAAAATTAGCCGGCATTCAACCGGATGCCATCGCATCAGCCCGCGAAGCACAAAGTCAAAATGCTAAAATTCATGCCGCTTTAAAATTCGCACTTGCTTTAGTAACTACCCGTGGTGCGGTGAGCGATGCAGATATTGCCGCAGTTAAAGAAGCTGGGTATGGCGATGGTGAAGTGGGAGAAATTGTAGCGCATGTAGCACTGAATATTCTTACGAATTATTTGAACAAAACAGCTGCCACCGAAATAGACTTCCCTGTGGTAAAAGCCTTTGAAAAAGTAGCAGCCATCTAAAACTCATTCACAACATTAACTTCACTAATATGAAAATCATAATAAATTTCGTCACTGTTCTACTTTCACTTTTCTCCGTAACAGCCTTAGCACAAGTTGAGCCAATTGATAAGAAAGGATTGGCCGTTGGAGGCTATGATGTGGTGGCATACTTTTCAAATAAAGCCATCAAAGGATTGCCATCGCTATCAGAAAGCTACAATGCAGCAACCTATCATTTTGCCACTCAAGCTAATCTTGATGCATTTAGAAAAAATCCATCGCAATATATTCCCCAATTCGATGGTTTTTGTGCCTGGGGTGTTGGAGCTAAAAACGCGAAGTTCCCCATCAATCCTGAAACATTTAAAATCATCGACAACAAACTCTACTTGTTTTTCAACGGCCCGCTAAATCTTTCCACCTTCAATTCAATAAATGAGTGGAACAAAGACGAAAAGAATTTGCTAAAGGCGGCAAACACTAATTGGCCCGGTTTAAAAAATTAATAGAACTCATCATGAATCCATGAAGCCTAAGCGACTTCATGGGTTCATTCCTGTCTAACTTCAAAAATCATGGAAGAAAAAAGATTCCCCTTGCCACCATTTACTTTCGAAACGGCTATTCAAAAAATTCAACTTGCTGAAAATGCCTGGAATAGCAAAGATCCCATTCTCATTTCGAAAGCATACACTTCCGACAGTGAGTGGCGCAATAGAAATGAATTCATCAATGGTCGTGAAGAGATTGTTCAATTTCTTACCGCCAAATGGAAAAAGGAGTTGGACTATCGTCTGAGGAAAGAATATTGGGCTCATACCGACAATCGGATTGCTGTTCGATTTGAATATGAATACCTTACAGCCGAAGGCAAATGGTATCGTGCCTATGGAAATGAAAACTGGGAGTTTGACGAACTCGGCTATATGAAAAAACGATTCGCCAGCATTAACGATCTGGAAATTGACGAAAGTGAAAGAAGGATATTTTAACGCAGCTATGAACTACGCATCAATTGCCTTTTCAATCGCCTCAAAAAAAATTCAAGAACAAGCGGGAAGTAGAATCAATTACGCCCGCATGGAAAAAGAAGATCGCACAAACGGTCTTACCGAAAATGAAATTGAATTTATTTCACAGCGCGATAGCTTCTATATCGCCACCGCTGGTGAAAATGGCTTTCCTTACATTCAGCATCGCGGTGGGCCGAAAGGCTTTTTAAAAGTTCTCGATCAGGATCATTTGGCATTCATTGATTTTACGGGTAACAAGCAGTACATCTCTATTGGTAACTTAGTGACTAACAACAAGGTTGCTCTTTTCCTGATGGATTATTCCGCAAAAGCACGGCTCAAAATTTATGCAGAGGCAGAGGTGGTGGAACTAAAAGACAATCCGAAATTGTTTTCACAACTTAACCTTAAAGACTATAAATTTCGCCCGGAACGAATGATCAAATTGAACATTAAGGCTTATAATTGGAATTGTCCACAACACATTACACCACGCTATAAGTTGGAAGAAATCGAAGAAGCCTTTACAGCACAACAAAATCATATCGTCAGGTTGGAAGAAGAAGTCAACGTGTTAAGAGCTAAACTAAAATAATATCAGTATATGATGATTGAATTAAAGCGTGTGGTAGTTACGGGTTTAGGCGCTGTTACTCCGTTAGGAAATTCGGTTGAAGAAACGTGGAGAAATATCATCGAAGGGAAAAGCGGAGTTTCGCTCATCACGAAATTTGATACGACCAATTTTAAAACAAAGTTTGCGGCAGAGGTAAAGAACTTTAACCCCGCCCACTACTTTGAGAAAAACGAAGCGCGTAAATACGATCTGTTTACACAGTATGCTGTAGCAGCTTCTGAGGAAGCGATCGCCCATGCTCGATTAAATTTTGAAACACTTAACCGAAACAGAATTGGTGTTATTTGGGGTTCGGGAAACGGAGGGCTTGATACCTTTCAAACCCAGGTAGAAGAATTTGTAAGAGGCAACCGAATTCCACGATTCAATCCTTACTTCATTCCAAAAATCATTGCTGATATTCCTTCGGGTGTAATTTCTATTCGGCATGGCTTGCGCGGACTTAATTTCTCCACCATGTCGGCATGTGCTACTTCCAATACAGCCATCATTGATGCCTTCAACTACATTAGACTTGGTAAAGCGGATATTATCATCACGGGAGGCTCCGAAGCACCCATCAACGAAAGTGGTGTCGGTGGCTTCAATGCTTCTAAAGCGTTATCTACTTTCAATGAAAATCCGACCCTTGCTTCGCGCCCGTTTGATGTTAAGCGTGATGGGTTTGTAATGGGTGAAGGTGGTGCAGCGTTGGTGTTAGAAAGTTTGGAATCGGCACAAAAGCGTGGAGCAAAAATAATTGCCGAAGTTGTGGGCGGTGGCATGGCTGCCGATGCCTATCACCTTACCGGAACTCATCCCGATGGCGAGGGAGCGTACCTCGGCATGATGGAAGCGTTGAATGATGCGGGTATCTCACCCCATGATATAGACTATGTAAATGCGCATGCCACCTCAACACCTATGGGTGACGAGAGTGAATTAAAGGCAATTCTCCGCGTGTTTGGTGAACGAAGAGAATTGAATGTAAGTGCTACCAAATCGATGACAGGTCACTTGCTGGGAGCGGCCGGTGCCATCGAAGTCATTATTTCAATCAAAGCGATTGAACAAAGTATAGTGCCCCCAACTATCAATACCACAGAAGTAGAACCAGAATTTTCAGGGCGAATAAACCTCACACTTCAAAAGGCTCAGCCAAAAAATATTCATTATGCGTTAAGCAATACCTTTGGCTTTGGCGGGCACATTGCCACAACCATCTTCAAAAAATTTGAATAATGTTGACCACTCAAACAGCGTTTACATTAGTTAACCCTCAAAACGGGAACCTTGCCTTCAAGCTATTTTCTTTTGAAGGCAATGATAACTTTGATCACCTGCAACGCTACAACTATTTTTCGTTGATCTGGATTACTACCGGAAAAGGAAATGTAAAAGCAGACTTTTCAGAATATGCATTTAACGAAAATTCTTTGTTCGCATTTTCACCCTACCAACCTTTCATGTTTTGTAATGCTGAAAACATTAAAGGGATTGCCATACATTTTCACTCCGATTTCTTTTGCATCCTGAAGCATCACAAAGAAGTTTCCTGCAACGGAGTGCTCTTCAATAATATTTATCAGCCACCTTTCACTGCGATTGACGATCACTCCACAACCACTTTCAAAATGCTTGTGGAGCAAATCAAAACCGAAATGCAAAACCCTGCGCTGGCGCAATACGAACTTTTAATTTCATACCTTAAAATATTTCTCATCACGGCAGCACGGCTCAGAACACAGCAACAACCCAATGCGCACACTCCTGCAGAAAATGAGGAGCCATTCATTTTGCAAAACCTGAAAGATGCCATTGAAACACATTTTCGTTCGAAACACTCGGCCAGTAATTATGCCGAGCTATTGAACATTACTCCTAAGGCATTAGCCAAAATCACAAAGACACACTTCAATAAAACGATTACAGACTTAATATCAGAGCGCATCATCATCGAAGCCAAGCGCGAGCTGTACCTCACTAACAAACCGGTAAAAGAAATCGCCAGTGAACTTGGTTATGAAGATGAACACTATTTCAGCAGATTCTTTAAGACTAATGCAGACATATCACCACAGATCTACCGTGATACCGTTGGGTTTGGAAGAGGTGTTGCTTGAAGGTCATCTTTTTTCAAAAATACCTACTACGTGCCCGTCTGGGTCTCGAATGTAAAAACCACGCGTGTACCCGTAAACTGGTGAAGGTATCGCTATCATCTTCTGAGAAACAAATTTGGCATTCCGTTTTTTTAATTTCAGATAAAGTTGATCGATGTCATTTGTAAGTAAAATCGTTTCGTAGTGTATCAAATCATCCGGCCGCTCATCTTTCGGATATTTTCTTCCTGATCGAGGTGCTCGGTACTCCAAAAACTCCACCCCCATTCCTTCTGTTGTTTTATTTCCGGAGATATGAAGCTTTGCTCCTTTCACATTATTCAAATGCTCTTGCTCGGTTCCAAAATTATAACTCTCGCCTTGGTAAAGAATGCCTAATGATTGATAAAATTTTTTACTTTCATCAGTAGCGCTAACACCAATCGCGGTGTGATCGATTCCCAAAAATACTTCACTAGTATTTTGCTGCCATTTAGGATTACCCTTGCCAGGTGGAAAACAAATCAATTCAAGGTTATGACCATCGGGATCACGAAAGTAAAATGCCTCTATGCCTTCCGCGGCCGGTATTGTTTTGGGCAACTTTTGTGGAGCACTGGAAACATGCAACACATTATATTTTCTGAGTCTTGCGTATGCAGAATCCATATTGCTAACCACAATGGCAATATGCTGAAACCACAAATCGTTGCTTCTTGAATCTTCCGGAACAGCACGGCCACCCGAGGTAAGGTAATCGGTGAGTTCAATCTCCTCGCTGCCTAACCGAAGGCGCACTTTTTTGTAACGCACACCAAATATTCCTTTCAATCCTTCATAGTCCTCCCCATATACTTCTACTTCGTTTACTTTCTCAAATGGCAGTACCCGGGTAAAAAACTCAAGGGCCGTATCCATATCTTTCACAGTAATCCCCACGGCATCTACACGGTAAACAGTTTGTGCCGTAGAAAAAATGCAGTAGCAATGTGTGAATAAAAGCAATGTGATTATTCGCATAGTACAAGGGGTTGTTATTTTATTTCAACAGATACTCACCAACTCATAACTCCAGGACAATACCCAGTGTAGCATCATACTTTTGTAATTTTGATACATACTTTGATTCAAAGAAAAAGCGGAGACCATCCATATTCCACTCTACGCCACCACCCAGATTGTATGCTGTTACCCAAAGTTTATCAGCCATTTCATTTTCGGGATGAATGGTTACTTTCGATCGGTTTATTCCCATCAGCGGATAGCAAAAGATTTCTCGTTTGATGGAGAACAGATAGGTGGCATTGAAATTATATTCCAATTCTTTGCGCTTCACTGCAATACCGTTATCCTGCTCTTCGCGCGAAAGCAAAGCAGAAAAGTCAGGCCCGACATGTAAGTTGCCTATAGGCCGGTAGGTAACATTCAGATTTATTCCGGGATGATGCATGTAATTATCATAAGTGATACCCGTGCCTAACAACCAACGGTCTGCCTGCGCATTTGCGCTGCACGAAAGCAGATAAGCCATCATGAAGAGTATTACCCGTAACATCACGCTTCTTTTAATAGAATTCAGAATCGATCGAGTAAATGTTTTCCCACTCTTAATGCATTGGCTATAATGGTGAGTGAAGGATTATATGCCCCAGAGGAAACAAAAAAGCTGGCATCAACCACGTACAAATTATCCACATCGTGTGCTTTGCAATTCACATCCAATACAGAAGTTTTCGGATCTTTTCCGAACCGTAGCGTACCCATCTGATGAGATACTCCTGAAATGCCGAGATCATATCCCAGTCGAACTGCATTACGGAGAAGAGGATCTTTTTCTGCCAGCTTGTCCAAAATTTCATAAAGCTTTTGTTTAAGTCGCGTGTATGCCTCGCGGTTGTTTACATGATAAATTGTTTTGATTGAGCCGTCCTTTCGCAAGACCACGCGATTCTCAGGGTCGGGCAAGTCTTCCGCGGTAATCCAAAAATCAATGGAGTGGGTAGATAAGTATTCAGCAGATTTTCCTGGAAAATGATCTTTCGCCAAATCAAGAATAGTATCCGGATCATTTTTTCCCATCAACTGAATAGTGCCCAAAGGAAAGGGATCATTCTCGGATTGGTGATAAAAATCTGAAAGCGAAAAAGACTTTTGAAACTGCGCAGTGTTGGTTTTGTTTGAGAAATTTATGACACAACCATTTTGGTGAAGCATATAATTTCTTCCCACGAGGCCAGAACTATTTGCCAGACCGTGAGAAAATTCTCTTCCACCGGATCGCAACAGAATTGCTGCCGAGTTCACTGCACCGGCAGACAACACCACAATAGTCGCTTCGAATGATAATCGAACACCATCACGCGTTGCCTCTACTAACGAAATTCGCTTGCCAGATTTGTCCGCCACCAAACGATCGACATGCACCCGCGTTAATAGCGAAACGTTGGGTGACTTCAACGCTTCTTTTAACGACACTACCTGTGCATCGGCCTTGGCTTCCGTAGGATCAGGGAAGCCATCAAAATTACTTAGCCTGACGGGCGATGAACCTTCTTTACCATTTTCACCAAGGCGCACACCAATGGGCAACGGAAACGGGCGATAGCCAAGGCTCTTAATACTATCAAAAAGTTCCTGCATACTGGCCTCGTGCTTCAAAGGAGGAAATGGGTAGGGTGATTTTGATTTAGGTTCTGTAGGATCTACACCACGCGCACCGTGTACGCTGTAAAGTTTTTCTGCCTCTGTATAAAATGGTTCAAACTCTTCATAGCCAATAGGCCATGCGGGTGATACCCCGCCATAATGTGTTGTCTCCATGAAATCACGTTCGCGCAAGCGAAACATTGCAGCTCCATACACTTTTGTGTTGCCTCCCACAGCATAGTGAGTATAGGGACTGAAAGGTTGATCATCCTTATCGTACCATTTTTCTACAGTGCGATAGCGACCTGCCGTAAATACTTCATGCGGATCCCAGTTTTCTTTTTCCTTTGGAATGTAATCACCACGCTCGAGGATTAGAATTTTTTTTCCGGACGGAGCAAGTTTGTAGGCTAGTGTAGCTCCACCTGCTCCCGAGCCTATAATGATGATATCGTAATTTCTATTCATATTTTTTTTGCATTTGCTCTTCCATCGGTTGATGCTTACAGTATCCACAATTGAAAATACATTCGTACCATCCCTGGTGATCAACCTTGGCGCAGTGAACATGGCCGTTAAAAAAATTATAAAGCATAGCCGCTGCGAACATGCCCAGGAATGGAGCCGTCATATAAATCCATAGCGAGGGATATTGATTTGCCGGAATAGCCGAAGCCAACGTTCGTGCCGGGTTCATTCCAAATCCGGAGATCGGACCGGTGAGTACTACATATGCTGCCACAAAGCAACCGGAGATGATGCCTGTGTATTTTGATAGCGTTCTGTGATTTGACGTGATCAGTACCATCGCCATCATGCAAAAGGCAATTAAGACTTCGACAAGAAAAGCGCCCCACTCACCATACTTGCCAGGCGCGGTGATCACAAAATTTACCGGCCTATCCGTAAAGTGACTGCCGAGCAAAACCTGCATCAGATAAACGGCCACTACCCCACCGAGGAGCTGAAACAAAGAATAGTAAAGTGCATCGATCCACTTTATTTTCCGCAATCCAAAAAAAGTAAATGTGACTGCCGGGTTCATGTGCGCGCCAGACAATCGGCCCATAGGCGAGTAGATAATAAGTGTGGCAGTAAGTCCCATAAAGAAACCCATCACCACATCGCGCATCAATGCACTTTGCATCCATTGATGGAGCGGTGATGCCTCGGCTCCAAGAATAGTTCCAAAGAAAGAAGCAGACATCATGAACAAGCCAAGGCAGGCGGCCTCCATGCTGTAAATTTTCCATCGATGCGATATTGACTTGATCATCCTTTAAAATGTGATGACAAGAATACGCACGCACCTCACAATGGTTTGTCTGCTATCTTACTGTAGATTTGAAAAAGGTCTGGTGAAGGAAAAAAATTTACTCAATCGACAAGTTGTGTTCGGCCATCACACGCAATGGCTCGGCAACACCCCAGGCTTGAGCAAAGCATCCGCGGGGTGCGTGGGGTAGTTCGGCATCAAATATTTCGGAGACAGAACCTACACATCCCTCATCAAGATGTTGTAAAAATTCATTTAAGATTTTCGAAGCTCTTGGTTTTCCCTTCGCTCCTTCCACAAAGAGAATGGCATCTATGTAAGGGCCAATGAGAAAACTCCATACCGTTCCTTGATGATATGCTCCATCACGCTGCCAAACCGTGCCCCCATAACTCGGTTTGTAATCAGGGTGCTCACGATTTAAACTTCGCAATCCTTTTGGTGTGGCTAAATGATCTTCCACTGCTTTCAATACTTTCTTTGCTTTCTCCTTTGTTAAAAGTGGAAAAGGCAAACTTATAGCATACAACTGATTGGGGCGCATCTCCGCGTTGGGGCTGCCATCAGCAATGCAATCGTAAAGGCTGCTTGCTTCTTTATTCCAGAATTTTTCATTGAAACTGGATAATACGCGCTTGGCCAGCTCTTCAACATCATTGATTTTACCTTCAGCACCAATGCCTTTCGAGAGTTGAGAAAATATTTTCAACGCATTGTACCAAAGTGCATTGATCTCCACCGGTTTTCCAATTCGTGGGGTTACCACCCAATCTCCCACTTTCGCGTCCATCCACGTGAGTTGCACACCCGGCTGGCCGCCTCGCAGCAGTCCATCAGATTCATCTACTTTTATCTGATAGCGTGTGCCTTTTATATGCCATTGAATAATATCCTGCAGCACGGGAAGCACCTCTTTTACAAACTCAGCATCTTGAGAAGCTTGATAATATTTATACACTGCAACAAAAAACCAGAGCGTTGCATCAAAGGTATTATACTCAGGAGCCTCACCGTAATCCGGAAAACGATTTGGCAACATTCCTTCGCTCACATTCTCTGAAAACTTTCTTAAAATATTTCTCGCTTCATTCCATCGCCCAGTAGCAAGGCAGAGGCCTGGAAGTGCAATCATCGTATCGCGCCCCCAATCGGAGAACCAAGGGTAGCCTGCAATGATCGTATTAAGTTCGCCACGTTTTACGATAAACTGATCAGCCGCTAATACTAATGCTCTCCATTGCTGGTGCACATTTCCCTTCACAATCTCCTCTCTCCTTTTTCTTTCGCGATTAAAAAGTTGAACAGCATCTCTGCCCGAAGGATCTTCGGTAGATAACACTATCCCAAAGCAATCACCTTGTTTCAGCTCACGTTTAAATTTTCCATGCGTGAATAGATCTTCCTTAAAATCAAGCCCGCGATAGTGTTCGACCGCATGCTCGAAATTATAATACCACGTTTTATGTTCCTGAAATTCTGATCCGGGTACGCTGATGAAAAACTCAGGACAGCCCTGATAATTAAAGGTGCGAAAGACACCATCCTGAAAAAGGTAATTATGATGAATGTTATCATTAGCATGCGCTTCGCTGTGAAAATCTTTGCAGGAATATAATGCTATCCATTCCATTACAAAAGGAGAAGGCGCCTGCAAAACTTCATACATCACCAGCGTAGTATTCTCGCCATGCAAACAAGCTACAGTCTTCTTCAACACTACTCCGCCAGCTTCAAAGCAAAATACCGGAAACAAATCGCGTTCAAATTTGGTAAGGTGTTTAAAGCCTTCCGGATAAATAGCCCCAGGATATTGATTACTGCCTAATTCAAATCGCTGCTCGCCAACCTGTAATGCTTCTTCCAGTTTAGAAACCAAAACCATTCTTCCTACGGGTGGATGCATAGCCGCTACCAACAAACAATGATATCGCCTGGAGTTAGCGCCACTGACCGTACTGCTGGCATAGCCGCCAAGGCCATTGGTCTCTAACCACTCCAAAGACCTTGCGCTTTCGAAATTGTTCAACTCAACGGACGTGAATTCTTTCATTTAGATTTTATTAGACATCATTACCCTCGATCATTTGCGCGGTTGAATCAACTTTGCCACAAGGCCGGTCCAGCCGGTTTGGTGTGTTGCTCCCACCCCTCTTCCGCTATCGCCATGAAAATATTCGTAGAATAAAATGTAATTATTAAAGTGCGGATCGTGTTGCACTTTTTGGTACTGACCAAACACCGGGCGTGTGCCGTGCTTATCTCTCTTAAAAATATTGATCATGCGTTCGGATAAGTCATCGGCAATTTCCTGCAAGCTCAGTTTTTGACCTGACCCGGTGGGATGCTCCACTTTAAAATCATCTCCATAATAGTGATAGAAGCGTTGCAAGGATTCGATCAACAAATAATTTACGGGAAACCAGATAGGGCCGCGCCAGTTGGAGTTGCCCCCAAACAATGCAGTGTCACCTTCGCCCGGAGTGTACTTTACGCTAAACTCATTTCCGTTGGCATAAAATTTAAACGGGTGTTGATCATAAACTTTTGACAATGCGCGGATGCCGTAGTCCGAAAGAAATTCATTTTGATCCAACATCCGTTTTAGAATTTTCTTCATGCGATGTCCACGCAAGAGTGAAAGCAAGTGTCGTTGATCTTTTCCGCGCTCGCCCCAGCGTGAAATCAATTTGGCCAGGTCGGGTCGATTGTGCAGGAACCATTCGAGCCGCTGGGTAAACTCCGGCATCGACTGGAATAATTCTTCGTCCAGGACTTCTACCGCAAAGAGAGGAATCAACCCCACCATCGACCGAATTTTCATGGGCGTTCTCCGATCGTCAGGGGTGTGCAGCACATCGTAAAAAAACTCATCTTCTTCATCCCACAAATCAATGCCTTCATTTGAAATCGCATCAGCGATGTAAAGAAAGTGTTCAAAAAACTTTGTGGCTAAACTTTGATAGGTTGGGTTTTCCTTTGCCAGCTCAAGCGCCATGCGCATCATGTTCAAGGTAAACATCGCCATCCAACTGGTGCCATCCGACTGCTCAATATAGCCCCCCGTGGGAAGGTGTGCGCTGCGATCAAACACACCAATGTTATCCATTCCTAAAAAGCCACCTTGAAAAATATTATTTCCGTTGTTGTCCTTCTTATTTACCCACCAGGTGAAATTCAACAACAGTTTGTGAAATACCTCTTCCAAAAATTTTCGGTCTCCCTTACCCTGAAGCTTTTGATCAATCTTATACACACGCCATGACGCCCATCCGTGCACAGGAGGATTTACATCGCCAAAGGCCCATTCATACGCGGGCAATTGTCCGTTGGGATGCATGTACCATTCTTTGGTGAGTAACAACAATTGATGTTTTGCAAATTCAGGATCAACCATCGCGATGGGTATGGTGTGAAAAGCCAAATCCCATGCAGCATACCACGGATACTCCCACTTATCGGGCATGGAAATGATATCGGCATTATTCAGATGCGTCCACTCACGGTTGCGACCAAACTTGCGTTGAGGCGGTGGCTCAGGCTGTGCGGGGTCGCCCTTCAGCCATTTAGCCACATCGTAAAAGAAAAATTGTTTACTCCACAACATGCCGGCAATGGCCTGTCGCTGAATTTCTTTTTTGTCTTCATCCTTGATGCTCTTTTGTAAATCCGCAAAAAACTGATCCGCTTCTTTTAATCGTGTGTCAAAGATTTTGTCATGATCGCCAAACGGGTCATTATTGAATTTTGCTGAAAGTCTAAGCTTAACCGTTTTGGATTTCCCCGCGCTAATCTTCACCTCATAATTAAGTGCTGCTTTTGTTCCTTTCGGGATTTTATGCAATGAATCGGCACGATGAATGAGGTAATCGTTTATACCATCCTTGAAGGCACCCGGCTGCGGATAATTGTAAAGGCGGCCTGTGTTGGTTTCATTGTCGCAAAAAAGCGCTTCGCACTTTCCTTCTGCGTATAAATAATAATTGCCAAGGTCGCGATGGTTGATTTTAATAATACCGGCATCATCGCGGTACATCTCTGGCTTATAATCGTCATAGCCCCATGACCAAGTATTGCGATACCAAACGTGAGGAAGCACATGCAAAGAAGCTTCTTCAGAACCGCGGTTGTGGATGGTGATTTTGATGAGAATGTCATGTTCATCTGCTTTTGCGTATTCAATAAATACATCAAAGTACCGGTTGCCATCAAAGATCCCGGTATCGATCAATTCAAATTCAGGATCCAGTTTTCCTCTTCGCCTATTCTCCTCCACCAGGCGTGCATAAGGAAATTCTTCTTGCGGATATTTATACAACATTTTCATGTAGGCATGCGTGGGAGTGCTGTCGAGGTAATAGTAATGCTCTTTGCAGTCCTCGGCATGATTACCTTCGTTTCCCGTAAGGCCAAACATGCGCTCCTTAATAATGGGATCTTTCTTGTTCCATAGCGCCACAGAAAAATTCAGCAATTGTTTGTCATCACTAATCCCTCCAATTCCCTCTTCGCCCCACCGATAAGCTTTGCTACGCGCAGCATCATGCGAAACGAATTCCCATGCGTTGCCATGAGGGCTATAATCTTCGCGCACGGTGCCCCATTGACGTTCGGTGAGATAAGGCCCAAACTTTCGCCAATTTTTAATCTTGTCACGGTCTTCCGTAAGGCGCTTTCGTTCTTCAGTCATATTTTAATAGAAGCAAGTAGTAAGTTTCAAGTAGCATGTAGTTGGATTCCTCAGGTGTGCCTCACTTTTTTCAGGTCTCACCTTTCACATCTCCGTTCGAAGTTACCCATTATCTTCAAATCCAGGGTAGAGCAGCATACCGCCATCTACGAATAATGTGATTCCATTCACATACTCCGAATCATCGGATGCCAGCCAAACGGCTGCACCACCAATATCATCGGCTTCGCCTATGCGCTTGGAGGGAATCAATTTCAATAGTTGATTGTAGGCTTCCGGTGTTTGCCAGGCCGCATGGTTGATGGGCGTACGGATGGCGCCAGGGCCAATACTGTTTACCCTGATTTTTTGAGGAGCATACTCCTGTGCCATGGTTTTCATCAGCATCATTACGCCTCCTTTCGATGCCGAATAGTTGGCATGGCCCGCCCAGGGAATCACTTCATGTACCGAACTCATGCAAATAATTTTTCCGGCAGACTTGGAGCGGCTCTCCACAATTCCTCTTCTCAAAAATTCCTTGATCGCTTCGCGCGAACAAAGGAACTGACCGGTGAGGTTGATGTTGATCACATGGTTCCACTCCTCCAGCGTCATCTCATGAAACTTTGCATCTTTTTGCAAACCGGCATTGTTCACGAGAATATCCACGGTGCCATAGCGTTTATTCGCCAGTTGAAACATATCCACCACTTCTTTCTCATTGCTTACATCGGCTTTTATGCAAAAACCATCTCCACCTTTTGACTTTATTTCATCCAACACCTTTTCGGCCTTATCGGGTCCGCTCACATAGTTGATGATAACCGTTGCGCCTTCATTGGCAAGGGCCTTGGCCACGCCAGCCCCAATGCCGGAGCTTGCGCCTGTAACGATGGCAACCTGCCCTTGTAATTTTTTTGTTTTAATAATCATAATCGCGTTAACCTTAAAAAGCTCAAAATTGATTCACTCCTAATTTACTGATTGTCGGCAATCTTTCTGTTGCTGCCGATTTAACTTGCCAGCATCAGCGAAGAGAATTCAATTTCTCTGCGATTGTAATTGATTTCACCAGCTTCCTTCAGTTCATTTAAAATTACAGTTACTGTCTGGCGCGAGGTGGAGATCATGTTGGCTAAATCGTTATGAGTGAGTGAATTCTTCACAATGATTTTATCGCCCAGCTTTTTTCCCTCTTTGCGTGCCCATTCTTTGAAGCAATAGATGAGGCGCGCCTTTACATCTTTGGTAACCATGTTGATGTAGCGATTCTCCAGGCTCTTGAATTTTTCACTCACCTTCGCCATGTAGTTCATCGTTAGCGAATAGTTGCTGCGCATCAGTGAGGCCAGTTGATCCTGACCGATGGCATAATAAATTGCACGCTCTGAAATTACTTCCGCATACTCATAATTGGGGCCTTCGTAGCTTAGCAGAATATCACCAAAGAGTTCGCCTGCTACCACAAGTTCTTTGATCATTTCGTCACCGGAAGGATTGATCTCGGAGATTTTCACTTTTCCGCTTACTAATAGAAACACTTTTTTCTCGCCACCTTTGGCGTACACCACTTGACCACGCTTGGCTTCCTTCTGAAGCATGGAGGAGCTTAGTTCGTTCATTTGCGATTCCGACAGGTTGTGTGCCAGTTGAAATGATTTGAGATAAAAATTCTTGGTTTCCATACTGATTGTTGATTTAAGGTTTTTATGATTCGATGAGCTGATTAATTTTATGACTGATGATGGCGCGATGTGTGAGGCCTGAAAGTTTGTCCACCAGAGTGCCACGCTTAAAGAAAAGTATGGTGGGCACAGCCTCTACCCGATACGTTGCACTGAGTACTGCATTGGCATCGTAATCGATACTGAAGAAATCTACTTTGTCGGCATAGCGGAGAGCCAGATCTTGCAGCGTGTGGCAGAGCATTTGACCGGCACCGCTCCAGGCCGAACTGATTTTTACAAGCGCATCCGCTTTGTTGAGCACGATGCGATTTACAAACTGCTCGGTGTCTATTGTTTCAATCTTTGTTTCCATGGTGGGGTAATTGTTTTGTGTAGTGGCCCATTCCAACCACCGTGCCAATGCCGGTAACTACCTGATGAACAATATTTTGATTTAATTTCTTAGATCTCCAAAATCACCCAATCTCCAACTAATTGGAGGCGTATCTCCAATATTTTGGAGGTTTAGTAAGCGATTGGAGTTAGAAAATTGGGGGTATATTGGGCATATATTTGGGCGTTGGTAGCCATGGGTGTTAAAAAAAACAAGAAAGTGAAAAAGGAGATTATAGTATTTTTTTTACTAAGCAGTTTAAGCGCAACTGGACAAGAATATAAATTAAAGTCTGTAAAGCATGGCTTTGACATAATTTATCGAGGAGACATTTCAGCAGACTCTATAATAAATTACACAAGATTCGATGACGGAAAAGATGACAAAGTTGACATTTTGAGATTTGATAATATTGGGAACACAGGTGGAACCGATTTAGGGTTTATAATTTCAAGTAAGCAACCGGTAGCTTCAGACTCATTGGGAATGAATTTTTTTAAACTCAATCCGGATTTATTAAAAAGCTTTATCAAACTTATTCAGGGACTAGATACTAAAATCAATAAAAGAGTCTCCGGAGGTATTTTGTTTAGAATGACGTACAGGTCTGACGGAATGATCTCACAGTATTTTATAGGTGGAGGGAAGGAATCTACCGAATACTTTAAAAAAATTGAGCAAAGGATACTTTTGATGAACAACAAAGAAGCTCTCGAAAGATTTATCCATTTCTTGTGGACATCTGATTTGCTAAAAAAGAGGGCTGATGGGATTCAAACATATTCTCCTCGCGGACAAATTCAATGGACATACTAACTTTAGCCTTTGCCGGTGATGGCAATAATTGCGGAACCATAAGGTCAAACTTCCATGAGAATCTCAGTAGCACAACATTGCATTTTTGCAGGCCTCTTTCACCTGATTATCGCGATCACCTACGCATTGATCTGTGTCTCCAACTATTCCTTCGAGTGGTTGAATTTTGAGTTCATCAAATCCATACGCGGTATTGAACTATTAAAGCTCTATGGTGACGGCTATTACACTGCAGACCTGACATGGGGGCTAGCTGGATTTCATGCTATCATATTTGTCGTTCACTGGGTTATATGGCAAGAAAACGAAAATGAAAGAAAACCAGACTTAACATCCAATACTTTTGGGATTGGGGTAATACAATTTTTGCTTGCAATGTTTATCTACTACATGATTGACTATACCAACTATTTGATTTTTGCGCTAACGGGCAGCTTTGCTGCTCTTAGTCTTGCATTAATTGTCGCTTATGAGACAAGAGATTGGAAAGCAAACCAGATCAAAACATGAGTAGCTCAATAATCAAAAAAAAATAGCCTTTGCCGGTGTTCTTAACTGGCAAACGATTTTAGTATAAATAGCGGCACACCGAAACATGTTGGAGAAGGACTCCAACATGGGCCGAGAATTATGCAATATAAGTAGTCGGTGACAACACCGACCACAAGCAAAGCAAAAAAATCAACGCCATTTAAACGAAAAAAAATGTTTAACGAAATCCATCCCAAACTCCCGATGCGCGATAAATCCATAACGCGTGACTACTATCTAAATAAGCTTGGCTTTGTAGAGGTTAGTAGCGCTGATTTTGATGGCTATCTCATGATTAAAAAAGATAACATCCAAATTCATTTCTTTGAATTCAAAACATTTTACCTTCGGTCGGTGTTGTCACCGACCGAACTAACGGCAGGCTTAAAGGCTTGGCAAAAAACACAGAAATGTTAATCCCTTTGGTTTATTCGAATGATGCAATATAAGTGGTCGGTGACAACACCGACCACAAGCAAACTAATTGGAGGTATATCTCCAATATTTTGGAGGTTTAGAAAACAATTGGAGTTAGAAAATTGGGGGTATATTGGGGCATATATTTGGGCGTTGGTGGTAACAATGCGCTAAAAAAAATATGAGACCACGAATTTTTATTGGTTCTTCAACTGAACGTCTTGACATTGCGTATGCAATTCAAGAGAACTTGGACAGAGACGGACAGGTGACTGTTTGGACCCAAGGAATTTTTAAGCTCTCAACAAGTTCACTAGACTCTTTAATCTCATCACTTGACAAATTCGACTTTGCAATTTTTGTATTTCATCCAGATGATGTAACTCAAATAAGAAATACTAATTACGACACAGTTAGAGACAACTTGATTTTTGAGCTAGGTTTATTCATAGGTAGGATTGGAAAGGAACGGGTATTTTTCTTAGTGCCGAGGACAATTGAGAGACTCCATTTACCAACTGACCTATTAGGAATTACCCCTGGTACATATAATAACGACCGCGAAGACGGTAACTTACTAGCCAGTCTTGCACCATTTTGCAATCGGGTAAGGGAAATTCTAAAGGATTTCGTATACGAGAATCTTGCAGATATTCAGGCTGAGCCAAAATTTATTAAGCAAATTGTTATAGAGAGAAAGGTGGGCTGGGAATATTTATTTGCCGCTGAACTACTTGGCTACAGGCTAATTGAAATAAATAAAAGTTACGAAGAACTAGACAACAACCTGGCTATTGTGCGTCTGAGAACTTTGACTGGACTCGAATTTTTTAATTGGTTTCAGACTGCGACAATTAATATAAGCGAGTTCACACAGCACTTTAGCAAGTGTTTGGACAATTTAGTACAAGCTTTTGGGCCGCCTGGAGTTGCAGGGAAACCAATTGAAATAAAAAATGCAGTTGAAAGATACGTACTACTTTGCAAGGAGCTTCTAAATATTGAATATGACCTATACAGTATAAATCCTCCTGAAGAGTTACAACATGTAAAAAGTAATCTAAAAGGATGGACTAAAATTATGTTTATTGACGAAATAAACCGATTCCATTCTGAACTCAAACAAATGATAATCGAAAGAAGAAATGGAAATATCTCCGAGGAATACTCACTAGTTTTGACACCAACAGTTCCTGATTCAGTTCATGGGACAGTTGAAGAATTTAGAAAATATCTAGGTTTGGACTAAGTAGACTAACATCAGCCTAGCCTTTGCTGATGTTATCTACGGCAAACGAGTTTAGCATAAATAGCGGCCTCAAAAATGTTGGAGAAGAACTCCAACATGAGCTGAGTCGAGAGATCTAATATAAATGGCCTGTGAAACCAACCACAAGCAAAGCAAAAAAATCAACGTCATTTAAACGAAAAAATCATGCTTACCGAAATCCATCCCAAACTCCCGATGCGCGATAAATCCATAACGCGTGACTACTATCTAAATAAGCTTGGCTTTGTGGAGGTTAGTAGCGCTGATTTTGATGGCTATCTCATGATTAAAAAGGACAACATCCAAATTCATTTCTTTGAATTCAAAACATTGAACCCAAAAGAAAACTATGGCCAGGTATACATCCGCACTAACGACATTGATTCGTTCTACCAACAACTCATTTCTCAGCATGTTCCGATTCACCCAGCAGGGGATTTAGAGATAAAACCATGGGGGCAACGTGAATTTTCTCTACTCGACCCCGATAATAACTTATTGACCTTCGGTCAAAGCATCTGACAGCGGGTAGAAAAATAACACTAGCTCTTTTCAACAACATTTTCTACTTTCACACACGCTTACGTTAACGTTTTCACAAACCAACAATCTAAAATGAAAAGACAAATATTGGTTGCCGTATTATTCTCAATAATTGCTGATACTGCCGTAGCACAAGCCATCGAACCAGCTCCGCCCGGCAAAGCTGTTGTTTACTTTGCAAGACCAAGCAGCCTTGGCTTTGCCATTAACTTCAGTTATTTTGATAGTACCGCGTTGATTGGAAAATTCAATGGGCCGAAATACATCCGGTATGAATGTGAGCCGGGACGACACTTATTTTGGGCGAGATCAGAAAACCGAGATTTCATTGAGGCAGAGGTAGAAGCAGGGAAAATTTATTTTATCGAAGCCATTGTCAAGATGGGAGCTGTAAAGGCGGCAGTAAAATTGAACCCTATTAATCCGAATGATCCCAAGAAAATGAGCAAAATATTAAAGATGATGACTAAAAAACCTTCAGAATCGTTCACCATACAAGAACTTGAGGCGGAGACAAAAAACTTAGAAGATGCCATTGCGAGAGGGATGGAAAAATATCAGGAAGAAAAGAAAAAAGGCAAAGTGAATGAGCGATTGGATAAATCAATGTTCTATCAAAAGTGAATCACATCTTTCAATAAATAATTTCACGTGAATAGCTCTTCAAAAATTTACATCATTGCTAACGAAGTGAAGCAATCCCCAAATCTAAGGTAAAGTGGGGATTGCTTCAGTCGTTCCTCCATCGCAATGACGGCACCTATTATTTTGAAGTGACCTCTACTTATTCAAATTCAACTTTTGATTCAAGGATGGCAGTTCACCAGCAACAATTGCATTCAGCTTGGTGAGGTGGCCATCCAGTTCTTTTGATAATTCGTCAAACACTTTATAAACACCGGCTGTAGGTTTGCCCTCTCCTGTTTCCAAACTTCTGCGCACCGCTGAGATGCGATTGCCGAGTTTAATCGGAAAGTTGAGCGGATCTTGTCCACTTCTGTTTTTTGTCTGATACAAATCCTCTTCAATGACAGTGATGCGTGCAATCAATTCTTTGCCGCTGGTTACTATCGCAGCATCGGTGGTCTGCTTGAGTGCTTCCTCAATTTTTTTACGCGTTTTGCGAATGTCAATCACCGCCTGATTCGCAGCACTTTCACGATCACGAATTTTCATCGCAAGGTCAAATGTCTCTTTCAAATCTGCTTCCGTTACACCCTTCACATTAGGATTCATTTTGACCTGGAAAGCATATGTTTGTGTGTAGGCGCCAGCCGTAAGCCTCACCTGATATTTTCCAACCGGAGCTTTTGGTCCATTTTGCGGCCGGGCACCCCACATGATCATCCCTTCAAATACCGTGGCACCCGCATATCGCAAATTCCAATTGAAGGTATTCAATCCGACTGCATTCGTTGGCTTTGATTCGCCACGGCCGAACCAATCACCTGCTTCTGGTTTTTCTTCCGCTTTTTTCCCAACAAATTTTCTGATTTGTTTTCCTTCCGCATCCAGCACTTCAATCACCACCGAATCAACCTTGCTTTTTAAATAATATTGAAACGTAGCATCGTAAACACCACGAATAGCATCGCCCGGTTGAAAGAGAATAACATTTTGTTTCATCAACTCTGGTGTGAGCTGGCGCAGTGGCTGAATGTCGTCCAAAATCCAAAAGCCACGACCATGCGTGCCCAGTACTACATCATTGTCTTTGATTACCAGATCGCGAATGGGAGTGTCGGGTAAATTCAATTGCAACGGCTGCCAATTGTCACCTGCATTGAAAGAAACATAGGCGCCATGCTCCGTTCCTAAAAACAGGAGCCCGGCACGAACATGATCTTCGCGCACAGCGCGCGCAAAATGTCCATCCTTAATTCCCGTCACAATTTTTGTCCACGTCTTTCCAAAATCACGCGTGCGAAAAACATAAGGCTGCCGATCATCTACCTGGTAGCGAAAGGCTGCCACGTATGCTGTGCCCGGTGAATGTTTTGATTCATCAATAATCGCCACCACCGAATGCTTCGGCAGTTCTTTAGGAGTGATGTCTGTCCATTTCTTGCCACCATCTCGGGTAATGTGAATTCTGCCATCATCGGAGCCTGCCCAAATGGTGTTCACATCATGATTTGACGGAGCGAGTGCAAACACGGTCGCATAAATTTCAGGCCCGTTCATATCTTTTGTGATCTCACCACCGGTAGGCCCAAGTGTTTCCGGATCGGCATAGGTTAAATCAGGGCTAATTTTTTCCCAACTCTGTCCATCGTTGGTAGTTCGCCATACGTGTTGCGAGCACGTGAACAGCATACTGGCATCCTTAGGCGAAAACACAATGGGATAGGTCCACTGCCACCGTTCGGGCAATGAGCTGGCAGGTTCACCAGAAAAAAATCTTGGATACACTTGAATATCGCGCGTTTGCCCGGTGGTTACATCTTTGCGCGTGAGCAATGCTCCCTGACTACCGGCATAATAAATTTCCGGATGATTAGGATGCGAAGCGATGTAGCCGCTTTCACCACCGCCCACATCGTAGCCCCACTCCCCTAGTTCATTCATATGACTCCAGTCATCGCTGGGGACAGCAATGGTTGAATTATCTTGCTGGGCACCCGCAACATGATACGGCACATGGTTGGTGGTGGTCACGTGATAAAATTGTGTAGTGCAGTAATCTTCTTCCGTCCAACTCTTGCCACCATTTACAGAAACGCAGCCGCCACCATCGTTGGCACTAATCATTCGCAAAGGATTGTTAGGATCAATCCATAGGTCGTGATTATCGCCATGTGGCACTTTTATTTCCTGATCAAATTTGACACCTCCATCCGTAGATTTCCAAAAATCGACATTCAAACAATAAACTGTTTCGCGATCAAACGGATCGGCATAAATGCGTGAATAATAAAAAGCACGTTGGCGTAGTTTGCGTTCGTCATTTGTTTTCTTCCAGGTAGCACCTGCGTCATCGCTGCGATACACACCGCCATCATTCGCTTCTATGATTGCCCACAGCCTGCGGTTGTCTGCAGGCGATACGGTGATTCCGATTTTTCCGAGTGGCCCATCGGGCATGCCTGGATTTTTTGTAAGCTCTGTCCAGGTCTCCCCTCCGTTTTCTGATTTCCATAATTTGCAATCAGGGCCACCGCCCCACATCTTCCATGTTTTGCGATACACTTGCCACGTGGAAGCATATAAAATCTTCGGATTAGTGCGATCAATAATTAAGTCAGCGGCTCCTGCCTTTGGACTCACATACAAAACTTTTTTCCACGTATTGCCGCCATCAATGGATTTGAAAACGCCACGTTCTTCATTATCACCATAAGGGTGACCTAATGCCGCTACATACACGATATCAGGATTTGTAGGATGAATGCGAATGCGTGAGATCGCCTGAGTTTCCTTCAGCCCCAGGTGCCGCCATGTTTTGCCTCCATCGGTGGTTTTGTAAACACCATCACCCTGGGTAATGCTTCCGCGAAGTTGCGTTTCGCCTCCACCGATATATACAATGTCCGGGTTAGTTTCTGCGACTGCCACAGCACCGATCGATGATGATGAAATCTTTCCGTCTGTTACAGGCTCCCATTCCTGTCCTCCGTCCGTTGTTTTCCAAAGCCCGCCTCCTGTTGCACCAAAGTAGTATTCATTGATACGACCAGGTGAACCGGCTGCACCAAGCGAGCGGCCACCGCGCTGCGGACCGATATTGCGCCACTTCAGTTTATCAAAATAACCAGCGTCATAAGAGGCAGTGGTTTGTGCTTCGACTTGAAATACAAAGCCAATCAGTAAGAATAAAAGCGCAAAATGTTTTTTCATCACAGCAGAAAATTTTTATCGGATAAGGTATTGAAAAGCTTTTGGCAGCCCAATGCTTTTTACAAGAACAGGATGTGAGTGATTTGAATGGTGATGACTAGTGCCTCACTCCGGCAGAGGCAGTTGAAGGTTTTTCAATACGACAAAACTGTCTATCTTAACAGATTATGTTACTGAAAACACATTAAACTATAAGAGTCTTGCCAAAACTTAACTAACAGGCGCCTGACCGCTGTTTACATTTTTCAATCGAGCCGCCTGACGCCTAATTTATGGCAAGAAAAAAGATAAAATTATTGCGTATGAAAATTTTGAAAAAAATTCTGCTGGGCCTGTTGGGATTAATAGGCTTGTTGGTACTGGTTGTTGTGTTATTCTACCGGCAAGAGGCGTATCAGCTGTATAAGGTGCTCACCTTCTTTGAAGCAGAAAACATCTCGGCCAACTTCCGCGGCATTAAAAATATTTTCAATACCACTACCGTTCCCAAGCCAGAGACATCTTTTCAGTTTCCGGTGAAGACACAACCCATATCATTGCCCGAAAGTTTTATTTACAAAGACTCCATCCTTAACACAAAAAATTATCTTGACTATACGCTTACGGATGCGCTGCTGATCATTCGCCATGACACTATATTATATGAGAACTATAGCAACGGCTTTACCGCACAAGATCATCACATCTCATGGTCGATGTCAAAGTCGGTGATCTCTGCATTGATCGGCATTGCCATTGAAGAAGGGAAAATCGAAAGCATTGAACAAACCGTAACAGACTACCTGCCCGACTTTGCCGGAACAGGTTATGACGGTGTGCGCATCAAAGATGTTCTGCAAATGTCATCCGGAGTGGGCTTTAACGAAGACTATGGTGATTTTAAATCCGACATCAATGTGATGGGCCGTTACTTTGCACTGGGAATGCCCATGCGTGATTTTGCTAAGCGACTAAAAAGAACTCGCCAGCCGGGCACTTATAATTTATATGTGAGCATCGACACACAAGTTTTAGGAATGATACTGGTGGCCGCTACCGGAAAATCGATTACGGAATACATGAATGAAAAACTTTGGTCGCAGATCGGTGCGGAGTCGGAAGCATATTGGATCATTGATAAGGCAGGAATGGAATTCGCCATTGGTGGATTAAATGCCACCGCCCGCGACTATGCAAAGGTGGGCCAATTATTTTTAGATTCCGGCCGCTGGCAAGGCAAACAACTCGTGCCCGAAGCCTGGGTGCGCGCGTCCGTAACACCCGATGCTCCTCACCTGATGCCCGGCAAGCGCGCTTCCGCAGAATTAGAAGAGGGCTATGGCTTTCAGTGGTGGATACCGTTTGGCGCAAAAGATGAGTTCAACGCGCAAGGCATCTATACTCAATTTATATATGTAGACCCTGATATGGATATGGTGATTGTAAAACTTTCCTCCAACTATCACTACAAAAATGATCATGGCCTTTTTCATGACATCGAGGTAGAACTTTATCGAAAAATTGCTGAGCAACTTTCCGCAAACGATCGAAAGTAATTTTTATTCCTTTCTATTTATGCTTGAAGGTAACAGGCATTCCCTCCGTGCCGTTATCTTAGCAACTTAATTCTCACGCATGGAACTGAAACGCGGCAACTTTCTGGCCCTTACACCGCTCATCGTTTTTTTGATGGTGTACCTGGTCACTTCCCTAATCCTGAACGACTTCTACAAAATGCCAATTCTTGTGGCGTTTCTGTTCTCGGCCATGATCGGCTTCCTGCTGTATCCTTCAAAAACTTTTCACGATAAGATTGAGGAGTTTTCAAAAGGTGCGGGAGACTCAGGCATCATGCTGATGATTCTCATCTTCTTGCTGGCTGGCGCTTTCGCGGAATTAGGAAAAAGTATTGGAGCCGTGGAATCGACCGTAAATTTTGCACTCTCCTACATCTCACCGAGTCTTTTGATTGGAGGTTTATTTTTAACAGCATGTTTTATTTCGCTCTCGTTGGGAACATCCGTTGGTACAGTGGTAGCCCTTGCTCCCATTGCCGTTGGAATCAATGAATCGGTACCCGGTACATTGGGGATCAGCTTGGGCGCAGTGGTTGGCGGCTCCATGTTTGGTGATAACCTTTCGATGATTTCTGATACCACCATCGCGGCAACGCGCACGCAAGGAGTGGAAATGCTGGATAAATTCAAAGTGAATTTTTGGATTGCACTGCCACCGGCCATCATTACGTTTTTGATTTACGCTTTCGCGGGATCGTTGCCCGACAGCGCTGGGTTTGCGGATGAACGAACGTATTCTCTGATTAAAATTCTTCCATACATTTTTATTTTAATAACAGCCTTGATGGGGCTGCATGTAATTTGGGTTTTAGTACTCGGCATCATCTTTACATTTATTGTTGGACTTGCTACTGGCAGCATTGATTTCTGGCAATCGCTTAGTGCCATGAATAATGGTATGGCCGGAATGTTCGAGCTAAGCCTTACCTGCATGGTGATTGGAGGCATTGTGGGTTTGATTAGGTTGTATGGCGGAATTGATTTTATACTCTTCCATGTTTCGCGGTGGATCAAAACACCACGCGGTGGAGAGTTAGGCATTGCCACACTCACTGCATTTGTTAATGCTGCCATTGCCAACAACACGATTACGATATTAATAGTAGGCCCGCTTGCAAAAAATATTGTTGATAAAAATGAGATTGATCCTCGTAGAAGTGCTTCAATCCTCGATACCATTTCATGTTTTGTCCAGGGTTTTCTTCCCTATGGTGCACAAATGCTGGCGGCCCTGGCTGCTGCCGCTTACATCATATCACCAATAGACGTGCTTCGCAATTTGTATTATCCTTATTTACTAGGCATTAGCACACTCCTGTTCATTCTTTTCAGAAAGCGAAAGAAATAAATTCAAATTTCTGGTTTGGAATCTGAACTTTGAACTTGACATTTGAGCATGTCTCTTTTTGTTGCATCACTCAATTCAGGAAGCAACGGTAATTGCTATTACCTCAGCAATCATGACGATGCTGTGCTGATTGACGCTGGAATTTCCTGCCGCGAAACAGAGAAAAGAATTAAACGACTGGGGCTATCCGTGCGAAAACTAAAAGCAATTTTTATTTCGCACGAGCATGGCGATCATATTCACGGAGTAGCTTCTCTTTCAAAAAAATACAAACTGCCCGTTTACATCACACCACTCACCCGTCAATTCAGCAATGTTCAATTACACGATGAGTCGGTGAAGCCTTTCAAAGCCTATGAACCCGTAACGATCGGAACGATGAACATCACCGGCTTTCCCAAACTGCATGATGCCAGCGATCCGCACAGTTTCATCATTAAAAACAATGACGTAACGGTGGGCGTCTTCACCGACATTGGTTCACTGGATAAGCATGTGATCTCCAATTTTAAGCAATGCCATGCCGTATTTCTCGAATCGAATTATGATGAAGATAAATTAATGAATGGAAGCTATCCGTATCCGCTTAAAGAAAGAATTCGCGGAACACACGGTCACCTTTCGAATGCACAGGCGCTTCAGTTGTTTTTAGAACATCGTTCAGAATTTTTGAGTCATTTATTTTTGTCGCACCTATCGCGGGAAAACAACTCACCACAACTTGTGCGCGATGCGTTTGAACCTCATGCGGGTGATACAAAAATAATTGTGGCCTCCCGGCACAAAGAGTCCCGGCTATATCACATCCGAAATCAAGTTATTGCCAGGAAGGCTCCTTCTACCAGCGTAGAAATGCAATTATCGTTGTTTTAATCCGACAAGGAGGATCGCGGATTTTCTCAATATGAATCCTGACAAAAAATGATAACTGGATTACTTTGGCCTCATGATGCCCAGTTTCTTCATCCTTGCTTCTAATGTTGTTGGGTTTAGCTCCAGGATTTTTGCGGCACCATCATCGCCCCGAATTTTCCATTGCGTTTTCTGAAGCACCTTCAGAATATGGTCACGCTCAATATTCTCCATGCTTCTGGAATCCTGAATTTTTGAAGGAGCATTTTCCTTTGTTTGAGAAACAATTTCCTTGCGATCAAGCTTTGGCAACCAATCGCCAGCTTCGAGCACATTTGATTTAGAAACAATCAATCCTCTTTCAATCAGGTTTTCAAGTTCACGCACATTACCCGGCCAATGATAAGCCATCAGCACATCCAACACTTGTTTTGATACAGAGGTTACTTTCTTGCCAAACTTCACTCCATATTTTTTACAAAAGTGATTCACCAGCACAGGAATATCTTCTTTACGATCGCGCAAAGGCGGTGAATAAATAGGAAATACATTGAGGCGATAATACAAATCGGCCCGAAACTCTTTTTCGTTCACCGAGTTTTCCAAATCACGATTAGTTGCTGCGATCACACGCACATCTACCCTGATTGTTTTTGAACTCCCGACACGCTCAAATTCACCCTCCTGTAACACACGCAATAATTTCGATTGAAGGTCAAGCGGCATCTCACCAATCTCATCCAGGAATAACGTTCCTCCATCGGCTAATTCAAATCTTCCTATTTTTTGCGTTAGCGCACCGGTGAATGCGCCCTTTTCATGACCGAACAATTCACTCTCAATCAGGTTTGCCGGCAGTGCTGCACAATTTACTTTTACTAAGGGACGCTTAGCACGTTTACTTACGCTGTGGATGGCGCGTGCAATCAATTCCTTTCCCGTACCGGATTCTCCTAAGATCAGCACCGTAGCATCCGTATCGGCCACTTGTTCAATTTTTTCCAGCACTTTGCGAAAAACATCACTCTTGTTTACAATCTCTTCGAAGTTATGTTCAAGTTTTATTTCTTGCTGCAGGTAAATATTTTCAGCTTCCAGCTTTTCCTTTAGTGATTGAACTTCTTCAAGTGCAGACTTTAGTTGAGTAATATCCACACACGAAATAAGTGATCGCGACCAATCGCCAGGAGCCTCTGACATGATCACGCGTTTCACTTTAAGCATTTTGCGCCTTCCGGTTTTGGAAATGATTTCCGTTTCGCGTTCAAAAACTTTTACACCACTATCAAACGTGATGATCAACATCTTGGCAGGCAAGGGCATGTAGGTCTCCTGCAGGTATTGGGCATATTCCTCTTCAGTGTCCACATCAAAAACCTGCAATTGTGCCCTGTTCACCCTAAGTCGCTTCACACGCTTCCAACTATTAAAGACTTCATCCGGATACTCGTCAAAAATTGATTTCAGATCCTTATCAAATTTTTGTTTTAATGAATCGGTATACCTTCTTACTTCCGAAAAATCTTCTTCGCACAACCCCACAGGAGAAAAATCAAATATGTTCTTGTAACGATGCATATTTGAGTTGATGATTTCATCCTTTCGCTTTCGCTCGATTTCTGCTCCTGCACGCGAAGCAAAAATTTTCAGAATGTTCATCTGCTGTTCCGTCACCGTCATCGGCTTCGTATCAAAAATTGCCACGTGGCCAATCACTTCGCCATTGCTTAAGTAAATGGGCACACCAAAGTATGATTTAACTCCCTCCTCTTTCGGAAAAAATGCATCGAGATCGGCAGTGCAATAATAATTTTCCCCCTTCATCACAATCTCGCAGGGCGTTCCCGTGAGGTCATATTCAAAATTGTCGAGGAAGCTGTCGTGTTCTATGTAAACCAACGTGCGCACACGCTTCTTACTATCATCGGCACACTCTGTAACAATCGCATAGCGAATGCCCGTAGTGACGATAATATGATATGCAAGAGATTTGAAGAAATCGCCACCCACCACAGAAGCCGTGCCCTCCGAAATAATGCGGAGCATGTCATTAGGATCAGGAGGTTTTGACTGACTCATGGCACGCTAAGTTGGGAAAAAACAAGGGAAAAATTGTCAGGAAGTTTGCAATTTGGAAGCCCCACCATAGCCCAAAAAAAAGCTGCCTCACAGCAGCTTGAAAAATGTCGGGGTGAGATGATTCGAACATCCGACCTCCACGTCCCTAACGTGATGCGCTAACCGGGCTGCGCTACACCCCGAACTCCATGTTTTTGCTCTTTTGCGAAAACAGGGTGCAATAATAATGAAAATCGCACAATGTGAAATCGAAAAGAGATCTTAACGCTATTTTTTATTATGCTTCAAGTCGCGAATAAATCGTGCCCAGTTGAAAGGATTCAAAAAAGGATTCATCCGTGGCTGAAATTTATCATTGGCCGAGGTAGACCACTGATCGATATAATATCGGTAGTTTGCAGCACCATCCATAGGCGTGGTGCGCAGCATCAGCGCAAGCAATTCGGCATTGAGGTTTTTCTTATCAATGCCATTTTGATCAAAGTCAATATTGAGGGCCAGGATAGCCTCTTTAAACATCTCTTCTGTAGGCAACGCCATGATCTGGAATTCCTTCAGGTAAGTAACATCCTGAACCATTTCAATCATCAACGTCAAAAATTCATTACCGGAATTGGGCACGATGTAATGCTGACGCACATAACCCACCGCGCTGATGACCACACTATCACCCACCACTGCGGGCATGGAAAAGAATCCTGCCGAATTGGTGCTGGTGCCATACCCGGCTTTGGGAACGTACACGTGCACACCGGGCAATACTCCTGAGGTGCTATCTGAGCCAACAATAATCCCCGAGAGTTGTACGATTTTTCTCTTTTGCTGAGCCTGCCCCGAGGGGGCAAAAGCCACCATGAGAATGATTATTCCAAAAAAAACAAATTCAAAGTTTTTGCGCATCACAAATACACACATTGATGGGTCACAAAGATAGGGATTCCTGAGTATTCTCTTCCATAAATACAGCAGCGGTTGTTTTACTATCTTGTCAACGAATTATCGAAAGAAGTTATTTCGTGAGATTAAAACACTTTAACATTGACCTTGGGGCACAAATCTTCCTGGCCTGTTCAGATACCGCCCGGCTGCGCATTCTTACCCTCATTCTTACCAACGGAGAAATGTGCATTTCAGACCTTGAGCGCATTCTTGACTTCACGCAAACCAAAACATCACGACACCTCATTTACCTTAAGAATTCCGGAATTCTCACCACGCGAAAACTCAATCAGTGGGTTTTCTACCAAATTAAAGACGAAGTCTTTGACATTGTAAAACAGATGCTCCAATTTTTAAGGCGCGATACGCTGTTGCAAAAAGATCAGCAAGTGTTCGAGACACTGTATACCAATCGTGAGCTCGCGCTGAATAAATTAAAAATAAAACCCATTAGTAATTCCTGACATGCCCTATCAATGCATTTTTTTCGATCTTGATCATACACTCTGGGATTTTGAAACCAACTCCACGGAAACGCTGTGTGAACTGTATGCCCATTACCAATTGAAAGAACGTGGCGCTGCTGATCTGCCTGTCTTCCTTCAGACGTTTGCTGAAATCAATAAACGACTGTGGGTTTTATACGACCAGGGATTAATTCACCGTGATGTGATCCGCTATGAGCGCTTCAAAGAAATACTGGAGAAAGTAAATGTGCCCGACTATGAACTTTCGCTTCAACTTTCAGAAGCTTACGTGAAAGAGTCTCCACGGAAAGGAAATCTGATGCCACATGCTGAAGAGACATTACGGTACCTTCACACCAAGTACCCGATGTACATCATCACCAATGGTTTTGCCGAAATTCAATCTATCAAATTGAGTTCATCAAAAATCGATCAGTACTTTAAACGGGTGATCACCTCAGAAGAGGCGCAGCACAAAAAACCATCAAAAGAAATCTTTGAATACGCTTTGCGCGAAAATGGATTTAAAGCGCACGAAACGATCATGATCGGAGATAATTTGACCACCGATATTCAAGGAGCCAAAAATGCCTCGATTGATACTGTCTATTACAACCCCCACAAGGAAAAGCACGGCCAGGAAGTAAACTATGAGATTACAAGCCTCAAAGAGTTGTGTGGGCTTTTGTGAATTGTAAGTACCCTTCGGCTTCGCTTAGGGTACTGGAGTATGGTTTGCTGAGCGGAGTCGAAGCAAACATTACGAAACACTACCCTTCGGCTTAGCCCTGGTTGCGATGATGAATTTGTTCCATCCTCAAAGTCGAAACGAACATATATTCCTATAAATTTGCATCTCCACAATTAAATTTAAACACTATGTCACTCGGCTTCTTTAAGATACCCTATCCTAAAAACGAACCTGTACTATCCTACGCTCCTGGCTCAAAAGAACGGGCCGCACTGAAAAAAGCATTGGAAGAAGCCCGATCGAAAGAACTTGACATACCGATGTACATTGGTGCCGAGGAAGTGCGTACCGGTAAGAAGAAAAAATTATCACCGCCCCACGATCACCAGCACGTGCTTGGCTATTTTCATGAGGGCGATAAATCACATGTAGAGCAGGCAATCAATGCAGCCATGGCTGCAAAGGAATTGTGGGGTAACCTGAGTTGGGAAAATCGCGCCAGCATATTTTTGAAAGCTGCCGATCTTTTGGCTGGACCCTATCGCTACAAGATTAATGCCGCCACCATGTTGGGGCAATCAAAAAATGCATTTCAGGCAGAGATCGATTCAGCTTGTGAATTAATTGACTTTCTGCGTTTCAATGTTCACTTCATGAGTGAAATCTATAACGATCAACCGGAATCATCTCCCGGTGTGTGGAACCGTATGGAGTACCGACCGTTGGAAGGATTCACTTTTGCACTTACACCTTTCAACTTCACTGCCATTGCTGGCAACCTGCCCACGTGCATGGCGTTGATGGGAAACACCGTAGTGTGGAAACCTGCCAACACACAGGTTTATGCTGCCAATGTAATCATGCAAGTATTGAAAGAAGCAGGCTTGCCTGATGGTGTGATCAATTTAATTTATGTAACGGGCCCCGATGCCGGTGACGTGATTTTCTCACACAAAGATTTTGCCGGCCTGCATTTCACCGGAAGTACAGGCGTATTTCAAAATATGTGGAAGACCATTGGTGAGAATATTCACAAATACAAATCTTATCCGCGCATTGTTGGAGAAACCGGTGGTAAAGATTTTATCATGGTGCACAAAAGCGCCAATGCAAAAGAAGTTTCTACTGCCATTTCACGAGGCGCCTTTGAATACCAAGGGCAAAAATGTTCTGCTGCATCTCGCTGTTATATTCCCTCTAACCTTTGGGAAGAGGTAAAGAAACATTTGCTGGAAGATTTGAACAGCATGAAGATGGGGCCTACAGAAGATTTTGGAAATTTCATCAACGCTGTGATTGATGAAAAAGCATTTAACTCGATTACAGGATACATTGAGAAGGCTCGGCAGAATCCGATGAACGAAATTATTGCCGGTGGTAAGTATGATAAATCAAAAGGCTACTTCATTGAGCCTACCGTCATTGTTACCAAAGATGCATCGTCACTCACCATGTGCGAAGAAATTTTTGGACCGGTGATTACCATCTATGTGTATCACTCTGAAAACTTTGAACAGACATTGGAGCTCGTTGATCAAACGTCACCATATGCATTGACAGGTTCTATCATTTCAAAAGATCGCTATGCCATTGAACTGGCAACACAAAAGCTTAGAAACGCTGCCGGTAATTTTTACATCAACGATAAACCGACCGGAGCAGTAGTAGGCCAACAGCCCTTTGGCGGAGCGCGCGGATCAGGCACTAACGATAAGGCCGGGGCAAAAGTGAATTTGTTGCGCTGGGTATCGTTGCGCACGATCAAGGAAACATTTGTAACACCAACTGATTACCGGTATCCTTTCCTGGATAAGGAGTAGTTCAGAAGGCAAAAAAAAATCGCCCCGAAAAGTCGGGGCGATTTTTTTTATTTCAAAGCGCGCTCTTAATACAAATAGTTAAGCGCTACTTTATCGTCACTGTTAAATGGCCTATCTCCGCCATCAGTACAAGCCAACATCCATGACTTGGCAGCTAATGTTGCTGTTGCCGGTGTTCCGGGAATGAGGTTAGCCCCAACCGTACTGGCTCCTTCATTAGAAGTACCGCCACCACAGCTAATAGAGCGATCATAATAATCGGTATGACGGAAGCCAATGCAATGGCCAAGTTCATGCGCCATGATGGTTGCGATTCCATTGGTAGAGATATTATAAGTGGACTGAAGGATACCACTCATCTTAACTTCTGGATAAGGATCACCTGATGCAGTTGGGAATCCGGAAGAACCCAAAATGCCTCTTCGCTCATCACCTTTGGACAGGCGGGTGAAAACAATATCAGCGGAACTGGTTGTTACTCTTGTTAGCGTGAGACCAAGTTGCTCAGCATTGTAACGCCTGATTGCTTCATCCAGTGCAGCGAAATTGGTGGAGTTAAAAGTAGTGGGCATGTAAATCGTGATCACTCGAGGAGTTCCAGTCACCAGCTGGTTAGTAGAATACTGCTCGGCCACAGGCACTCTTGTTCCACCGGGCTTCATGGTGGCCAAGTCTGCCGGAGTTAAATAAATATCTCCTTCAACCAGGTATCCATTATCAAAATTAATGGGAGGATGCTTCACCACATCAAATCCAAGCCGGATAAGTTGGTCGCGCACCTCGCTGGAAATTGTTAAGGAGTCAACATCCTGGCTTTCCTGGCACGAGTAGAAAACTCCGGAAGCCATGCAAAGCATGAGTGAATAGAAAAGTAATTTTTTCATTGATTGATTGTTTAGGGTTAGGTTTTAAATAATGGCAATGAAAGTAAAATTTTTTTTGTGAAAGTCAATAACCTATTAGTGGTAATAAGACTCTATTTTTGAAAAATTCATTCAAGATTCATTCACGTGAGTTCACTATCCAGCATTGATTTGAAAAAAATATTGATTCTATTTTTCAGCACGGCATCATTTTTTTCATGGGCTCAGGAAAAAGTTTCACCGCAACTCTTGCATAAAAGTTTCCAGTTTCAGACTTCAAGAAAGTTTTCAGTGAGTGTTAAAGATTCAGCAGCCTTCTTTAAACAATACTTCAACAAAATTGTAAAGCATCATAAGCAGCCTCAATGCAACTGCTTCGTCATTTCATTACAAGATCGATCGGTACTTGAAAAACTTAAAAATGATTCTAATGTGTTGTTCATCGATAGCTCGCAGAAACCAAAGGTGGAAGGAGAACTTGAATTTAATAATCATGCATTCAACCGGATTACGAAAGCACAGCGTTTGTTTGCCGATGTTACCGGTGCCGGCATTAACATTTCCGTGAAAGAAGAAAATTTTGATATCACCAACATCGATTTAAAAAACCGAAGCTTCACCACCACGCTGACACCCGCTACTATTTCGCAACACACTACAACCATGACCACAATTATTGCGGGAGGTGGAAATTCATCACGTCATACCTTGGGAGTTGTTCCCAAATCAAATTTCACTGCATCCAACTTCAACAACCTTCTCCCCGATCCGGCTGCCTACTTCGTGTCAAATAATATCTATGTCCAAAATCACAGCTATGGAGTGGGCATTGAAAATTACTATGGCAATGAAGCGGTTGCTTATGATCAGCAAGTGTTTCAAAATCCAACACTCAATCATGTTTTCTCTGCCGGAAACTCCGGATCATTAAGACCCACCAGCGGACTCTATCAAGGTATGGCTTTTGCCAACCTCACGGGAAATTTCAAGCAGTCTAAAAATGTTTTGGTGGTTAATGCAGTTGATTCCACACTTACTATCAATGACCTGAATTCAAGAGGTCCTGCTTATGACGGTCGACTCAAGCCGGAGCTCACTGCCTTTGGTCAAGGTGGCACATCAGAAGCTGCTGCCATGATCACCGGCATCAGTGCACTGATCGTCAATCAATACAACCGAGTTGAACACGTCACTCCTTCGGCATCCATGGTTAAAGCCATACTGATTGCAACTGCCGATGATTTGGGGCCAACGGGAATCGATTATCGATACGGGTACGGAGGTGCTAATGCGCATCACGCGTTGGAGCTCATTGAGAAACGTCAGTTTTTGTACGCTACACTCAGTAGCAATGCTCAGGTGAGTTTTCCAATCACAATTCCCACCGGTACTGCGGAAATAAAAGTTGCTGTCAGCTGGATTGATCCACCCGCTACAGTAAATGCTCCTGCCGCTTTGGTAAATGATATTGATGCAGTGCTTACCGATGGCACCACTTCATTTCTCCCATGGGTGCTTAGCAGCCATCCTCTTGCTGATTCGCTGAATGCAAAAGCAAAAAGAAAATCTGATCATCGCAATACTACTGAATACATCACAATCGCAAATCCTGTTGCCGGTGCTTATCAATTAATAGTAAAGTCTGGAACAGTAAGTAACACCCAAGCAGTATCAGTGGCCTACTGGCTTGAACAGGCGACAACGTTCTCGTGGGATTTTCCGATTACTGGTGATTTGGTTGCTGGAGGAGCGAAAAATTTGCTCACCTGGAGATCCGCACCCGGCAACGTGGGCGATCTTTATTTGCAATTGAATCAAGGTAACTGGGAGTTACAAAAATCAGGAATAGACCTCAACAGTCCCTTCTATTGGAATTGCCCTAACACATTATCGAACGCTAAATTGAAAATGGTCATCGGTACAGAAAATTTTGTGTCGGATGATTTTGTCATTTCGCCTTCCCTCAAACTCAAAACGGATTTCATCTGTTCCGATAGCATTGGCCTTAGTTGGAACGGGCGAAAAGGTCAGGGGTACGCTGTTTATACAATGGGAGATCAATATTTGCAGAAAATTTCGGTCACTGCTGATACGTTAATCACGTTTCCAAAATCAGCAAACAACTATTATTCGGTGGCACCTTTGATTAATGGTGTTGAGGCGTTAAAAAGTGAAACCATAAACTACACGTTGCAAGGAACGTTCTGCTATCTGAATTTCTTTACGGCTGAACGATCAAATGCCACCTCCGTTAAAGTGCAACTCGGGCTAAGTTCGTGGCATGAAGTCGATCATGTGGACATCTTAAAAACAACAGCCCATAGCGCTGCTCCATTCAAAAGAATTATTCCCGGCAACTCCCTCAATCTTTCTTTCACGGATACAGAACTCATCGCTGGCACAATGATGTATCAGGCAGAAATTGTTTTTAGAAATGGAAAGAAAATTCTCTCCGACATTCGTGAAGTAATGATTGAAGAAAAGGGCAAACTCATTCTCTATCCCAACCCTGTTACATCCGAAAGTGATCTTACTATTCTTTCTGATGGTTCGGGAATGAAATTTCAAATCATTGATTTACTAGGCAAAGTGGTAGTAGAAAAAAACCTTGATGCACTAGCCGATGCCCTTGACCTTATCAATCTGAAGCCAGGCTTGTACCTCTATCGCCTCACCTCAAATGGCGAACTCAAAGACGCTGGGCGTGTTGTTAAATATTAGGGTTACCGCTGACTAGTTAATTCCCTTCCACCATTCTTTAAACACTTGCGTGGAATCTTTCAAATACACCGGCTCACCAATGATGGGTGTTACCAGGGAAACATTCATCACTTTATTGCGTTCGGTAATCCGGATCCACGGATCATCCCAGGAATGATTGCCAAGAGCAAACTTGGAAGAATGTACAGGGAATAATCGCCTGGCATTAAGATCCCTTGCTGCTTCAAGCACTTCTTCCGGCATCATGTGAATGTATTTCCAACTCTTATCATATTGGCCATTCTCCAGCAGTGCCAAATCAAATGGCCCATGATTTTTTCCGATCTCTGCAAAGTGTGTATCATACCCACTATCGCCACCAATAAAAATTTTCATGCTGGGGGTGGCCACTACGTAAGAAGTCCACAAAGATTTGTTTCGTGAAAACCCACGGCCCGAAAAATGGCGGGCAGGCACCGTGTGCGCAGTAAATCCATCATCTAAAATAATTTTGGTGTTCCAGTCTTCCTCAATAATGGTTGCAGGATCAAAGCCCCAGTGCTCAAAATGTTCTCCTACCCCCAACGCACAAATTACTTTTTTTACTTTTGGTTTCAATTTTAACAGCGATTCATAGTCCACGTGATCCCAATGATCATGCGAAATGAAGAGATAATCAATCTCGGGAATATCATCAATCGTGTATGGGTCTGTTCCAGCAAAACTACGCGTGGTAAATGAAATGGGCGAAGCACTTCCACTCAGTACCGGATCAACTAGTATTTTCTTTCCATCCACCTGAATAAAATAGGAAGAGTGTCCAAACCAAACCAGCACATCCCGCTCAGGGCTCAGTCCTAGTAAATCTGTTTTCATTGAAGGAATGCTATCCACCGGTTTTACTCGTTCTTTTTTCGTGAAGAAAAATTCACCCAACACTTCGTAATAACTCACTCCTTCCGTGAGACTTGGTGTAGGGTTCAGATTTTGAAAGGCTCCATCCCGGTAATGAGGAGATTTTTTGATGCGCGCCAATCGTTCCCCTGAGGGTAATTTTCCAAAGTGCGTTTGCTGAACAAAAATGATGGTTGAAACACTAATAAGGAGTATGATGGAAATGGTTGCAATCATGATGCGCTTAATTATTTTCATTAATGGAAACAGATTTACAATAAGAGCCGCTCTTTTCAACACACAGACGGAAAGATGGTTAGAATAGTGTGATGAATTAATTCTTTTTCTGAAATGAAAGGGCAATCGAATTGGCCGTATGGCGAAACGGTACCGAAATCTACATGTTAATCCTTCCTGCAAAGCTAACCACTAACATACCGGTGCGCTGAGTTACCACTTATTGAAAATACCTTTCTTATTCTTATTAAATTATCATAGTTTACCCTTTGGTAATTATAAAATCACTATGAGAAAACTATTTTCCTTATTGCTTGTCATTTCTGCATTTTCGGTCATTGCCCAGGAAGCCATAAAGAAGGCACCCGAAATAAAAGAAGGTGATGGCCCTTACACTCAACTGATCATTCGCGGCATCACGCTGATTGACGGCACCGGAGCACCGCCAGTGGGCCCTGTGGATATCGTAGTGAAGCAAAATCGTATTGTAAGCATTCGCAGCGTTGGCTATCCCGGTGTGGAAATTAAACAAAGCAGCAGGCCTGTGCTGGAAACGGGCGGAAAAGAACTGGACTGCACCGGCATGTACCTGATGCCCGGTTTTGTGGATATGCACGGGCACATTGGCGGCAGCCAGGCTCCTATTGCAGAATATGTTTTCAAATTATGGATGGCACATGGCATCACCACCGTTCGTGATCCCTCTGCCGGCAATGGTTTAGAATGGGTATTGGATCAAAAAGATAAAAGCTCAAAAAATTTAATTACCGCTCCGCGCATTAAAGCCTACACTGCTTTTGGCATGGGCAGCAAAGAGCCTATTGCCACACCAGAGCAAGCGAGATTGTGGGTTCAGGAAAACGCAAAGAAAGGTGCTGACGGCATCAAGTTTTTTGGAGCCGCGCCCACTATTATGGATGCCGCTTTGCGCGAAAACAAAAAACTTGGCCTGCGTTCCGCCTGTCACCATGCACAACTGGGAGTGGCCCGCTGGAATGTAGTGAACTCTGCTGCGGCAGGACTCACTTCTATGGAACATTGGTACGGCTTGCCGGAAGCAATGATGGAAGGGCAAACCATTCAAGACTTCCGATTGGATTACAACTATCAAAACGAACAGCATCGTTTTAGTGAAGCCGGAAAACTCTGGAAACAAGCCGCGGCTCCGTACACCAAAAAATGGAATGCCGTAATGGATACCTTACTGAAATTGGATTTCACCATTGACCCAACGTTTAACATATACGAAGCCAATCGAGACTTGCAGCGTGCCCGCAGAGCAGAGTGGCATGAAGATTATACCCTCCCCGCGCTTTGGGCATTCTATCAGCCAAGCAAAATTTCGCATGGCTCCTATTGGCATTCGTGGGGCACGGAAGAAGAAGTTGCCTGGAAAGAGAACTACCGTCTTTGGATGACATTCGTAAATGAATACAAAAACCGTGGCGGCCGGGTAACGGTGGGTACCGATTCTGGCTTTATTTTTCAGTTGTATGGTTTTGCCTATGTGCGTGAAATGGAATTGCTGCGCGAAGCTGGATTTCATCCCCTCGAGATTATTCGCTCAGCAACATTGTTTGGCGCTCAAGCCCTCGGCCTCGATAAAGACCTGGGTACGGTTGAGGTAGGCAAGCTTGCTGACTTTGTGATTGTAGAAGAAAATCCGTTGCAAAATTTGCAAGTACTCTACGGCACTGGCGCGATACGGTTAACCGATGATAACAAAGTAGTACGTGTGGGTGGCGTGAAGTATACCGTAAAAGATGGAATTGTTTACGATGCTAAAAAGTTACTGGCCGATGTGAAGAAAATTGTAAACGAAGAGAAAGCAAAAGCAGGCTTTGTTTTGAAACAACCTGGCACAAATTAATTGAGACTTATGAGATATTGCTGGTTGCTCCTGATTGCTGCATTTGCCTGCAGTGAAAAAGACATCGACAAACTTCCGGTGGTCACCGATCTTTTAGGTGTTGATCATTTCATGCCGCAGTGGACTGCAGCGCAAAAAGCAAAACTCGATAGCAATGTGCTCATCGCAAAAAAAAATTTTGAAGACGATCCTTCAGAAGAAAATTTCATCTGGTATGGCCGCAGAGAGGCGTACCGGTATCACATCAACAAATCCATTGAAATTTTCTCTGAAGGGATTTCCAAATTTCCTGAATCGTATCGGTTGTATCGCCATCGCGGTCATCGCTATATTTCACTTCGGAAATTTGATAACGCTATTGAAGACCTGACAAAAGCATCACAATTGATGGAAGGTCAGCCCATCGAAATTGAGCCTGATGGCATTCCTAATAAACTCAATCAGCCGCTCTCATCAACTCAATTCAATGTTTGGTATCATCTGGGGCTTGCCTATTATTTAAAAGGTGATTTTGAAAATGCGAAAAAAGCATACTTCAGTTGCCTAAGTGTTTCCGGTAACGATGACTTATTGGTAGCCACACTCGATTGGCTATACATGACCTACCAGCGCGAAGGAAGAAAACCGGCTGCCGATTCGCTTCTTCTGTTGATTTCTGACCCGATGCAAATCATTGAAAATGATTCTTACCTCACACGAATTAAAATGTATCAAAATCAAATCAGCCCGGACAGTGTGCTGAGTGCCGATCCAACCTCAGAAAATTATGACCTCGCACTCGCCACACAAGGTTACGGTGTAGGAAATTGGTATATCTACCACGGTGACACTGCAAGGGCGAAAACAATTTTCAATCAGATTGCAAAAGGTAAACAATACACCGCATTTGGGTTTATTGCCGCAGAGACGGAATTGGCCTGGATGGAAAATTGTATTGAGGGTAAGCCCAACTGGCCATTTTGTAGTGAAAAGCTATTGGCCATGAAGGCAAGTCCTGCAAGGTGACGATAAGAATCCACAAAGAACAACTGTTGATTTTTTTGTTTTAATGTTCGGAGGGCAAGTGACTTTTTAGCAGTATAATTAAGTGTATGAGAAGAGGGTTGCTTTTAGTTGTAATTGGCTTTCTTACGATTCCTGCGTGGAGTCAAAATAAGGTTATTGACAGCTTAAAGCTTGTTGTGCCGCGCATTACCGATGCAAAAGCCAGAGTTGAAGCGCTTCACTTGCTCGCATCCGATCTGTGGGACTACAATTTTGAAGAAGGACTGGTGTACGCGCGCCAAGCCTATGAGCTCGCCAAAGCAAACAATTACAGCCAGGGTATAGCAGAATCATTGACCGACATTGGAATGTATTACTACTTTACCGGAAACTATTCCCTCGCCAAAGAAAATTATGATAAGGCATTAGCGGCAGCAGGAGAAAAGAATTTTGGCGAATACCCCGCTTATACATTAATACGGATTGGAAATCTATTTCGCGTTCAATCCGAATTTAATTCCGCACAAAAATATTATCGCAAGGCAGAAGCGTTGCTGGAAAAGATAAAACCTGACCGATCTCACGCTTCGCTCTACCATAATCTTGGCTTACTTAATTATGAACTCGGAAATTTTAAGCTTGCACTGCCTGAATTTCGAAAATCGCTTCACATTCGGGAATCAATAAAAGACAGTCTTTTAATCGCTGAATCCTGGAAACAACTGGGCATTTGTCATGCATCATTATCCAATATCGATTCCTCAGAGTATTACTTCACAAAAGTAATTGGCATTGCTCAACGGATGAATGATCCAGAACTCTCGATCTTTTATTACCTCCATCATGGCGACCTTCTCTTTTCAAAAGGAAGTTTTCTGGAGTCAACGAATTCCTATCTCAAGGCAATTGACTTATTATCCAACCACGACTTTCTGCGCTATCGCGCGATGGTGTACAAATCCATTGGGTCGGTATTTGAGTGGCAAGGCGATTACCCCAAAGCGCTCGAGTATCTGTTAAATTCGTTGAAGATCAATGAGAAGTTGAATAGCCGACAGGAGATCGGTAAAATCTATAATTCAATCGGATGGATTTACATCAATCAATCCGATATCGAAAAGTCTCTGGCGTATTGTAAGCAGTCGCTGCAGATCATGAAAAGAATTAATGATCGTGCCGGGCAAGCCGCAAGTCATACGCTTTACGGATTCATCCTGAACAAGCAAAACAAACTTGATGAAGCATTGGCACATTATGATTCCGCCATTCGCATGCGCGAAGAGATTGGCGCACAACTTCTGATGGTGACCACCATTAGCTTTCGCTCAGTCATCTATGCCAGAAAAGGCATGAATGATTTGGCAATTGCCGATCTTAAGAAAGTAATTGCCGTCAATAAGCAATTCAATAATAAAATCGGGCTGGCGCGGGCCTATAATCAGTTATCTTCTATCTATGCCACACAAGGTAATTTTCAAAATGCGATTGCCCAGGCACAGTTGGGTAAGCAATTAGCGCAAGAAATCCGATCCATTCCTGAATTGAGAAAATCGTACCTGACCCTTGCCGGTATTTATAAAAAAACGAATGAGAAAGAAAAAGCCATTCAAACGTATGACCGCTACATCAGCATATCGGATAGTTTATTAAATGCCGAAAGTGTTCAGCAACAAGCGCAAATGAATGCACTGTATCAATTGGAGAAAAAGGAAAACGAAATTCAACTTTTGAATCAGGAGAACCTGGTGAAGCAAACTAAGATTGAATTACAGGAAGGAAAAATAAAATTCCAAAACTCATTATTGATTCTATTGGTTGTGTCCAGTGTTTTATTCTCTGCACTCGCCTATGTTTTCTTTCTTTATTACCGATCCAAACGAAAAGCCAATGCTGATTTACTAAGGCTCAACCACCAGGTACAGGAGAAAAACGAAGAGATACAAACACAATCAGAAGAGTTGCTGGAGGCTAACCAGATTTTACTAAAACTCAACAACGAATTGCTGGAAAAGCAAGAAGAAGTTAAATCACAATCGGAAGAACTGGCTGAGGCAAATGATGTGATCAATAAAATTAATTCAGACCTTGAAGAGACTGTGCGCAAAAGAACGGAAGAACTTCAGCGCGCCTACAATGAATTGGATATTTTCTTCTACCGTTCCTCGCATGATTTCAGAAGGCCAATTACCACTTTTTTAGGGTTGGCGGAAGTGGCCAGTATCACCGTGAAAGATCCTAATGCACTCGAATTGTTTGCGAGAGTAAAGGAGACCGCAGAGAGTCTTGATAAAATGTTGTTCAAGCTTCAATCCATCAGTGACACGGGATCACAGCAAATGGTATTTAAGGAGATAAGGCTGAAAGAAATGATTTTTGAGGTCTTGGATCAACATAAAAAAGAGCTTAGTGCAAAGAAATTCAAAACGCAGGTTGACTATAACCTAAATACTCCGGTGCGCTCCAATCCTGCATTGATTAAAATCATTCTGGAAAATTTAATTGAGAACTCCATTCAGTTTAATCGGCCGGAAGAGCCGATCATAAAAATTGAAGTGGCACAAAAAGGTTCGGCATTTTCTCTTTCCATACATGATAATGGCCAAGGCATTCCGGTGGAATACCAGGACCGGGTTTTTGAAATGTATTTCCGTGCCAACGAAAATTCTAAAGGCAACGGCCTTGGGCTCTACATCGTAAAAAAAGCCATTGAACGTCTTAACGGACACATTGCCTTTGATAGTAAGGCATACGATGGTGTTACTTTCACCATGAATATTCCTATCAACTAACCTTACTTTAGGTTTTTTTAATAGATTTGCGCCCTCTATCTGGCCTCGTAGTTCAATGGATAGAATAGAAGTTTCCTAAACTTTTGATACAGGTTCGATTC
>CBHTSG010000019.1:0-64066 GCA_966095315.1 uncultured Cyclobacteriaceae bacterium
TTAGTGGGAGCTGAGGGGTTCGAACCCCCGACCCTCTGCTTGTAAGGCAGATGCTCTGAACCAGCTGAGCTAAGCTCCCTTGTTTTAAGGACTGCAAAGGTAAACGAGAATTCTTTTTATGCAAAAAAAACTTTGAGAGCCTCAGAATTTTTTTGCTCTGTTTTCCCGCATCATTTCCTGATAGCCCTGGTTTTTGCTAAAAGCGATCAATGCCATACCAATGCGCTTAGCCTTGGTGTCTTTGGTTTTGGCACTTTCAACCCACTTGCTGAAATAGCGCTGATGCGAGCCAGTGAGGGATTTGAAAAACTTCATGAGTGGCGGCTCTGCCTTCAGGCATTTCATTAAGTCGGGCGAGAGAATGTATTCCTGCTCGTCACATTCTAGCGTCAAGGTAATTAAGTCACCATTTTTTTTGCCGGTTCCTTTTCGAAAGCTATTGTTGAAGGGAAGAATAAAGTTGCCTTCGCCCATTGGCAATACCGATACTTGCTTGATCGGAAAATGATCTAATGTGCCTTTGATGCGAAATGACACCTTGCAATCGGGCTTTAGCTTTTGGGCCAGTTTCTGAGGAATCTCTATATAACTCCAACCCGTTTTTTCACCCTTCTTACTAAACTTCAAAATCGGAGCATTAAACTTCACCATCATCAAATTTACAAACGGCATCTTTATATTTTATTGTAGATACAACTATTGTTATTACTTTTACATAATTGGCTGCATTTCAATACCATTAACTTCCTCATGTCTCTCGAAAACGATATCAAGCAGGACAAATTCCAAAATGAATTTCAAAAGATGGCTATTAACATTATGTATACCAGCGGCTGGCTATACAATGGTAATGCTGCACGCCTAAAACCTCATGGTATCACACCAGAACAATATAATGTGCTTAGAATTTTGCGCGGCAGTCAGCCCGAAAAAATGATGCTGGCCGAAATCACCTGCCGAATGATTGACAAAAGCAGCAATGCCACCCGTTTGGTAGAGAAACTTCGTCAGAAAGGTTTGGTGACTCGCGAAATTTGTGCTGACAATCGCAGGCAAGTTGACATCGGCATCACAGCCAAAGGCCTGGCCATCCTTAAAAAAATCGACACCGAATCCGATGCTTGGATTTCTTCCTTAAAAAACATCTCTGCTACCGAAGCCAAAGAGCTAAACCGACTGCTGGACAAACTTCGGGGTTAATACTTAGTGCATGATCACATCGGGCACCCAATGAAAGGTTTCGTGCAAATACGTGTGATAGAAATAGTAGATGCCAAGATTCACCGGAAATTGGTAGACATAACATAACAGTACTACAAGTATCGATTTAATTGGAACCCAGATTTTGTTTCCATCAAAAAACTGAACGTACACCCAGGCATTGTAGAGTATGGTAGTAAGAGTATAAACCTGGATCAAAACTATTTTTGAGCTGGGAAGAAACTCAATAAAGGGCACCAGCACCAATAAGAATAGAAGCTGCTGTGCGGTGATGAAGGTGTTGATGATCAGATTTTCGGCAAAGTTATATTTTCCTCCCGATAGAAATGCCCACGAGAAAAAAGCGAAGATGGGAATTGTTACAATATTGAGCAGCGTTGCTTCATCTTCTGCAAAGCGGAAGAAATCCTGTAAGTACATGCGATGTTGTGAGGTGAGGTAAAGCCATGAGGGCAGGCTGTCCGCTTCCAGTTCGGTTATTTCATTGTGAAAGAATTTATAACGTAAGGAGAAAATAATAACCGTGGCGCCAAGCAGCACCAAATATTTAAAGGGTGGATAAAGAAATAATCGTTGACCACTTAATACTTTTTTAATAGCCACACCCGGACGCACCGTCAACTCACGGACCGTATGAAACAATCCTTTTTTTTCTACGTGGAATGCGGAGAAGAAGAGATCAGTCACCATTCCCTTCATGGTGTACTTTATCTCTCCGGCTTTGAGTCCGCACTCGCTACAGTAGTGGCCATGATAAGCAGTAAAACAATTGGGGCAGTTCACGTGTGTTGGCATACACAAAAAACGATTCCCCGCTCACAAAAGATTGTCGAGCGGATGACACTGAATAGAAAGTGAATGTCGGTTAGTACACTCTTGTCACTATGGTGACAATTTTAGATGCCTATCGGGGTGGCCTTCGTTCTTCACGATTGCCCGCCAGGGCGCGGGCCAGCACCTGATCAAACTTCTTTTGCTGATCGGCATCGCACAGCGCTCTTACCTTTTTGAAATGCTGATACGTGGAGCGGTCAATTTCCGATTGTAGTTGTCCGATTTTCAAGATGGCGGCTTGCGTGCTGGAGTCGTCTTGAGAAAAGCTGAACAGCGCATCTTTTTGTGATTTCATCTGTTCGCGCAAAGGGCCTATTTCCTGACGATGTTCCTGAATGAGTTGATGGTAGGCATTCATCTGTACATCAGTGAGGTGCAATTCTCGTTTCAAAATTTCTTCCGGCCGCAAGGGTGGCCCTGCCTTTTGGTTAATCCACTGCCATGCCACCACAGCAATGTTGAGAACGATAAGGCCAATGATAGTAATTTGATAAGCTCGTATTCGTTTTTCCATCGCTATGGATTATAAATGTCAGAAGAATTGATTTGATAAAAGTTTGCAAACCCAGACACGGTATCTTGTTTTGTTTTTTTGGAGGATATAAAATAAGAAGCATTCAAAATCAACAATAATGTGCAGGCAATTTTGAGAGATGATGGGAGTAAAGAAATCACCGACTCGCGTTGCGATTCAAGGCGCGCTGAAACACGGGTATAAAAGTAAGGCTTAGGTTTTGCGGCAGGAATGCGATCGGCAAAAGCCAATGTTTCCTCAACTTGCTTCTTAATTTTCTCGCTCATCTTTTCCATACGTTAAAAACTCGGTAATGTCATTGCATACTTTTATAATATACCGTTAGATGTTTTCTTAAGTTTACCTGGGCACGCTGAATTAGCGACTCAACGGATGGAACAGTAGTGTGCATCACGCTGGCAACCTCTTCGTACGATAGCCCCTCCAGTTTTTGAAGTGTGAAGGCTGTTCGCTGTTGCTCCGAAAGTTGGTCGATGGCGTTGAAGAGTGCCTGAGCCGTTTCTTGATCTTCAACCGCAACACCCGGATGATGATAATGTTTAGCGTCATACACTAAACGGCCTGAATCATCGAAGAGTGAGTAAACCATGCCCCATCGTTTCTTGCGCTTTTGCTTTCGTAGAAACTCCAGAGATTTGGTCACGGCAATGCGATAAATCCAGGTTGACAAAGTGGAGTCTCTTCGAAACGAGCCTATAGATTGATATACCGCAATGAATACTTCTTGCGCCACATCATCAGCAAAGTCATCCGCTCGTAAAAATCCAATCACCGTGTTGTATACTTTTTGTTCATAGCGTTCTACCAAAACCCGAAATGCGGATTCGTTTTTTTGGGCTAGCAATGAAATCAACTGTTCGTCCGTCACGGCAAAGAATTACCTCAATATAACGAGTTGTGCGAAAGCCACCGCGAGCCTTTATTGTTTAGATGCCAGAAAATATTTTTTCCTTCTGGAAGAACTTTCTTTTTTTATTTGAAGGTGAGGCGATGGTTTTCACCATGGTGAGCATCTAAGTATTAATTGGAAATCGTAAATTAAAACTCTCTATGGTTGGAATGATCAGAAACATCAGCATCTGCGCTGTTCTTGCGCTTATTTTGTTCAATTGCACCGATGAACCCGCTACCCCTCAATCTTCTACGGTCGCCATTGAGAAAGCATTTGGCACAGCAATAAATTTTGATAACCTGCCAAACTATGCCTCACCGCCTATTCCTTTATACATCACAAAAGACAATGCCATTAATAATCCCCTCGATAATAAGAAGGCCATATTGGGCAGGGTTTTGTTCTATGATAAAAATCTCTCTGTTAATAATTCAATTTCGTGCAGCAGTTGCCATCAGCAGCAATTTGCTTTTAGCGATGTGCTGGCAGCAAGCCAGGGTGTAGCGGGCCAAACCGCCAGGCATTCCATGCGATTGATTAATGCCCGTTATTCAAATGAAATGCGATTCTTTTGGGATGAACGGGCTGCCACACTTGAGGCACAGACCACACGTCCGATTCAAGACCATGTGGAGATGGGCTACAGCGGACAGAATGGTGACCCCGGCCTCAATGATCTAATCACGAAATTAAAATCAATCGATTATTACCCGGAGTTGTTCACCAAAGTTTACGGTGATGCAAACATTACTGAACAGCGTATGCAGGAAAGTCTCTCCAACTTTGTGAGAAGCATTCAATCATTTGACGCCAAGTACGATGCAGGCAGAGCCCTTGCGGGAAATGATGGTGCTCCCTTTCCTAATTTTTCTCAGCAAGAGAATCAGGGCAAAAATTTGTTTCAGGCGCCACCACAATTTAACCTGGACGGCATTCGCATTGGTGGAGGTGCAGGTTGTGGAGGGTGTCATCGCGCTCCGGAGTTTGATATTGATCCCAACTCGCGCAACAATGGAATGACAAGTTCTATTACTGGAGGTACTGATTATGCAGTAACCCGATCTCCTTCTCTTCGCGATCTTGTGAAGGCCGATGGTGGCAGCAACGGACCGTTTATGCACACGGGCAGTTCCAATCAACTTGCATCAGTAATTGATCATTACAATTTGATCACCATTGACCCAAATAATAATAATCTTGACCCACGCTTGCGACCCAACGGTAAACCTCAAAATCTCCAACTTACACAAGCGGAGAAAGATGCCCTCATAGCATTTTTGAAAACCCTTGGCGGGAGCAATGTATACAAAGACACCAAGTGGTCTTCACCGTTTAAATAACTAAAGTCCGGCTAGTAAAAAGTCAGAGTCCATCCACAGGAGATGCTTTTGAGTGATCTCCTTTTTCAGTATCATTACCCATACTTTTTGCGCATGGACAACTGGAAAATAAAGCTCTCGCTCTTTCTTAATTACTTCGTGTTTGCCATTCTTCTGAATAGCGTAGGCACGGTTATTCTGCAAGTGCAAAGTAATTATGGCGTTTCTGAATCTTCTGCAAGTATTCTGGAAGCATTCAAGGATCTCAGCATTGCTGCAGTATCTTTTTTAGTAGCTTCTTACATCACACGCATCGGCTATAAAAATGCGATGCTCTTTGCATTAGGGTTTATCTCACTGGTTTGTTTGCTGATGCCCTCGCTGGGAAGTTTTGCGATGACCAAGGTTTTGTTTGCTGCTACGGGCACATCGTTCGCACTTATTAAAGTTTCGGTTTACGCCACCATTGGCATTGTTACCACCGATAAGAAAGAGCACGCCAGCTTTATGAATTTCATCGAATCATTTTTCATGATTGGCATTCTTTCCGGCTATTTCATCTTCAGTGCTTTTGTTGACGATGGACAAACACAATCCACCCGGTGGCTTCAAGTATATTATTTGTTGGCCGGAATAGCATTTGCGGCATTCCTGCTACTGTTCAGTACAACGTTGGATGAATCGTCTGTGAAAAGTTCTGAGGTGAAACCTTTTCTCGAAGATTTTAAAGAGATGATCGGATTGGCCGTTGCACCTTTGGTGTTGGTCTTTATCATCAGCGCTTTCACCTACGTGCTGATTGAACAGAGCATTATGAGTTGGCTGCCAACGTTCAATAGCAAAGTATTGCAGTTGCCCACCACCTTGAGTATTCAGATGGCAAGCATATTGGCAGCGTCTACTGCTGTGGGAAGATTTACTGCCGGCATCGTGCTTCGCAAAATTCATTGGTTCTATGTTTTGGTGGGTTGCCTTGCACTGGCCGCAGTTCTTGTGTTAGTGGCCATCCCATTGGCACAAAATAATGGCGAAAAAATTACGGGCTGGGGCAGTGCCCCGCTGGGTGCATTTGTATTTCCCTTGATCGGTTTGCTCCTTGCCCCGATTTATCCTGCAATTAATTCTGTGATTTTAAGCACGCTGCCCAAACGCCAGCATGGGCCGATGTCTGGTTTGATTGTTATCTTTTCTGCACTGGGAGGTACCACTGGCTCCATCATCACAGGAAATATTTTTGAAGCCTATGGTGGCCAAACTGCATTCTACTTTTCATTAGTACCAATAACGGTACTGGTGATTTGTCTTTTCTTTTTCAATCGACTGCAAAAGAAATCGGAAGCCAAGGTTGAGTTCGTTTCCTCCGGAGGTCATTAAGCATAATGCGATGAGTGTGCTTCAAATTCACGAAACAGGATTATTGTTTGAACAGGTTCAGTTAACCAATGTTTTTGATGACGGAAAAACTTTTCCGGATTGCCTGCCAAAACGCAACCTTACTGAGATCAATACTGAATTCTTATTGAAGAAGGACAATCCTGATTTTAGTTTGAATGCTTTTGTCAAAGCAAATTTTGAGTTACCCAAAACCTACGCCACTGAATTTAGCACCGACACATCCAAGAGTGCTATTGAACACGTGAATAGTTTGTGGTCGGTGCTCACGCGGAGGCCGGAGCACGAAGTAAGTTCACTAATACCACTTCCCAACGCATACATTGTACCAGGAGGTCGCTTTCGCGAAATTTATTATTGGGATAGTTATTTCACGATGCTGGGCCTTCGTGCATCCGGTAACGTGGATATGATTGAGAATATGATCAACAACTTCTCATTTTTAATTGATCAGTTTGGTTATATCCCGAATGGAAATCGTACGTATTTTCTCGGTCGTTCACAGCCTCCGTTTTATGCTATGATGGTCACACTGCTGAGCGAACTAAAAGGAGATCAAATTCTGGTTCGCTACCTTCCGCAACTTGAAAAAGAATATCAATTCTGGATGAAGGGACATGAATTGCTTTCGGAACAACGTACAAGTATTGCCCGGGTAGTGCGCCTTAGCGATGGCGCCATTCTCAATCGTTATTGGGATGAGCACGATACGCCAAGACCTGAATCGTACAAAGAAGATGTTGAACTCTCGCATCATTCTGCACAGCGGCCATCTGAGCTCTTTCGCAACCTGCGTGCAGCCGCGGAATCAGGTTGGGATTTTAGCAGCCGGTGGTTTAAAGAGAAGAATAATTTTAGCTCCATTCACACTACAGACATTCTCCCGGTAGATCTTAATTGTTTGCTCTATCATCTCGAGAAAACGTTGGCAAAAGCAACTCAACTCAAGGGCGATGCATCAAGGTCTGCATATTTTGAAGAGCGTTCAACACGGAGAGCAAAAGCAATCATAGACTATTGCTGGAATTCCGAAGAAAACTTTTTCTTCGATTTTGATTTTAAACAGCAGCTGTACAAACCTCATTATACACTTGCTGCACTTTTTCCACTTTACTTTTCAATCGCTACCACCGATCAGGCAAAACAAGTAGCTACAATCGTTCAGACAAAATTTTTAAAACCAGGCGGGCTAACCACTACTCTTGAATTTTCAGGTCAGCAATGGGATGCGCCCAATGGCTGGGCACCACTGCAGTGGATTTCGTTTAAGGGTATTTTGAATTATGGATTTGATGAACTTGCCCATCACATCAAAACGAACTGGATTAGTGCAAACCTGAACGTATTCAAGAGCACCGGAAAGATGACAGAGAAGTATGATGTGTGGAATGAAAATGCTGCGGCCAGCGGAGGCGAATATCCAAATCAAGATGGCTTCGGCTGGACGAATGGCGTGTTTCTGGCGATGAATGAGGGTAAATGACATCTATTAGAATTGGTTGTGAACGAGCCACGTTCAGCAAGTCTTCTTTTCCATACTTGCGATTGAATCGTTGAGGCAATTTTCCGCCTCTGAATTAAGAGAGTAGCGCTGCGCGGCTGGTTCATTTTGTTCTTTCATCGAATGCGTAAGCCGCGCACCTCTAAATCGTGCGACTGCGCATTAACCAAAAACACTCACTCACCAGCGCACATAGAATTGATAGCTAGAATCGAAGGACATAAAAGTTCACCTCAGCCTTATGCAAATGATGAGGCGATCCAAAGGAAGAAAGCAAACAGAAGTGTAATTGATCAAAAAAATAATAGAAAGAAAAGAAAGTGGGTAATACTGGACTCGAACCAGTGACCCCTACCTTGTCGAGGTAGTGCTCTAAACCAACTGAGCTAATTACCCTTGTGGCTCTAAAATTAATCTGCTCTGGCCTATTATAATATTTTTTGTTTCAAATAAATTTGAGCTTAAGTGTTTATACCTTGAGCGTTACTATGCGGTTGGCTACTCTGATTATTGTTTTTCTAATGTTCACTTTTGCTGCTCAGGGGCAATCCGGTGCAGACAGTCTTGCCATTGCCAAACGCAACGACCGTGCTTATCAGATATATCTTGCCAAACCGGATAGCGCGATTTCGATGGTCAAGCAAGCACTGCCACAGGCAGAAAATGCGAAGCTCTCCTATCAAATCGGTTATGGTTATTTCATCTTATCAAAAGCGCACTGGGCAAAAACAAATTATCTTCTTTCCATCGAGTTTGCTTTCAAGGCGTTAAGAATATTTGAAACACTCAACCAGCCTTATCTCTTAGGAGAGTGCTACCTTTCGCTCGGCCGCACGTTTGCCGATCTTAAGAATTATGATCAGGCCAGAGTTTATATTGATAAGGCACTAAGTATGGCAGTGACCAAAAAAGATAGCTACCTACTGGCCGAAGCCTATCGCGAAAAATCATTTTTATTGCTTGAACTGAATCAACTTGATTCTGCGCTTTGGGTGAGCAATGCAGGCATCAAGTTGTACGAAGAGCAAAAAGACACCTTAGCAACCAGTATTCTCTTCACCCGAAACTCCCGAATCTATTTTGCCAAAAAGGATTTCAAAAAGAGCGAAGAATATAATCGCAAAGCCATTCGCATGGATCAATCTGTGGGTAACCTGCGTGGGCTTGGCGTTTCTTATTTTCAGGGAGCAATGATTTTTAATGAGATCAATAAGACGGACAGCGCATTACTGTACTTACACAAAGGGCTTGATTTAAGTATGCGTATTCATAACTTATCGAATGTCATTCGCATTCATGAATTGATGGCGGATATTTATCAAAAGAGAAGGAATGCAGAACTCTCGATTTCAAATCTTAAGATTGCTCATCAATACAAGGACAGTTTGTATAATCTGGAGCGCAATGGACAAATTCAGGAAATGAGAGCGCTCTATGAATTGGAGCAACAAGAGAAAACAATTGCCTTGCTAGAAAAAGAGAATGCGATGGAACGCGAAAAAGCCTCGAACCAGCAATGGTTGATTGTCTTTTTTGTGATCATTATTTTGCTCCTATCAGGATTGGTGTACATTTTTTGGCGCATGCGCAGATTACAGGTAAAGGTCAACGAGGAGCTTGCAGAAAAAAATCAGGAGATCGCGTTGCAAAATGAGGAAATTCTTTCGCAGGCTGAGGCACTCCAATCCATCAATCAGTTGAAATCAAAAATACTTTCTGTAATTGGTCATGACTTACGCGGACCGATTAATAACCTTCATGCATTATTGGAACTAGTTACTAAGAAATTGGTGACACCCGAAGAGTTTATGGAGATGACGGTGAAGTTGAAATCAAATTTAAATGTGACACAGCGAGCGCTCGAAAACCTATTGAATTGGTCACTGGGCCAGATGGAAGGCATCAAAACTGAACCTGTAACTTTTAACATCCATTCGATTATTGAAGACGTAGCGCATCTTTCGGAAGAGGCCGCAACCCGAAAGCAGATAATTTTAAAAGCAGACGGCAAGGTGCCGCTCTTTGTGGAAGCAGACGTAAATCAGGTGCACTTGATTTTGCGCAACCTCTTCAACAATGCCATCAAATTCTCGAAGCGCGATGGTCAGGTTTCAGTGAGCACGATGACGAAGTCAGGCTTTTGCTACATCAATATTGAAGATCAGGGCATAGGCATGACCAAAGCTGAGGTGCAAATGATCTTAAAATCAAACGAGTACTTTACCAAATCCGGAACGGATCAGGAGAAAGGTACGGGCTTGGGATTGTTGCTGTGCAAAGATTTTATCAAACGCAATGGCGGAGATTTTTTCATTGAAAGTCAATCCGGCTCGGGCACAAAAATTATTTTTACGCTGCCATTAGCCCCTATAAGGGGTTAAGATATTTCGGAAGCTGCTGAAAAGGTGAAAGCATGAGGCCAACGCGTGCCGCATCTATTTTGCATCACTATTCAGGTAGTAACTCAAAGCACCACTGGGGCATTTTTTCACCTGATCAATTATCTTTTCTGTAGTAGAGCCCTCTGGCGTAATCCATGGTCGCTTTTTGGGATCAAATACTTCCCCCAGGCCCTTGAAGCATATTGCGGAGTGGATGCATACGTTTGGTTTCCATACGATGGTAACTTCGCCATTCGTATATTTTTTTGTGATGTCTTTCATTTTACAGCCCTTTAGTTTGGTGAATGAAATTAATTTATCACAGCCAGTTCTGTTTCAATTTCAATCGGATTTGTTAACGCCTTGTGCACGGGGCAGAGTTTTGCAATTTGCAATAGTCGCTTTTTCTGATCTTCGTCAACATTACCTATGATCTCGATTTCAGTTTTGTAAGCAGTTTTGCCATCAAAAGGGCCATTCGAAACATTTACCTTGATGGAGTTCACATCCCAATTTTTTCGATTGGCATACATACGCAGGGTGATGGCGGTGCAAGATGCTAACGCCATACGCATGAAATCTCCTGGACGAGGGCCCAAATCCAACCCACCAACCGAGAGCGGTTCATCGGCAATGATTACGTGTGTGCGCGCATTTAGCTCCGTTTTATACAGCTCGGAACCGATCGTTGCGGTGGCCGTTTGGATTTCATTTGACTCCATATTAAAATGGTTTGTTCATCACAAATTCTTCCTGCACAAATCGCTCACGGGGAGCAACTTCGCGTTGTTTCAAATTTTCAGGAAGTTCGTTCGCATCTCCCGGATATCCAACAGCCATAATTACTCCAAAATCATAATGATCAGGAATATTCAACAATTCTTTTGCTTTGGTGCGATCATAACCACCCATTTGATGGACGTTCAATCCATGATGTGTAGCCTGTAACGATAGAAAAGCATTGGCCCCACCAAGATCATATTTTGCTGAGCCGTTGGGCAGGTTGTTTCGGAGAAGATTTTTTCGATATAAGCTTAAGATCAGCAAAGGAGCTTTTGATGCCCACACTTTATTACTTTCATTGAGCACACTTACTAATGTATTCCAAAGTTCAGGCTGATCTTTCGTAGCGTAGAGGTAGGTCCACGGTTGCTCATTCATGCTGGAAGGCGCCCAACGCGCAGCTTCAAACAAGGAATGAATCACTTCAGCCTGTATCGGAGTTTCAGCGTAGGCCCGTTTGCTTCTTCGGTTTTTAATTTCTTCCATCACAATACCCGATATCGCTGAAGACTTTTGCATGACAATTTGATCTAGTTCCATAAATTTTTCTTTTCCAATTCAACATTAAAACACCAAAAAGCTAAAACAGTTTACTTTGACCACTTTGGAATACCCCAGAGTGCAAGACCCCCGGAGATCATGTGCATCGGACCAACCAACATCGGAAACGTGCTATCCAATGCTGTTCCATCCGGTAGTTGGGGTGTGTTGAACACAGGATAGAAACTGAATAATAAAAATCCGATGCCAAGCACCAGCCAAATGATTTTCCCTTTCGGCAAGAAGCGAACGGCAAGAAAAAATAATAAAGAGCCCACAAGGATGGGTAGTATTGAAGATAAGATGACCGCAACGAAAAACCCTGGAGGAATGGACGCCCCGGTTGCTCCGGCAATCAAACTCCAAATGTTGTTGAGCCCGGCTCCAATGAGCCCTACTATGGCACCTGCTTTTAGTGCTTTTAAAAGTGTCAAGTTTTGTGTTTCCATCGTGATTTAGTTAAGGTTTGTTGTTTGTTTATTCCTCGATGAGTAGCCCCATTTTTCCCATCTTATAATCGCGCATGGCTTCCATAATTTGTGTTTGCGTGTTCATGACAAATGGTCCATAGGACACCACCTTCTCATTTATCGGTTGGCCACTCAATAGTAGCGCGCGGGTGTCTTCCAATCCTTCGAATGAAATTGATTCGCCATCATTTTTAAAGTGAACAATGTGCAGTTCTTCCACCATGCCAAAGCCTTCTACTTTTATCATTCCATCCAATAAATAAAGAATGGCATTGTGCGTGGCTGGCAGTGGTATTTCAATTTTGCCTCCCTTTTTAATTTCAAGCGTTGCAGCATTTACGATCGTTTGGGAAGGGACAGGGCCTTTCACACCAAGGATTTCACCCGAAAACACATTGACAGTTATTTTGCCATCATCACTTTTCGTGCGGGGCACTTGATCGGCACTTAACGGAAAATATGCCGGTTGATCCATCTTGTGCTTTGCCGGTGTGTTGATCCAAAGCTGAATGATTTCTTGTCGCCCTCCAATTTCGTGTATATCCTTTGGAGGACGCTCACTGTGAAGAATACCCATGCCCGCATTCATCCATTGAGCACCGCCTGCATATATGGTGCTGTCATTTCCGCGACTATCCCGATGGTGTACGCCTCCCTTAAAAATGAACGTGACTGGAGAAAAGCCCCGATGTGGATGTGGGCCAATACCGGCATGATCAGGTTCAATATGCGAAGGTGCTTTCACATCGGCATGATGCAATAAAAGAAATGGATCGATTTGTTCAACCTGTTGTGAAGGCAATGGCTGACGGACAGGAAATCCACCCATGTCTACCATATGAGCATATAATAATCTGGATACGGTTCTTGTTTTCATTTTTGTTCGGGTGAGGCGGCCCATTACTTTGATAGTGCTTCTTTTAATTCATTGAAGAGTAAACCGCTGCCGCCTCCAAAATGCCTTATCATTTTGATCTTAGGATTTACGCGTTCAAATATTGTTTTCAATTTCTGCTCGGATGTTTCTTCTACTCCTCCACCAATCAACACGAGTTGAAATTCATGTTGATTAAATAGTGTCAAGGCCTCATCATCGGTAATGGCTCCAAAAGCTTCGTATTCCGTTTGAGTGTTAATCAACCGTAAAATGGTTTCCATTATTGGAGCGTGGCGACCAATGACCAGTATTTTGATCTTCATGGCCGGGATTAATTCATCATGGGCACATCCATCAGCAAAAGCTCTGCATCATTGTTTGCTGCGATCGTGATTTTATCTGTATCCCATATACCAAATCCATCGCGCTTGCTTAGTTGCTGCTCATTGATGGTTACTTCGCCATCAATTACAAAGGCATAGACTCCATTTCCTTTTTGTTTAATACTATAATCAGAGGTGAAGCCCTTCTTCAGATTGCCCAAATGAAACCAGGCATCCTGGTTGATCCACACACCCTCATCATTTTTTGATGGACTCACCACTTGTTGTAGTTTATTAATCCGATCTTCTGGTTTGAAAGTGATTTGATCGTAGCGTGGCGTAATGTTTCGCAGCTTAGGGAAAACCCAGATCTGCAGAAAGTTTACCTTTTTGTCTTTGTTCTTGTTGTACTCACTGTGGTAGATTCCGGTGCCCGCGCTCATGATCTGCACATCATTCTGACGAATCACAGCGGTGTTGCCCATGCTGTCTTTGTGTTCAAGGTCGCCAAGCAAAGGAATGGAAATAATTTCCATGTTATCGTGAGGATGCGTGCCAAAGCCCATGCCTCCTTCAACAAAATCATCGTTGAGTACGCGCAATGCACCAAAGTGCATACGAGTAGGATCATAATAGTGCGCAAAGCTGAAGGTGTGATTGGTGTCAAGCCATCCGTGGTTTGCATGACCGCGCGTGTTGGCTTTGTGTAGTACGGTATTCATAGTGTTATTTATTTTCGGGGGAATATGGTTGAACCCTACCTGGGCTGAGAAGTTTTCTTGACGCTCCCCAGCGGTGGCCAAACCGCCAAGCCCCAGTGCTGAGGCAGCGGTAAGCGTGTTTTTAATGAATGTTTTTCGATTCATATGAGGTATAACAAAATTACTTACAATTATTGTATATACAACAATTGTGATCAAAATGTTCCGGAAAGCAAAAAAGGGCCGTAAAAGGCCCTTTTTAGTGAATTGATGATGATTTATCGCGGCTACCCTTGACTATCGTAAAATTTGCAAACCATTACGATATCGCTTTCTGAGGCGTTTTTCCTAATCTTATTTTCGCGCATGAATTGCTCTACTAATTCTTTTTTGTCATCAAAAACGGTGAGCAAATCCTGTTTCTTTTTTGAAATTTTTGTTAACTCTTTTTTGCCCGGCTGGTAAATGTAGAAAGACGGCACTTTTGTAAATCGTTTGGTGCGAATCATTGAACCTGGCTCTGCATATTCATTCACACGAATTTTATAGTGGCGCAGAAGCTTTGTATCACCATTATAGACAACTTCATAAAAAGTTTTTTCATTTTGAGTCTCAACAGCGGGGAAATTGTTTTGAAATGTGCGTTCAATCAATGATCCATCATCGGCCACTTCGTTGATCGAAAAGGATTGATAAGGAATAGTCAATTCGTAAGCATTAGCATTGTGCTCATATTCCACCCGGTTTTGAGCGATGTTGAATCTCATTTTCTCAACTTCAAAACGTTTACCTTGTGTGGTAATCACCGTACCGCTGCGCCACACCTCATTTAAATAGGGCGTTCCCGTCACATCATTATTAGATTTGCCCGGCTTTATGATTGAACCATTGAAATCAGAAAGATAGCTGGTTGGCCCGCCCATTTGAGCAGACACATTTCCAATACTGAAACAAGCTATTACTAGAGTGGCTAATATTTTCATCAACCTACGTATACGGCTCGACTTACACATGGTTTCGGAAAACCCTAACGTTTCAAGATCTTAAATCCAAAATTTCTTCCATAACCCTGCATGATGGCAAGGTTAATCCAACTGAGGGCAAACTGTTCCAGTAAATTGAACTTGTCACTTCCTCCAAAATTGTAAACATTTTCAAAGCCAAGATCTTTTGCTAATTGCTCTGCAGCTTTCTTAGCAGCATCGCTGTCGCCCGCGTAAAACATATCGATGCCCTTACCATGATAAATCGGATCTGCCATGTTTTCCGCCCCGGTGGTGTTAAAACATTTTACAATGTTTTTGCAATTGGTCAGCTTCAACAATGCTTCGGTTGTAGTTGAGTAGGGCTCGGGTTTTACTCTCACAGAGTTCATGGTGTCAATAATAATTTTATTGCTCACGTCCCCCAGTGCTTCGGCAATTGAATGGACTGCTTGCGGAACAGCCGCGATAACAATGATTTCTGCTTGCTTCGATGCATTAGCAATAGTATCAGCCGATATATTTTTCTGATCACCTAATCGACTGCCTTTAAACTCATCTTTATTACGAACACCGAAAACAATCTGGTGACCAGCTTTTGCCCAACCTTGCGCTAATGCACCGCCCACATTTCCGCTTCCGATAATTGCAATTTTCATATTATTTATTTTTTAGAGAAGATACGATAAAGAGTGAAGGTACTAAAACGAATATAGCGAAGGCTAAGGTGATAGAAAAGAAACTGGCCACTGTTGCCGCTAAGTAAAGTGCTGGCGCCAACGCACTCTTTTTTAAGCTTTTGATCTGAGCTTGTTGAGTGAAACCGCTGGAAAAAAGCGATTGGGTATAACAATAATAGCGAATCCAGAAGAAGCTGATCGCACAAAGAAATAACTCGCCCGCAAAAATTAAAGAGGCAACGCTAAGATCAGGATGTTCTCCCAGAAATGCAGTGGGGAAAGGAAGCAGGCAGATCCAAAACAGCCACAAGTTATTTAACCACATCAGCGATCGCGTTGATTTTTGTATCAGGTGGAATAAGTCGTGGTGGCTTACCCAAAAGATGGCGATCATCACAAAGCTAAGTGCATACGAAAATAATTTAGGGACAACAGCTTTTAACATGTGAAGAGCTTCCCGGTTAGTTATCCCCTCTGTTAGTGCAGGGATTTTAATCTCCAACACCATAAGGGTGATCACAATGGCAAGCACACCATCAGAAAATGCTTCAATGCGATTGGTGCCCGGGTATACAGCAACATGCGTTTTCATATTTAGTAGTTTCCAACGGTTAGACCGAAGGTGACGAACTTGTCGTCACGTTTAATATTGGCTAGCACAATGTTATCGTGTGTGTAAACAATGGCCGATCGGAATGAAAGATGTTTTGAAAGTGGCAGCTCCAGTCCTGCATTGAGGTAGTAGCGCCAGTTGATGTTGTCGTCAAGCGCAGGTTGGTACCAGGTTTCGTAACTGAGCCTCAACTTTCGATTGGATAAACGATGTTGGCCCAAGATGCGAATAGTACCTCGCCAATTTTTAACTTGGTCGATTTCCAAATTTTCAGGAACGATGAAAAAACTTTTGCCATTATAGCGGGTCTCCTCTACGGAAACCGTGCCCGATACTTTAATTAAGTGCAAGGGTGAATGAATGATAGTGTAGGTAGCTCCAATACCTAACTGACTTCTGATATTAATTTGCTGACGTTTGGAATTTTGCAGCCATACCATGATGTATGGATATAATTTCTTACCCGGATTGAGGTACATAAAGTTTCTGGAAAAGAAATCATTTTCCGTTTCGCGCCTGAAGATGGTTCCGTACGTATAGGTATTACTGGATTTTATTCCGATGTGTTTACCAACATGTGATAGATCGAGCGTATTGTTGATCAATAGTCGCTCTACATTTCCGGTAATCCACGAGCCGTTTACGCTGGCTTTGTACCCAAAGCGTGCCGTATCACTTTCCGTAAGTTGCGCATATGTGGAAGTCACCTTCAATACGACTATTATAAAAAGTGAAATTCTTGCTAGCATAATTGTGGGGTAATGTCGTCAACGCCCTCAAGTAAGCATTCCACCCCGTAAGAAGCGGAATACTTATCTTTTGATAGCCTATTTTTTTACGGTGAGTTTTTCTATTACCATTTCTGCTGCGGCTTCACCACTGTTTTGTTGCTGGCCGGTAATCAGATTCCCATCCATGATCGCGTAGGACGAAAATGGTGCGGCTACTTTAAATGTGGTGCCAGAAATTTTAGATGCTTCTTCTTGTATGCGGTAAGGTTGAATTTTTTGACCTACTGCTTTGTCAGCAAACTCTTCTTCTGCATCTGCAAACCCGGTCCATACTTTACCCTTCACCAGCAATTCCCCGTTGCTTTTTTTCGCACTCAATAATAGTGTGGTAGAATGACAAACAGCTGCTGTAGGTTTGCCAGCCTCGAAAAAAGAAACAAAAAGCTTTTCAAGATCTTTATTGTCTTTAAATGTATACATCGGCCCCTGGCCACCTACTAAGAAAATAGCGGCATAATCATCTTGCTTAACGCTTGTTAATTTTTTTGAGCTGGCCAGTAAATCCTTAAACCATTGTTGCTGCAGGTAGCCAAGTGAGATTACATCATGGGCAGAGTAGCCACTGGCATCGGTTGGGTTTGAGTATCCATCCATTTCAAGTTTACCGCCCTCGGTTGATGCAAGCTCTACTTCATAACCAGCTTCCTGAAACACGCGCAAGGGGTGAGTTAATTCAGCTGCCCAAAAGCCAATAGGCCAACCAGTTTGCTTCGATACAGAGGGTGAACTGGCCACCATCAGAATTTTTCCTTTAGATGGGGCTCCGTGAAAGTGCACGTATCGGGCACTCTCCTTAATTTTTTCGGTTTGATTTGACTTGCTCTTTGCGGATTGTGCAGTAGCAACACCCGATATCAGAATGGATGTAACGATCAGTGCGATTGAGATTTTCATAAATGCTTGTTTTAGTTTTCGTGACAAAAATGAGCAGCATATGAACCTCAAATCAATATATTATCTATAAAGTGTGATACTATCATTTTGGAAAGTATTGCTAAATTCAATCATTAATCACTGATGTTTGAACCCAATTTTAGACTATGCCAGATTTCATTTATGACAAGAAGGTTTACTACAATCCCGTAGAGTTTGCTATGGATCGAATTGGTGGCACGTGGAAGATGCCTATACTTTGGCGCTTACGCGAGAAGACTTTGCGCTACAGTGATCTGAAGAAAGAGTTGCCTCATATCACTCACAAAATGCTTTCGAGTGTTTTGAGAAGTTTAGAAGCCGAGGGCTTTCTTACTCGCAAGGTTCATCCCGTGATTCCTCCAAAGGTAGAATACACGATCACTAAAAGAGGGCTAAAGGCCATTCCAATCATTGAGGCCATTCGCAAATACGGAACCGAACTGATGAAAGAATTTGGTGTTCGGGAAAAATCTAAGTGAAGAATGTTACCGGTTTTTTTTATGCGATGTTCTCAACTGAGAAGTGCCAGTATCTTCTTTGCGGTATTGTGCAGGTGATACCTTGAATCGCTGTTTATAAGCAGCGATAAAATACTCCAGGCTATTAAACCCACTTTGAAAAGCAATTTGCGTTACCGGTAACTCGGTGCTCGCTAGTAATAATTGAGCCTGATTCAACCGCAGCTCAGTCAGGTATTGGTGCGGAGCACAATGCATGATCGTCTTAAAAATTCTGCCGAAATGAAATAGGCTGACACAACAATGTTGAGCAAGCTCCTGCAGACTTATGCTCCTTTCTAAATGCTCAAACAGATAATCACGCGCCTTCTCAACTGTAGAGAGATGATGCCGCTTCAAACTTTCTGGCAAAAAGCGTGGCTGCTGGCGATTACCCATCGTCAATATTACTTTCTCTACAAGCCGAATCACCAAATCATCCACTTCAAGGGTTTGATGTTGATTTACTTTGGCTAGGATTTGTTGATGCAAAAATTCAACTTCTGCCGATGAAGTGAGAAGCAATGATTGTATATCCGGATTTTTAAAAAACCACGGAGCATCTTTTTCATAATGATCTTTTACCAGCTGATAAAACTCATCACTGAAGTTAAATGAGGTGCATAGATCGGGTTGATTATTAATGTGTTTGATCACATACTCAATCTCTGGTTTGGAAATGAGCAATCGGCCAATGTGCATTTGTTGTTCGTTTCGGAAAACATGCTGCTCATAATAACCGCTTCGCACAAAACAAATGGAAAAATGTTCACATAATTCCTGCCGCGATACAGAGCACTCCAGGCAAGCACATCTGAAATCCCTGATCTGGTAGAAGTCGGATTGGTGAAGCGTATGTACCTCTGCTTGCATACCGAAAGTTACGCACTTGAATTTGGATGCCAACAGAATAGCAAGATTTCTAAGGTTCGCTTATTGAGTGGTATCTACTTTTGGTCTCTCAAAAAACAATACTATGAAACATCCCACAGAACTTGCACAACGCCTTGATGAAATTTATTCGGGCGAGCCCTGGTTTGGCGAATCTATTTTAACAAAAGTAAAGGACCTACCCGAAGCAACGGCATTTCAGCAACCCAAAATGGGTGAGCATTCGATTGCTGAACTGATTACCCACATGGAATTTTGGCGCAAGTCACTCCTTCTTAAAATTAAAAACGAATCGGTGGTGCTTGGAATGGACCATCCGGATAATTGGCCTTCCATCGAAACACTTAAGAAAAGAGGTTGGACTGATATTTTGAAAACGTTCGATCAAACACACACTACGTTGGTAGGTGCACTCAAAGAAAAACAATCGTTCCCTGAGGAGTTATGGATTGCAGCAGTGGGTACATTTGAGCATGACGTTTACCATCTTGGTCAGATTGGCACATTAAAGAAATTGATCAATTAAAATCAGGCACAATGAAGAAAGTTTTTTTTATGTTAATGCTGTTGCTGATCGCGTCCATGTCATTAATGGCACAATCCGAAAACGATGATCTGAATCAAGTTCGGAAATTAAACGCACGATTCATTCACAACTTCGTGACCAACGATGTGCCATCGCACGATAAAATTATTCATGAGCAATTTGTTTGTATTACCACCAAAGGTCTTTGGGTGAACCGCCAGGATTATTTAACAGGCTGGAAGAATGGCTTTGATCCTAAGATTTACTTGTACTGGGATTATCGGAACGAAAAGATCACCATCATTGGCAGCACTGCCTTAGTGAGATCCGTAACTAAATATACAATTTTGAATGCTGGGAAAGAGACTACAGGCATGACCCAATACACGGATACATATGTAAAGGAGAATGGTGTTTGGAAATGTATTCAGGCACAACTTACCACGGTGGCTCCAGAGAACTATCCGGGAGATGATACCATTGTAAGAAAATATATCAATGGAATATAAACGGATTGGCCGGTATTAGACTTCGCGATCTTTTGTGAACTCTGTGCTCTCGCGGTTTAACAAACTATAACTAACGAGCGCACAGAGAGACACAAAGGCTAAATTTTTAAAATTCCACTGCTGGAATTTTGAATAAGCTAAGTGTGCTAAATTTGTAAGTGGCAACAAAGCAATCCATTCCATTTGAATTTGTACTGGAGAACCTTAACAGGCTCGAGTTCACTATTAAAGCGTTTTTTGGTTGCCATGCACTTTATCTAGGAGAGCAGATAGTGTTAATCCTTCGAAACAAGAAAGCACACCCGCGTGATAATGGCGTTTGGATTGCCACAGATGATGAACATCATCAGAGTTTGCAGAAACTCTTTCCATCGATGCGCTCAATCGAAGTATTCGGTAACGGCCCTAGCAGTTGGCAGAATCTACCACTGGACGCGGATGATTTCGAATCGTCTGTTAATCTGGTTTGCGAATTAATATTGAAAAAAGATCCTCGTATCGGCAGAATCCCGGCCAAGAAAAAAAGGAAAGGCAAGAAGGAGTAGCCAGGTCACCCAATAGTCCGGTAATATTTTTTTGTATTCTGGAACTATTGTTCCAATATTACCGTAATACCGGAACAAATATTCCAAAATGAGTAAACTATCTAACAAAACAGCCGTGATTACCGGGGGTAATAGCGGCATTGGCTTAGCCACGGCTAAGGAATTTATTAAAGAAGGCGCAAAAGTGATCATCATGGGTCGTGATGAAAAAACCCTGAACGAAGCATTAAAAGAACTTGGGCCTCAGGCTTTTGGCGTGCGGGGAGACATTACCAACCCATCGGATTTGGATAGACTATTTGAAACAGCAAAATCAAAATTCGGGAAGATTGACATTCTCTTTGCCAATGCTGGCGTGGCATTATTTGCGCCATTCGAGCAAACCGATGAAAAATTATTGGATGCTAATTTTGATGTGAACGTAAAAGGGTCTTTCAACACTGTGCAAAAATCACTTGCTTTATTATCCGAAAAGTCATCAATCATTTTCAATACCTCGGTTGTTAATGTAAAAGGATTTGCGGGTACGTCTGCCTATTCGGCAAGCAAGGCAGCCCTTCGTTCACTGGTGAGAACTCTTGCCACAGAGTTGATCCAAAAAGGTGTGCGCGTTAATGCCGTAGCGCCCGGTCCTATTGATACTCCTATTTATGGCAGATTAGGTATGCCTCAGGAGGCTGTTCAACAAATGTCGGCAGGATTTGAGAGTATGAATCCTATGAAACGTTTCGGCCAAGCATCGGAAGTTGCGCGGGCGGCTGTTTTCTTTGCTTCAGACGACTCTTCTTATGTTACGGGTTCTGAATTGGCCATCGATGGCGGTTTAACACAATTGTAATTTCTATCTTTGGGCCATATAACTATGGCACGCACTAAGTCATTTGATCAGGCAGAAGTACTAAAAAAAATCCAGAAACTTTTTTGGGATAAGGGTTTTAATGGTACTTCTGTTGATGATCTTGTGAATGCCACTGGGCTTAGTCGTAGCAGTTTATACGATACGTTTGGCGACAAAGAAGATTTGTTTCATGCTTCATTGTCGCTCTATCGAAATGAAAACACCTCGCAAATGATTGCTATGATTGAGCAATCGACAGATATCAAAAAAACAGTGGCTGACATGTTTGATTATATTTTGGATGACAGCCGAAGGGATAATCGAATTGGGTGTATGATGGTGAACACGGCCATTGAGTTAGCACCTCATCAAAAAAAGATATCTAAAATGGTGGACGAAAATATGATGGCAATTAAGCAGGCTCTGACAAAGGCAATTCGTGCCGCCCAATCAAAGGGTGATGTTCCGAAGCATCATTCGCCTGAAGCATTGTCAACTACTATACTTACCTTAATTAATGGACTGCGCGTAGCAGAAAAATGGAGCACCGAGGAAAAAACGTATCAGCAAATAAAAACGGTTGCGGTTGACCTATTGCAAAATTGAGTGAACAAACCTTATTGTATTTTTCTTTTCTGGGCCAGTAACCAGGTTTCGGCATCTTCAAAGGAATACGAAACCATAAAATGGAACCCGCGCTTTTGAGCAATGTCTTTCCAGTACTCTCCAATCTTGTAATCATCATGATGTAATGCAACGGATACTACAAGAGTTTTAATCTCCGGCATTTTTAATTCATAGATTCGAATGAGATCGAAAGCATTTCCTAAGGGCACGTTGAAACGAGCCTGCGTATAATCCAACAAAAGAAAATGACTTTGAACTCCCGTAATTACTTCATTGATTTTTTCTGAACCTTCAACAAGTGTAATGAGATCTTTGCGTTCACCAAACCCGGTAACGAGGAGGTAATTTTCACGCCTTTCAAAGGTAACAGGAAGCTGATCCATTCACCGCAATATAAAACAAATCACTTTTCAATGCTCTTTTAGATTGTATGATAGCTTCATTCGAGGAGCATCACAAAAAAAAGCAGCGCGTAATTGCGCTGCTTTAAAGAATGTTGCGTTTTATTAGTTCGTAGGTGCTAAAGGTTAATTCCTCCTGAAACTTCTATTCGTTGCCCATTGATCCAACCCGATTCTGGCGAACACAAAAAGGCAACCACGCTTCCAATGTCATTCGCCTGACCTACACGACCTAGTGGCGAAAGACTACTCAAGTGAGTTTTCATCTGTGGATTATTGCGAATGGCAGCGTTGTTGAAATCAGTTTCTACCGGACCAGGCGCTACAATGTTGGCGCGAATGCCGCGTGCGCCAAATTCCTTAGCAATGTATTTTGTAAATACTTCCATGGCACCTTTTAATGAAGAGTAAACCGAATAACCCGGTACGCAAAAACGTGTTGTGCCAGAGGAGAGATTGATTACACTGCCGCCATCATTCATTATTGGAATTGATTTCTGTGTAAGAAAATACGCACTCTTAAAGTGGATGTTCACCAAATTATCAAAGACATCTTCAGTTACCTGAGGTATTGGTAAGGTGGCGCCAACACCGGCATTGTTAATCAAGAAATCAAATCGATCTGTATTCCAGTTTGATTGCAAAGTTGCTTTAACCTGATCCAGAAACGTATCAATACCTTTTACATCTGCAGCATCAAAAAATAAGACCGATGCTTTTCTGCCTCTGGATCTGACCTCTTCGGCAACTTTTTCAGCTTCTTCCTTTTGAGTGTGATACGTAATAATAATGTCAGCGCCTTTTTCTGCCAGCGCCAGCGCCATATTTTTTCCTAAACCTCGGCTTCCGCCCGTGATCAAAGCGATTTTTGAATTCATAGTGTAATTATTATTTATTGGACAAAGATCTTTTAGTTACCATTCAAAAAATGGTGAGCACTTCAGATAAAATGGTCAACACTTCAGAATTTGACCTGTGCCTTACGGAATTGCTTGGGAGTTACGCCTTCGTATTTTTTGAAGAACTTGGTAAAGTTAGAAGGATCAAAATATAGCTGATGAGCAATGTTAGCAATGGAGTAGTGGGTGTTATGCAATAGTTCTTTGGCGAGGCTCATCAGACGGTGCTCATATAAATCACACGGAGATTGGCCTAACACCTGATTAATAGTGTTGCTTAGGTGAACCGGGTGAATGTGCAGTAAATCGGCCAGGTCCTTTATTTCGAAAGTCTTGTCAGCTACACCGGATTTAAGATCAGCAATATGCTTATCAAGTTGCGCAAGATAGTCTTTCACAATCTCTTGCTGTCGAATTGAAACTTCGGGTAGGGTTTGTGTTGCCATTGTAAACTATACTACAAGGTACCACATTAAGTGCAAAATAGTTCCCAAGGGGTTAGGCATCATCTCTGTTTTTTCAGAGACGATGCCATTGAAAAATTAGCTTACAATTTTAAAATTAAATGCACCATTTTGTGTAGCACTCCAAACGCGCAACCAAATAGGAAGAACCGCTTCTGTGCCGCGAGCATTGGTGATATCACCCAGGTCAAGAATGTTTTCATTTTTCCAGCCAAACTCATTGAGTAACGATTTTACTTTTGATTTGGCATCGGCATCATTTCCGCAAATAAAGTTGGTGTGATTGCCGCCACCAATCATATTGGGGTTTACCATTAATCCGCACCACATCGTATTTAATGTTTTCACGACTTTCGCTTGCGGAAATAATTTTTGAATTTCTTCACCCAACGAGTTGGTGTTAGAAAGAGAAGGAATAAGGGATGGGGGCATTCCTTTGCTGAAATCAAGAGGATTAGAAATATCAATAATAATTCTTCCGTTGGTGGCATCGCCTGTAGCTTTAATCGCATCAATTGATCCATCGCCTTTGGTGCAATTAAAAATCATTTCTCCAAACTTGGCAGCGTCAGCAAAGGTGCCAGCGCTTGCACCTGATTTATGCTTCGCAACGAAAGCAGCAGCTTTTTCATTAGCAGCAGTGCGTGAACCCATCATAACCTGATGACCCAATTCAATTAAACGTGAGCCGATGGTGTCTCCTACCATGCCCGTTCCGAATACAGCAATTTTCATATGTGTTGTTTTTAGTTTCTATTGATGAGTCAAAGGTATGGCAGACGAGTGTCGCTGTGATGGTAAAAAAGGAGGGTGAAATGGTAAATTATCCCTTTCTAAATTCAAGAGGAGTGAGACCCGCTTGTTTTTTAAAAAACTTTCCAAAGTTGGCCGGGTCGGAGAAGTTGAGCTGGTAAGCAATTTCAGCAATATCTTGATCGGTATGTTTAATCAATGTTTTAGCTTCTGCAGTAATGCGATCATTAATAAATGTTAGCGCGTTTTTACCACTGGCTTGTTTAATGGTTTGTGAAAGGTGTTTGGATGAAATGTTCATTAGCTCGGCATATTCGTCTACCGTTCTTTTTTCGATGTAGTAATTGTTGATGAGTTGCTGATACTTTTGAAGAAGCAGTTGCTGAGGTGTAGAGAATCCGCTATTCCATTGTTGTGTGGCGGATGCAAATTCTCTTAACCGATAAAGAAGCTCGAGAAACTTGATTGCGGCAATGCGATGGGCTGGTTCTCCTTCGGTGGCGTAGGCGATAAACACTTCTTTAAAATGGGGCTCGTATTTTTGAAAAACCGTTCGATTGATGCGAAAGAAATTAGTCTGTAGCACATTGAAGAAAGGAAACTCTTTTTCGAATTCAGGCCGAAAGAATGAAAACAATTCCTTCTTAAAATAAATGAGATAACCTTTTACTTTCTGATCACGATGCCAACTGTAAATATGACCGGGTGATTGAAAAACCAAAAATGAATCTAACTGCGATTCGTTATTGCTATCATATTGAATAGCCGTGTTACCGGCATTAGTAATAAAGGAAACAAAATAGAAATCCTTTTTAAAAGGAGGCATCACATCGCGCGTATGCGGATAGGTGTCCTCCATTTTTAAACAAAAGAAAAGCGGATTTTGCGTGCGATGCCGCGAACGGATGCCTTCAAGAAACTCATTGATTTCCTTGAAGAATGGTATGGGCGATTTAGAGATTTCTTTCATGGTCGTGACTGTCGATTCAGCAACTCCACCATTTTTCTTAATTCGTTTTCATCGGCTACGTACATATTACCGGCATCGTTTACGCTTGGGTTTGCAAAACTCATAGTATTCTCAACGGTAATCCGGGCTGAAGAATGAAATTCGTTGGCACCAGTTTCTGAAAGAAGTTGAAGAATGTTGTGAGACCGCACACCGGCACCAGGCATAATACTGATGCGACCCTTTGCCTGATCTACTAATTGTTTTAAAAGTTTTGATCCTTCAGGCGCAGTGGCTGCTAACCCTGAAGTAAGCACTCGCTCACAGCCTGCCTCGATTAGCAATTCCAATGCTTCGAACGGATCAGGCGCAGCGTCAAAGGCACGATTGCATGTGACCTTCATCGGATAAGCCAATGCCACTATTTCTTTTAAGCGGTCACTATCTATTCTTCCATCCTGATGTTGAAAGCCAATGGAAATTCCATCGCATTTTAGTGCTTTACAAATTTTAACGTCCTCTTTGATAATGGCCCATTCATCTTCATCATAAAAATAATTCATGCTACGCGGCCGGATGATGGGGTAGAGTTGTATAGAAATTCTATCGCGTACTTTTTTTATCGTTCCGTACGATGGGGTAGTACCTCCCTCAAGAGGATTATCACAAAGTTCTACGCGGGCTGCACCCACACGCTCAGCGATTACACAACTTTGAATTCCAAAAGCACAAACCTCTAGTTGATAGATCATGCCTTAATATAATTAATTACAAAGTAGTAGATTTAGTTTTCTTTGAACGATGCAAAAAGTTTTAATTGAGAAATCTACATTCGATTTTTTAAAAGCGTTATCGCGAAATAACAATCGTGAGTGGTTTCAGAAGAATAAAGAGAAATACCTGACGTCTCAGGCAAATGTCAGTTCCTGGTTGGATCGCCTCATTGCCGAAATGAATAAGCATGATCAACTACAAACACAAAATGGAAAAGAAGCGCTGTACAGAATTTATAATGATGTGCGATTCTCTGCCGATAAGACTCCTTATAATCCTCGATTTGCTGGTAATATAAAGAGAGTGAAGCCTTTTTTAAGAGGTGGATATTATTTTTGGATCAAGCCCGGGGAATCACGAGTTGGGTGCGGGTTTACGTATCCGCATCCAGATGATTTGAAACGAATCAGAGAGGACATCGCAGTGAATTACCAGGACTGGAATAAATTGCTAAAGAGCAAAAAGTTGGTGAACACTTTTATCAAAATGCGTGGCGATCAAGTAAAAACTTCGCCTAAAGGTTTTGCAAAAGATCATCCGGCAATTGCGTTGCTACGGTATAAACAGTTTTGGTTTGAACATTCTTTCACCGATGCAGAGGTACTCGCTCCGGATTTTTTAAAGAAAGTTAACGAAACATATAAGAACATAAGACCGTTTTTCGATTACATGACTGACGTATTGACCACGGATTCAAATGGAGTAAGTATCATCATCTAATGATCAAAAATTGTGAAAGCAGCTGTTTACTATCACTATGGCGCACCTGATCAGATTAAGGTGGTCGAAGTACCCAGGCCAAACCCGAAGGAGAATGAAGTATTAGTCAAAATTATTTCTGCCTCCCTCAATTCATGGGATCTTGATATGCTTCGGGGTAATTCGTGGATTATCAGAGTCATTAGCGGATTGTTTACACCTCGCCACAAAATATTGGGTGCTGATGTTGCCGGCATTGTGGTTGCAGTTGGTGCGCGTGTGAGGGTTTTTAATGTGGGAGATGAAGTGTTTGGAGATATTGCCGGGAGTCACTTTGGCGGTTTTGCGGAGTATGTTTCTGTAAACGAAAAGCTCCTTGCGAAGAAATCGTCTCGTATGTCTTTCAACCAGGCCGCTGCGTTGCCACAAACCGGGCTGCTTGCGTTGCAAGGACTTCGGTATGGCGGAGATATCCAGCAAGGTCAATCAATTTTAATTAATGGAGCAGGTGGAGGTGTTGGAACACTCGCCCTTCAGTATGCCAAATCTATTGGTGCAACGGTATCATGCGTTGATCTTCCGCAAAAATTTGAACTGCTTAAAGCGCTTGGCGCTGATAACGTAATCGATTTTACGAAAGAAGATTACACCAACACAGGAGAGAAGTATGACAAAATTTTAGATGTGATTGCGCATCGATCGGCAGCTGATTACAAGCGTGCGCTTAAACCGAATGGCGTGTTTGCGATGATCGGTGGCTCGATGGGCGGCCTTCTATTGCGGATGATGCTGATTGAGCCTTTCTTATCAAAATTCAGGAAGCAGAAATTAGGTATAATGGGATATCGCCCTAATCGAACTGACCTTGATTTACTTTCGCAACTTTTCGATAGCGGAAAAGTGATTCCCGTTATCGATAAAACTTTTAAACTTCATGAAATTGCAGAGGCCTTCCGTTATTTTATAAGCGGAAAATTCATCGGCAAGATTGTGATTGAAGTTCAAGCATTGGAAAAATAAAAGCTATTTGTTTGTCTTGAAGTATTCACATACGGTGTTCATTACACACTCTGAACATTTTGGATTGGTGGGCCTGCAAATTTCTCTTCCTAAAAAAGAAATGGCCATTCCCACTTCGCCCCAAACACTTTGGTCTAACTGATCCATCATTTGCTTTTCCAGTTTCTTCGGATCGGTACCTTTTGCAATCCCTAACCGGGGTGCGACACGCACCACGTGGAGGTCAACAATAATGCCCTCGGCTTTTTGGCCGGTTTCGCGCATGATAACGTTTGCTGATTTTCTTCCGATACCCGGGAGTTCCGTTAATGCCTCTAACGTGAGCGGAATATTTTTATCCTCTTTTAGTTGAGAGGCCATAGACAGGAGCCACTTTGTTTTATTTCCAAAATTCCGAACCTTACCGATAATGGGATAAAGCATTTCCGGTGTTGCGTGTGACAATGCTTTCATATCCGGGAATACTTTGAAAAATTCTGGACCAACCTGGTTAATGTGCCGATCCGAATCCTGTGCAGAAAGCACTACGGCCACAATCAACTCATAGGTGGAGCGATAATTCAATGGATGCTTTTTGCCTTTATATTTTTTGAGGAGCGGTTGAACTTCATGCTGCCAGTGTATTGTTGCCATGAGTAGAAGAATTTTGGGTGTGTTATTCAAAGTTGAATAAAATCTTAGAGAAAAAAATATTTTTTATACCTGTACCTTTGGAAATAAATGAGTTTACAAATGAAACTCCGATTCATCGTATTACTGCTCACTCTGGCTGCCTTTTCGTGCAACAAGAAAAAAGATCCCGCTCCAGCGGCATCACTTTATTTTCCATCTAATTCATCCACTTCGTGGGAGGCCATTGCTCCAGCAAGTTTAGGGTGGAATGAAACACAACTTGCTGAGCTGTTCAGTTTTTTGGAGACGAACAATACACGCGCATTCATCATTTTGAAGGATGGGCGAATTGTGATTGAAGAATATTTCGGAAAAGAATTGAATGGCACAGCGCCTTTTGCCGTTTCCAGCAATTGGTATTGGGCATCAGCAGGAAAAACGCTAACCTCAACATTGGTGGGCATTGCACGGGATCAGGGTAAAATCAATCTTGATGCGAAAACTTCTGACTATCTGGGTGCGGGCTGGACAAGCCTGTCGTCCGCACAGGAAAATAAAATCACTGTTCGCCATCAACTTACCATGACTACCGGCTTGGATGATTATTCCGATGGCGGTTCCACGGGCAACAAAGATTGCACCGCCAAGGCATGCTTGATTTACAAGGCTGATGCCGGTACGCGTTGGGCTTATCATAACGCCCCTTACACATTGTTGGATGGTGTGGTTGCTTCGGCAACAGGTCAGTCACTGACTACATTTTTCAATTCGCAATTGCGCGATATCATTGGTATGGATGGCGTATATGTGAAGGCAGACTTTAATAATGTGTTTTACAGCACGCCCCGATCAATGGCCCGATTTGGATTGCTGCTGCTGAATCGCGGAAATTGGAACGGAACTCAAATTCTTTCGGAAGACTACTTTGAATTGATGAAGAACTCTTCACAAAATTTCAATCTCTCATATGGATACCTCACTTGGCTGAATGGAAAAACTTCATTCATGGCGCCTAACTCTCAGGTGGTGGTTCCTTCAAAACTGTGTGCCCCTGCACCAGACGATATGTTCGCAGCAATGGGTAAAAACGGACAGCTCATAAACATTGTGCCATCAAAAGGAATAGTGATGATCAGAATGGGTGATAATCCTGACAATGCACTGGTTCCATTCGCTTTTCAAAATCAACTGTGGGATAGATTGAATGCCATTATTCCCTGACACTGGCGAGTGACTAAAATGTTTTCTTTAGCATTGTCGCGCTTGTTGTAGAAGACGAAGAAAAAAATGAATGCCAGTAGCCCCTCGGCAAAAGGAACGACAAGTTGAACGAGTGTATTTATTTTCAAAAGGGCAAGTGTAAAAATGCTCACGATCATTAGTAGCCCAATTACTTTCCAGAAAGAGTTATCCATCACCTTCAGCGGAGTATGAGTTATGGCTACTTCATCAACAACCAGGGCTCGAAGCGAATTTAAATCCCAGACCAACAGATAGCAGGTGGCTAGGAGCATGAGCCCGGTAACCACCGGTGTTCCTCTGAACTCGTACGAAAGGGTGATAATAAAAATATTCAGAATCATTCCGAAAAACATAAGCGCCCCCACTTTTGCAAACCGTTGGGTCATTAAAAGAGCGCCTGCAATAATTTGTGTCCAGCCGATGAATTGCCAATACAATCCTGACTCCGCCATTACTCTGAAAAATTGTTGAATAGGTTGAAGATCCTGAATAGGGGCACTCATGGAATTAATCAGGTTAGAAGTTCCATTTAGTTTGCCCATTCCAATCGCAGCAATGATGAATGCTCCGCCAATCAGGTAGCGCAAATAAATGGTAAATATTTGCAAGAACGTTTGTTGCTTAAGGCGATCAATTTGTTTTAACATACCCTTGTTTGAAATTTTCTTCAAGACGGGCAGTGCTACAATTTGTTACAACGTGGGTGGTTATAATTGCTAGAACACAATTTTCATTCCCTCTTCAGCTACACCGAATCCCTTGCTAATCACGTTTTCTTTTTCTGGCGAATTCTTTTTTAATAACGGATTGGTATGATTAAAATGGATGAATTTTATTTTTGACTTTTCTGATGAGGACAGGGTGTCAAACCATTTTAAACTTTCCTCGACAAAGGGATGTGGCACTTCACTCATATCACGATTAGGTAATTCACCATTTTGAAAAAAGGTACCATCCAGTAGCGCAGCATCTACATCCTTAATAGCAGATCGGATATCCCTATCCCATTTTTCCCATTTATCGATATCAGGTATAAAGAGTATTTTTTTTGTGTTGCCTGAGATGATGAAGCCCACAGTTTCAGAATATTCATCGCGGTGGGGCACGCGAATAGGTTTGATCTGAATGGAATTTGTAAGTGAAATTGATGAATCGCTTTTTAGTTGCTTGATAGAAATGTTATGGAGTTTAACGAGTTGGCTCCACGGGCCATTGCTTCGCAAAAAGGAATCCATTCGGGGCATTACCCATACAGGAATATTGTTGGCGCCAAGCGCTTCGCGCCCCAACTGCATAAGCCCGGCATAATGACCAATGTGAGCGTGCGTGATGAAAATGCCGGAAGGCAAGGCAAATGCATCATGCTTAGCAACATCCTGCACCATGGTTAACTGTGGGCCAATGTCAGGTGTAGCTTCGATCAGCCAATATCGCCCTGAGTTTTCGTCCACGATAGCCAGGGAGGTAATGTGTTTTTTAGCTTCATCGCCCTGAGCATACGCCTTGCAACATTCTTTGGTGCAACCGATTTGCGGGTAGCCTCCATCCTGTGCAACTCCCAATACCTGAATGAAACTTTGGTTAACGGTGCGGTCATTTTCCTTTTGTTCTGGAGCTGAGCAGCAGTTCAGCAGTATAATTATTCCCCAAAAAGGGCTTATGGATATGCACTTGTTCATTTCGATAGGTAAAATAACAATTATTTAAACGGTCATATTTTTCGACAAAATCCAAAGAAATATTGCGTGCATCAAGTAAAGGCCCGCTTGCGCGAATGGGAGCCACACCAACACTCTACTTTTGTATCAGTAAAAAGCTTAAATCCATAATGAAGCGGGCAATACGGGATTTTATTATTGGTAAAGATGTCTACATCGAGTCGCGCGGTGAATACCGCCAAGTGATGCTTTCTGGCCAGTATGCATTAATTGCATTTTTGGTAATTACCTTTTACCTGATTTTTGATGCACCGTATGCTTCTTCGGAGTATGTATTTCTATATAGCATAAGCCTGGTAATGGTTGGTGTTTCTCTTGGGCTGCATCGTAAAGGGCAGCATTGCCTGGCCAATTATTATCTGTTTCCAACGCTCAATATTTTGTTATTTCTTCTGGTGACAAGCGAAGATCGCGGCACCGGTGCCTTTATCTATTTCATTCCAGTTTCGATTGGCTCTTTTGCCGTGTTTAATTATTCGCATCGTAAAATTGCTGTTGGTTTTGCCATTTTTAGTTTCGCTCTTTTCTCACTGTCGCTTGTCACTAAGCAGTCGTTCATCCCTTATCGCCACTATTCACAGGAAGATATTTACCTGACGCAGTTGATTAATTTTTGCCTCGCATTTCCAAGTTCAATCATGGCCGTGTATTTATTGATCAGCTTAAGTCATCACTCTGCCACTCAATTGGTTGAAAACAATAAGCAACTAAAGAAACTGAATGATGAATTGGATCGCTTTGTGTACAGCACTTCGCACGACCTTCGTGCACCGCTGTTATCGGTGTTGGGCTTGTTAAAACTGGCTGAGCAGGCTGATCCATCGGAGATGAATCAATATCACAAAATGATGCATGGCCGATTGACATCCCTTGATAATTTCATCAAGGATATTACGGATTACTCAAGAAATAACCGTTTGCAAATTGTGCAGGAAGATGTGCGCGTATCATCGTTGGCAACTGAAATTTGGGAGTCACTAAAATACAGTCACATGGCGCAAGGCATTGAATTCATTAATGACATCCCTGCCGACCTCGTGATTGTTAATGATGGCAAGCGTTTAAGTGTGGTGTTGGGTAACCTGATTTCCAATGCTATTCATTATCATGATCACCGTAAGGAGAACAAATACATAAGGGTTTACCATCACACAACCCCAACTTCTTTTTCGCTTCATATTGAAGACAATGGCCAGGGCATTGCCCCCGAGTATCAAACAAAAATATTTGACATGTTTTTCAGAGGCAACGAATCATCGCAAGGTTCGGGCCTTGGACTATACATTGTGAAGGAAACATTAACAAAACTCAGCGGTACCATCCAGCTTACTTCTACACCTCGGCAAGGAAGCACGTTTTCAATTTCAGTACCCCGATAACTATTCGGCTAGTAATAATTTAATATCATCTATCAACCGCATCGCGTCAAGCTCCAGCGTGCCGTTGTATAAACCACGGATGTGCCCATTTCGATCGATCAGCACAAAATGCTCGGTGTGTAGAAATTCATTCTGCTTGTTAAGGCCGATTTCTTCCTCAACAAAATAAGATTGACGGGCAAGTGTATAAATTTCATTTTGATCACCGGTGATCAAGTGCCATTGTCTTGCATCAATATTGTGCTCACGTGCATAATCGCGCAGCCGACTTACCGAATCGATTTTGGGTGTAACCGAATGTGAGATGAAAAGCACGTCAGGATTACGTTTAAACTCATCTGCTACTTTTTGTAAATGAAAAGTCATTTTAGGGCATATGCTTGGGCAGAGCGTGAAGAAAAAATTGGCTACATAGATTTTGCTGCGGAATGTTTCGTTCGAAACAGTATCTCCGTTTTGATCTACAAATCGAAAACGATCAATGGTATGAAGGGTATCAGTATTTGAATTTCGCTCAGCCGCCCATATTGGAGAGAAATCGGCCGTGTGATAATACGGAAGCTCAGACATTTCTGATGATGAGCAAGCAATCAAGAAAAGAAGAGAACTAATGAGCCACAGGTTTTTCATCTTTCCATAATGATGCACAGGCCTTCACACCTGTCTTTCCATACGTTCTTCCATTGCGCACTTCATAGTTAGCCCACAATATGCCATCGTTTCCCCACATTCGTTGCAAGCCTGACTCATGACCTGCACTGTAATTCATGTCTTTGATCAAAAGCCCATTGGCCAACCACTCTTTGCCGTTGCCTTCGTATTCATCATTCTCAAAAAAATAACTTACCCGTTGTTGGCCATTTTCCCACCAGGCTTGAAATACACCCTCCTTATGGCCATTACTGAAATAGCGAACTTCCCTCAGCTGATGGTTGGCATAAAAACTTTTCCACAGGCCATGTGGTTTGCCTTGTTTAAAACTTTTGACCGATGCCGTATCATAACTGTGAGGAAAGAGTTCAAAGAGCACCCCGCTGAACATCACATCATTCACATACGTAACGCCTTTACGCGTCACAATGTTAGCGCGCGATGCATCCACCAAAGTATGCTTCTTTTCGGTACACGCAATCAAAAGCAAGAACGCGATCAGCAAACTATTGCGATACGGTACCTGCTGTGCCATAGAAACCACTGCCATTAATATAAGGGTCTGCCGAAGTAATATGATAGTGATAAATGCCTGCAGGGTAATCTGCCGTGGCATGCGTATGGCCATGGTAAGCATCAAGCATGGCGTTGGTTACTGCCGATCCATTTTCCATAGGCCCATATACCGGAAAGCCATCGAGCAGAAAGCCGAGCAATTCACTTTTGCCTTTTGTGGATGTGAGGTAAAGCGGCTCAATGTGATAATGATAGCCACCAGCCTGCTGAGGATGCCCGTTGTACTGATCAAAGGTGTTGATTTCGTTTGTCAGTGCAGAATTCATGGCAGCATATTGATTGAAAAAAGGAACTCCGTTGAGGGATACACCAATAGGCCCTCCAGGTGTTGCACTCTTGGTCGCTGCCGATGCCGGATCTTTTGGAATTTTGAATGTATAATTAAAGGCGGCTATGCGATTAGGATTTAAGTTGAAAGCGGTGTTAGTTCCATTATAAGCTTCGTACAACGTGGCAGACCATTGCGTGTCTTTATAATATGGGCTCTTATGATCAGGCCGTCCGTTCGTTTTGATGACGATGTAGTTGCCCTCAATATACATATCGGTGGCGCCATAAATCTTTTTGTAAACATCGGGCACTTCCGTTGTGGCAGGATCATTTGAGTCGGAGCAATTGCTGGCAAAAAGACCCGCGATGAGAAGCAGTGTAAGGCTGAAATTGGTCATGATGGGGGTAAATTTTAGAGTTTAGATGCTAATGGTTGCCAAAACCTTCGTGCTATTTTAAGATTTCTAAAATTTTTTTGTGAGGGAAGAGAATCGAAAAAATCACTACAGGCCAGTCAAGATAAATTAAAATAGTGTGACCTGCTTCATGATTAACTCGACTAAATCTTGACAAACCCCAGAATTCTCAATACATTACTTAAGTTCTTTTTCCGGTCAGCCCATCTCCGGAAGCCTGTTAACCATCTTATCGTATTTGATGCAGCGGTGATAGCGCATAAGATCTGGCATAGGCAATTTTATTTGAAATCTTGGATTCAAATAATATGACAGCAACAAAAGCAGATATTCTGAATCACCCGGCCCTGAAGGATGATTTTTTGTTGAAGGCATTTTTGACCGAAGCCGACCAGTTTAAGGATTATGTCTTTTATGCAGTTAACATAATCCAACGGCAAACACTTTATATCAATGCTGCTTGTCAGTCAATTCTCGGATACCCTCCGCATCAATTTGTTGACGGTGGTGCTGATTTCTTTTTTTCGATAACCGATGAAGCAGCGATTCCCCAAATCATTGAACATCAAAATGAATTGTTGAAGAAGTTGCGTTCGCCAGAGTTTAGCCCATATGAAGTTCACATTCCACGCTTTGACGTGGTCATCAAAAATCCACATAAAGGGAAAATAAATTTAGTATGCCAGGCGGTCATGCTCACCTTTACAACGCAGGCAGATCCTGAATTAGGATTGGTAATGTTGTCGGATCATTGTGAAACTTCTGAGAAGAATTGTAAAGAGCTATTGCAACAAATTAAGATGCGCCACAACGAAATTTATCAACATCCTGCCTTTTCATTTTCTCATCATCGTTCCATACCCATTATCCATGTTACTAATGAGCGGTATGATTTGAAAATTACACAACGCGAAAAGGAAATATTGGCACGGTTGGCGAAGGGCGAATCGACCCATGAAATTGCAAACCATCTCAATGTCAGTATCAACACCATTGAAACCCATCGCAGGCATTTGCTGGAAAAATTTGAAGCAAGGAACGTGGCTGAATTAATCAAAAAGGCTTCTAAAGTTTTTTGGTTAGAGTAAGTTCAAAATTCACGGTATTCCGTGATGTTTAATCTGCTTTAAAAATCTCTTCTTTAGCAAAGGAAAATTAGCGCTTCGGCCAGCCCATCTCCGGACTGCTAGGTTTATTTCGGTCGCTCAATTTTTGAGCTATCGCTGCCGAGAATTCGCTATAGATAATCGTCAATTGTGTGCTTTTTGTTTTTGAGTTGTTTCATCTGTAACCAATTGCTTATGCGTTTATTTTATCTGAGTTTGTTTGTGCTTACTATGCCATCCATTGCTGCAATCGCACAAGATATTGTGATTAAGAGAATGGAGCTGGAGAATGAGAAAGTGTTTTTGTTTTATGAATTAAAGGACACCGCGCGCAGTAGATATTACACGGTGAACCTTTATAGTTCACGTGATAATTACATCAACCCACTTCAAAAAATATCTGGAGACTTTGGCTTGGAAATTCCTCCCGGAGACAGCCGTAAGATTGAAATAAACATTAAGGAAGAGTTTGGTGCGTCCTTTGAAGGAAAGGTAGCTTTTGAACTGCGAGCGAAAGTTTACATACCCTTCATCCGTCTTGATAAGCTCAATGAAAAATTCAAACGTGGGAAGCCATACGAAATTCACTGGAGTGGAGGTCGACCTCAGAATATTTTGAATTTTGAACTATTAAAAGGGGAAGAGAAGATTACCTCCTTCTCTGGAATTGGCAACACCGGAAAATATAATTTGATCTTTCCTCCCGACACAAAACCCGGTGGTAACTATCACTTTCGAATTAGTGATAGTAAGAATAAAGATGAGATTGTAAATACCAGCAAGTTTACTATTGCTCGAAAATTTCCATTGCTATTCAAAGCTGTTCCCGTGATGATGATTGGGGGTGCATTGTATTTTTTTTTGAAGCCCAAGCCAGAGTGTGAAGGATGTTTGCCGGATTTTTCTGCACCACCTGAAAATTAGAGTTCTGAATTATGAAAATTATGAGACAGATATTTTTAACTGTTCTTGGAATTGCATCAGGTTCCTTCAGCATACTGTATGCGCAGACTACCCAAACGTTTACTACCTCAGGAACATTTACAGTACCAACAGGCGTAACATCAATTACTGTTGAATGTTGGGGCGGTGGGGGCTCAGGAGGCGGTCAAAGCGGTGGCGGAAGCCAAGGCGGTGGCGGAGGTGGTGCATATTCATCAGCTACTATCGCAGTAGCTCCAGGAGCTCAATATAGCGTTAATGTTGGCATTGGCGGTGTAGGCACCACAAGTAATATTGGGACGCCAGGAGGTGATTCGTGGTTTGGATCCAATGTTGTTTTGGCCAAAGGTGGTGGCGGTTCGGGTTCCTCAAGAACTGGAGGATTAGGAGGGGTAAGTTCTTCTGGTGTTGGAACTACCAAATTTTCCGGGGGAAATGGTGGTCCGGGTAGTGGATGCGGGAGTTGTGCAGGTGGTGGTGGTGGTTCTTCTGCAGGTATTAACGCTGATGGGTCGACAGGCATTCAAACCGCATGCAGCAATTGTACAAACTCTGGAGGAATCGCGCCCGCAGGCGGTGGCAATGGCGGGGCTGGGGGTTCTTCGGGCGAGTCGGGAAGCATTCCCGGTGGCGGAGGCGGTGGTTCCGGGAACAGTTCAGGTGCTTCCGGTGGGAACGGTGCAAATGGACAGGTGAAAGTCACTTACACTGAACCGTTTGGAATCACCAATGATCAAATTTTCATTTACACCAATGGCACTGATGTTGAAACGATTGTGTTCACGCTAAATCGCGTATTAAACTTGAATGAAGGTGCTTCAGTCACAGGAATTTCAACCAGCGGAGGAACAATTTCTTCTGCAATCTATTCCGGTAAAGGCTCTAGCAATACGATTACTCTGACGAGCACGGCCAATGGAGCCTGGACAATCGGAACAACAGTGAGCTATTCTTCAGGTAACATAGCAGACCTAACAAGTCAATCTTTAGGGAGCTTTTCAGGACATGTTGTTATTCAGAAGACTATAACCGCATCTCAATCATTTTCATCTAGCGGAAATTTTATTGTACCCGCTGGCATAACCTCAGTAAATGTAGAATGTTGGGGGGGTGGTGGCTCAGGTGGAGCCTCAACATCCGGTACGCAGGCCGGGGGTGGCGGGGGTGGCGGTGCATACAGTAAAAGCACTTTATCAGTGACTCCTTTAGCATCTTATACGGTAACCGTTGGATTAGGCGGTGCCCCCGTCATTGCATCCTCAGGAATAATTGGAGGTGATTCATGGTTTGGAACTTCAGGAACAATCTTAGCTAAAGGCGGGAGCTTTGGCGCGTCTGGTGGTGGCGGTGGTGCAGGAGGCCAAAGCGTTTCTGGAATTGGTACGACTAAGTTTTCCGGAGGAAATGGTGGCAGTGCCTCAGGAGTTGGTCCCGGTGGTGGTGGCGGTTCTTCTGCAGGAATTTTGTCAAACGGTGTAAATGGTGGGTTAATGACTGCTGGTGCTGCCCCAACTGGCGGAGGTAGCGGGGGAACGGGAGGACTCACTGGAACGGCAGGTTCAAATGGACAATCACCAGGTGGCGGAGGTGGTGGCTCCGGGGATCGTTCAGGATCCGATCCTGCAAGCGGTGCTGGCGGAAATGGAATGGTAACCGTAACCTATACGGATATTATGGGGCCTGGTTTATCACCAGATGTTATGACATTCTATCACCGAGGGTCATTAGTTGAAAGAATTGAATTCAAGCTAAACAAAGAATTAAGCTTGATGGAGGGCTCTGTAGTCACAGGTTTCTCTGTAAACTCAGGCTCGATTGCGTCTGCTATTTATACAGGCAAGGGAAGCACTAATACAATAACGCTCACCAGTTCTGCCAACGGTGACTGGACATCGTCCACAACAGTAAGTTACACAAATGGAAATGTTGCCGCGTTGAATAATCAAGTGATGGCAAACATTACCAATCATATTTTGACCGATTATGTCCCTTATACTACACAAACCTATACCACCAGTGGCACTTTTACTGTTCCAGGTGGAAACAGTTCAATAACAGTGGAGTGTTGGGGTGCTGGTGGCGCTGGTGGTAGCAACGACTGTTGCAATGGCGGGGGTGGTGGAGGTGGTGGCGCCTACAGCAAAAGCGATTTGGCAGTAACATCTGGCCAGCAACTTTCATATTCTATAGGATCTGGTGGAACACAGAACTGCTGTGCCGGAGGTGATACATGGTTTGGAAGCACATCTACAATCTTGGCAAAAGGAGGAAACCCCGGCTCAAGCGTTTCAACTGGAGGAACCGGAGGCCAGAGTACTTCTGGCATCGGAACGATAAAATTTTCAGGCGGAAATGGTGGAGCTGGCAAAAGTGGCGGAACAGCTCCTGGTGGAGGTGGAGGCTCTTCTGCCGGAAATGCAGCAAACGGTGTCACAGGCGGAAGCACAACAACAAACAACGTGGCGGGAGTTGGAGCTGAAGCCCCGACTGGTGGAGGAAAGGGTGGTAACGGAGGCCTTTCAGCGAGTGCTGGAAATTCTGGTGGCTTACCTGGAGGAGGCGGTGGTGGAGCCGGTGATGGAAGCACTGGTGGTATGGGCGGCAAGGGTGCTGATGGTCAAATCAAAATAACTTTTGGGGACTATAGTGCCCCCTACATTTCTCAGGATGTAATTACTCTTAATTCCAATGGTTCCTTGCCCGAGACAATAGTTTTTACCTTAAGCAAGGAGTTAGATCTTGCCGAAGGTGCAACGCTAAATGGATTTAGTGTGAGTGGGCTTCCGCCCGTCTTGGCCAGTGCCATTTATTCAGGCAAAGGAACCACCAACAAAATCACATTAACGAGTGCTATCAATGGTTCCTGGACATCGTCATCAACGGTAAGTTATTCTTCTGGAAATGTTCTAGATCTTTTAGGTCAAAGCATGGGTGCTTTTTCAAATCACGCTGTAGTTGAGGCTCCGACAACCCTTATGGCAGGTGATATTGCCTTTACGGGCTACAATTCATCAAATTTAGATGAATTTTCATTCGTGCTTCTAAAAGATGTTGCAGCACCAACAACAATTTATTTTACAGATAATGGTTGGAACGGCACATCGCTGCAGACTGCTGAAACCACCATTACCTGGACGGCAGGGGCAGCCCTACAGGCGGGAACGGCAATCAGAATTTATAACACTACATCCTCAGGTCCCTTAGCCACCACTTTGGGAAATGTTACCTCCTCAGGTGTTACGTTTGCTTTAGTTAACCAAGATAATATCTTGGCTTACCAAGGGTCCACCAGTTCACCAACTTTTCTTGCTGGTATCTTAAATAATACGGCACCGACCGATGGAACTCAATGGAACTACAACATAAGCAACTCGACAAATCTTTCAGTCTTACCAACTGGCTTGACTAATGGAGTGAATGCTATGAATGTTGGTGTATGCAGCAGTAATGATAATTTGAGATACAATGGAATTACCACCGGCAGTGCCCAGCAATTGAGAAGTGATTTAAATAATTGTACAAATTGGACAAGCTCGTGCTGTACAATTTTTCCAATTCTTTCAGGTATTAACGTGTTTCCTATCATTCCAGTAGTAACAGCCATTAGCATACCCAACACGTCAATGAAAGTATATGATTTTGTCACGGCAACCCTTACTGTGCACGATGACCGTGAAAGCCTTCATTCATTGAATACCGGCACCATTGACGCAATTCCGTTAAGCAGTGTGATTAGAACCAGCAGCACAACATATACAGCGTCATTTAATATACCAGAGGGCGGAACTGATGTTGCAGCGGCCAACGATATTCTAGTCAGTTTAAATTTGAAAAGTAGCCAGGGTAATGTCATGCCCACAGACTATTCAACTCCAGTTTCGCAACTGAACGATCCTATTGATGCGAACTCGCCAAAAGTGCTTTCTATAAATCGTATATCAACCACCAATTCCTGGTCTACGACTTTTGGAACGTCAGCCAGTAGCGTTCTCTTTCAAGTCACTTTTTCTGAATCTATTAATGCCTCCACGTTAAGTGCTGCCGATTTTTCAATACCAGTAACGGGGTCGCTTGCCGGAGCTGTCGTTAGCAATATTTCTTTTGTCTCAGGTTCAACCTATAATATTACCGTTTCCGGTTACACCGGAACAGGAACAATTGGATTAAATTATGTAGATAATAATGATGTGAACGCTGTCCAGGATGTAGCCGGCAATTCAACTATCACATCTAGTACCAATGCGGATGGTGATTTTACAGGACCGACCTATAGCATCGTTTTGCCAGCACCTTCTAACTATGTAAGTGGGTTCACCAATACCAATCAACAAAGCACGAGTATTACTGCGCAATGGACCGGAGCAGTTGCTCCTGTCACACAGGCCACACACTATTTGGTTATGTTAAAAACAGCCGCTGCAAACTTTCCACCAGTTAACGATGGTACATCCTTTTCCAACGATGTCGATCTTTCTGATGGAATCCTTAAAACCATTTTGCCATATGGAGCAAACTCGGCAGCGTTTTCAGGACTGGCACCGAACACTAGCTACAACCTGGTCATTTATCCCTATACCTATGTAGCCAATTATACAACCGATAACATTGATTATTTCAATCCAGCTCCAATAATATTGAGTGTAACCACGGCCCCGGCTGCACCAACCAATTTAGCAACATCGGTCACTACAACAACCAACAGCTCATTCAATCCTACTTGGACAGCCAGCCCTGGTGCCACAAAATATTTTTTAGATGTCTCCACGGTAAACAATTTTGCATCGTTCGTGGGAACCTATAACAATTTAGATATCGGAAGCGTGACCTCGTATTCGGTGAACTCAGGTTTAGCTGCCAACACGCTCTATTATTATAAGCTGCGTGCAAGCAATACAAACGGCACTTCCCCCGATTCTAATATTGGATCTGTTACCACCGCCCCTCCCCCTCCCACTGTTATGGCTGGCTCCAGTGTTACTGATGCTTCATTCACTGCAAACTGGAGTACGAGTACCGCAGCAACAAAATATTTCTTAGACGTATCTACGGTGAATAATTTTTCAACCTTTGTTAACGGATATAATAATTTGGATGTAGGCAATGTTACGTCTTATGCAGTTAATCCAGTCAGTCCAAATCTTTCTGCCAATTCAGTCTATTATGTTCGCGTTCGGGCAAATAACGTTAACGGAACCTCAGTCAGTTCTGGCAATGGCACGGTTACAACTGCACCAGCGATTCCCGCTACTTCACCGGCATCTAATATCTCGCAAACATCCTTCGTTGCCAATTGGACTCTTAGCACTGCTGCCACGGGGTATTTCATTGATGTAGCCACAACTAGTTCGTTCACTGCCGGAACATTTGTTACAGGTTATTCTAATTTGTCGTTAGGTAATGTTAATAATCTTACAGTTAATACGAACCTTAGTTGTGGTTTAACTTATTATTATCGAGTTCGCGCCACTAATGCGAACGGCACATCAGGTAGTTCATCCGTTATATCACTTATTCTCGTTCCATGCGATCCTACTTCTTCAAATGCAAGCTCAATTGGGCAGACTAATTTTACTGCAAACTGGGTGGCAGCCACGGGCGCTAACAATTATTATATGGATGTTTCCACATCCAATACATTTTCTCCTTTAGTCACCGGGTATTCAAATATTTCTGTTGGCAACGTGACCAGTTATGTTGTGAATACAAATCTTGCGACTGGTACGACATACTATTATCGCGTAAGAGCTTCGAATGGTTCCGGTACAACCTTTAGTTCGGGCACTATTTCTTTAACTACTGTTCCACCAAATCCGGTAGCAACTTCAGCTACTTCCCCAACACAAACCACCTTCACGGCCAATTGGAATACCAGCTTGAGCGCGACCAGCTATCGATTGGATGTATCCACTGATAATACGTTTGCATCAGGAGTGGTAGTTTCGGACTTGACTGTTGCAGGGTTGACCAGTAATGTTACAGGATTGACCCCGGGAACAACTTATCACTATCGCGTAAGAGCAGTGAATGGTAGCGGAACCTCTGGAAATTCTAATACAACCTCTATTACCATCGTACCCCCCAATCCTGTCTCCACCAATGGCTCGGCCCCAACAGCTTCTTCATTCACAGCTAATTGGAATGCGGCATTGGGAGCTACTTCATATTCACTTGATTACTCTACGAATTCAAATCTCTCTTCACCAATCACCATCAATAATATAAGTGTAACAAACGCGTCCATCGCAGGCCTTTCCGCAAATACAACCTATTATTATCAGGTTCGTGCTTCAAATTCTTCAGGAACTTCGAGCAACTCAAATATTTCAAGTCAATTGACGTTGACACTGGCTCCGGTCGCCAATGCTGCTTCAGCCATTTCGCCTTCCGGGTTTACAGCAAATTGGGCAACCACTACCGGGGCTAACAGCTACCGTTTGGATGTTGCCTCTGACAATTCGTTTACTACACCAGTAAGTGGTTTTAGTGATTTGACAGTAAATACTACTAGCAGTGGAGTAACTGGATTGACAGCAGGAAACACGTATTACTATAGGGTGCGGGCAGTAAATGCAGCGGGCCCCTCTGCAAATTCCAATACGATCTCTCAGATCACAATTTCACCTGCTCCGGTCGCCATCGATCCAACTTTTATTACAACGAGCTCCTTTACAGCAAATTGGCAAGCGGCAAATGGCGCAGCTTCGTACCGACTAGATGTATCGCCTGATAATTTTAGCACGTTTGTTACAGGCTTTAATGACCTAAGCGTGACATTCACTTCGACCAGTGTCACTGGCCTTAGCGAAGGCATAACTTATCAATATAGGGTTCGGGCGGTTAATGTAGGTGGTACATCAGCTAATTCGAATAGTATTGCAGTGGTTACCGTTCCACCGGTTCCAACTGCTGCTGCAGCAACGTCAATTTCTACTTCTGGATTTACTGCAAATTGGTCGCTCGTGTCTGGGGCAACGGAATACTTGCTCGACATCTCATCTGATAATTTTTCCAGCTATTTAACTGGCTACATCAACAAGTCATTAGCCACAAACTCAGAGCTTGTTACTGGATTACAGCCGAATACCACGTATCAATATCGTGTACGGGCAAAAAGTTCTTCAGGAACGTCAGCAAATTCGGCTACTATTTCTGTGTTGACTTATTCGGTGGCACCTGTAGCGGTAGCAGCTACTGCCCCCACTCAAACCGGATTGACAGCAAACTGGAATGCGATCACAGGCATCACAAATTTTAAATTAGATGTTTCATCGGATGATTTTGCTACGAGAGTTTCAGGCTTCGATGATTTATCGGTAACAGGCACCAGCAAGGTGATCACTGGCCTAGCCTCCGGAGTAACTTACAAGTATCGTCTTCGCGCTGTAAATGCTACAGGGCCTTCCGGTAATTCAAATGTGATTGGTATTATCACGATACCGGCCACACCGGTAGCCAGCGCAGCTACTTCAATTTCACAAACAGGATTTACATTGAATTGGAATTCCGTTCTCGGTGCTGACAGCTATATTTTGGATGTTTCCACAGCAAGCAATTTTTCAAGTTTTGTTGATGGCTATCAGAGTAAATCTTTAGTTAACACATCTGAATCACTGTCGGGACTGGCCAATGGAACCCGGTATTATTTTCGCGTAAAATCCAAGAACAATTCTGGAGAGAGTGGATTCTCATCCGTGGCATCTCAAATAACAATCCCCAAAACGCCAGATCCCAACCCTATTGCCGATGCTGATATTGGTTCAACTACTTTCATTGCCTCATGGCAGGCGGTTCAGGGCGTTGACTATTATGAAATTGATGTGACGACAGCCTCATCAAACTTTTCAACTTTTGTAGGAATTTATAATGCCGAAAATGTTGGAAACGAAATCAACGTTATCGTACAAGGATTAAGCCCAGCCACAAGTTATTATTTCCGTGTTCGGGCAGTGAATGCTGGCGGTAAGTCTCCGAATTCAATTCGAAGAGGAACAACCACTAAAGGTGGTGATCCTTCTAAAGTGTTTGGTGTTGCTATAACAAGTTTTAGTTCATCAACTGTTCAGGTTCAAATCAGCAGCCCATTGGGAGCTGTTCAAGCGAATCTTCTTTACCATGGAATTACTGAGACAGAAAATAAACCAAAATCCATTCTTGTTACAGGTGAAGGAGTTTATTCTGTTTCAATTGATGAAACAATGATGGATGATTTGGGTGTAGAGTTTTTTGTGTCTGCTGTGGATGAAAAAGGTATTGCCAAAGTATCTTCAACAGAAAGAGTTTTTCGAACATACACGGCTGCCAGTAGTCCTGCTGTCCTTAATTCTAACTTTGAAGGCACGCGTGCCTCAATAAAAATTATTTCCATTCCCTATGATCTGAAAGACAACCTCATTGAATCAATATTTTCACCGCTCGGTATTTATGACAAGAAGAGTTGGCGTTTAGCTCACTATGTAGAGGGTCAAGGAAATGTTGAGTACAAAGAAGGAACAAACAAAATCAATCGAGGGGAAGGCTATTGGTTCAATGCTGTTGGAACAGTGAATGTAAAATCCGGAGAAGGTAACGTTGGTGCCTACACCACCTCAAACCCATTTAAGCTTTCTTTAGTCTCCGGTTGGAATGAAATCGGCAATCCTTATCCTTTTGCGATAGATTGGAGCGATGTGTTGGGTGATAATCCATCTGTTGGAGGAGTCGGAACGCTGAAAGTTTACAATGGAGCAAAATCGAATTACGATGTAGGCAACAAAATGGAGCCGTTCACAGGAGGCTTTGTTCATTCGGATAACAATGTCACCCTAAATGTGAATGTTACATTGAAAAGCAGAGCGAATGGTGGTCGAACTACAGGCGCAGGTTTTGATCTTGCTCAAGACTCCTGGCGGTTGCCCTTGATTGCAAAGCAAAATGGTTCTGTCTATGATTTGGGTGGAGTCGGGATGGAACCCGATGCAAACCTATCTAAGGACACTTACGATGAAATACGATTGCCTCGTTTGGAGGACTATCTGGACATCACCTTTGAGCACCCTGAGTATCGGTTCAAGAATTTTACACAGGACATTCAACCAACCCAAGATGAGGCAAATTGGAGATTTTTTATCGCTGGCAATGTTGCCGATCCAAACTCAAGTCTTGAGTGGGACAACACACGATTCGGAATAAATGACGTAAAGGTTTTCCTGCTTGATGTTGAAACTGTGCGGTGGATTAATATGAGATCCGTTAATCGATATGACTTTGAAAATCCAGGAAAAAAGGAATTCAGAATTTACTTTAGTAAAAACGAAATTATTCCAAATCTGACTGCGGTCAGCCCACCATACCCCAATACAACAGGATTTGATTTTACAGTGTCCCTTACATTGCCTTCGAGTGCATCCGAACATCATGTTGAGCTGGACCTTGTTGATATGATGGGCAGAAATGCTTCAACGATTTATGAAGGTGAGAAAGAAGCAGGTGTTCATTTAATTAGAGGAACAAATTTGGATTCATTTGGAAATAAACTTCCATCCGGAGTTTACTTAGTTCGCACAAAAGTCAATAACCGATATTTAGATTCTCATCGACTTGTTATTAAAAACTAAACACAAAGTATATGAAGACGATCTATGCTTTTGCTGTTATTACACTTACTGTTGGCATAACTTCTTTCGCACAGGAGTTGCGCACACGCACCAACGAAGTACACTTGTCCATGAAGGAACCGAGAAGCAAAACTACGGTTCCTGTCGTTACCTGGATTTCACCTCGCATGGAATTTAGCAACACGAATGAAAATCAAATTGAAATTGAGGCGAACGTTCAATCTGACATTCCGATCAAAAGCATCAAACTGGCCTTCGGAGACATCAGCAGTGGTGTAACGCGGGGCCAGAAGAATATAGAGCTAGCCCAGAATCTTTCCTTTCAAAACTTTAAGCAAAAAGTATTTCTCACCGAAGGATCAAACTATGTTGAAATCATTGCTGAAAATATTAACGGAGGCAAGGTTTCGGGTATTCGTAACATATTGGTTGGAGCGGACGCAATTTCAGCGGTTAGCACCGACCGGAAGGACTATGCACTCTTGTTTGCTACAGACAGCTATGACTACTGGAGTGATCTTGTAAACCCCGTGTACGATGCCAATACTATTGCACGTGAGTTGAGAGAAAAATACGGCTTTGAAGTGGAGGTAGTGGAGAATGCCAACCAGGAAGACGTTTTAGCAAAAATCAAAGATTACTCCAGACGCAACTACAAACCTCAAGACCAGCTTTTTGTTTTCTTTGCTGGTCACGGTCAGTTTGATGAGGGATTTGGCGAGGGATATGTTGTTGCAAAAAATTCTTTGGAATCAGACAAAGCAAAAGTTACATACATTTCGCATTCCAATTTAAGGTCATACATTAATAACATTTCCTGTAACCACATTCTTTTGGCGATGGATGTTTGCTTTGGCGGAACACTGGATCCGGTTATTGCACGCGCAAGAGCTATAGAGGATAAGGATGAAATGAGTAACAATGAATTTCTTGCACGTAAGCTTGCCAAAAAGACAAGACGCTATATTACCTCCGGTGGAAAGGAATATGTTTCTGATGGCGTAGTTGGCAAGCATTCACCTTTTGCAACTCGTATGTTAGAGGCCCTCAAGACCCGAGGTAGTGATGACGGAATTCTTACGCTGAATGAGATAATTCCATTCCTTGAAAAAATCAAGCAGCACGAACCTCGAACGGGTTCGTTCGGTGATGACGAGAAAGGAAGTGATTTTGTTTTTGTTGCTAAACAATAATTCTCCTTCATCCCAAAATCCTAAACCCAACACCTATGAAAAACCTAATCGTTGTTCTCTCGTTGATCATTTTCGCTTGCGCTAAGCCAGCAAAAACTCCGGTTGATATTAACATCGTTAAGGGGGAAATCAACTCCATGCTCGATCAATTTCACGCTACCATGATCGCAAAGAATGCCGAAGCTCAGGCAGCGATGTTTACCGATGACGGGATTTTTTGTGGCACTGACCCTACCGAAGTTTGGGACAAAAAAACGATTACAGACTATTTGACGAAAGCCTTTGCAGACACCGCTATGCTCATCAATAAATATTCCATTGATAGGAGGGAAATTAAAGTTGATGATGATGGACAGTGTGCCTACATACTAGATCAGTTTACGATGGATGTTATCAGCACAAAAATGCCGATTCGATTTACAGGACATGTCATCAAACAAAATGATAAGTGGGTGTTTGATTTTACAAGTTTTGCCATCATTCCAAAAAATGAAGAGATGGGGAGGCTAAACGATGCTATAAAATAGCTTATTCAGACTAAAACACTATATCCATGAAATACTATTTGATTGCATTGGCCACAATGTTGCCGTCATTTTCATTTTCCCAATACCAATCTTATCGGTCCAAACTTGAATGCACCACAGCAACGAAGGAAGAAATATCTTATGGATACGCCCGCTTGCAGGAAATGATGGAGATACTGATTCGTGAGAAGAAATTGTTTGGATATTATGCTGAGAAAAGTGAAAAAGGTAAAAGTACTTTTTTGACTTTTAATGTTCTTGCTGAGGATGAAGCAAAATTTAAGAACATCGTCAATGAATGGATAAGTCGAAGCAAAGGCAATTTGATGGACTCTTTTTGGAAGGGCTGCCCCGGCAGAGTGGATTCGTTGGCCAATAACACAAAACTTATTTTTCCAGCAATTAAGAACCCAGGTGCCCCAGTGGCGGTTGTTCCCATCGTGGATGAAAAACTGGACCCAACATTAGACTATAAAATCGTGTATGACTTTACTGCGTTCTCAAAATTGGGTGAAAAAGACAAGATGGATTCATCGAAAGTCAATTGGGGACTCGAAGAAGCAGCTCGTCATTTTAATTTGCACGTGGCAGCAGGCGTGCCAAAAGAGAAAGTGAAAATGACGCTCGTCATTCATGCTGCAGGTTCACGATCATTTTTTACGAATGAAGAATATCAAAAGCGGTACAAACGCGATAACCCTAACCTTGGGTTGATTAACGAATTGACGAATGCCGGAGTACGAATTGTTCAGTGTGGCCAGAGCGCGGTATGGATGGGGTTTAACAAGGAAATGTTTATCCCACAGGTAAAGATTGCAATGTCTGCAAAGACAGCAATATCAGCTCATCAGATGCAGGGCTATGCTTTGTTGAAGATGACAAATGATTGAGATCAGCCTACTGCGAAGTGATAGCCCACGCCCTTTATGGTGATGATTTCGATGGATTTGTCTTCTTTCAGGTAGTCGCGGAGCTTGGTAACGTACACATCCATGTTACGGGAGTTGAAAAAGGAATCGTCACCCCAAACTTTTATCAGTACATCCTTCCGCGTAACGGTTGAGTTTTTATTTTCCGAAAGCACCTGAAGCAGCATAGCCTCGCGATGTGAAAGTTTTTTTACCTGGTTATTCTTTCGCAATTCATAACGGTGCGGAACGAATTCATATTGACCCAGTGAAATTGATTCTTTGGGAGTCTGAGAATTTTTCTGTGTGAGTTGCAATAAATTGTTTACCCGAACGATCAGTTCTTCCATGCTGAACGGTTTGCGCAGATAGTCATTGCCGCCCAACTCAAACCCTTTGATCACATCTTCAGTTTGTGTTTTGGCGGTAACAAAAATGATGGGCACACCTTGATTTTGCTTTCGAATTTCCTGCGCCAGTGAATAGCCATCCTGATTGGGCAGCATAATATCCATCACACAGATATCGGGCTTCATTTCGGTGAAAGCACTCAATACTAATTTGCCATCGGCCACCATGCGCACCTCAAAGTCTCTCACCTCAAGGCTCTCCTTCACAATGCGCCCAAGGAATGGTTCATCTTCTACATACAGTATTTTTACTTTACTCATACCGCAGGCTTGAGCGGAAAAGTGAGAATAAAACGACTTCCGGCACCACGTTCACTTTCTACTTCAATTTTTCCGGAGTGGGCTTTCATCACGCTTTGAACATAACTTAAACCAAGGCCATAACCTTTAATATTGTGAACATCTCCTGTAGGCACACGGAAAAATTTTTCGAAAATCTTTTTCTGATATTCAGATGAAATACCAAGACCATTGTCTTGCACTGCCAGAATGATTGATTGATTCTCACGCTTCAGCTCAATTTTGATATCAGGATTTGTAGGACTGTATTTCAGCGCGTTGTCCAGCAAATTATAGATCACACTCATCAAGTGAACACTTCCTCCCATCACCTCAAAATCATCCCCCTCTTTTTGCCAGTTTAATTTTGCTCCTTGTTTTTCAAAAACCAATTTCATGGAGGAAAGTACTTGCTCAATTAGTTCATCCAGTTGCACCGGCTCAGGTTGAAAATGCACACCCTTGTTTTCAAAGATTGCAGTTTTCAAAATCTTATCTGTAAGCAATGTGAGCCTGCTCAATTCTTTTTGTGCGATGTCCAGATATTCTTCGGTTAGTTTTGGATTATCTAAGCCCTTGAAGTTTTTTAATGCCTCCAGGGCAACGCCTACAGTTGTTACGGGAGTTTTCAATTCATGAGCTACATTACTGATAAAATCATTCTTTAATTCCATCAGTCGTTGTTGGGTGCGAATGTTACGGTAAAGGAAATAGAATGATGAAATGGTGAGCAACGTCAGGAATATCGAAAACAAAATTTGGGGTGAGATTTTTTTCAGAAAATACGTGGGCAAATCCGCAAACACGACTTTATATCCTCCGCTGGGTGTCATGATCACCTCATCGTCAAACGTAATGCGTCTTGGCGAAAAGGGAATGTCTTGTTTTTCGCGCATCACCTTGAACGGTAGCCTAATTCCGATTTCTTCCAGTGTTGCTTTAAATTTCTTTTCGATATCTGTTAATCGAAGAGAATCCGCAGTTAGCTTGATTGAAAATTTTCGTTGTTGATGATCGCCCCGTACATGATTCACTAGTGGCTTCAAAAACCGATCAATTGAATCTTTATCTCCGGTGGTAGAAATGAATACCTGAACGCTGGCTGTGGAGTCTTTGATCTGCCAGGTTTTTTTTCTGAGTTTCAGCGTATCTTTTTGTTGTCTGGAAAACACTTTTACCACGCTGCCTCCGGGCAAAGGCTCAATACTCTTCATCAGTAATGAGTCATTCATATCATAAAGTGTATTGCGGAATTGGATGTGTGTAGTCTTCCGAAAAGTCTGCTCCTCATCTCGATATACTTTTTGAAGCCAAAACACCTGAAGCGCCAAAAGCATAAGAATGCTGCTGAAGATCAGGGTGAGGGTTAATAAATTTTTTGATCGCTTCATGACAATACAAAAGTACGTTTGATTCCTGCTTCTCGATCACTTTTTAACCTTAATTAACATTCCTTTCAGAACTATTAACCACAGTGCCTCATCCTCATCCGTACATTTGCCCAGAATCAATCAAATGCAAAACTCAACCCTTATGAAAAGAATATTATTACTGGCGGGTATCCTCGTCTCTATTGCTGCGGCCAACATTGTTTTTGCCCAAAGCGCACAAGGCGTAATCACCTATGAAAATAAAATTAATCTGCATCGGAGAATACCGGCCGATCGTGAAGCGCAAAAGGCAATGATACCGGAGTTTCGCACCAACAAGTACCAGCTGTTCTTCAAAGAATCGGAATCGCTCTTTAAGCCATTGATTGAAGATGAGGACGAAGAGATAACCGGTGGCGGGCATGGTGGTGGCGGATTTCGAATGATGGTTCGCCAGCCTAATACTGAAATCTACCTGAGTAGCGAAGAAAACAAAGTTACCTCCAAACAGGAATTTATGGGTAAAGAATATCTTATCGAGGATTCCGTGAAAGTATCACCGTGGAAATTTGGAACAGATACTAAAATTATTCAAGGCTATGAGTGCAAGCAGGCCTACTTTACTGATGAGGTGCAACTTAATATTAATGGTGTGATGCAAACGCAAAAGCAGGAAGTCACAGCCTGGTATACCGATAAGATTCGTCCATTCCTTGGTCCTGAAAGATTTTTCTCTTTGCCGGGTGCAGTGCTGGCCATTGACATTAATAATGGAGAACGCGTGATTGTTGCTAAAAAGATCGAACTCAGGGAGCTTAAGAAAAATGAATTGAAAAAACCGGTTAACGGAGTGAAGACAACACAAAAAGAATACCGTGCCATGGTAGAGGAGCAGATGAAGAAAATGGGCGGAGGAATGATCATCAGAAATTAATTTAGTCAGGAGAGTACTCATTTTTGAATACTGAATTTCAACCAGCATACCGAATCAAGATGAAACTATTTTATACAACCCTTTTATTGTGCGTGATTTCTTTTTCAGGCTACGCGCAAAAATTTTCAATCAAAGGCCAGGTGACGGATTCAGTTTCCAGTCCGCTGCCTTCATCCACCATCATGATTATGAATCCAAAAGATTCATCGCTGGTGAGTTTTGGTATCAGTGATCTTAAAGGTCAATTTGAAATAAAAAATATAGCAAAAGGAAGTTATCAACTGAAGATCACGTTTGTTGGGTATGCACCGTTCAGTAAAAATTTCACCACACCAGACACAGGGACAGAAGTGCAATTTGGGCAGATCAAAATGCAAACCATGACCAAACAACTGGAAGCACTTGTGGTGCAAGGCGAGAAGGCTCCTGTAACCGTGAAGCGTGATACCATTGAATTTAATGCCGGCTCATTTAAAGTAAAGGCCAACGCAAACGTGGAAGATCTTTTGAAGAAAATGCCAGGGATGGAGGTAGAGAGCGATGGAACCGTGCGCGCACAAGGTGAACAAGTGCAACGCGTGATGGTTGATGGTCGTGAATTTTTTGGCCGCGACCCTAAGCTCGCCACGCGCAATTTGCCGGCAGACGCAGTGGAAAAAGTTCAGGTGTTCGATAAAAAATCAGATCAGGCTGTTTTCACAGGAATTGATGATGGACAAAAAGAAAAGACCATCAACCTTGAATTGAAAGAAGACAAACGTAATGGTGCTTTTGGAAATCTGATGGCAGGAGCAGGAACGAATGATCGCTTTCAGGCACAAGGAAGTGTAAATCGTTTTTCAAAAGGAAAGCAACTTTCTTTTCTGGGAATGGGCAACAATATTAATGAACAAGGATTTTCCATTAGCGACTTCATGAATTTCACCGGGGGCTCTTCGCAAATGATGGGCGGTGGAGGAGGCGGCAGAGTTACGTTGCAGTTTGATGCTGGCAATACCGGTGGCGTACCACTTAATTTCGGAGGAAGACAAAGTGGTATTATGACCAACTATGCCGGGGGTGTGAATTTCAATAAAGACTTATCAAAGAAAACAAAGCTTACGTCCAGTTATTTCTACAGCCGACTAGATCAGAACATTACGCGATCACTAAACCGAATCAACTACTTACCCGAAGATCCGAACAATCCTGGCATTCCGCGCACATACAATTTCAATCAGGATAGCCGGCAATTGAGCAACAGTGATAATCACCGCGTAAACCTTTCATTAGATCATCAGATTGATTCAGCAAACTCTATCAAATTCACGACAAGTGCTTCGTACTCCGAATCGGAACAAAACACTTCAAGTCAAAGCAAAACGATGACGGTAGATAATTCATTGCAAAATGAGAGTTCGCGAAATACTTACAATGCACAAAATAGTTTTAATTCAAGCTCAAGTCTTTTGTACCGCCACAAGTTTCCTAAAAAAGGAAGAAGCTTGACCACGAACCTTACGTTGGGAGTTACACAAACCGATAATGAAGGAAATCTTCAATCGACAAACCAATTTTATAATGGTCCATTAGAGAAGCAGGACATCCTTCAGACGAATACTCAGAATTCTCAAAATCTCTCTTATGGCGCAACCGCAACATACATCGAGCCGCTGGGTGGAAGAAAATATTTGGAGTTGAATTACAACTACAACTCAAATCAGAATGATGTTGATCGTAATGTATTTGATGAGGCAAATGGCGCTTCAATATTAAATAAAAAACTGACTAACCAGTACGCCAGCAACTACCTGTATAATCGTCCTGGCTTTAACTTTAGAATGAACCGGCAGAAATATAATATCGCGTTGGGCGCTAGTTATCAGATGACGGACTTGAAAGGAACCATTCAACTGTACCCTGGAGGAACAGGTGTTTTGACTGAGCAAAAAATCGATCGCAGATTTGAGAACATCCTCCCCACGGCACGCATTAACTACGATTTCTCCAACTATAAGCACATAAGATTTGAATACGAAACCTCTATGCAAGAGCCCAGCATTCAGCAGCTGCAGCCTATTGTTGATAACAGCGATCCGCTCAACCTTTCCGTTGGTAATCCAGACTTAAGGCCAGGCTATGCGCATCGCTTCCTAACACACTTCACTACGTTTGACCCTGGAAAGTTCGTCAACTTCTTTGCTCTGTTGAATGCAACATACACGACCAATGCCATCTCTAGCTCACAAACAATCAATGACCGGCTGGTGAGGTTAACCAAACCCGTGAACGTGAAGGACAATATGAACCTGCGTGGTAATTTCAATTTTGGGTTCCCGGTGAAAAAACTGAACAGCCGGTTTAATATCGGGCCTACAGCTTCGTTCACACAAACCATCAACGTACTGAACGAGCAAAATAATGAGACTCAAATTCAAACCTTGGGTGGAATGGCGCGCTACAACTATACCTACAAGGAAATACTCACGGTTGATTTGACCGCAAACCTCAGTAACCAAAAAACGAAATATGATTTCAACCTTGCCGATCAGGAGTATTTCAACAAGACCTACACTGCCGAATCAAATTTGACTGTGCGCAAGAATTATCAGTTCAACACTTCTTACACGTATTTGATTTATGATAGCAAGACAACCGGGTTCAGTCAAACTATTCCATTGTGGAATATGTCAATCTCCAGGTTCATGTTGAAAAACAATGCGGGCGAATTGAAGGTAGGCGTGAACAATTTGTTGGATAAGAGTCTGAGCGTAACACAAACGGCAACAGCCAACTACTTGCAACAAGAAACTACCAACAACCTCGGTCGATATTTCATGGTAAGCTTTACCTATGCGCTCAATAAACAGTTAAATCCGATGGGAGGAGGCCGCAGAGGACCGGGTGGCGGCATGAGAATGATGATCACAAATTAATTAAATCTAAAAGTCCATCTCCTTTTGCAGAGGGATTTAGGGTGAGGTGTTTTATCTTCGCATTCATGAGTGCGAGGATAAAACTTTTTCTTTTCTGCCTGTTGATAGCAACTTCCCATGTGCAGTCACAATACCTTCCAAAATTTGATGTTCAAGGCCACCGTGGTGCGCGTGGCTTGAAACCTGAAAATACAATTCCTGCTTTTTTAGCAGCGCTCAATGAGGGAGTCACTACCGTTGAATTGGATGTTGCCATTACAAAAGATCGCCAGGTGGTGGTGAGTCACGAGCCATGGATGAATGCAGACATTTGCCTTGACTCTGCCAGAAGGGAATTTCCAAAAAAGGAGGAGATGAAGTACAACATTTATCAAATGACGTATGAAGATGTTAAAAAATTTGATTGCGGATCAAAAGTAAATGAACGGTTTCCGGGCCAGGAGAAAATAAAAATTGTAAAACCATTATTGAAAGAGGTAATCATAGCCGTAGAAAATCACATCAAAAATTTTACAAAGTATGAGGTCGATTATAATATTGAAATTAAATCGATGCCCGAAGGAGACGGAAAATTTCATCCAAAGCCAGATGAGTTTTCTGACTTGGTTTTTGATTTGATTAATCAATATCTTCCTTTAGAGCGCGTGGTAATCCAGTCTTTTGATTTTCGGGTATTAAAGTATTGGCATGAAAAACATCCGGAAGTACGGTTGGCAGCACTGGTGGAAAATAAAAAAGGCGTTGAACAGAACCTCACGGATTTGGGATTCAATCCCGCGGTATACAGCCCTTATTATAAGCTCCTGGACAAAGAAGCAATCAAAATGCTTCATGGAAAGAAAATCAGGGTGATACCATGGACGGTGAACAAAGCATCCGAAATGCTTTCGTTGAAGGGCATGGGCGTTGATGGATTTATTACGGATTATCCGGACAGTGCCCACCGGTACAAACTAACCCTCAACATCCAACCAAAGCGTAGCAACTAACTACAGACTTCTAGCTACTTTATACTATCATTGCAAAAAATTTAATAACGATGGCTAAATACGATGTTTACGGAATAGGAAATGCACTGGTAGATATAGTGACTGAGGTGGAATACGACTTCTTTACCAAAAATGAAGTTGAGAAAGGTTTGATGACCTTGGTAGATGAAAAGCGCCAGCATCACCTGATGAAAGCCATTGACATGGGAAAAAGTAAAATGTCGGGTGGCGGCTCAGCCGGTAACACCGTGGTAGCGATTAATCAGTTTGGTGGAAAGAGTTTCTATTCTTGTCTTGTGGCAAAAGATGACTTGGGAAGATTTTTTCTGAAAGACCTTGCTGCCAATGGAGTAGATACAAATTTGAAAGTTGAGAACTGCCCCGAAGGTCACACAGGCCGTTGTTTGGTCATGACTTCACCAGATGCCGAAAGAACCATGAATACTTTTCTTGGAGTAAGTTCATTTCTTTCGCCCGAACATTTGGATGAACAGGCAATCAAAGACTCAACGTATATTTATTTAGAGGGATATTTGGTGGCGAGCCCCAAAGGACTTGAGGCCATGAAAGAAGCCAAGAAGATTGCAGAACGCAACAAAATTGCTACCGCGCTCACATTTTCAGATCCCAGCATGGTGAAATATTTCTCATCACAAATGAGTGAGATTGTAGGAGCAAGTGTCGATCTTCTTTTCTGCAATGAAGAAGAAGCAATGATTTTTACGGGAACAAATTCCGTTTTGGAAGCGCGCGAAAAGTTAAAGCAATCAGCGAAACGTTTTGCCATTACGCTGGGAGCCAATGGCGCACTGATTTTTGATGGCGACACGTTTATTCAAATTGAGCCCTACAAGGTGAAAGCAATTGATACGAATGGGGCAGGAGATATGTTTTCAGGCGCCTTTATGTACGCCATCACACATGGGCACAGTTATGCGGAGGCGGGTAAGCTTGCCTCCATGGCATCGTCAAAAGTAGTAGCACAATGGGGCCCCCGACTGACAAAGGATCACATGACAAAAATTTTGGGCGATTTGACAGCGTAAAGACAATATTAAATTTTGTTAAGGCGGACATTGTTCCGCTTTTTTTTTGATATTTTGCTTGCCTAACTGCGACTATAAGTCAATTCGTAACCAAACCCCCATTTATGAAAATCAAATTTATCTTACTGGCATTGTTGGTCGTGTGCACGACTGGCTTTGCACAGAAAAAAGAGAAAGAAAAGGAGAAGACCACTTCTCCTGAAAAGCAAATTTCCGCATCACTCACGGCACCGGTAAAGGTGACTACAGTAGAAGGCATCACGGAATACCGTCTGGCCAATGGCCTCAAAGTGTTAATGTTTCCCGATCCTTCAAAGCAAACCATCACGGTAAACATTACTTACATGGTTGGGTCCAAGCACGAAAATTATGGCGAAACCGGAATGGCACACTTGCTCGAACATTTAGTGTTTAAGGGAACACCCAATCATCCCAATATTCCGCAAGAACTGACCGAACATGGTGCCCGCCCTAACGGAACTACATGGGTGGATCGCACAAATTATTTTGAAACGTTTAATGCTACCGAGGAAAATTTGAAATGGGCTATTGATCTGGAAGCCGATCGAATGGTGAACTCTTATATCGCCAAGAAGGATTTGGATAGTGAAATGACCGTTGTGCGAAATGAATTTGAAAGCGGAGAGAACAGCCCTTTCAGAGTATTGATGGAGCGAGTGATGTCAACGGCTTTCTTGTGGCATAATTACGGTAAGTCAACAATCGGCTCACGAGCAGACTTAGAGAATGTGCCGATCGATAGATTACAGGCTTTCTATAAAAAATATTATCAGCCCGATAATGCAGTCCTATTGGTTGCGGGAAAATTTGATGAAGCCAAGACACTGGAACTGATCAATCAAAAATTTGGAATGATACCAAGGCCGAGTCGTGAAATAAATAAGACTTATACGGTTGACCCCACTCAGGATGGTGAGCGATTTGTTACGCTAAAAAGAGTGGGCGATGTGCAATTGGCAATGTCTGCTTACCATATTCCTGCCGGATCACATTCGGATTATCCAGCGATTGAAGTATTGTCGAACATTTTGGGTATGCAGCCTTCGGGGCGATTATATAAAGCACTTATCGATTCAAAAAAGGCGAGTAGCACAGGTTGCTTTGCATTCCAATGGAAAGAGCCAGGCCTCCTTTTAACATACGCTGAGGTGCTGAAAGAAAGTTCATTAGATGATGCCAAGCAAACAATGCTGAAGACATTGGATGATGTGGCTACCGTTACCCCAACAAAAGATGAACTGGAACGGGCAAAAAATGAAATCATCAAACAGATAGAATTAGGATTTAACTCTTCTGAGCGAATTGGTTTGCAAATCAGTGAATATGTTGGAATGGGCGACTGGCGAATGCTTTTTCTAACAAGAGATCGAATTAAGGCAGTTACACTAGAGGATGTTGTTAGGGTGGCAAAGCAATACATCAAACCTGATAACAGAACCGTAGGATTATTTCTGCCTACGGAAAAGCCAGATCGTGCAGAAATTCCTGCAACACCTGATGTGGATGCGCTGGTAAAAGATTACAAAGGCACACAGACCATTGCGCAAGGTGAAGCATTCGATCCTTCAACATCCAATATTGAGTCGCGTACGGTGAGGTCAGAACTTCCCAATGGAATGAAAACGGCTATGTTGTCGAAGAAGACAAGAGGCGAGTCAGTTGAAGCACGCATCACACTAAGATTTGGAGATGAAAAATCTTTACAGAACAAAGGGAAAGTTGGGCAATATGCCGCTAGTATGTTGAATAAAGGAACATCAAAACGCACTCGTCAGCAAATCAAAGATGAATTTGATAGACTGAAAGCAAACGTATTTATTGGAGGCGGTGCAACGCAAGCCTTTGTTTCGATTACGACAACAAGACCAAATTTGGCAGAGACCATGAAGTTAGTAGCAGAGGTTCTAAAAGATCCTTCTTTCCCTGCTGATGAATTTGAAAAGGCAAAGACAGAAGAATTAGCGGGCATAGAATCTCAGCGCAGCGAACCCCAGGCGGTTGCGTTCAACAAAATTCAACGGCACGTCACTCCTTATCAAAAGAGTGACCCTCGTTACATTAGTACGTTTGATGAAGACGTTGCAAATGTGAAGTCGTTGAATCTGGAGGATGTAAAGAAGTTTTACAAAGATTTTTATGGAGCAAATAATGCAACCATGTCTATTGTAGGTGATTTCGATGCAAATGAATTTAAAGCACTAACAACAGAATTATTTGGTAACTGGAAGAGTGCACAAGGGTATACACGAATACCATCCAAGGTAATGCAGGTGCAAACAATCAATGAGTCAATCGAAACACCCGATAAAGCGAATGCATTTTTTGTGGCCAGTTACAATTTTGAATTCAGAGATGATAATCCGGATTATCCTGCATTGGTGCTGGGTAATTTTATGTTAGGTGGAGGATTTCTTAATTCAAGACTGGCAACACGCATCCGTCAAAAGGAAGGGTTAAGCTATGGCGTAGGCTCTCAGTTCAACTCAGGTTCGCTTGATCCTGTGGGTTCGTTTTTTGCCTACGCCATCTACGCACCGGAAAATGTTGAAAAACTCGAAGCAGCCTTCAAGGAAGAAATTGTAAAAGTAGCTACCACAGGATTTACGGCAGAAGAAATCACCGCAGCCAAATCGGGGTGGTCTCAGTCACGCACCGTAAACCGGGCACAGGATGGTGGATTGGCAGGAACCTTAAACAATTACCTTTTCATAAAACGCGATTTGAATTGGGATCAGGATTTTGAAAAAAGGGTAATGGACCTCACCCCAGAGCAAATCAATGCTGCGATGAAAAAGTACATTAAGGTAGAGTCAATGAATATTGTGAAGGCAGGAGATTTCGCGAAAGCCAAGGCAAAGGCTGCAGAGAAGAAGTAAGAATTTTTTGAAAAAATCCCCTCATTTTGATTGAAATGAGGGGATTTTGTTTTTCCGCCCAACAAATCCACAAGGAAAATGCAAAAGCTACCGTTGCAAATTCCGATTATCCTGATCATCTTTGCAGCCCCTTAAAAAAATTAAGGGTTTACGGATAAGATTATGAAACGTACATTCCAACCTTCTCGCAAAAAAAGAAAGAATAAGCACGGTTTCCGTGAAAGAATGGCAACGGCCAACGGTCGTAGAGTATTGGCTTCCCGCAGAAGAAAGGGAAGAAAGAAACTCACCGTTTCTGACGAGGGTACTTCCAAAAGCAAATAACCTCCTTTAGGCCTTCCCCAAAAGGGCTTATCTTTAATCCAAATGGGGAATTTCAGCTTTCCAAAAAGCATAAGGCTTACGAGAGAAAAACTTATTAAGGAACTCTTTCAAAGGGGTTCCTCTTTTTATTTAAGCCCATTTAAGGTGGTGGCCCTGGTTCACCCCGATCAGAATTCCCCCCATCAAGTGCTTATTTCGGTTTCCACTAGAAATTTCAAAAAGGCAGTCGATCGAAATAAAATAAAAAGACGCATCCGCGAAGGGTTTCGGCTCAACCAGCACCACTTGAAGGCCGAAAAAAAATTACTCATTGCGTATATTTACAATACAAATGAAATTTTGCCTTCGGCTGTTATCCATCAAAAACTGGTTCAAACATTTGGTAAACTGAATGGACATGAAAAAAAGAACTAAAATTTTTTCGATGCTTGCGGTGGTCCTTGTTGGATTGAGCGCAGTAGCATTTACTCCATTCAGTGAAAAGTATTTTGAGATTGCCAAGAACCTGGACATTTTCAGCACCCTGTTCAAAGAGGTTAATGCATATTATGTAGATGAAGTTGATCCGAAAAAATTAATTGATACGGGCATCAATGGCATGCTCGATCAATTGGATCCTTATACGGATTACATTCCGGAAGAATCAATGGAGGCCTTCAGCATTCAAACCACAGGTTCTTATGCAGGTATTGGTGCGCTGATTGGGGTAGTTAATAATAAAACAGTAATCACTGACCCTTATGTTGGATTCCCCGCCCACAAGGCTGGTCTCAAAGTCGGTGACGAATTAATATCTGTTGATGGAAATAATGTAAAAGGCAAGGGGTCATCCGATGTAAGTCTCTTGCTAAAAGGAAAGCCAAAGACTGAAGTAACTGTGGAGATTAAGCGCCCTGGTCAAAAGAGCAATCTCATTTTCAAAATCATCAGAGAGAAAATTAAGATTAATAATATCACGTACCATTCCATGATCCAACCGGAAATCGGATACATTAAACTTGATGAATTCACACCCGGTGCGGGTAAAGAGTTTGAAGGTGTGCTCGAAAAGCTAAAGCATCAGGGAGCAAAAAAGCTGATCATTGATCTTAGAGATAACCCCGGTGGTTCATTATATGAAGCCGTCAATATCGTTAACGCGTTTATTCCTAAAGGCAAGGAAGTCGTTTCCACAAAAGGCAAAGTACAGGAATGGAATAAGTCATACGCCACACTGAACAACCCGGTAGATACCGAAATGCCACTGGTGGTGCTCACAAGTCCGGGTAGCGCTTCTGCGTCCGAGATTGTTGCAGGCTCTCTTCAGGATTATGACAGAGCGGTGTTGATCGGACAAAAAACATTTGGAAAGGGCTTGGTGCAAACCACCCGGCAGCTTTCATACAATGCACAATTGAAAGTGACCACAGCTAAATACTACATCCCCAGCGGTCGTTGCATTCAAGCGTTAGATTACACTCATCGCAAAAGCGATGGCACAGTAAATCGTATTGCAGATTCGCTAAAGTCCGAATTCAAAACGCGCAGTGGTCGCAAGGTTTATGATGGTGGCGGTTTAGATCCAGATGTCCTGATCAAAAGGGATGAGATTAGTTCTGCCGTAAGACAATTGGCGGAAGCAAGTTTGCTTTTTGAGTATGCGACAAAGTACTGTTCGGAAAAACAATTACCATCATCGCTAAAAAACTTTCGATTAACCGATGCAGAGTATATGGAATTTGTATCCTGGGTAAAAGGGATGAACTTCACCTATACTTCAGATTTAGAAAGACAAGCCGATGATCTGATCGCTAGTGCAAAAAACGAAAAGTATTACGATGAGCTTCAGGCCTCACTCAGAGATTTGAAAAATAAAATTAAGGCAAGCCGCGAAAATGATTTGATCCGCTATAAACCCGAAATTAGTAGATTTCTTGAGGAAGAAATTGCGTACCACTACTCCTTGCATCAGGGACAAATTGAAGTCAGCATGGATCGCGATGATGAATTGACCGAAGCCATCAAGGTGCTATCCGATGGTGAGCGTTACAAAAAAATTCTTTTGCCACACTAATGGCCATTCTCCTCAGCATTGAAACATCAACGAAGTCTTGCTCTGTCGCACTTCATGAAGATGGAGAATTACTTTCCTTCAAAGAAAACCTCCAGCCACAATCCACTGCCTCACAATTAGCGCCAATGATTCGTGAGCTTTTTCAAAGCTCAAATACAAGGCAAAGTGATCTGAAGGGAGTCATAGTATCTGCCGGCCCTGGTTCATATACTGGTTTAAGAATAGGAGTTGCCACTGCTAAAGGAATTTGCTTTGCACTTAATATTCCGTTGATCTCTATCAATACATTGGAGGTAATGGCCTATCAACAAAAAAAAGCGCACACCTCTCCCTCTCCTTTTGAGAGCGGGTTGGGGGGCGAGGTTCTTCTCTGTCCCATGCTCGATGCTCGTAGAATGGAAGTCTATTGTTTGCTTGCCGATGCTAATCTCAAAATCATTGAAGCAACGCATGCAAAAGTTATTGATGAAACCAGCTTTTCAGAGCAACTTCAGAATCATCAAATATTTTTCTTTGGCGATGGAGCCCAAAAGTGTGCAAGTGTTCTCCTTCACCCTAATGCAAAATTTATCTCGGGCATTACCCCCTTAGCAAGTGCGTTGGGCGAGTTGGGATTTAATAAGTGGAAGGATCAGTCATTTGAAGACTTGGGTTTATTTGAGCCGTTTTATTTAAAAGATTTCCTTATCAAAAAACCAAATTTGGTCTAAGCGTGTTGAGCAGAATATGGAAATGAAAAACGAATCATCAGAGGCAATCATAAACCGCGTGGCCACCAGCCCCCTGATTTCATTCGACCTTGAAAATTTCTATCAACCCGGCCCCCGGTCCCTTGTTGATCTTAAAGGATTCCTATTTCAGGAACTTGTATTAAAAGAAAAAGAATTTAGAGATCGCGTGAGCAAAACGGATTGGTCTATATATAAAGATCACTTTGTAGCCGTCACCTGCACAGCCGATGCCATCGTGCCCACATGGGCATACATGCTACTTTCCATTGCACTTCAGCCGTTTGCAAAAAAAATAATGTTCGGCTCATTAGAAGAGCTTGAAAAGGAGCTTTTTCAACAATCATTGCAACAGGTTGATTGGAGTAAATATCAAAACGCTAAAGTCGTAATAAAGGGTTGCAGCAAAGTCACAGTCCCCACATCAGCGTATGTCGATGTAACAAATCGCCTACGCCCCATTGCGTCTAGTATCATGTTTGGTGAGCCGTGCAGCACCGTTCCGCTGTATAAAAGAAAATAGATTCTTTCGGGCGGCCCCTGCGGGTCGGGCTGTCGGCAGTCGCCAGGCCTTGCACATTCCATTTCGGGCTCCAACAAATGCCTTCATCCCTGCCGCAATCGTATCAATTGAAGAGCATTTATTCACAAGAGAAATTTGAAAAAATTATAACCCATGCATCCCCATTTTAATTGCCTGACAATCAGATGATTTTTTCATAATGTGGCCAAATAGGTCAAAAAACAGCAAAAATCTTTTACCAAGTATTTGCAGAAATCACCTCATCCATTACCTTTGCACTCCCTTAACGAAGGGGGATGGGAAGAGGGGAGATTAAATGAGT
>CBHTSG010000020.1:0-58707 GCA_966095315.1 uncultured Cyclobacteriaceae bacterium
GTTGCCTATTTTTTTCAAAACCCTTTTCCTATCAGAAAAGGGTTTTTTGCTTTTACAGAACATGTGATACTCTAAAGATTTGTATTACTGAGGGTATGCTGTGATTGAAGCTACCCTGCGACAACCTTAAAAAATTCTGATTCCTCAAGATGAGTGTTAGCTATTTTGAGTAGGTCTGCGGAATTAATCTTTTCAATATGATCTAAAAGCAGATCATAGAAATTCAGCGGAAGATTATTAAGATAAATATTTTTGATTCGCTCGGAAACGGAGAATGGGTTGGCCATATCCAGTTGAAGCGATCCCATGAGATGATTTTTTGCAACCCTTAACTCCTCGCTCGATATTGGTTCTTCTTTTAGCTTATGTAATTCCTTCCAAATCTCCTCAATTGTCAGATTGACATTTTCTTTATTGACTTCTGCACCGATCGTAAAAAGACCGTCTGCTGCGAATGAACTAAGTGATGAGTAGATTCCATAGGTTAATCCTTTTTCCTCCCGTATGTTTTTCATGAGGCGTGATCCAAAGTAGCCACCGAGAATATGATTAAGGGTTAGCAGTCCGAAATATTCGGGATGTGAACTCTTTATTGAAGACTTTCCTATTCGAATTGAGCTTTGTACACTTCCTTCTTTATTAACTCTTTCATTAATTTCTAAATGCCTGGGACTGAACTCTACTTGGTTATTTCCGATTTTGCCAAAAGCTGAGAGCATCATTAAAATGGATTGGTAATCCTTATTGCTAATGTTGCCCGTTATATATGTTTGGTGAGGAATAAAAATGTCTTTGAAGAAACGAGCGATTCCTTCTCTTGTGATTTTAAGAACATCCGACTCTTCGATTGATCTTCCATAAGGGTGATCGTTTCCAAAAATATTTTTCCGAATCAGTTTTGAGGCAACGTAATTCGTCTTTTCATTATTGATCTTGAGATTTTGAATCTGAATTGATTTAGCAATTTCAAGTTCATTCTCCGGAAACGAAGCATTCTGAATAATCTCCTGAAATATTGGAAGAAGATTATTCAAATATCTGGTCAATGAAAATAACGAAACAGAAGTGTAATCAAGGCCCGCAGAGATTTCAATTTGCGCACCAAATTGATCTAGCAGATCCGCGATTTCTTTGGAACTCTTTTGGTCAGTTCCTTTGTCCAATAATTGCGCTGTGAAAAATGAAATGCCATTTTGAGGCTCAAACCATTTGCCACTTTTAAAAATAAGTTCAAGCTTGACAACTTCTTGTTGAACATCTTTGGACCAAAATACTTTATTCCCGTTTGTGAGTTCTGTTACTTCCGGGCTAGGTAAGCTGAGTGAAAAACTGGAAGTAAAGGCAGGAGCTTGCTTTCGATCAATCATTTTGAATCTGACACTGACTCATCTTCCTTAACCTTCTTGGCAAAGTTCATCATCACTGTGAACCTGATCGTTTCAGCCAGTGGGTTTTCTCTTTTGTTGCTCGGAACCAAGTAAGCGACATCCAATCCGAATTTATCGTAGCGAACACCAAGACCTGCGGTGAGATACTTTCTGTTGCCTTTATCCTTCGCTTCCAAAAAATATCCTGCTCTTCCGGCAAACGTGTTGTTGTACCAATACTCCACACCAATCGATGTCATGATTTCATGTATTTCTTCTTTAAACCCTCCACGCGCATCCGTAAATGATGAAAAGATTCCGCCCAACAAAGGCTCTGACTTACTTCCTGCTCGTGGGCTCGGCACTAATAGCTTATTGAAGTCCAATGCAAAGGTGATACTATTGGTTGCATCGATCTCGGTTTTATAGGCTGCACCTAATCTGAGATTTGTAGGAATAAAATCTTTGTTGTTGGCATCAGAGTATGAAATTTTTGAGCCAATGTTTGTAATCGCTCCTCCTAATGATAAGGTAGCATTATTTGATACCATGGGCTTTGTGTAAAAAACACCTAAGTCAACTGCCACGGAATTGCCTGGCCTTGCATCCAAAGCGCCAGAGGTAAATGCTCCTGTTAGATTTGAATGAATGTAGCGCAGGGCTCCGCCAATACCAAAGTGCTCGGTTAGCAATCGGGAATAGGTAACATCAAATGCAAATTCTCTTGGGTTAAAGCGACCGAGATCCTGGTTGCTTCCATCCCGAAATTGAATCTCACCCAAATCAAAATATTTCATTGATGCTGCTACCGTTTGCTCACGCGAGATTTTATAGAATCCGGACAGGTAAAAGATGGACATATCGTTTATGATTTTGCCCAACCATGGAGTATAGGAGGCTGAAATGCCGTATCCGGTTTGATTATCAATAAAAGCCAGTTTCCCAGCATTCCAATAAGCTGAGTTAACATCTGCAGAGGTGGCCACGCCCAAATCTCCCATGCCGGCAGCACGGGCATCAGGGGTGATGCTGAGAAATGGAACCGCAGTGGTAATATTTCTATTGAGCGTATCCTGACCGATGAGTGATCCTGGGTTTTGGCCTTGTTGTGCCAGAGCGGTAATTGAGAGAAATGAACAGATCGTTAGTGATAAAAAACTTAACTTACTCATAGTCAGGTTCAAAGGGTTAAAGATAATCAATTCAACAAAATAAGCTTGGCAATTTTCTCATTTTTAGATCCGTCTGACAGTGAACGAATTGAGAGCCTGGCCAGGTATATGCCCTGCCGTAATTTTATTCCTTCGGAGCTGGTTCCACTCCAATCCAATAAGTCAACTTGATATTGGCTGGCGGGAATTTCAAAACTCTGCTTGAGGGCCACTTGTCCGGTGATGTCATAAATCAATAGTGTTGCCTCCAAATCTTCACCCGGGCGACTGTGGGTGAATTGCAACCGCGTAGATTCGTAAAAAGGGTTTGGGAAATTTGAGAAATTTTGGATCGTAATCTGATTGCCTTCGGTAACATAAAAATTTACCGCGCCTTGAGAACGATTTCCATATGTATCGGCTGCAGAAAGCATTAGTGTATGTTGACCTTTTTCAAGGTTGATAAGTGGAAAAATTGCAATGCCTCTTGTTTGATCATCAGTTTCTGATTGGTAATATTCATTCAATGTAAAAGTAGACTGATCATCCAGAGTGGCGGTAATTCCTTGTGCGTTGATTGAAGAGATGTTGATTCCACTTTGATCTTTGAATTTGGCAATCAGCGTTGTGTTTGGTCCAACCGTTCCGCCATCTTTAAATGTGGTGTCTCCGATGAACAATTTTACTAGTGGGGGTTGATTATCTGCTGAAGCGGATTCTGTTCCACCCAAGTTGAAATTGTAAGAGAAACCGCTAACATCTTTTCTGGTTGAAGAAAGTGCATATAAGCTGAGCTTGCCATTCTGCCCAGTAGCGGAAATATTCTGTGGCATTGTAAAATTGAATTGAAAAGACCCGTTGGTTACGGATGCTTTACCACGAAATAGTTGATTGGGTCTTTCTAAATATTCAAACGGAGAGTTCTCATTGCCTTTAGTTTTCGAATAAACTTCCCGGTCAAACATAATGGCCTCTACTACACCGTTAAAAGTTAGATCAGCATTGTTACCACTCTTCACCACGCCTTTTATCGTTGCAGTAGACAACCCTTTAAGTTGATTGGAGCCACTGCTCGTTTGAATCTGACTGATTTCGATTTGATTTGGTGGCATGGCCAACTTCATGGATGGGTCACCGAGAAGCGAAAAGTTTCGATTGCCCACACCTGCTTTACTTTTGTTTTTAGTTTCCCTGCAAATTGTCCCCAGGTCGCGATAGCTTCCATTTTCTTTTTGGAACAGCGCATCGTAGAAGGCGATGTTCAGCGTAAAATTTGTGCTGGAATAAACCGGGCGGGCAGTAGTGACCAAGCCAATTGCTCCACCCCGCTTTTGCAGAAGCACTTTTTCACCACTTGAAATTTGAAATGGGTCATCATTTCTACCAAACTCACAAGTGGCTGTCACAAAGAGCGGATAGGGCGCTCCGCTTTTCCAATTTAGAATCATGTCTTGATCTAATACACGCTCTTGCATCCAAACTTGTTCTGACCCATGCCCCGTATAATTTAGCACAACGGCTCCCTTTCTTATAGCCAGGTCCAATGCTTTGTAAGCATCAGGACTATATTGACCGCTTGCTCTTTCCAATTGTATGTAGGAATCCAAATAGAATTTTTTTGTGTTAAACTCCGGCTCTAATTGTTCGATGGTGTTGGCTAATTGATCGGCTTGCCCCTGGTGAATGTTGAAATCACCATCGTCTGCAACAAACAGAAATTCTTTTCGCCACGATCCGAAGGAATCGGGATCGAGATCATATTCAATCAATTTATCTACCACAGCTTTAGCTTCCTCGACTGTCTTTGCAGGAATTCTGCCCACGCCAATATCCATAGTATGATCTTGTGCCGGGCTCTCCTTCCATTCGCCTTCGCTTAATTCTAAAAATCCATAGTAGTCATCAGACGAATAAGTTTCTAACGGACTTAATGAATTTCTGGATTCATAAATCGGAACCAGATTCGTGTTTGATAATACCCTGTCTTTATAATCGTAGGAACCACGACCCATCAATAGCACATTCTTCAAACCGGCAGATTTTGAATAGAGATTACGAAGAAAGTCACGAATAGCAGTGAAATCTTGTTTGCCTCCGGAGTACTCATTATAAATTTCTTCTGTGGTGACCACCAACGAAGTAATTCCATTATGATTTTTTCGGTGAGTCGCCAGCCGCACTGCTTGCTCTTTTAATGATGGATGCGAAATGATGACGAGCTGTGGAACCGCAGCGCCATGAAGATTTTGATTAGGTACTTTTGATTCGAATACCGGCACAAACGCTTTGTCAGTTGAAAATATCCCAAACTTTTTGAGTGATGAAGAGGCAGTATTAAACCTTACACTTGAGCCATCTGATGCATTTGATTGAATTGTTGCGTTAAACGGATCAGTAACATCCCATACGGTAAGTCCTTGCCCTGTAGCATTAATCAGGTAGGAAGAAAACTCATTGCTTAAGCTTGCGCCTGCAGTGAAAAAAGTCTGATCGCCATACAAAGCAAGTTTACGCTTGAAGGAGAAAAGAAAATAATCCAAATAACCGACTGATAAACCGGTGCCGCCTTTTGTGAACTGGTATTTTATTTCCTGATTCGGTTGTGCCGATGCATTTACGCTGTTGGCATTAATTGACAGCGTATCGATCACGATATTTCCCTTTGTTCCATATGAGGTGTTATCAATTTTGGGAACGGGTTGATCAAGTATTGCTGTATTATTGAATAGAACTTTGAAGGCGCAATTTGCGGTAGATTGTGCCATTACATGACTCGTGAACCGAATAGCGGAGCCCTCTGCAACGCCACCGATGTTAAATCTGACTGTAGCTTCCAATGCAGCATCAAACTGTTCGCCAAACCATTGTCTTCCGGATTTTAACAAATTATATTTTTCGGTCTCGTAAAAAGCGAAATCATCAAACTGTTGAATGACAGGAAAAGATCCGGCAACATTTTCTGAAGTTGTCATTCGCTTGCCTGCCAAATCTGAAACATTCAGAAAGTAAAAGTTTTTATCAGTAAAGAGATTGTTCTCGTATTCGAAAATATTTTTATCAATCCGATACCGGTAACGATCGGGCCCTTGGCCAAAGAACAAGATGAAGTCTTCCTTATTGAATATGCCATCACTTTCACCCGAAACGGTAATCGCAATTTCTGCGAGATCTGATATTCGGGGTGCACTGATTAACTGCGGAAGCATGCCTGTATCGCCACTGAACAACCGCAGTTTTTTCGGATCGATTTGATCGGGATTTATTCCGGCACTTTTTAGTTGATCGTATGTTATCTTGAACGCGCCCTCGTGTGTCACTGAAAATTTAAACCACTGGCCTGTGGATAATACAGAGGATTGACCGGTAGCATCAAAAATGATTGCTACCAATATCAACGTGAATATTATTTGTAAGCCTTTCCGCAAGAATTAATTCAAGTTAGCCGATCCACTTAAGCGCCTTACTCACCAACGAAAAGGCAATATAGAATAGTATAATGAAGGGTAAAGCCGCTTTGCCCATCAGAGCGATCAATAATACGGCAATGGGCAAAAAAGTAAACCGTGCTTTATTGTGCTGCCACGAAAAATCTTTGAACTTAAATGCGAGAATATCAATGCGAGACACCAACAATAATGAAAATAGGATAGTAATTCCAACCAATACCCACTCTTGCTGCACCCAGTTCAACAAACTATCGGGTAAAAAAATCAATGACGTAATAAATATCGTATTAGCCGGAGTATTTAATCCTTTGAAGGTATCGTGTTGCGTTTCATCCACATTAAAGATAGCAAGCCGCAGGGCAGAACATGCAGCGATTAAGAATGCGGAGTAGGGCAGCCACTCGGAAGTTGATACGGCACCTATCATTTTGTACATGACCAGGGCAGGTAGCAAACCAAAGCTCACCATGTCGGCTAAAGAGTCTAACTCTTTTCCTATGGGGGATGTAACTTTTAGCCAGCGTGCCGCAAATCCATCAAAAAAATCAAATACACCAGCTACCCAAACAAAGTATGCTGCAGGCACACTTCGATTTTCCAAACAAAAAACTATGCCCAAACAACCACACAATAGATTGCAGCAAGTAAGAAAATTAGGCAAGTGTCGGATCATGCTTAGTTGCGAAGTGATAATGCGCAGAATGGATTTGAAATTTTCTCTTCGCCAATCGTTGTGGTAGGGCCGTGACCGGGAAAAACTACCACATCTTCGGGCAGCGTAAAAAGCTTTTGGTGAATACTGTTGATCAGTATATCAAAATTTCCTCCTGGCAAATCTGTTCGACCAATACTTTGCTGAAATAAAACATCTCCACTAATGAGTTGCCGACTCGATTTGTCGTAGAATCCAACATGGCCTGGGGAATGACCCGGGAGAAAGATGACATCCCATATTGTGTTACCGAATTTTACAGGAACACCCTCTTGAAGAAATCCATCGGGAGCAGCTTCGCGGTAGTTTGCAAAGCCGTAGTTGGGGGCATACACTTTTACTGCCCGAAGTACTTGCTCTTCAATCTTGTGGATCAGAAAAGGAACTTTGTATTTTTCTTTCACGTAATCATTTCCTAATACATGATCAATATGGCAATGCGTGTTAAGTAGGAGTTTAACACTGAGATGTTCCCTCAGAATAAACTGGTCCAACGCATTTTGCTCGTGCGATTCATAACAGCCAGGATCAATAATGACCGCTTCACGGGTTTCGTCAAACACAACATAGGTGTTTTCAGAAAAGGGATTAAAAACGAACTCTTGAATGGTAATCATCAGGTACAAAAGTAAGGTCTTTTCGTAAAAACAAAGCCAAATGGGAGGTAGTTTATCAAGTCATTGTATTTTTGGTTTTCATACATGAGCATTGCCAGGGAAGTAGATTTTATCATTGTTGGTCAGGGGTTGGCCGGATCGGCACTTGCACTTCATCTTTTGAAAGAAGGGAAGCGGTTGAGGGTTTATGATTTGCCCAATCAGAATCATTGCTCAACAGTAGCTGCCGGATTGTTTAATCCAATCACCGGAAAAATCATGACTAAGACCTGGCTGGCCGACCAATTGTATCCTTACCTAACGACCTTTTATTCCCATTGGGAAAAGGAACTCAATACTCGATTTTTTTTCCCTCAAAAACTATATCGCCCATTTCTTTCGATACAGGAACAGAATGAGTGGATGGCCAAAAGTGCCGATCCTTCTTTGTCGGATTACATTGAGGAAATATTTACACAAAGCCGGTTTGTTCAGTCACACGATTCATTCGGAGGAATATTGTTGCAGCGATGCGGCTTCGTAGACGTTAATAAGTACTTAAAAAGTGTTCGCGAGTTATTGCAGTCAGTCCATTCTTTTGAGGAGACTTTTTTTGATAGCCACGCACTTAAGGTTTCTGGTGATCACATTCAATATGGTGCAGTTTCGGCCAAAGCCATTATTTATTGTGACGGAATCGCATCACTGAAAAATTCCTTTTTTAATTGGCTACCCATTCGCCCTCTTAAAGGAGAGACACTTTCGGTTCGGTTTCAACAGAGGCCAGAGGCGATCTTCAACAGGGGTGTATACATTGTACCGCTTTCCAGGGAAGGTTTTGATTATAAAATTGGAGCAACTTATCAGGCCTCAAACCCCACAGAAATGATTACTGATGCGGGCAAGGAAGAATTAATAGAAAAGCTGGAAGCATTGTGTACGCTACCCTTTACCGTTATCAATCAGGAGTGGGGCATTCGGCCCACCACAAGCGATCGGAAACCCATTTTGGGGGATCATTTTGAATACAAAAATGTTATTATTTTTAATGGTTTAGGCACTAAAGGAGTTTCCTTGGCGCCCTACTTCGCCAACCAGTTAAGTCAATGGCTTATGGGTAAAGGTGAAATTCAAAAGGAGGTAAATATTGGACGATTTAAAGCGTTATATTCGAAATCTTTAGTGTGAGTATGAGAGAGATATTTTGGGGTATTGTAGTAATGGTGAGTGTGATGTTGCCAACAGTGCAGGCTCAGCAGGCTCGTGAAACGTTTGGCAAGAACAGAATTCAGTTCAAGCAGTTTGATTGGAAATACCTCAGCTCTGAAAACTTTGATATTCATTTTTATGGCGATCGTAAAAAAGTGGCACAAGACGCAGCCCAATATTTAGAATCAGAATTTGATCGCATAACAGACCTGATTGGTTTTTATCCCTATCAAAAAACAAAAGTATTTCTTTACAACTCAGTCACCGATCTGCAGCAAAGCAATATTGGACTCAACCATACGCAATTCAATACAGGCGGAGAGACAGAATTTATCAAGCCTTATGTAGAAATAGCGCACCCCGGAAACCTTGAGCAATTTAAAGAAGAGTTGGTTCTTAAAACATCCGATCTTTTTGTGCACGAGATGATGTTTGGCGGCAGTTTGAAAGACATGTTCCAGAATGCGGTGCTGTTGAATTTACCCGATTGGTTTATTGACGGAACTTCCAATTATGTTGCCAAAGGATGGAGTGCGGAAATGGATGACTACGTGCGTCAATTGGTGAAAACTAAAAAAGTAAACCGAGCTTTGAAGCTTACAGGAAAAGAGGCCGGCCTAGTGGGGCAATCGATCTGGAATTTTATTGTAGAGAAATACGGACGAAGCAGCATTAACAGTATTTTGAATTACACGCGCATTATACGCAATGAGGAAAAGAGTGTGCTCATAACGCTTGGCGTTCCGTTCAAAGTGTTGATGAATGAGTGGAAAGAGTTTTACCTATCGAGTGAAAATAAAGTAGAGCAAAGTTACACCTGGCCAGATGATACTACGCGCTTTAGCCCCAATCATAGAAAAACAATCGTCTACACTACCGTAAAGCTAAGTCCTGATGGTAAAAATGTGGCCTATGCCGAAAATGATCGGGGAAAATTTACGGTTTATGTTCGGTCGCTGGAAAATGGACGAGAGACAAGAATTTTAAATGGTGGAAATAAAGTAATAAAACAGGATGTAGACTACAGAGTGCCATTGCTCAGTTGGTCCGATGCCAATACCCTTGGCGTGATGGGCGTTAAAAATGGTCAATACATTTTCTGGCTATATGATTTGAATACACGAAGCAAGTTGCCTCGCGAGCTTGACCGATTCAGCAACATCAGAAGTTTTAATTTTTCAGGTAATGGAAGACTTGTAGTGCTAAGTGCAGACTTTGAGGGGCAGAATGATTTATTCTTGCTGAGTAGCCGAAGAGACCGCACCAAGCGCCTCACCAATGATAGCTTTGACGATTTCGATCCGGCTTTCATTCCCAATAGTAACACCGTAGTATTCAGCTCTAATCGCACTACCGATTCGGTAGCCACGGGTTCAAGAACTTATGACAAGCTCAATTCAAATTATAACCTGTATTTGTACAATATTGATACGTCCAATATTGTAGTATCCCGATTGACCAATACGCTGAGTCGTGATTTTCACCCACGACCAATGGATGAAAATAACTTTTATTACCTGAGCGATCAGCGTGGTATTATCAATCTCTTTAAGTTCAATCGTGAGTCAGGCATTTATTCTCAAATCACCAATTTTGGAACGAGTATCAAAGATTATGATGTGAACTTTGAAGAGAAGCGATTGGCTCTCGTGATGACCAAAAAACTCAAAGAGGATATTTTCATTAAAAACAATTTCGATTTCAATCAACAGGTTTTCACCCCCGCCACTAAACGCAAAGAAGTGCAGCAGGCAAAAGTGATCACAGAGCGAAGAAAGCAGGAAGCTGCCAAAACCACCTCCATCAAAGATCTTATCAATGCGAGGCTCCGCGAAAAGCAGGATACCACACAGAATGTAAAGCCACCGGTTAAGGCGGATACTGCAAAAAGGGAAATCAACACAGACGACTATCAATTTGAAGACGCTCCCGCTAAAGCACCAACGACTGAAGCGAAGCAGGACACTGTAATTAAAAAGACCGAAGAGAAAACCATTAATACTGAAGATTATGTTTTTGAAGATGAAGCGGTAAAGCGCAAGCAACCCACGGAAACGTTTCTTACCCGCTACATGAAGGCACGTGAAGTAAACCGCGTCACAGGCCCATTTCAGTATCAGCCGAAGTTCAGCTACGAGAACCTGATCACGAATTTTGTGATTGATCCTTTGCGTGGGTTTAGCGCCCGCTTAGAAACTCAGATGAACGACATGCTGGAGAACTACCGCATTTTTGGCGGTATACAAACTGCATTTGACTGGAAGAGTGGCGATGTGTATGCAGAGTTTCAGTATCTGCCCCATCGCATTGATTATAGTTTTCGATTTGATAGAAAGGTAATCTTTTGGGAAACGATAGGAGAAACCTCGCGCGTAGAATTACAAAAGTATTCTTTTCAGAAAATTGAATTTGGAGCATCGCTCCCTATTTCTGTTCGAACCCGTGTTACCCTGAAACCTTTTGCGGGGTATACACTTTTCGTGGATCGGGGATTAGATCAGCCATCGGGTGGCGTTCCAACATTCCGTCCATCACAGCAGCAGTATTATGCAGGTGCAAAGGCTGAGGTTGTGTATGACAATTCACTTACAACAGGAATGAATATCATCGAGGGCACAAGGGGAAAAATAAACGTGATGCACTATGAAGCTTTGGGAAATTCTCAAAAAAGTTTTTCACAGGTGTCGTTAGACATTCGTCATTACCAGCAGTTGTATAAAGAAATTGTTTTTGCAGTTCGCGGTTATGTGGGTACATTCTTTGGTAACTCACCCAAAAAATATTTGCTGGGCGGAATGGATAATTGGTTTGCCAACCGAACGAATTATTCAGGCTTGCAAAATCCGCTAGTGAGCAAGTATGGCACGTATAATGAAAATCTTCTTTTTACCGAATTTGCAACAAGCCTGAGAGGATTTGATTATGCTACGCTTTATGGTAACAGTGTAGCCATGGCGAATGCAGAACTGCGTGTGCCGCTAATCAGAGCATTATCCAGTGGCCCAATCACCTCTAATTTTTTCAGGAACCTGCAGTTTACTGCCTTTTATGATATTGGCAGCAGTTGGACAGGAACACCCCCTTTCAACTCCAAAAATAGTGTTCGCACACGCGTAGTTCCTGAGAATGACTCTGGCAGTCCATTCCGTGTTGAACTTAATGAATATCTTAATCCGTGGTTGTATAGTTATGGGTTAGGTTTCCGCACCATGATGCTGGGATATTATATGAAGTTTGATTTAGCGTGGCCAGTGGAAAACTATGAGGTGAAAGATCCCAGATTGCATGTCACCCTTGGGTTTGACTTTTAAATTGTTCCCCTTCCTAACTATCCTGGGGTTCTTAGAATCTGCAAGTTTGTTTTAACTTGCAGATTGATTTTACACAAAAGAATTCTTCATGATCAAATCCATGACGGGCTTCGGGCTCGTAACACAAACGCTTAACGATGTTACTATTAGCGTTGAGGTAAAAAGTTTGAACTCCAAGTTTTTGGATTTAAACCTTCGGCTACCCAGGTTATTTTCTGAGAAGGAACTAGAACTGCGCAACACCGTGGCGGATAAGTTAGAGCGCGGCAAGGTTTCGTTAAGTATTGAGTACCTTCAAAGCGGAAAGCAAGAAGTAAAGGCGCGCTATAATCAGGAATTATTTGTTGCGTATTATACCGAATTGAAAAAGCTGGCAGATAAAGTTATAGCGCCCTACGAAAACATTTTTCAGTTGGCGCTTAACTCGCCTGATGTTATTCAAAATAATGTTCGCGAGGAGCTGGATGCATCGGAGTGGGAAAAAATAAATCAACTGGTGACCGAATCCATAGCAAAGTGTGATCAGTTTAGAATTTTGGAAGGAAAATCATTAGAGCAAAAGCTGGCCTCTTATATTGAAAATATCCGTAAGAGCCTGATTGAAGTTGAAGTGCTGGACCCCAAGCGCATCGAGCGCGTGAGAAACAAAATAAAAGGAAGTATTACCGATTTTTTTGGAAACGAAGGATTTGACGCCAACCGGCTTGAGCAGGAAATTATTTTTTACATCGAAAAGCTCGATATCCACGAAGAGCGTGTTCGCCTGAAAACACACCTCGACTATTTTTTGAAAGTGATGAATGACAAGCAGTCCAATGGAAAGAAACTTGGATTCCTCGCACAGGAAATTGGTCGTGAAATCAACACCATAGGCAGCAAAGCCAACGATGCAGAAATTCAAAAACATGTGGTGGCTATGAAGGAGGAGCTTGAAAAAATCAAAGAGCAGCTCAATAATGTGCTTTAGTAGCCGCATTAGATTATTGGAACCGATTCCCAGATTGAAACTTGGTAAATTTGAAAAAGCCCTTTTTGGGCTAAAATCAATTGTTTTACTTAGGCATGATTTTGTGTTAACGCAGCCTGACCAAACTCAACCATGAACTTTCAGTCTATTTTAACCAATTTGTATTTTATTCTGATTTATGCCGATGGGCAGCTGAATGAAAAAGAATTATTGCTGGGAGAAAAGATTTGTCAGGCCGAAAGTTTCGATGTGCACGCCTTTCGCGCGCAGATCGAATTATTGAAATCATCCGATCACGCGGGAGTTTACTCAACCTCATTAACTCAGTTAAAAAAAATGAAGCCGGAGTTGCAAGTAAGGTGCATTGCATGGCTTTGCGTGGTGGCTAATGTGGATGGATTCATGGACAAATCAGAATGGATGTTTATCTACAAAATCTATAGCAAGGAGCTTAATCTTAAGTTGGAAGACATCATGAAAGTGCAAAAAGAATTAAATGCACTGATCCTTCGAAAAGCTACTGCTGTAATCTGACCTTTCTATTGCTTAATCAGATACTCACCTCTTCCGTTTTTTGAATTTTTTTAAGCTAACGTTTTTCTATTTAAGCTGCCGCAGCATAGATTCATGCTATGGAGTTGACTACCGCTGTGCGATTAATTGAAAAAGGAGTTTCCAAAAAGAGCCCAGCGCAGGTGTGGGCTGATCTTGGCGCTGGAGATGGTTTGTTTACCCACGCACTGGGTACGTTGATCCCTCCTTCAAGCAGAATTTATGCAATAGACAAACGAGTGATTGAGTTGAATTTTTCGATTACTCAAATTGAATTGATTTCACTGACATTGGACTTTGTTGAGGATGAATTAATAATTGAACCGTTAGATGGAATCGTACTGGCCAACGCAATTCATTTTGTACAAGACAAGATCTCCCTTCTCAAAAAATTACGACACACACTAAAGCCTGATGGTAGAATTATCCTCATTGAGTATGATATTACGTTAGGCAATTCATGGGTTCCATATCCGATGAATTATGACAGCCTTGCTGCTTTGTCACGAGAGGTCGGTCTTAAAGAAGTTAAGCGATTGGGTGATGTGCCTTCGCTTTACCATAAAAATATTTACGCTGCCCTGCTCCTGGTGTAACGTTTCAATTCATTGGCAGAGTAGCATTGCGCCAGAATCTTTTTACTTTAGCAAATCGCATGAAAAGTATTAAGAGCATAACCGTCTGGTCTGTCATCTCGGCTGCCTTTATTGGGCCAGGCACGGTTACCACAGCAGTGTCCGCTGGTTCTCAATTTCAACTTCAACTTTTGTGGGCGGTTGTCTTCGCCACTATTGCGTGTGTTGTACTACAGGAAGTTTCGGCACGCATTACCATTGGCAGTGGTCTTTCTCTTGGTCAGGCTGTGGTGATAAAATTTGGAAGGCAAAAGGGTTTTTGGATTCAACTTTTTGTAGGTGGAGCCGTGTTGTTAGGATGCGCTGCATATGAAGCCGGAAATATTTTAGGTGCGGTGTCGGGTGTTTCCATTTTGTTTGATGGAGATGGAAGGATTTACACCGTGATCATTACGGCTTGTTCGGCACTCATCCTCTGGAGCGGAAAGGGAAAATGGATATCATTGCTGATGACACTGCTCGTTGTTTTAATGGGCATCGCATTCTTTTTTCTCGCACTTCAATCTGACTTTTCATTCATGGAATTATTAACATCTTCTGTTATTCCAACATTGCCAGGCAACGCTGAGTTACTCACCTTAGGGTTGGTGGGCACTACCATTGTGCCGTATAATTTATTTTTAGGATCAGGCATCAGCAAAGGCCAAACACTTCCCGAAATGAGAATGGGACTGATCATTTCAGTTTTGATTGGTGGCTTAATTACTGCACTTATATTGATTGCAGGCACAGTAGTGAGTTCATTTGCCAGTTTTGCAGAACTAGCCGGTGAATTTCAACTGAAGGTAGGAATGGCAGGTGTTTGGTTTTTAGGATTGGGGTTGTTTGCTGCCGGGTTCTCATCAGCCATTACCTCGCCCTATGCAGCTTCCATAATTGCCACTACAGTGTTTGATGTGCAGGATATTAAAAAGGTGAGAATCGTTTGGGGAGTAGTTTTGCTCACAGGATTTGCTTTCGGAATTAGTGGTGTAAAACCGATACCAGTGATTTTGGTAGTGCAGGCATTGAACGGATTAATCCTTCCCTTAATCACAGCCTATTTGATTTTGATCGTGAATGATCGGGAGCTGATGCCGCTCTCTCATCGTCACGCAAGGGTGTATGATCTTGTTTTACTTTTGATTTTTGGCGCTGTACTCTTAATAGGATTAAATAATATTGACAAATCGATCAGCTCTGGACTGGCGTTGGAAAACAAGAATCATTTTGAAAGCGTGCTTGGACTGACCGGTGTGACGCTCATCAGTTTTTCCTTTTTCCTTTGGAAAAGAAAATCATGACTTTTTCTTAATGTAGAAATACATAGAGACTGCTGAAACCAATGTCCAAGTCCCTTCTAGAATAATAAAAGGTGTGTACCGAATAAGTATGGATGCCAGGCATGCCAAACCGGCTCCAATCAAATTCATAAAAATATAACTGAAGCTATCGTGCGAAATTTTCTTTAATAAATTGAGAAGAAAGGCAATGAGTAACATGCTAACTCCAATCGATCCGATGACATCCGATAGGGGCATATTTATTTAACCGAAATGTTCTCTAATTCAATCTTGCTCAATTGTTCCAGTTGATTTGCTTTGTACAACTCTTCCAACTGAGCTACTTGCTCAGACCCTTTCGGTTTGTAATTGATATAATCCTGAAATAGAATTCCGTTTACAACCCTTGCGTTGTATGCCTTTCGCAGACGGTAACCAATGCCATCGCTTTCACTATAAGAATAAGCTAAAAAGTCAATCCTAAAATCTTTTTTGTTAACCCAGTAATGGAATACATCCTGATAATCTTCGCCACCACCTTCTGCAAAGGTGATTTCTATTTTGTAGTAATCTTTTCCATCAAGGATGGTTTCTCCCAAAAACTTTTTCCTTACAGAGGGATCGTTCAACGCATAAGGAAGCAGTGCAAAATAAATTACAGAGTTGGTTGGGGAGGTGTACTTAACAGCCATGGAATCGGCCACTGCTGTGGCGATGTCATTAATTTCTCTTTTGAATCCCTCGTTGGTGACAAAGTCGTGCACTAATTGAGAAGAGTCTTTTGAGTCCTTGAAAATTCGCTCATACGAAAACATTCCGCCTTCACGCTTTGCAATGTAATGGCGATCACGAAAATCGAATTCAATGGTTGAGCTCAGGTATTTCTCACCACCGGCAGTAGCAATTGCCTGGTCGATTATTTTTTGAGGATCCGTCAGATTGGATTTACAGGCGCCACCAAAGACAATTGTTATTAACACGAGGGCGAGTTGAGGAAGTAGGTTTTTCCCCTGCTTGATTTGCGTCATTCTTTAAAAGGATTGTTACGAAAGTTTTGCCAGGGCGTTGATGTATCGTTCAGGGATTTCTCCCTTGGTGGCTGTTTGGTAATCGGCATAGCTGCACGGCACCATAGTGTTGCGGGCATAGCGCGCGCCTGGCCGATGATAGGCAACTTCCATCCACCATTTTTCGGTCACTTTGCTTTTGTAAAATGCAATAGTCTCAGGCTGCACTGGCATGGATACTACATATTTCAAAAAATCGTTGCTACGAAAGTCCTTTTCATTTTTACGATGATAATAGCCTTCAATAAAATACCAGATCATGGTGGCAATTACCGAGGCTGTTTTTTTATGCTGATCGTCAAACTCAGGGTTGTATTCATACACGCCAAATGAACTAAGCTTTTCATTCATGCCTGCATACCAGCAAATCTGGCAAGCCTCTTCGCCCGTCAATCCAAAAGGCTGAGCATTTGCGTTGCCGGGTGCGTCAGCGGATTTAATTGCTGTAATATCAAAGGATAACATATCAGCGTTGCGAATGGCCGGTTCCATTTCGGCAAGGTTGGTCCGCAAATGGCCTAACCGGTATGCTTCAAAATAAAGCTTCTCCAGCATTGCTGCCGAAAAGGAATCGATGAGGTAAAGCTGATGAGCGAGATGCGTGTAGCCAAAGAGATAATTTGGTTCATGCAAAAGTATTTTATGAATGTGCTGCCTTGAGGCAGAAGCTTCTTTGCTATCATCCAAATCCAAAAAGGCATCGATGTTTAAAAGACTGATCAACTTTTCCATCGATTCGTATCCGCGGTACTGACCATAATCCAAATCATGTGTACTTCCCAGAATGATAGGTAGTACATTAGCCTCCAGCAGCATTCTGCAGACTTCACTTACGCGCACATAGGTTTCGTCCAGATCAATCCCAGGTTTCAAATTTCCTAAATCAATGATCCGATAAGAGCCCGTTCCTTTTTTGAGGTGATAAAGTTTTTTCCTGATTTCATCCGCAGCTTGTGCCGCCCCCGTGTTGTCAAATGTGCCTCGTGCTTCGGTCACTCCAAAAATGGCGATGTGCACATCTTTGTAATCCGGCATCTTTTCTCCGTAAACTTTTATGCTTTTGAATAATGAATTTGGAGAAAACGATGATGAAGTAATGGATTCATCGATAGGATTAAAGAAGAGGGTTAAATCCATACAGAGTATTTCTAACAAAGCTATTAGGATTCAAGCTTTTTCAAAAGCAAAAAAAGAGGCTGCCAATTCTGACAGCCTCTTGCTCCTTTAATTCAGTTTCCGTTACCCGCCAAAGTCGTCAAAGCGGATGTTCTCTTTTGGTATGCCCATTTCATCGAGCATCTTGAGCACAGCAGCGTTCATCAATGGAGGGCCGCACAGGTAAAACTCAACATCTTCAGGGCTCGGATGATTTGCAAGATAATTATCGTACAAGCACTTGTGTATAAATCCGATGTAGCCATCAGCATCTCTATCATCAAGGCTCTTCTTTACTTTCCAGTTGTCTTCCGGCAACGGCTCGCTCAATCCGATATTGAATTGGAAGTTCGGAAACTCCTTTTCGATTTTGCGAAAGTGCTCGGTGTAAAACAATTCTTTCTTCGAACGACCACCATACCAATACGAAACTTTACGGTTTGTTTTTTCGGTATGGAATAGGTGGAAGATTTGTGCACGCAACGGGGCCATACCGGCACCACCACCCACATAAATCATTTCGCGCTGTGTTTTATTGATATGGAATTCCCCGTAAGGACCTGAGATCGTTACTTTATCGCCTGGCTTGCGTGAGAATACATAAGAAGAACAGATACCAGGATTGACATCCATCCATTTATTATTAGCACGGTCCCAAGGAGGAGTAGCAATACGGATGTTCAACATTACAATATTTCCTTCAGCCGGGTGATTGGCCATGGAGTAAGCGCGGAAAATCGGCTCATCATTTTTCATTTTGAGATCCCACAACTTGAACTTATCCCAATCGCCCTTGAATACGTCAGGGCTGCTATGACCCAATTCCGGATGAGGTTTGATATCCATGGTTTTGAAATCCACGGTCAGGGCCGGAACGTCAATCTGGATATAACCACCCGCCTCGAATTTCAATGTTTCTCCCGGGGGCAGTTTCACCACGAACTCCTTAATAAAAGTGGATACATTGTAGTTGCTCACCACTTCGCACTCCCACTTCTTAATACCAAATATTTCTTCAGGAATACGGATATTCAAATCCTGCTTCACCTTTACCTGGCAACCAAGACGCACATGCTCTTTTTGTTCTGCGCGGGTCAAATGACCTACTTCAGTGGGAAGCACATCGCCACCACCCGATTCCACCACGCATTTGCACATGGCGCACGTACCGCCACCGCCACAGGCAGAGGGTAAAAATATTTTCTCATTGGCAAGGGTTGAAAGCAACGAGCTGCCGGCAGAAACGGTAATGGTTTTTTCGCCATTAATAAGGATTTTAACCGGGCCCGACTGAACAAGCTGCTTTTGAGCAAAAATCAGGAGAGCAACCAACAGCAGAATAACAATGGTGAAGGCTGCGATTGAAGTGAAAATTAGCATGGATTTAAGTCGATTATATCTGGATCACAAATATAGGAATCGGCTTTAAAATCCTCCTTTTAGCCATCATTAATTTAGGTGCTACTTTTGGCTGAATATCCTGTCTAGGTTCTGAAGGCTCAGCATAGTCGAACCCTTATTTTATCCACTGACAATCAGGCAGACAGCAACTCTTTATCCTTTATGCTGATGGAATTTGAATTAAGTTCTGGCGCCAATATAACGCTCACTTCATCCCATTGCGACCACTCCTGTAATTTCACAAGGCTCACGGTACCAGTGAGGTAGTGATGGCCATTACCCTGAAAGCCGCCCTTGAACGTTTCAAAATCTTTGATGCCAATCAACTTCCCGGCCGGGAAACTCACCACCACATCCAGCAGAATATCATTTGAGAAGGGCAGACCTTCGCCTTGTTTGAATTTTTTGTACTCGTAGCGGTAATCAAACTGTAGCGCAGAAATATCGGAAAGAACCGCAGAACCGGTTGGATAACTGCCGGCTCCTTTGCCAATGAACACCTGCTTCTCGGCAAATGCACCTTGCACCAACACCGCATTGTACTCATTGCGAACAGAAGCCAGCATGTGATCCAGCGGAATAAATTGTGGAATTACAAATCCGAAAATCTTTCCATCTTGTTTGTATGCGCGTGCCACCAGCTTGATGGTTAGATTATTTTCCTTCGCATACTTCAAATCGACAGCTGATATTTTATCGATACCAATGCTGATGATTTGCTCGGGTTTGAGAAAAATACCAAACGTATGAGCAATGGCAATGGTCAGTTTATACTTTGGATCAAATGCCTTTACATCTAAGGAAGGATCACTTTCGGCAAAGCCTAAGTCTTGTGCTGCCTTTAAAGCAGCCGCATAACTTTTTTTCTCTTCGAAGACTTTGGTGAGAATATAATTCGTTGAGCCATTGAAAATGCCTTCAATACTGGTGATCAAATCATTGTCATAATATTCTTCCAAATTGCGAAGAATGGGAATACTTCCACATACCGAGCCTTCATACAAAACAGAACGATCATATCTCTTTTGCAGATCATAAATTTCCTGAAGGTTTTCTGCCAACATTTTTTTATTGGCAGTAACTACATGCTTGCCATGCCTCAATGCACTCTTTATAATTTCAAAGGCAGCGATGGCATCGTCAATCAACTCCACGACTACATCAATTTCCGGATCGAGCAGAATGTCATTTTTCTCGTAGGTGAAAATGGTGCTGTCAAGAATGCGCTGTTTGTTTTTATTTTTTACACAGATCTTTTTGATCTCGGCTTTTACTCCGTGCGTCTCGGTGAGTACATGGTATAATCCCTGACCTACACATCCAAAACCAAATACACCCAGTTTCAATTTATTTTTCATATGCAATTGCAGTATTAATTTCTGATTTAATAAAATTTCTTACGATGGATTTGAATTGATCAAACTCTACGAGGAACCCATCGTGCCCGTGCAGAGATGATATTGTTTTTAATGATGCGCCTTTTACGTGTTGCGCTAAATATTCCTGTTCACGAATCGGGAAGAGCAAATCTGAATCGATACCGATGATCAGTGCCTTGGCGTTGATTTGACCTAATGCAGATTCAATGCTATCACGATCGCGCCCAACATGATGGCTGTCCATTGCTTTGGTGAGCGCCCAATAGGTGAAGGCATTGAAACGATTTGATAATTTCTCTCCCTGATAGCGTTGATACGATGATGCCCTGAAGTCATCAATCTTGTCGTTCGTTTTTTCGCTTTGGGTTTTCAAATAGGTATCATAAGTGCGAAATGAAATCATTCCCATGGCGCGTGCAGCTTTCATTCCATTAACACCCGCACGGACATCATTTTCTTTCCAGGTGGCATCGGCCTCAATGGCCATACGTTGTGCTTCGTTAAACGCAATTCCCCAGGGCGAATGAAATGCATTCGTGGCGATGGCTACAATGCGCTCGAATACGGTTGGCTGAAGAATGGCCCACTCCAAAACCTGCTGGCCTCCAAGCGAACCTCCGATCAATGAGTGCACTTTTTTGATTCTTAATTCTTGCCTCAGCAGATCGAAACTATTTACGATGTCACGATTTGTGAGCAGAGGAAACTCGTGGAAATAAGGCTTGCTCGTTTCCGGATTTAATGACAAGGGACCGGTTGATCCGTAACAGCCACCCAATGTATTGGCACAAATGATAAAATAATCGCGCGGATCAAACGGACTTCCCTCTGTAAAAAAATCTTTCCACCAATCGGTGAAGTCAGAACTTCCCGTAAGGGCATGGCAAATCCAAACCACATTGCTGCGATCTTTGTTGAGTTGACCAAGGGTTGTGTATTTAAGTTGAAAGCCAGAAAGATGTTTCCCAGATTCCAAATCAAAGCGATCTGAATAATGAAATATTGAATCGTTCTTTATCATTTTTTTGATGCTACCGGCCTCGAGTTGCGAGTCGCGAGCTATACAACTCGCCACTCGTAGCTCGAAACTTAAAGACTAACTAACTAATTCCTTTTTAAACACCTTTTCAAACGCCTGTTGAAAATCTGCTTTGATATCATCTATATGCTCCAGTCCAACCGAAACCCTCAGTAACGTTGGCAACACTCCAGAAGATAATTGTTCTTCCTCTGATAGTTGTTGATGAGTAGTAGCAGATGGTTGTATGATCAGTGTTTTGGCATCGCCAACATTTGCCAGGTGACTTACCAATTTCAATTGATCTACCAGCTGTGATGTGTTTTCTTTTGTTCCCTTTACCGTGAACGAAAGCACTGCACCAAAGCCATTGCGCAAATATTTCTTGGCAAGCTTGTGATAAGTAGAGGTTACGAGGCCAGGATAATTCACACTCTCAACGTTGGGATGTTGCTCCAGCCATTGTGCTAGCGCGAGTGCATTATCAACGGAGCGCTGCACGCGAAGAGAAAGTGTTTCCAGTCCCTGCAGGAAGAGGAATGAATTGAACGGACTTAGTGCAGCGCCAAAATCGCGAAGACCTTCCACGCGTGCACGGATGATGAAGGCAACATTGGGTAAGCCAATCGGATTTCCTTCACCAAAAACATCCCAGAATTTCAAACCATGATATCCTTCGGATGGCTCGGTGAATTGAGAAAATTTGCCGTTGCCCCAGTTGTAATTTCCACCGTCTACAATTACACCACCGATGGAAGTACCATGGCCGCCAATCCACTTTGTTGCAGATGCAACTACTACATTGGCACCATGCTCAAGTGGGCGGAATAAATATCCGGCTGCACCAAAGGTGTTGTCAACGATCAGCGGCAGGTCATATCGTTTTGCCAATGCCGCAATCGCTTCAAAATCAGGAATATTAAATCCCGGATTTCCGATGGACTCCAGATAAATAGCTTTGGTGTTTTTGTTGATCAATTTTTCAAATGCTTCCGGCTTATCGCCTTCGGCAAAGCGTGCTTCGATGCCTAGTCTTTTAAAAGCAACTTTGAATTGGTTGTAAGTTCCACCATACAAAAATGAAGTGGAAACAAAATTATCGCCCGCTTGCAGAATGTTGTTTAATGCGATGAACTGTGCTGCCTGCCCTGAGCCTACCGCCAATGCAGCAACACCACCCTCCAGCGCAGCAATGCGCTTTTCAAATACATCGGTGGTGGGGTTCATGATGCGTGTATAAATATTTCCGAATTCTTTTAGCGCAAAGAGATTGGCCCCATGTTCAGAATTTTTGAACACATAAGATGACGTTTGGTAAATAGGAACAGCTCGTGAACCTGTTGTAGTATCTACTTCCTGGCCTGCATGTAATTGAAGGGTTTCAAAACGAAAAGTTGACATGATTGATAATATTTTAAATGTTTTAAATGATTTAGTGAAATGGGAGTTTGGACATAGCCGTAGCCAAAACCTGTCACCTGGCCGACCGTAGGCTAGTTTGTTGTTGGAAGCGCTGCGCTATCAATTAACAACAACAGGGACAACAACACATGCATGCGCATGGACAGAACGTGTCCGTGATGTCGCAATAAATGGAATGAAAGAATTGGGAAAGAGAATCGAATAAACTGCTGAAGCTTTCCTGAACGAGTTTTTGAAATGTGTTTTTCATTTTTCAATCGGTTTATCGTTCCGCGAAGACCTTCTTCGTGGCAGGCTTTAGCACCTTTATTCTTTTTTAAGGTTGCTAGTGCGTCTTCGAGCCTGTTCTCTCGGCACTTCTTTATAAATCGATTTCAGCGAAATGCTTCATCGATCTGATGACACAAACGTAGAGCAGTTTAGTAGAGTTTCCAAACGATGCGCTAAAAAATTGTTAAAAAATTTTTTTACTGACGAGTGTTCGTAGATCAAAGTAACCCGTAATCAGCAATGCAATGGATTACGACCTCAATTTTTTGAGCAAAGAGATCTGCCCTAAATGGTAAATATCATGTTGAATAATTCCGTAAAGCATAAAATGAAAACGATATTCACGCAGCGGTACTTTTTCATTGAGCCGCTCTTCCGGAAAGTTATTCAGGGCTTGCATCAATGCAAGCTGACTTTGATTCAATTGCGCTACAGCATCCTTCCAGCTAATCGCTTTTGGAAAATTCTCTTCCTCACTTACTTCATGCACGTTGCCGTTTACTTGATTGGTCACAAAATTTCGCCATGTAGTCATGTGCTGCAGCAGTTCTACAATGCTATGCGAATCGGGCAAGCGGTGATTGGCCATTTCTGGTGTGATGTCTTTCAGCACTTCGCTTACGGATGGCCCATACCAAGGGGTTTCATCAAAGGAACGCTTCAATAATTTTGCAATCTTCTTAATCTCAGTGAAAGTTTCCATCGATACCATTTATAGTTAAGACGATTTGTAAACGTTCAGCCCTTCTTCAAGGTTGGTATTAATGGTGCGAATAACCTGATCAAGATTTTCTGAGGCTACCTTAAGATGGTTTAACAACACGGCCCTTTCCTTTTCGGATTGCTCTTGTTGAAGAAGTGCAAGCAGCCCCATTATACTGGCCACAGGCGATCTCAATTTGTGTGCATTGAAATGGGCATATTCGGCCAATTGTTTGTTTTGCAATTCAAGCTGTTGGGTTCTGTTTTGCACAATCTGCTCAAGGTTACTGTTCACCTCCATCACCCGTTGATTCATCTTCTCAATCTCGGTGTTTTTAAAATACAATTCGTCTTGTTGTGAAATCAGCTCTTCATTTAGCGCGGCCAATTCATCCACCTGCTCTGAAATTTCTTTCTTAGCTTTTTCAATTTCACTGTTCTTTTCTTCCAGTTCTTTGTTTTTAGATTTTACCCGTTTATAATTTCGGACTGACAAAAAAATCATGATTGCAGAGGCGATCAATAAAATGATTGCCAGTATCAATTGATTGTTTCGCAATGCCGCCTGGGTGGCACTGAGTTCAGCTTCCTTTTTGAGCAATCGAATTTCTCCGGCTTTCTTTTCCGTTTCAAACCGAAAGCGTTGAGCGTTTACTTCGGAAATGGTTTTAATGTTTTGAACACTGTCTTTGTAAAGCACATATTTTTTAAAGAAATCATATGACTTAATACGTTCGCCTTTGGCATCGCTGATCTTTGCCAACATTTCGTACGAATCGCGAATAAATGGTTTCAGATTACTTTTGATGGCTGTCTGCAACGCAATCGTGGCATGATCTTCTGCATCTTTTAGCTGTTTTGCTTTCAGATAATACGATGCAAGTGATTTGTGTGATGAAATGAAACCTCGGTTGTCGTTGATCTTAATCGAAAGGTCAATTGACTTGAGGTAATTCGCCAGGGCTTTCTCATGCAAACCCTGGAGTTCATAAACATTCCCGATGTTGCGCAAGTTGGTTGCCATCCCTAACGTATAGTTTTGTTCCTCACTCTTCCTCAGCGCAATGGAATAGGCATAAATTGCGGAGTCATATTTCCTGAGGGATTTGTAGGCGTCACCAATGTTATTCAGCACGGAAGCTTCGCGCCATTCATTTTTTAATTTCTGCTGAAGCAGGCGAGCTCTTTTCAATTCAATTAGCGCCTGATCAAAATCACCAAGGCCGGTGTAGGCCGTACCGATGTTTCCGGTAAGGTCTGCTTCCGTCTGTGGGATATGGCTTTCCTGGGCAATGCGAAGGCCGATGAGATAATAACTCACCGCGGTGGCAACATCGCCTTGAGCCCAATAGGCGAGGCCAATTTGCCGATACGATTCGGCCTGGCCCTTGTGATAATTGAGACTGTCGGCAAGATCTCGTGCCTCGAAACTGTACTTAAGTGCCTGAATTGGATTGTTGTAATAATTTCCAAACGCCAGCGCGGTAAGGAGATCAACACGAACCGTATCGTGCGAGGCATGACTACGTAAAAGGGATTGCAAACTATCATTGGAAATAGTCTGCCCTATTCCCGGAAGGGAAATGAAAACAAGAATTATGAACAATACCTTTTTTGCGGTGAGCATGGACGGTGATGAAGTTAATCAAAAAACTCTTTAATGTGGATTAAAAGCGGCATTTAGCCAAATAATGGAATCAAGGTTGCCAAAAAGGTGAGTATAAAATGAAAAAAGCGCGAACCGGAGTTCGCGCTTCAACAATTAAAGCCTAAACAATAGAACGATTAATCAAGAATTACTTTTCCGAACCAAAGTGTCTTACCGGATTTGTTTGCACCCAGGTAAACCATCGCATTTTCGTCTGACATGGGCAGGATAGGAGAATTATTGTGCAGATAGTATGTAGGCTTATCTTTGACCAGGCCATACTGAACAAAATCGCTGATGGCTCCGGTTACAGGGTCAATTTTGGTAATGCTTGGATAAATGAGCGCTTTTACTACACGAACTTTCCCTTCTTTCTCCTCAGCAATGCCATCCATTTCCATAATCGACCAGTAGAAATTTTTCTGGCCTCGCGTGATTTTTTGCTGAGTGGGGGCAAGTTTTGCATACTTGTTATTCTCTTCTCTGCGCACTCCATATTGAGCTTTCAGCTTTCCGCCTTTATCAAAGTAAAACATCATTACATCGGTATAGGACCTTGTTTTTGGCGCTTTCGGAGCCTTCTTGGTCATTGTAAAGTTTTGACCGCAAATCAATAAGGATCCATCATCAAGTATGCTGGCTGTTGTGTATCGAAATTTCTTTCCTTTATATGCTGGTGATTTCTTTTGAGAAGGTGGTGCCATGAGTTTTGATTCAAACTCTTCCAAGTCAGTTAAATTAACATACTCCACTTTACCATTGTTGATTTTGCATACTTGGAAATTTTTCCACTTCATCATGTCGGTATCCTGACCCGCTGTGAGCACCTGGTCAAAAAACTTACCATCATTAGCAGGCCCAAAAAAATAGATACCGTCATTTGTTTGAAGGCATTGACTAATGCTCCAAATGCTTGCAACAGTCTTTATCGCTACACGTTCTTCAATTTTGCCAAGAGCACTCACGCGCAAGAAGGTGTAATCGTGTGGATCAGCATTTCCTTTTTTTCCTATAAAGGAATTCGCAAATAAAAATCCTGCATCATTGGTGGCAATATTTCCCTGATCTTCATCTGCATCAGGAGAATCGTCTTCACTTGCTTCTTCTTCAGCCAAGTCACCCTCATCATCTTCTTCACTGTTGATATTGGCAATCAAATATGAATCGGCTAACGCCTGCGGAGCATCAAATTTAATTTTATCCGTAACCTCAAAATCGAGCTTGGGAGTCACTTTCAAAAAAATATACTCATTTGGGTCTGCATTTTTACCCTTCGCTCTTACCATGGCTATTACTTCTCCCGTTTCATCATTCTCAAATTTTCTAACGAGTGAGTACTTGTTTCCAGAGTCATCTTTTGGTTTGACTTTGTCTGATAGCTTAATTTTTTTTCGATAGCCTCCAAAGAACCAATCCCACTTGTATGAGATGATTTTTCTACGCAGCACGAAAGTTCCAGCAAGGTTATTTTGCATGGAAACACCCTCCACTTCATAGCTATCACCATGGCGCGAATATTTTTTGTTTCGATATTCGTCAATCTTTTCATCCATTTTGATGAAGTTGAATTCCTTATCGAAATAATAATCCTGGTACTTTACTTTCGATTTGTTGCCACTGAAGTTGGTGGTTTCACGCGTTACGAAGGAAAGCTTTGTGGTTTTACTTGCAGCATCATAGATCACCTCGTCAAGGTATCCTCTTCTTGCTTTGCCGGTAATTTCATAAGTTTTCTCAAAGGCAAGTTTCTGACCGTGCCCCGATAGCGAGCCAATCAAAATCAGGATCAGACTCAGCCAAGTAGACTTCTGTTTCATAGCGATTAAAGGGTTTATAGTTTGGACTTTACACACGAAAGTTGAGTGCAAAATCGGGCAGCTTCAATACCGACACTTCGGTAAATCCGCATCCGTGCCAGTACGGAGTGAGTTTATTCTTGATCAGGAAATGCATCCATCCCCTCTTGCAGAGTAATGCTCATGTCCCTGACTACGCTATCCAGATCGTCAGCGGATTTTTTCAGGTGATCAAGGATGGTTGTGTGCTCCTCCTGAGAGGGTCTTAAATAAAGGATATTAACGAGGCCCATGATACTGGCCAGCGGTGCCCGCAATTTATGAGCATTCAAAAATGCGTATTCGGCAAGTTTTTTATTTTGTTCTTCAAGAGCGGCCGTTCGTTGATGTACGATCGTTTCAAGATTTTCATTGATTTCAATTATCCTCTTATTAGCTTCCTCAATTTGGTTTCGTTTTTCTAATAGCCGGTTATTTTGAGAGAGCACCTCTTCATGCAGTGTGATGAGTTCTTTTTTTTGAGCAAGTATTTCTGAATTTTTTTCCTGGAGCACCTGGTTCAGGCTTTTTTGAAATCGGAAGTGACGAATTGTATTGGCCAGTGAAAGAAGAATGATCACAAAAATAACAATGCCACCAATTAAAAGGAGGTTCTTGAATCGCAGTTCATTCTCCTTCAGGTAAGTTTCACTTTTTAATGCATTGATCTCTAATTGCTTTTTCTGCATTTCGTAATCCAGTCGTATCGAGCCAATGCGCGAAGCCTCGGCAATATTTTGAATGCTATCGCGATATGCTACGGACGTCTTGAAGTAGTCCATTGACTGTTTAAAATTTCCCTGGCGATAAGCAAGATTGGAGAGCAGTTGGTAAGCATCTCTTATCTGGGCACGATAATTTCCAGCTTTTGAAATTTGCAGCGCCTCTAATGCCAGTGCCTCGGCTTCCTTCACCTTACTTTGCTTTAAATAAATGGAGGCAATGCATAACCGAATGAGTGTTCTTTCTTTTCCTTCATTGTAACGGTCGCCCACGATTTTTGAGGCGAAGTAATAGGTTAATGCCTGATCAGGCTTTCCCATCGTTTCAAATACAGTACCGATATTTCGATTATTGGTTTCTACGAGAAAGTTCATGGGAGTTCCCAGGGCAAGTGATTCCCTATAAAAATCAAGTGCCTTCTCAAACTGTTTCAAATTGAAATAGCAGTCTCCCAGGTTATTGAGCATTACTACTTGCCTTTTCGGATTTTTTAATTCTCTCTGCTTTTCGAGCGAGCGCTCAAAAAAAGTGAGTGCTTGTTGATAGTTGCCAAGGCCGTTGTACACCAAGCCAATATTGCCTGTAATGTCTGCTTGAATCTGAGAATAGTGCAACGAGTCGGCAATCTTCAAGCCCTTTAGAAATGCTTCTAAGGCATAGGATAAACTGGCTTGCGTCCATAAAGCGAGACCGCGGTGCCGATAGGAAAGCGCTACGCCTTTAGGATACTTTAATGCTACAGCAAGCTCATGAGATTCCCTCGAATATTCCAGTGAGGCTACAGGATCGGTAAAATGTTTTTCGAACGCAAGGTGATTGAGAATGTCCACGCGAACGGTATCTTTTGCCGGGTGATTGGCAAGTGCTCTTTTTAAGCTGTCGGCTTTAGGGTTTTGAGAAAAGCCGTTAATGGAACCACATACGAGAAGAAAAAAAAGTAGCTTTTTCTGTATCATGAGCCAATAAGATAACTTCAAAAAACAGAAAAAGCTATTGTGCAAACGTCCTTAAATCATTTTGCTAGGTCAACATTCCTCCGTCTACCTGAATCACCTGGCCAGTAATGTAAGCCGACATTTCAGAGGCAAGAAACACACACGCATCGGCCACATCTTCGGGTCTTCCGCCACGCTTCAATGGAATGGCCTCACGCCAGCTTTGCACAGTTTTTTCATCCAGCTTGCCGGTCATCTCGGTTTCTATGAAGCCCGGTGCGATGGCATTCGAGCGGATACCGCGCGATCCGAGTTCAAGCGCCACTGATTTGGTGAACCCGATGATACCCGCTTTGGAGGCAGCATAATTTGCCTGGCCTGCATTGCCTTTCAAACCTACCACCGATGTCATGTTAATGATCGAACCGCCCTTCTGTTTCATCATCGGTTTTGTGGCTGCTTTCACGGTGTTGAAGCATGACTTCAAATTCACATTCATGATCTTATCCCACGATTCTTCATTCATGCGGAGCAACAAATTATCCATTGTGATGCCGGCATTGTTAATCAAAATATCAAGTGAGCCAAAATCTGTCACTACATCGCTAATCAATTTGTCAGCTTGAGCAAAATCAGAAGCATCCGAGCGATAGCCTTTTGCTTTCACGCCTTTGCTGGCGAGTTCCGCTTCCAGTGCCTGGCCTTGTTCTACACTGGACAAATACGTGAAGGCAACGTTGGCACCTTGCTCGGCAAATTTCATCGCAATAGATCGGCCGATTCCTTTGGAGGCTCCTGTGATAAGAGCTGTTTTATTTTGAAGAAGTTTCATCTTTTAAAATGTTCTTAGGTTCGCAAAACTAACTTTTTTCCCCATCAAATTTTGGGTTAATTTGGCACTTTAATACGCTAAAAATCTAAAGTCAATATTTATGGCAAGTTATGATTTGATTGTTATTGGTTCGGGCCCTGGTGGTTATGTTGCCGCTATTCGCGCTTCTCAATTAGGAATGAAAGTGGGCGTAGTAGAGAAAGCGGAATTAGGTGGTATCTGTTTAAACTGGGGTTGTATTCCTACCAAAGCACTGCTAAAAAGCGCAAATGTTTTCGAATATATCCAACACGCTGCCGATTATGGCATCCATGTGAAAGATGCTGCGCCCGATATGGCTGGGATGGTAAAGCGAAGCAGAGATGTAGCAGCAGGCATGAGCAAAGGTGTTCAATTCTTGTTCAAGAAAAATAAAATCGATCAGATTGCCGGTCATGGCAAATTAAAGAAAGGCAACAAAGTAGAGGTGACGGATGCATCCGGAAAAAAAACAGATTATGATGCCAAGCATATCATCCTTGCCACAGGAGGTCGTTCGCGTGAGTTGCCTGCATTGAAAATTGATGGTAAAAAAATTATTGGTTATCGCGAAGCGATGGTATTGCCGGAGCGCCCTCAGAAAATGTTGGTGGTGGGATCAGGAGCCATCGGTGTTGAGTTCGCTTATTTCTACAACACCATTGGTGCAGAAGTGACCATCGTAGAATTTTTGCCGCGCATTGTTCCTGTGGAAGATGAAGAAGTGTCAAAGGCATTGGAACGCAACTTCAAGAAAGCCGGCATGACCATCTACACCAATTCTGAAGTGACCGGTGTAGACACAAAAGGAAAAGGATGCATCGCCACAGTAAAAACACCTACCGGTGAAATTAAAATTGAAACCGACATTGTGCTTTCAGCAGTGGGTGTAACCACCAACCTTGAAAACCTTGGGCTGGAGGAAGTAGGCGTAAAGACCGAAAAAGGAAAAGTAATTGTTGATGATTTTTACAAAACAAATATTCCAAACGTTTATGCCATTGGTGATATCGTAAAAGGTCAGGCATTGGCGCACGTGGCTTCTGCCGAAGGAATTATTTGCGTTGAAAAAATTGCAGGTCATCACCCTCAACCATTGGATTACAATAATATTCCTGGTTGTACTTATTGCTCTCCAGAAATTGCATCGGTTGGTTACACGGAAGAGGCGGCAAAGAAAGCCGGCTATGAAATTAAAGTTGGTAAGTTTCCATTTACAGCATCGGGCAAAGCAAAGGCTGCCGGTGCATCCGATGGTTTTGTCAAGTTGATTTTTGATGCAAAGTACGGTGAGTTCTTAGGCGCTCACATGATTGGAGCGAATGTGACGGAAATGATTGCTGAAGTGGTAGCCGCTAGAAAGCTCGAAACCACCGGTCACGAAATTATTAAAACCGTTCACCCTCACCCAACCATGAGCGAAGCCATCATGGAGGCGGCCGCAGCAGCATACGGTGAAGTGATTCACATCTAGTTCGCAGATTTTAAAATTGAATTCAGAGCCCTGACTTACCGAGTCGGGGCTTTTTGTTTGTATTATGTTAGTCGCCCGACCACTAACATCTCACTCCACTTGCAATGTTTGTTTGGTTTGGATGTAATAAAAGTGATGCGAAAACAAAAATTATACGAACAGAAATGATTAAATAGATTCTCATATGAATCGATTGCTGGTTGTTCTTTTTTGTTTGTTCACCGCTCCGCTAAGTGCTCAAATAGAGACCATTCAGTTCGATCACTTAGCGCAAGTAAAAGGATTGGGCACCCGATCGATCACCAGCATCATTCAAGATGATAAAGGATTTTTGTGGTTTGGATCGCAAGATGGTTTGCTGCGGTTTGATGGTTATGAGTTGAAGGTTTTCAAGAGCAATCTTAAAAATAAAAACTCACTTGCCGATAATAACATTCGGGCGCTTGCGAAAGATCAACAAGGGAACTTGTGGATCGCTACCCAGGGCGGTGGCATTGATAAATTTGATTTGGTCACCGAACAGTTCATCCATTTTCAAAACAATCCCAAAAGTGCAAACTCAATCAGCGGTAACGCAGTGTGGTCGGTATGGATTGACCAGACTAATCAGGTCTGGGCAGGCACATGGTCCAACGGCCTCAATAAAATTGATATCGCTTCCGGAAAAGTTGATCGTGTGGGCAGCGAAACAAGTGATCCTATCTTAGCGATTGCTCAAGATCAATCGGGAGCAATTTGGTATGGCGCCAGAGGCATCAATAAACTTGATCCCAAAACAAACACCATTGAGAATTTCGGATTGTCCGCTGATCCACAAAAACAAAATGCAGGAATACGGGCCATTCTTCCGGACCCATCCGGAATAATTTGGGTTGCTACCGACAACTATGGAATTTTCAAAGTGGATGCCAGCAGCGGTGAGTCAACAGCCGTGACCCTTGACGAAGCTCCGGGCACCAATGAAGTTTATACACTATTTCAGCATAGCGATGGATCAATTTGGGCGGGCACTAACGGAGGCATTGTTGTGTTGAAAGAAGGTGAGAAAAAATTGCTGCAACATCAGGCAAACGATCCGTTCAGCCTCAGTAATAATTCTGTCCGTGTGATTGTTGCCGATCGAAGCGGATCACTTTGGATTGGCAATGAAGGAGGTGGAATTAACAAACCGCTGGCAAAGAAAAACTTCCGTCTTTTCAGGCATGATTCTTCAACCCCCAATTCGCTTAGTCATAATTTGATTCGCTCGTTGTACGATGATTCGCAAGGCAGAATATGGGTGGGCACGCAAGGTGGAGGACTTAATGTTTGGGATAAGAATGAACAGCAATTTGAAAAAATTGGAGGCAAGAAATTTCCTGTTTCATTATCAAGCGATCAGATTTCGTCCATCTATGAAGATGATAATGGTGATTTCTGGATTGGCACATGGGGTGGAGGTTTGAATCGCGTAAACTTCGCTTCAAAAAAAATAATAGTCTATCGTTATGAGCGCGGCAACCCCAATGCACTTCCGGATGACCGCATTCAAATTGTGTATAAAGATCGCGCTGGTACTTTGTGGATTGGCACTGAAAATGGATTGTGCCAGTTTGATTATGATGCGGGGCAGTTCAAGCAATTCGGAAATTCCGGAAAGGCAAAACTGCTGGGAAGTAATATTCAAGGCCAGGCATTTGTTGAGCAAGAAGATGGCACACTGTGGATCGGCTCGTGGTTTGGATTGCATCAGGTGAGCCCTGATCGGCAAACCATACATTACTACACCAGTGATACCACCAACGCAAACCCGCTCACCAATGATCACGTAATCAGCTTGCATTTAGATAAGAAGGGATTTTTGTGGATTGGCACGTTTGGCGGTGGATTGAATCAACTGGAGATTAAAACGGGAGCAGTTACACAATACACAGAGCAAGAAGGCCTCTCGAATAACACCGTGTTCGGAATTCAGGAAGACAAGCAGGGCAACATTTGGATGAGTACCAACAACGGCCTTTCGAAGTTTAATCCGAAATCAAAAACATTTAGAAACTACGATGTGATTGAGGGGCTTCAAAGCAATGAATTTTATTGGGGCGCTTCACACCAAAATAAAGATGGCAGTATGCTCTTTGGTGGTGTCAATGGTTTGAACTGGTTTACCCCTGAAGAGATCCAGGACAATGCGATTGTACCGGCAATAGTGATTACCGATTTTCAAATTTTTAATAAATCCGTTTCAGTGGGAGGTGAGTCGGTGTTGGGTAAGAGCATCAACTTTACGGATGAGATTAAACTTCGCTACGATCAGGCGGTGCTCAACTTTCAGTTTGCTGCCTTGAATTTCGATTTCCCCGAGAAAAACCAATATGCTTATCAATTAGAAAATTTTGAAAAGGAGTGGAGTTATGTAGGCAACAGGCGCACAGCCACCTATACCAATCTGGATCCAGGGGAATATATTTTCAGAGTAAAAGGCTCCAACAATGATAATGTGTGGAACGAAGAAGGTGTTGCACTTAAGATCGTCATCACGCCTCCCTTCTGGCGCACATGGTGGTTTTATATTCTGGCGTTGGCCGCGATTGTGTCGTTGATTTATGCTTTTATCAAGTTTAGAGAACGTGAACTTAAAAATGATAAGAAGCAACTACAGCAGTCCCTGGAAGCATCGTTGAAAAAGATGAGCGAGGAAGTAGAGTCACAGAAGCGACTGGCGCTGGAAGAGCAGGAGCGCAATAAAGAACGCAATTGGACTGATCAATCCCTGGCAAAATTCGGTGCTATCTTGAGTAAGAGTAAGAATAATGTTTCAGAGCTCACTTCCGGAATACTCTCCACGCTGGTGAGTCATTTACATGTGGCGGGTGGTGCAATCTACATCTATGATGAAAAATCAGATTCACTTGACAAGACGGCAAATTTTGGTTTTGCCAATGTGCGAGAATCTATTGCACCGGGTGAAGGATTAGTAGGGGTGTGCTATGAATCGCGTGAAGTGACGCTGATCGAAAAGTTGCCTGATCAGTTCACAAAGATTTCATCTGGCCTTGGCGAGGCCTCACCATCGGTTTTATTTTTAGTGCCATTGAAAGCTGAAGAAGTTTGCTTGGGAGTGATTGAGTTAGCATCCTTTGCACCAATTCCGGTTTACCATCAAAAATTTGTAGAGTTACTAGCTGAACGATTGACGGCCTCCATCAACACCACGGTGCTGGCACAACGCACCATTCAACTGCTGGAAGAATCAAAACAGCAGGCCGAAGAATTGAAAGTGCGGGAGGAGGAGTTGAAGCAAAACCTGGAAGAGCTTCAGGCCATTCACGAAGACCGCGATCGGAAAACAAAAGATTTGGAGATTGAAATTGAGGAGTTGAAGAAAAAGAAATCCAAGTAAAAAAAGCCCGACCATTTCTGATCGGGCTTAGGTCTATGGAGATTCAATTTGAAGTCATTAAAGTTCTAAGCACTATTTTTATTTAGCATTGCCCACATTTTTAAGAAACACTCCGCTTCACCTTGCACTAATGCTGAAATATCATCTTGCTTAGTCTTCCATATCAACTTTCCTCTCTCAACGTCAAGAATAGCACATTTATAACCAGTATAAATTCCCTGACATAGATTCTGATTCATCATCCAAAGGAGAATTTGAATATCCCTTGCGTCTAAGGCAGCATCTTTAAAGTAAAGTTTAATTATGTACTTCTCTCCATTAAAGCTGATACCCAGTTCTGGATTGAGTTTTACTCTCAAGTGTTTATAAATCCAAAAGTCGGTTGGCGGATTAAACCACTTAGCCTTTTTACGACCAAGAAATTTAAAATACCCGTCAATCAATGATTTATATCTTGTGCATTTGCTAATGGGTACAATCTCCTTCAAGAGTTCAAGTAATTCTCCCTTATCTTTTTCAGCTTTTTGATTTTCAGTTATTTCCTCTCTTAGGAGTTTATAAAAATCAAAAGCTGGATGATAATCAGGCCTATTTATTATTGTTTTAACTTTTGTTAATTTTTTTGTGCCTGATCTGGATAAAAAATCAACATAATCCGTCTGTGAAATGTCTATGTATGACATATTATTTTTTATTTTTTTTTAAAAAACTATTAAGTCATCAATCCAATATTGTGAATTGACTAGAATGCCATTGAAAAAATGGACAGTTTAAAATTTCGGAAATGAGCCTACTGATTATTTAATTCTCTGAATAACACCACTCATTCAGAATTTTTGACGGATTTAACATTGAGTGGTTTGGAGATTTGAAAGAATTCTTAACTTTAAGTGCTTAAGTCAAAGATTATCTGGGTGCTCAGCCCTAGTAATTCTTTCAAAACCAAGAACCGGATTGAGAAATCAGTCTGGTTTTTTTTATTTAAAGGGCCTTCCCAACTTAATGAGAAGGCCTCGTGAAATAATTATTTAGCTACCGCACGCTTCACATGCATCCGGATTATCCAGTGAACACGCCATGTCGGCACGCTTCTGATCATAATCCATTGCAGGGGTCTGTGCATAGGGAATAGCTTGTTGTGCCTGCCTACCGTCAGCCATGGCTTCTGCCGTTGGAGCAGCCGCGATTGGCGCCATGGCAGGTTCAGCCACGGTAACTGTTGCAGCAGCATCCGTGACCGCAGGTTGTTGCAAAGCAGATTTATCGAGCGTAAACTTAATAGCATCAGCGGCAGCAGTAGAGCGCAGGTAATACATTCCCGTCTTCAATCCTTTCTTCCACGCATAGAAGTGCATAGAAGTAAGCTTACCAAAGTTTGGATCAGTTAAGTGAATGTTCAAACTCTGAGACTGGCAAATGAATGCACCACGATCGGCCGACATATCAATAATGGCCTTCTGAGAAATTTCCCAAACGGTTTTATAAATGTCTTTAATGTTCTGCGGAATTTCAGGAATTGATTGAACAGAACCATTGGTCGAGATTAGTTTCTGACGCATGGTTTCACTCCATAAGCCGTGGCTGATCAAGTCCTTCATCAAATGCTTGTTGGCAATGATAAATTCACCGGACAATGTTCTTCTGGTATAAATGTTTGAAGTGTAAGGCTCAAAGCACTCGTTGTTGCCAAGAATCTGCGATGTTGATGCGGTAGGCATTGGTGCAAGCAGTAGGGAGTTACGCACGCCATGCTGTTTTACTTCCTGCTTCAATTTTTCCCAATTCCAGCGGCCTGAATCTGGTGTAACCCCCCACATATCAAACTGGAAAATTCCTTTTGATACGGGTGATCCTTTGAAGGTTTCATAAGGTCCATGCTGCTTTGCCAATTCCATCGATGCTTCCATCGCAGCGAAGTAAATGGTCTCATGAATATCTTTATTCAATCCTCTCGCCTCAACCGAATCGAATGGCATACGCAGCATGATGAAAGCATCGGCCAAACCTTGTACACCAATACCAATTGGGCGGTGGCGCATGTTCGAGCGTTTTGCTTCTTCAACAGGGTAGTAATTCACATCAATCACCTTATTCAGGTTGCGTGTGATTACTTTCGTGATCTCGTATAATTTCTGGTGATCAAATCTTCCATCTTCCATCACGAACTTGGGAAGTGCGATGGAAGCAAGGTTACAAACGGCAACTTCATCGGGTGAAGTGTATTCGATAATCTCCGTACAGAGATTACTTGATTTGATAGTACCTAAATGTTTCTGATTTGATTTGCGGTTAGCTGCGTCTTTGTACAGCATATAAGGAGTTCCGGTCTCGATTTGAGCTTCCAACACTTCAAACCACAAATCCTGAGCTTTTATCTGCTTACGGAATTTTCCTTCTTTCTCATACTTCTCATATAACCGCTCAAAATCTTCACCCCAGCATTCGGCTAAGCCTGGAGCTTCGTTAGGGCAGAAGAGCGACCACATCTCATTGTTCTCCACGCGCTTCATGAACAAATCGGGAATCCACAGCGCGTAGAAAAGATCGCGCGCTCTCATTTCTTCCTTGCCGTGATTTTTCTTCAGCTCGAGGAAATCAAAAATATCGGCATGCCATGGCTCGAGGTAAATCGCGAAGCTTCCCTTGCGCTTGCCTCCACCTTGATCAACATAACGAGCAGTCATGTCAAAGTTGCGAAGCATAGGCACGATACCATTGGAAGTACCACCCGTTCCTTTGATGTATGATCCTTTTGCACGCACATTGTGAATGCTTAGACCAATGCCACCTGCAGATTGAGAGATCTTCGCGGTTTGTTTTAGGGTATCATAAATTCCATCGATGCTGTCATCCTTCATGGTGAGCAGGAAGCATGAGGAAAGTTGTGGCTTGGGTGTGCCAGCGTTGAATAACGTAGGAGTAGCATGGGTAAACCACTTTTCGGATAAGAGGTTGTAGGTTTCAATGGCTGCCGGAACATCTTCTCCATGAATACCCACAGCAACACGCATTAACAAATGTTGCGGACGCTCTACTACTTTTCCATCGATCTTCATCAGGTACGAGCGCTCCAGTGTTTTGAAACCGAAGTAGTCATAGCTGAAATCACGATCGTAGATGATTGCTTCGTCCAACTCTGCGGCATTATCTTTAATTACCTTCCAGGTATCCTTCGAAATAAGAGGCGCATTCTGCCCGGTCTTAGGATCTACATAAGTGTAAAGTCGCTTCATTGTATTGGAGAAGGACTTACTGGTTACTTTATGCAGATTGGAAACAGCAATACGTGCGGCCAACTTGGCGAAATCAGGGTGCTTGGTGGTCATCGTTGCTGCGATTTCTGCAGCAAGATTATCCAGCTCTGAGGTGGAAACCCCATCATACAAACCGTTAATCACTTTCATCGCCACCTCTACCGGGTTGACAAAGTTTGGATCTAAACCGTAGCAGAGTTTTTCAATTCGGGCAGTGATTTTGTCGAACTTAACGGACTCTCTATGTCCGTCACGCTTGAGTACGAGCATCTCTTTTGGGTTGTTTGGTTGGAAAAACAGTTTAAAAAATGTTCTTCAATTTATTAAAAATCTTCGTTCAGTGAAAACTTGGGAGCAGTTTCTTTTTCGGTGCTGCCCATAACACCAGCTTTCTGATATTCGGCAACGCGTTTTTCAAAAAAGTTGGTCTTCCCTCTCAAGGAAATCATCTCCATGAAATCAAAGGGATTGGTAGCATTATAAATCTTTTGCCCAACTAACTCGTTGGTCAATCGATCAGCAACAAATTCAATGTATTGACGCATTTGTGCTGCATTCATGCCAATCAGATTAACAGGCAAAGCATCGGTCACAAAATCCTTTTCTATTTCTACTGCATCTTTGATGATTTCGATGACACGTTCTTTGGGTAGCTTATTTACCACGTGCTTGGTGTACAAGTGGCAGGCAAAATCACAATGCAAACCCTCATCGCGCGAAATCAATTCGTTGGAGAAAGTGAGCCCGGGCATTAAGCCACGCTTCTTCATCCAGAAAATAGAGCAGAATGATCCGGAAAAGAAAATCCCTTCCACTGCGGCAAAGGCTACCAAGCGCTCCTGAAAACTTCCCTGAGAAATCCAACGCAACGCCCAATCAGCCTTTTTCTTTACACAATCCATGGTTTCGATGGCGTGAAAGAGCTTATCTTTTTCTTTGGGATCTTTTACGTAAGTGTCTATTAATAATGAATACGTTTCAGAGTGGATGTTTTCAATTGCGATTTGGAAGCCATAAAAGAACTTAGCTTCAGTGTATTGAACTTCGCTAACAAAATGTTCTGCAAGGTTTTCGTTCACAATGCCATCACTGGCGGCAAAGAAGGCAAGTACGTGAGTAATAAAATGACGCTCTCCATCATTTAAGTTAGCCCAATCTTTCAAATCGTGACTCAGATCAATTTCTTCGGCCGTCCAAAAGCTGGCCTCTGCCTGCTTGTAAAATTTCCAGATATCGTGTTGCTGAATGGGAAAAAGGACAAAACGATCCTTGTTCTCTCTCAAAATTGGTTCGAGTAGTGGCTGACTCATTAGTAATGAATGTTTTAGGGTTATGGTAAAAGACAAAAAAGAACTTCGATTAGGAAGTTCTCTGGTGCCCCGAATGTTGTTCAATTTTTTGGTGGTAAGTAATCCGTTTTGTGATTCACAAAACCTCAATCGTTACCACCGACAAATATTAGCATTGCAACTGACTTTAGAAAGGGTGCGAAAGCATCAGAGTGATGCAAACATTTTTCAAGACAGGAATGATGAATTGAAAGGAATTCATTTTCACCTACTTAATGATGCGATTGAAAGTGAAGGGTTAACCAAAAATTTTTGAAAAAATTTTAGCGTCAAAAATTTGCCTGAACCCATGACGGATTTGATTACAAAATTGACTAAAAGGTGTTCCTGATTATGGGTATTTAATATTGGGTTTCTTCTGGCGGAATAACTATCCGCCCCAGTTCCAGAGTCAGCGATGACGAATTAAGAATAACCAGCGACCGATGGGGCCTATTAGAAAGAGGTCCAAATGGCCCCAAAAATGACCATTTTAAACTAAAATGAGGCATTTTGGATTCTATGTTTGCAATTAAAAGGCTTTGCCTTATCTTTGCACTCCAATTTTTAAAAAGCCAAAATATCATGTATGCAATTGTAGATATTGCTGGAAAGCAGTTTAAGGTGGCTAAAGACCAATACATCTATGCTCCAAAAATGGATGGTGAGGCAGGTTCTTCTGTAAGTTTCGAGAACGTGCTGTTGCTAGACAATAATGGAAGTGTAGAAGTTGGCGCCCCTACTGTGAAAGGTGCTAAAGTATCAGGTAAGATATTGGAGCACGTTAAGGGCAATAAGGTTATCATTTTCAAGAAGAAGAGAAGAAAGGGCTATGCTGTGAAAAACGGTCATCGCCAGCAATTCACGAAAGTTCAGATTGAATCTATTTCAGGAAAATAAAAGAATCTCATCATGGCACATAAAAAAGGTGAAGGTAAAGTAAAGAACGGCCGCGAATCGGAAAGCAAACGATTAGGCATTAAGGTATTTGGTGGTCAGAAAGTGATTGCTGGAAATATCATTGTTCGCCAGAGAGGAACAAAGCACCATCCTGGTAAGAATGTAGGTATCGGAAAAGATCACACATTGTTCGCGTTGACTCCAGGAACAGTAACGTTCAAAAAGGGAAGAGAGAACAAATCATTTGTATCGGTAGTAGCGGAAGCTTAATACAAGCCGGTTTATCACCCTATATACAAAGAGGGATGCATTATCAAATGCATCCCTTTTTTTATTGCCATATCAGTATCAACATCAGAATTAAATTTTATGAAATGGTTATTTTTTGAAATAAATTTTGTTTAACGCGATTTTTCAAAACAAACCCTCGAATTTTTTGGGGGATAAACAACCTATATAATATCCCCCTAAATTGGGGACTTATTTTAAACTAAACCTATACTCTATGAAGAAGTTTTTACTCTTATGCTTCTCATTTGTTTTTGTGCTCAGTGCATGGGCGCAGGAACGGGTGATTACAGGTAAGGTCGCCTCTGCTGAAGACGGATCGGCTTTGCCTGGTGTGAACGTGGTTGTTAAAGGAACAACTAACGGAACGGTTACCGATGCTGAAGGAAAATTCTCACTGTCGGTGCCAGCTACAGGTGGCAACCTGGTATTCTCCTTTATTGGTCTCAAAACTGAAGAAGTCGTTATTGGTGAAAGATCAGTAATTGACATTCAATTAGGATTGGATGTAACTCAACTCAGTGAAGTCGTTGTAACGGCATTGGGTGTGAGTCGTGCTACCAAAACACTGCCTTATGCTACTCAAGAGGTAAAATCAGACAAACTGAACCTTACACAAGATGCCAACATCAAAAATGCTTTGGCGGGTAAAGTAGCCGGTGTGCAAGTGAATGGACAAGCAGGTTCAAAGTTGGGTCAGTTCGGTAAAATCCGCGTGAGAGGAGCGATTTCATTGACTTCTGATAACGACCCATTGTACGTAGTAGACGGTGTGCCTACAACCGATCCTAACGACATTGATATGGATAACGTTGAGTCGGTTAACGTATTGAAAGGCCCTAATGCAACGGCTCTGTATGGTCAGCGTGCTGAGGCTGGTGTAATTGTTATTACTACCAAGAAAGGATCTGATAAAGTTTCTGTAGAGATCACTAATGCAACCACTTTCGATAAAGTAGCTTACTTGCCAAACTACCAGAACCTTTATGGTATTGGATACGCAGGTGAATCATCGTTCGGAACGTTTGATTATGCCGCTGGTGGTTTTGGAGGCCCATACCCAACAGAATGGAGCGTCTTCAACGGAAAGCGTTACATTATTGAGGACAACAACTATGCTGACGAAAGCTGGGGACCAAAATTTGATGGTCAGGATTATGTGCCCTGGTATGCTTGGTGGAAAGACAGCCCATATTTTGGTCAAACAGCTAAGTACGAAGCACAACCAAACAACGTAAAGAATTTCTTTGAAACAGGAGTAACCCAAAAGAATACTGTTGCGGTAAGTGGTGGAAATAAAAACTTTAATGGTCGCTTGTCATATGCCAAGCTAGATCAGTCCGGTATTATCCCATCTACCAATCTTGATAAGCACTTCATCAATTCATTCTTTGATTTCAAGGCTAGCGAAAAACTTTCCATTTCATCAAATATTCGCTACACCACCTCTGAAATCAGAGGGGATTATGATGATGGTTATGCCAACCAGACTTCCGGATCATTCAACCAGTGGTTCAACAGAAACCTGGACATTGATAAGTTAAGAGAATTGAAAAATCTGAAGACCCCTGATGGTTACTCTGCATCATGGAACTGGTGGGGACCTGAATATTACACTTTGGGTGGAGGCTTTAAGAAACCAGCGTTCTGGTTCAACCCTTACACTTACATGGAAAACTACCTCATCAAAACAAAGAATCAGAACTATACCGGAGCTCTTACTGCGAACTATAAGTTGAATGACAACTTTGAGTTTTCAGCAACCGCCTCCAGAAACCAAACTGAGTATAAGAGAGAGTGGTATTTGCCATTTGCTTTGGCAAACTCAGCAGCACCTGAACTCTACAATGCATGGATTAACAGCTTTGGTGTTTATAAGCGTTCACAGTATGAGAATAACTTCAGTGGTGCGATCAAGTATAAGCAGACGTTCGGTGGAAACTTTGACGTAAGTGGTATGATCGGTGGTAACCTGAGACACGATGGTTATGACCGCTTCTCTGCTGAAATGAATCCTGGAGCTAAATCAGGTGGTTTGATTATCCCTGATTTGTATTCTTTCCAAAATGCGGGTGAAGTTCCTACGCCATCCGTTTATAAGTACGAAAAGAAAGTTAACTCCATCTACGGTAATGCTTCTTTCGGATATAAAGGAATGGCTTACCTCGATCTGAGCTACAGAAAAGACTGGAGTTCTGCATTGCCAAAGAATAAGAATGGCTACGGATATCCTGCTATCGGAACAAGCTTTATTTTCTCAGAACTTCTTGAGTCTAGCTTCTTATCATTCGGTAAGGTTAGAGCAGGTTGGGCACAGGTAGGTAGTGATGTGGACGCGCTTCGCATCAATCCAATTTATCCTATCGCGCAAAAGCCTTTCAATACTTCTGTGTTGATGTATAACCCAACTACATTGGTAGATCCTAATTTAAGACCAGCCGTAAACTCTTCATTCGAAGCTGGATTTGACATTAAAGTACTTAAGAACAGAGCTTCTTTGAGCTTCACGTACTTTAATGAGAACAGAAAGGATGAAATCATTGCGGTGAGTATTCCTAAAACTTCAGGATATAACGACTTCTTGACCAACGCGGGAGAATCAGCTCGTAGCGGTGTGGAAATTTCACTTTCTGGTGATGTAATTAAGTTAGACAATGGATTCACCTGGAATTCGATGTTAAACTTTGCTACTGCCGATGTGAAGGTTAAAGCATTGCCTGGTGATTTGAAAGCTATTGCAGGCCCTGGTGGCTCTGACGATTGGGCTTTCGCTTCTGTTATTCACCAGTTGGATGGCAAGTGGGGGCAACTACGCGGTAAAGGTTTTGTGAGAGATGCCAGCGGTAACATTGTACTTGAGCCTAACGGCATGTACCAATCACAGACCAATGTTTACTTCGGTAGTGTTCTTCCTGATTTCACCGGTGGATTTATCAACAGCTTCAGCTTCAAAGGAGCTACATTACAGGTGGCTATGGATTATCAGAAGGGTGGTAAATTCTTCTCATTGTCTGAAATGTGGGGTGAGTACTCTGGTCTTTTAGAAGCTACAGCATCCATCAACGACAAGGGCAAAAATGTTCGTGATGCTGTTGCCGAAGGTGGTGGTGTTCACGTAAAAGGTGTTGATGAAAATGGAGCCGTAGTGGATACCTACGTAGAAGGCTACGATTACTATCAGCAATTCCAAACCAACACAATTGCAGAACCATACATACACAATGCAAGCTTCATTAAGCTGAGAGACATCAGCCTTACTTATGATCTTTCGAAATTATTTAACTCGAAGTTCATTAAAGGTGCAACCATTGGTGTGGTAGGAAGAAACCTAGCACGCTTTGGATTAGCAAAGGATAACGTTCACCGTTGGGATCCGTCAGAACTTTCTGGTACCTATGGAGAGAGCGGTCAGTTACCCGGAACGCGCAGCTATGGTGTTAATGTGAAATTGACATTTTAAGAAATAACATTATGAAAAGAATAATATCAATTCTACTTACATTCATATTCGTAGGCAGTTTCTTTGCCTGCCAGGATGTAGATTTTGGCAATATCAACGATAACAAAAACGGATATACCACACCGGCTACTTCGGGTTTGTTATCAGGTGCAATCATGTCCTATGCCACCATCACAGGAAGATCAGGTGTAACCATCCCAACACTGTACGTTCAGTATCAATCACAAGTAACTTACACTGATGAGATGCAATACGCAGAGGTTCCCTATTCATGGGAAGTTTACTACACGCAATCATTAATCGGATTAAACAAGATCATCGAGATCAACTCTGATGCATCGAAGCGTACTCCGGATTTGATCGCGCAGGGTGACCCTGTAAATCAGATTGGCGTTGCAAAAATCATGAAGGCCATCATCATGAAACGTGTTACTGATACCTGGGGTGAAGTACCTTTCTCTGGCGCCTTTAAAGGGCTTGACGGAATTTCTCCTGCCTACGACAAGCAGGAAGATATTTACAAGGCTCTTATTACGGATATTAAAGCGGCCAGAGATATGATTGATGCTTCAAAGACCGCAGTAAAAGGAGACATTATCTATAATGGTAACATGAACCGTTGGAAGAAATTAGCCAACTCACTGTTGCTTCAAATGTCTCTTCAACTTTCAAAAAGATACCCAGCTGCTGGAGGATATGCTGCAACTGAATTTAATTCTGCGTTAAGCAATTCAGCAGGAGTGATTCAAACTGTAGCTGACGAGGCGTGGTTCTCCTTTCAGGATTTGGTTGGATTTAGAAACCCATGGTTTGCCAACAGAACGGCTGACTATTTCATGAGCGCAGAATTTATTGATGCCATGAAGGGGAATAATTCAGTTTATAATCCTACCTCTAACCGTACCTATGATGACAGAATAAAATCATATGTACATCAGAGCCACCAAACCAGAAATGGTGTTCCCTATGGATACAGAACGGGTAGCGGTGCTGGTAGAGCACAAATGTCTCCGAGATACTGGTGGAATGCTACTTCACCACTACCTTTGATGACGGCTTCTTACACGTATCTAAACAGGGCAGAAGCAGCCGCAAGAGGTTGGACAACGGAGATTGCTTTGACTATGTTGAGCAATGGTATTGACAAGTCGTTTGAGACTCTCGTTGACAAGTCTGCAAAAACAGTTCCTACCGCATTCCCTCTTACAATTACTTCTACAAGCTACCGCGATGCGAGAATTGCACAAATTGGTGTAAGTGCAACACTTCTCCAGGTAATTGCTGAAGAAAAGTGGAAGAGCCTTTTTGGCCAGGCGTTTGATGCGTGGGCAGAGTGGAGAAGAACAGAAATTCCTACGCTGAAACCCGCTACAGATTATTCAAACTCTGGCGCTATTCCAAGAAGATTTTTGTATCCTGGTGAAGAGGCAAGTTTGAATGCTGCGAATTATAACAGCGCAGTAAGCAGATTGAATCCCGGCAAGGATAGTAATACTTCTAAGTCCTGGTGGGATCAATAAGATATAACTGATTATTAATTAGATAAAAAGGTGATGCACAAAATGCTCACCTTTTTTATTTGACGATTTCAAGAATGGAATGATCCAGTGGATAAAAATGAAATTCCCTGAAATTTTGAAAACCTGAAATATTTTACCGAAAACTACCCCTTTATACAGAATATTAATTTGAATACTCCGAATTCAATTATTTTCTATTAAGATAATTATCCTAAATTGGGAGCTGTTTAATAACCTAACCTAAATTTTTACCTATGAAGAAGTTTTTACTACTATGCTTCTCATTCGTCTTTGTGCTCAGTGCATGGGCGCAGGAACGGGTGATCTCGGGTAGGGTTTCGTCTATAGAGGACGGATCAGCCCTGCCCGGTGTGAATGTCGTTGTGAAAGGAACAACCAATGGAACTGTAACCGATGCCGAAGGAAGGTATACGCTTTCCGTGCCTGCATCAGGCGGTAACTTGGTTTTTTCATTCATTGGATTGAAGACCGAGGAAATCTCCATCGGTGATCGATCTGTTGTGGATGTGGCGCTTGGATTGGACGTACAGCAACTAAGTGAAGTTGTTGTTACAGCTCAGGGTATTCAGAGAGAACAGAAGGCCCTTGGCTTTGCCCAAACAACCATTTCCTCAGCATTATTGAATAACAAGCCTGAGACTGACATCGGTCGCGCTTTACAGGGAAGAACGCCTGGTCTGCAGATTTTGAACTCTTCAGGCATGGCAGGTTCTGGTTCTAGAATAAACATTCGTGGAAATAGTTCAATCTCTGGAGACACCCAACCCCTTTGGGTTGTGGATGGCGTGCCGATTAACACCAGCACGAATGATATAAACAAGGATTTTCAGGATGGTCAAACCTCGCCTACCCGCTTCTTGGACATTGACCCCAACAATATTGAATCGATGTCAATCCTTCGCGGATTAAGTGCGACCACTCTATACGGTTCGCAAGGTAGAAACGGTGTAATTCTTATTACTACCAAGACTGGTTCTGGAAAAGGCCAAAAGAATAAACTGGATGGCTCAGTGTCTCAGTCTTACTATGTGGTTGAAGCTTTTGTGCCCGAATATCAAAACAAATGGGCGAATGGTTTTGATGGTGCTTACGGAGAATTCTTTAGCAACTGGGGAGCCCTCATGAATGGTGTGCCTACAGGTGTAAGACACCCATATTATGAGCATAGAAACTTATTTCCTCAGTTCCCTGAGTTTCAACAGGATGCAGTGACAAACGGTGGATATATCCCGACCCCTGCTCCTAATAACGTTAAAGACTTTTTCCAAAAAGGTAATTCTAAAACAACCTCTCTTTCATTGGGTAGTCGTTCAGATAAAGCAAGCCTAAGCTTCGCGTATAGCCATTTGGATGAAGAAGGATTTGTTAAGTACAACAACTTGAAACGTGACAACTTCTCTTTGGGAGGAAATGCAAAACTTACAGATAAGCTAACATTCCAAGGCACTTTCAATTTTGTGGTAACTGATCAAACTACTCCTCCAACTGCGGCAGGTGGTGGTTCAAATTCATTTGGTCAACCATCAATCTGGGCTAACCTTTTCTATGTTCCACGTAACATTGATTTGATGAACTGGCCTTTTGAAAACCCTGTTGACTTCTCTAACATTTATTATCGTAATGGCGGTGACATTGCTAACCCCCGCTGGGTGTTGAAGAATTCAAGACAAACCAATAAGGTAAATCGTTTCTTCTCTAGTTCTAGTTTGAATTATGATATTACCGATTGGTTGAAAGTTACCTATCGTCTTGGCTATGACACGTATAGCGAAGCGCAATCATTCTGGGTGAACAAGGGTGGTGGAAACGGTGTGACCGCAACACTTTCACCAGGAGCGTACCGATCAGTGAATGGTACAAACACAATTGTCGATCAATCTTTCATGGCCTCCTTGAACAAAAATATCAGTGAAGATTTGAATGTCACCGCTGTCTTAGGTTATAACTACCGCTCGAACAAATACAGCCAGAATGGTTTGGAGAGTTTGGGACAGGTGGTTTACGGTTTCCTTGAGCACCGCAACTTTACTACCACTTTACCAAGAGATTGGAGGGGAAATAATTTAAACTACAAGGAAAACAGTGCGATTTCAGGAGTATTCGTGGATGGTAACGTTGGCTATAAGAATATGCTCTATGTTAATCTTTCTGCTAGAAATGACTGGTCTTCCGTGCTTCAACAAAACAACCGTTCTCAGTTTTATCCAGGAGCGAGTGTTTCATTTATCCCTACAGCAGCATTTCCTAATCTTGCACCGGATGTGCTGGATTTCTTAAAAGTGAGAGCTGCCTATGGTACTTCGGCAAACTTTGGCCGTTCATATAATACCTCACCGTATTTGTTTATCAATAGTCAGACTCGTGTAGATGCATTGGGTAATGTGATTACCTCCGGTTTACCAAGTCGCCTTGCTAACCCTAACCTTGGTCCAGAGTTATTGAAGGAAACAGAATTTGGTTTGGAAGCTAACTTATTAAACAACCGAATCAAGACGAATATTTCTTATTATAACCGTACCGCTGAAGATCAGATTATCGATCGTCCGTTGGATCCATCAACAGGATACAGCATAACATCCATCAATGCAGGTACGATTGTTAACAAAGGATGGGAAGGTGCCTTTACATTTACCCCAATTAAAACAAGTGATTGGACATGGGATATCACAGCCAACTACACCAGAAACAGAAGTTTGGTTGAAAAACTTCCTGAAGGTTCAAAAACTATTCTTGTAAATGGATTCAGTAACAGAGGTAACTTTGCCATTGAAGGTAAACCTCTTAACGTAATTCAAGGTACTTATGTTGAAAAGGCTCCGGATGGCCAATTGATCATCAATGAGTCAGGTAACTATAAGCAGGCAAATGAAATTGGAATTATTGCCAACCCAAATCCTGATTGGCTAGGTTCGGTCATTAGTAATTTATCATGGAAGTCATTGTCATTGTCAGTCCAAGTTGATTACGTACATGGAGGTCAGATGTTCTCCTATACCGCAGCAACAATGGTTGGTCGTGGTGTGGGTAAAGATTTGGAAAATTTTGATCCTACCTTGCCATTGGTTCTTCCTGGTGTAAGAGAAATTAAAGATGGAAGTGGAAATGTAACCGGATATACTCCTAATACTATTCCTCTTACTACGGCCGGTGTTTTCTTTGGTAATACCATCATTGGAGGTTCTCCAGATGATAGAGGTGTTTACGATGCAACCCGTGTGCGCCTGAGAGATGTGACGCTGGCGTATTCACTTCCCGCATCAATAACTTCAAAGTTGAAAGTAAGCGGAATTAATATTGCACTTACAGGAAACAACATGTGGTATCGTGCCATTAATGCACCTAAATATTCTAAGGCAGACTTTGACAGAACTGCTTTTGGCGCAAACAATGGTGCCGGATTTGATTATCTGGGCGGCCCTTCTGCAAAACGATACGGTTTGAATGTTAAAATTACTTTCTAAACGGATTGAATGATTATGAAAAATATTTTTAAGAAACTCTATATACTGGCGCTGGTGTTCTCGTTCACTGCCTGCGACTTAGATGGTGATTTGGAGAATCCAAATCAGGTACCTGTAGCGGGTGCCGATGTGGATTATCTGATGAATCTGGTTCAGCTAAATTTTGCTGATTACTTCTCAAGCGTTCAATCAAATACAGCTCCGTTGGTTCGCTATGTAGCCATGAGCGGAGGTTATCGTTATCAATTGGCTTTCCAGCCACAATTTCAGGACGGTATTTGGTCAAGTGCTTATCAGGGAATCTTAGTTCAGTCTGAGACGTTAATTCCTTTGGCACAAGCGAAAAATTTAACAACGCACGTTGCGGTTGCTAAAATCCTTTCCGCGTACACCTACCTTTCATTAGTTGATCAATTTAATGATGTGCCTCAGGTTGATGCACTGAAGGGACCGCAAGGAGACTTTAATCCTATTGCAACCTCCGGTAGCGATGTCTACAATTATGCCCTTACTTTACTTGGTGAGGCTCGTGCTGAGTTAGCAAAGACTGGTACAGCGGCTGGTGCAGCGTTGACCCGTGATATTTTTTATGGCGGCAGTAGAGCAAATTGGACTGCACTTTGTAATACGTTGGAACTTAAAGCTTGGGTAAATATTTCTCAGATACCCGGCCGTAAGGCAGAAGCGGATGCAAAGATTGCAACCTTTATTGATCGCACCACAGGTGCTTCAGTGGTCAATATAATTGATTCACCCAGTGAAAGCTTCACTTACAAGTATGGTACCGCTAACGTTCCAGCAGGTTCTCGTCATCCGCTCTATGATCAATACTATGGCCCATCAGCCGGTGGTGCTGGCGGGTACCTAGGTAACTATTTTATGTATGAGATGTTCAACGCAAGTGACTACACCGACAATGGAGTAGGTACAGGAAACGCAATTCAGGATCCACGTTGGAGGTATTATTTCTATCGTCAGGTAGGAAGTATCGATCCTGTGACCAATGGATTTGACGTAAAAGCGCTAGGATGTACACCTGGAGTTCCTCCGCCACATTACATTAGTAGTGGTGTGAAGGTGTTTTGTGTATTTGAGCCCGGATTTTATGGAAGAGATCATGGTGACGCGTCTGGCACACCTCCAGACGGTCCTGTTATGACAGCTGCGGGCGTGTATCCAGCCGGAGGAAGACCTGATAATACGTCAGTATCTAACGTAAAATATCAAGGTCAAACACAAAGAACACAGGGAGCAGATGGTGCCGGCATTCAGCCTATTTGGATGAGCTATTACACAGATTATCTAAAGGCTGAAGTAGTATTGAAAGCAGGAAATGTTGCAAACGCAAAGACACTGCTAGGTACGGCCATTGCCAATTCTATCGCTTCAGTAAAATCTTTTGCTGACGGTAAGAGCCAGTCTGTAACAGTATCTCCTTGGACAAGTTCTTCATCCACCTCGGTTTGGACTTCATTTGTTGATGGATATAAGAATGCAGCACTCTTGGCATTCGATAATGCTGGAAACAAAATGGATATTGTTGGCAAGGAAGCTTGGAAAGCAATGTTCGGCAATGGGTATGAGGCTTACAATTTATATCGTAGAACAAGTGCCCCTCGCGGTATGCAGCCAACTCTTCAGACAAATCCTGGACCTTGGATTCGTACACTTGTATATCCTTCTGTCTATGTTAACCTGAACAGTAGCGCTACTCAGCGTGACGTAAATGCAGTGAATAAAGTTTTCTGGGATAATAATCCTGAAACACTGAATTAATTTTATAACTAAATGACAAACATGAAAACGATATATAAAAGTCTAATCCTGGCGTCACTTTTTGTGATAGCCTTTTCATGTACCGATGACTCTTTGGACCCACTTCAGTTTTCAAAAATGAAGAAGGGAACCATCATCGCGTTGCGTGGAACTGCGCTAAATAAAGTATATGTGCAGGGCAAGCCAATAGCTGAAATTTTTCCTCGTATTGCAACGGGAACAGAGAAATTTACTTACGAAGCTGAAATATTAGCGGATGACCCCAGCTCAGTAGCAAGTGTTGATATTTACGTGGTGAAGAGGCCTAGTTTGGAAAGAGTTCTTCTAAAAAACATTCCTGCTTCTGCGTTTACTAAATCCGATAAATATCTTAGGCCTTCTGCCACAATTGAGTTAACAATTCAGGAAGTTTTCACAAAACTTGGCCTATCAACTTCCTTCCCCTTAAACTCAGCAACTGTGAGTACCCTTCTCACCACTTACAAATTTGGAATTGGTGTAGAGAGTGATTTGAATTTAACAGATGGATCTAAAGTATTGGCATCTGAAATTGTTGCTGCTGGCTTGTTTCAAAGCAATCAGTTTTATCCTGCAATGATTCTCACATGGGCCGTAACGGATTACTGTACTTATCAGGAGACGTGGGCTGCTAATTTTGATGCGACTGAGTCATCTGAATTCTTTGGAGGATATGGCCCTTATACCGCTGTTTTAACTAAAACCGGAACCAATACTTATGTCGCTGATAATTTTTATGACAGTGGCTGGCCGCTCACGCTAACTTTTACACCTTCAACCAGTGTGGCAACACAGGTTGTGACAGCTGCAAAGGGCACTGTAACAACCGGCAGCGGTAATGTGTATGTATATCAAGGGTCCGGCACTTACAACCAATGTTTGGGCATTGTTAGCTTAAATATGACTGTTACCAGAAATGGTGATGCATATGATGCCCTAGTTTGGAAATTGGTGAAGAAGTAGACCAATTTTTTATTTCTTTAGAATTTAAGGCCACTCATTAATGAGTGGCCTTATTTTTTAAATTTATGCTTCGTATTTTCCTGCCTCGGTATAATTATGTGCAATAATGATTTGGTTGAAGAAAAACAGAAATACCATCTTTATCTCTATTAAGTGTACCTTAATAATACTTTGCTTCCCGCTTCTTCTTAGTGGTCAATCATTGCTGGATGAAACTGTGTCTTCGGAATATTCAGACAAGCCCCTGTCCTATGCATTAAATGAATTGTCAAAGAAACGATCTGTAAAAGTATATTTTATCGAAGATTGGATTAGTAATATCAAAGTCAGTCAGGAATTTGTGGGCCTTCCGGTAAGAGATGTTTTGAATGAGTTATTCTTGGGGACAGAATTAAGTTACATTGAGTTAAATCCCAATACAATTGTACTTGTACTTGATCCCCGGCAAGATTTGGCAAGAAAAACCATAATCACAAATGCTTCTCGCGAAAAGAAGAAAATAGATAAAATAGTTATGGGCAATCAACTGACGGCAAGAAGCCAAACTACCCTTAACGGTATTGTCCATGATAGTAAATCGAGAGAGCCTCTGGTTGGTGTAAGCGTTTATCTGGTTGGATTGAATAAAGGCACAACCACGGATATCAATGGGAAGTTTATGCTCACCGTTCCTTCAGGTAAACATGTAGTGTCATTCAATTACATCAATTATGAGGAAAAGATTATTGACCTTGAAATATATAGTTCTGGTGATCTAAAGATAGAATTAGAAGAAACTCCAGTGATGTTGCAGGAAATTGTCATAGAAGACAAATATGCGCGAGAGATAACAACCACTTCAATTGGGCAATCTAAAATTGACATTAAAGATATAAAGCGAGCGCCTGCTCTACTTGGAGAAGTTGATTTAGTTAAACAGGTGCAGACGATGCCAGGAGTTACATCAGTTGGCGAAGCTGCTTCAGGCTTTAATGTGCGGGGCGGAAGTATAGATCAAAATTTGATTTTGTATGACGGCCTGCCGATTTTTAATAGTTCACATGTTTTTGGTTTTTTTTCTTCCTTTAATGCTGAAGCGATAAGAGATATAACATTTTACCGCGGTGGCATTCCCTCTGAGTATGGCGGACGTGTTTCATCAGTTCTGGATATTCGTTCCCGCGAGGGGAGTTATGAAAAATGGGGTGTAAGTGGTGGTATTGGAAGCGTTTCTGCAAATGTGATGCTTCATGGGCCAATTCAAAGGAACAAGACATCACTTGCTGTATCTTTTCGCACAACGTATTCTGACTGGTTAATTAACACTATACGCAGCAACTACGTAAGCTTGGATCAAAGTGCAGTCTCTTTTTACGATGGCACTGCAAAAGTTGCTCACGTGTTTAATGAAAAAACGAAGCTTACGATTTCGGGTTATGCGAGTCATGATGAATTTAGATTACAAGGAGACTCTACATATCGTTGGGATTCATATGTTGGCTCTGTACGGCTCGATCATGAGTTCTCGAATGTGTTCAACGGCTCCTTTTCTATGGGGTATGGGAAATACGGTTATGACGTTTCGGATAAAGATGAGTTTACAGGATTTATATTGAATTATAATATTGCCTATCCTACAGCAAAAGCAGATTTCCATCTGAAAAGGGGTGTTCATTCACTCAATTTTGGGTTACAAGGAACGTACTATGATTTTAACCCAGGCACATTGAAGCCATCATCGGATAATTCAAATAAGAAGTATCTACAAATGCAGACTCAAAAGTCACTTGAATCAGGGATTTACCTTTCAGATCAATTGGATTTGACTAAGCGCTTGAATGCCGATGTGGGGCTTCGGTATTCTTTATTTACGGCACTTGGATCAGACTCTGTCTTAATTTATGCGCCCAATGCTCCACTGGAACCATTAAATGTAATCGACACCATTTATTTTAGTAACGGTAAGGTAATTAAGAGTTACAATAATTTTGAACCTCGATTGGGTCTTCGATATAGCCTAAAGAACGAGTCATCTCTTAAATTTGGATACAACAGGATTTTTCAATACTTGCATTTAGTCACCAACACTACAGCGGTTACCCCAATAGATATTTGGCAACCGAGCGGATCTTATTTTAAGCCACAACGGGTAGATCAGTTTTCGTTTGGATACTTTAAAAATTTAAAGGATCGGAACTATGAGTTTTTTGCTGAAGTGTACTATAAGATTTTGGAGAATGTATTGGAGTTTAAAGATGGAGCTCAACTCATTTTAAACAAGCAAATAGAGACTGACTTATTACAGGGAAAAGCGAGAATGTATGGAGCAGAGACACAAATTGTAAAACTAAAAGGAAATTTCACCGGTTCATTAGGATATGCATACTCTCGCTCACTTCGAACGATTAAGGGTAATTATGACCAAGCGACAATCAATGGTGGAAGGGAATATGCTTCGAACTATGACCAGCCGCATGTAATTAATTTAAACTGGAAGTACGGGATAACCAAACGACATTTTTTTACTGGTGGCTTTACTTATCGCACAGGAAGACCAATTACGCTTCCTATATATGCTTTTAGTGTAGAGAACTATACCGTATCGGCATTTTCTAATCGAAATCAATATCGAATTCCCGATTATCATCGCTTAGATATAGGATTTGTAATAGAAGGGAACCACAAGCGAAAAAAAATATTGGATGGTACGTGGGTGATCTCCGTATATAATGTTTATGGGAGGAAAAATCCCTATTCGATTTTTTTCAAGGAAGTTCAATCTGGAATACTCAGACCATATCAATTATCAATTATCGGAGTCCCCCTTCCTTCTGTATCCTATAGTTTTAAGCTTTAAACCAATATGCGCAGAAGTTTTACCTATTGCTTAGTTTTCATTTGTTCCGCATGTATTGATAGAATCACTTTTGAGATCGATGCTCCGCTGGCCTATCCAGTGGTGGTAGAAGGTTTCATTTCTGATCAACCTGGGCCTTACAAAATAAAACTATCAAAGGCTTTTGATATTGAATCTAAGCTTTCAATTAAATCTCCCATCTCTGCCAAGCGCCTAACAATTTCTGATGATGTAGGAAATTCAGAAGAGTTAAAAGCAATCGCCAATGGTGAATATCAGACGAGCGCAACTGGATTAAAAGGAGTTGTTGGTCGTACTTATAAAATTAAAATAGAATTGCTTGATGGTAGAGTATTTGAATCAAAGCCGGACAAACTGCTGCCAGCAGGTTCCGTGGATGAGGTTTTCTTTGAATTTCGGGAACAGAAGAACTCGGAGCAAAGTGTAGAGTACGGTTTCAATATTTTATTCAACTCGTCAGCCGGCCAACCGAAAGACTTTTACTACTTGTGGAAGTTTGCAGGAACATTCAAATATGACACCAACCCTGAGCTTTATTCAGTCAAATGTGGTGAAGGTGAATGCCCCAAACCGCTCCCATGCAGCTCCTATGTAATTGGGCAAACGGGTGAATTAGAATATGTTAAACCCTGTGAATGTTGCACTTGCTGGGCTAACATTTTTAATCCTGAACCAATAATTAGTGACAACGAAACAATTCGTAATGGTAAGTTCGTCAATGTAAATGCAGGGTACATTCCAATAACAGAATGGACATTCATGCATAAAGTTCATGCTGAGATACAACAACTTAGCCTTTCACCTCAAGCTTTTGCATTTTGGAAAGCAGTCAAAGATCAAAAAAAATCAACAGGAAGTTTATTTCAACCTCAATCCGGAAAAATACCGTCAAACTTTATCCAACTTAGTGGCACTCAAAGTCCAATTGAGGGATTGTTTTTTGCCACTTCCATTAAGAGTAAATCAGTCTATATCACGCGTAATGATATTCCAAAACAAGGAATTATACCTTCCGTTGGGTTACTCTTTAAAAATACATGTAAGGACTTGTTCCCTTACTCCACAACTAGCAAGCCAGACTATTGGAAAGATTAATGTAATACCTGAAGAAACCACTGATGATGAAGATAACAAGGTTTGTCATAATGTTGATTTTGATTGTTGCTACAATTCTTTTTGAGAGCGCTTGGGTTCGGTTTGATTTTTTATCAGTGATTGAAAAGAACTATTATGAATACTCAAAGAAATATCCCTATGTAACCATACAAATGGTTTTTAATCAACCGACCTATGCTATAGGCGATACCGTTTTTTTTGCTGTGCGATATCAGCATGAAAATAAGGAATATGTGAAAGGAACGCACATGATTCGGCTCGATTTAGTGAGCAGCAAAGGCAATACGGCTCAGAGTATCCGATTTAAAGTAACTGAGGGGAAAGGCTATAATCAAATTGTTTTAAATAGAGACCTTGATGAGGGTATTTACAAGTTCTTTGCCTATTCCGATTGGATGAAAAACTTTGGGATAGCTGCCCTATTTCAGAAGAATATTGCAATACTAAATAAAAATCAATTAGTAGAGTTAAAAGCTAAAAGTGATTTCATTTTTTTTCCTGAAGGAGGCAATCTTGTAGCGGGTATAAAGAATAATATTTTAGTGGTTGGTGATCCGTGTACTGAGTTGATTATTAAGGACGAAGCTGGTTTTGAGCAAACCCGCGTGAGAACAGATTCATCAGGAGTGGGATCTTTTACTTTGGCGCCACAGCAGGAGAAGAAATACTTTGCTCACCACAATAATGCTAAGTTGATTTGGAATTTGCCTGGTGTTCAAAAGGATGGTATTGCAATCAATGTAAATGCAAATTCTTGGGTGGCAACCATTAGCGCGCCAAAACAGTTTAGTGAAAGGAATTTGTTTGCTTTGGTTCTATCAGATGGAAGCATCTTATCCAAGCAAATTATCAAGCTGAATGTTGAAAATCCTTTCACGTTAAAATTACCCGAATCCGCAAAGCAACAAGCCATCTACCAATTATACGTTATTGATGATAGGGGAGTTGAAATGGCGCAGCGCATTTTCATTCGCATTGATGATCCGAAAATTGGTGGTACCCTTTCGATCAACGGTTTAAAAAAGCAAAAGGAAGCAATTGTAGCGCAGCTGCAATTAAAAGATGAATTTGACAGGCCCCTCAAGGCCGATATGAGTATTTCAATATTTCAAGAAGGGCTATTTCCCCCTGATAATCATACTGATTACTTGTATCTCTGTGAAATGCCAATAGTCTACGAGTGGGCTAGAAAGTGTAAAAGAAACGAATGCAAAAATAACCTGAACACCTTTCTGATTTCAGAAAGGTGGAATAGAATAAATTGGGAAGATGTCTTTAAGAATGCTTCTCCAAAATTTCCATTTCCATACCAAGGTATAATTAAATTGAAGGGAAAAGTGATCAATAAAGTAACTGATTCCCCTTCGCCTGACTCCACGCTCGTAATTGGTTTTTTACAAAAGAATGTAATGGGCTATGAGGTTTACACAAAGAATGGTTTTTTTGAGATGCCTTTGGTTTTTGATTTTTGGGGAGATGATCAGATTTTCCTCACGCTTAGAAACAAAAAGCAGTGCGTAGACGATAACTACCAAATTATTCTTTTAAAGGACACCATTGCATCGGGTAGCACATGGGATTTCAGTGTACTCAACAATGATGATTCTTACGCTGATTTTGCACTAAAGCGTAATCTTATTTCCGAGTCTTACAGATTTTATGCACGTGAGAAAGACAAGAGTTCTTCAACTAAATCTCCAAATGACCTATTGGAGGGAGAATTTCAAGGCGTGGACCATACAATCAATGTGACTGATTATGTTGTTTTTCCAACCATGGAAGATTTGTTGCGCGAGGTTGTAACATTCGTTCAATTCAAGAAAAGGGGGGGTGTCCCATCGGTAAGATTATTTTATCGCTATGAGAAGTCGGTGACGTTTTATAAGAACGATCCAGTTTACGTTATTGATGGCGTAATGACATCAAGCACTGAGGAATTTTTAAAATTAAAGCCAGCAGATCTATTGAACATTAAAATATTCAACAACCCTAACAAATTAGCTCAGCTCGGCAGCCTGGGCTCTAACGGACTGATCTTTGTAGAATCAAGAAAGGGAAATCTTGCAGAAAAATTTGAGCGGAATATATTTCCGGTGACAGGACTAAGTGAACCGATGCTTTCTACGAGCCATTCTGCTTTTGGAAACCATAAAGTCCCTGATTTGAGAGCAAATATTCTTTGGATACCATTTCTAAATTCTGATTCGAATGGGGTATCTTCATTTGACTTTACACTTAGCGATGATATTGGTCCGATGAAAATTTGTATCCAAGGGCTGTCGAGCAACGGTGAATACTTTCTTCAAGAAAAACTATTCACCGTTGAAGCTAATTCGTCTAGAAAATAGTTGCCTTACTGAATCATCTTCAATAGCAAACTAAGTCTCTGCTTAAGATTTCTGCGATCGATGATAAAATCAAGGAAGCCGTGCTCTAACACAAACTCAGCACTTTGAAATCCTTTTGGTAAGTCTTTGCCAATGGTTTCACGGATTACCCGGGGACCAGCGAATCCAATCAAAGCTCCTGGCTCTGCAATATTAAAATCTCCCAACATTGCATACGAGGCAGTCACTCCTCCAGTGGTTGGGTCTGTAAGCAATGATATGTACGGAATTTTAGCTTCGTCCAGCAACGCAATCTTAGCAGAAGTCTTCGCCATTTGCATCAAAGAAAGTCCGGCCTCCATCATGCGTGCACCTCCGGAACGTGAAATCATTAAAAACGGAGCTTTAGTCTTTAAGCTATGATCCATCGCGCGCGCGATTTTCTCTCCCACCACAGATCCCATCGATCCGCCAATGAAACTAAAGTCCATACAAGCGACTACAATATCAAGCCCATTCATTTTGCCATAGGCTGTGCGAACCGCGTCTTTCAATTCAGATTTTTGTTGCGATTCTTTTACACGCTTGGGGTAAGGTTTCGTGTCAACAAACTTCAAAGGATCGCCAGACTCCATGTTTGGATCAAGCTCGGTAAACTGATTGTTGTCAAACAGAATTTCGAAATATTCTTTCGATCCGATTTTTACGTGATGATCTTCTTCAGGGATTACATAAGCGTTGTTTTTTAACTCACGCGTATGGATGATTTTTCCACCGGGAGATTTAAACCAAAGTCCATCGGGCACTTCGCGCTTTGCTTCCGTTGGTGTCAAAATCCCTTTATCTGTGCGTTTAAACCAAGGCATATTTTTTAAAATTTATATAAAAGAAAAAAGATGAGTGCGTACACTCATCTTTTATAATTCGAACGGGTTAAGCGATATCAATAGAA
>CBHTSG010000021.1:0-56609 GCA_966095315.1 uncultured Cyclobacteriaceae bacterium
CCGCGCAGCACATTTTATTATAGACCACATCTTGGACAACGAGGTATGAAGCCCAGTACAGTTTTAACACGGTGATGAATTGTCAAGTTAAGAAGAGTTATATAATTTATATTATGTTAAATAATATTGAATGCCTTTGAGTATTGCCTGCACTCCGTTTAAAAACGAAGGTCTCCACTGATCTCACGCATGCGCCACCTCTTCTGCATGCTCTTTAGGTTCTTCCAGCAGCCGGAGGTTCATTACTAATACAGGAACTACTTCATGATTTACCAGACTTTCCGTCAAACTGCTGGTGAGCATTTTTACAAACCCGGTATGCCCGTGTGTTGTCAGTGCCACCAGATCCGCGGGGTGACTGTTTGTAAATTGATGAATGCCACGCTCTTCGTCAATGGCATCGTACACATGACTTACGTATGCAGCGTTCTTAAACGATTGCATGAATCGCTTCATGTCGGATAGCACATCTTTTGTTTCGTGAAAATTGAGCGGTGTATTGATGTACAGCAGATGAATTTGTGAACTCCACAATTTTGCCAGCTCAAGTATGTGCCTGAATGGTTTAATGTAATCCGTTTTGAAATCAGAAGCATACACGATATGATTAAGCACGAATGGTCGCTCCCTGCGCTTCACCACCAACACGGGCACCGGTGAAAGACGAATTACATGTTGTGTTGTGGAGCCGATCACCAACTCGCGTATTCCGGATGCTCCGTGTGAACCCATCACCAGCAAGTCTATGTTCAGGGGTTTGATATAGTCTTCAATTCCTTCGTCATTTTTCGTGAATACTAACTGCGGTATGGCACGCACCCCCTGATGTTCGGCCAGCACTACGAGTTCATCCAGTGCAGTCCTTGCCTTGCTTTCCTCTTTGTTACGATGGTGCAACGAGGGCTGAACCTCTCCCCGTATGGTAACATGCCGCACGTCTGCAGACGGCTCGCAGAAATGGATAAAATGAATTTCGGCATTGGCTTTTTGTGCTATGTCTATCGCGACTTGCGCAGCTGCGGTTGCGCAATCTGAAAAGTCGGTGGGAACCAGTATTCGTTTCATAATGTGTTGATGTTACGATGTTCACCAACATTCGCAAAATACCAGGCCATGTCAAATGACTGCTGCTCTGCTCCTGTCATGATTCACGTCATCACAGTGAGCACATAAAAAAAGCGGCCCATTGAGGGCCGCCTTTTATGCATTTGTGAACGTTGGAAATTAATCCAGCAAACCCAGTGCCTTCATTCTTTTTTCGATACGCGTTACTTGTGCCGTCATCTCCAGATCAGAATAGATTACGTACAGCACATCCAACACTTTTGATTCATCGGGGCTAAGTTTTTCGCAGTTTTCAAAATACGGTAAAGCAACTCTTAATTTCTCCTGGTATTGCTTGTCTAATTCTACCTTCTTCGCGAAGTCAGCCTTAGAGTTACCAAGCTGGTTCATCTCCGCTTTAATTTTCTTTGCATCGAAATAGACTACTTCAGCCAATCCCATCTGAGCATCAAAATACTTCGGATCGATTTTCACAGCTTCTTCAAACCAGCGTCTTGCCTCTTTTGCATCTTTCATTTCCGATGAGATGATGCCCAGGTAATAACGGGATTCTTTGTCGGCTGTGTTTGCAGCAGCCTGCTTTTCCATCACCGCCTTTGCTTCCGGCAGCTTGCCCATCTTCACATACATGTCCAACTCATACTTAGGATACTCTGCGTTGTTGGGAAACTTCGCTACCATTTCTTTTGCTACGGCAAGGGCAGCCTCATTGTCTTTTTTCTTGTCGCGGTATAAGCTGAACAATTGAATGTATGCATCGCCCTGCTTCCCTCCTTTGTCAAGATACTTGCGGATGTGAACGATCGACTCATCAATCTGATCCGCTGAAGGTCCAAAGTATACACCGGCATTCATCAGCATTGTAGTATCGTCTGGAACAAAATACAATACGCGCTTCATGTAGTTGTATGCTTCTTTGTAATTCTTATCGTTCTGATAAAAGTTGATACTCTTATTCAAATAAGCTTGAGCATACATTGCCTCAACCTGGTTGGTCAAAATCGGGAAGCCCATCGTGTTATTGACAAGGCTACCACTCTTTCCTTTATCCAGTTCTTTTGCTTTTTCAAAAGCCTCTATGGCCACCGGATAGGGATCAGGATGCAACGACTTAAACTTCTCAACTTTGGTGGTGTCAATGCCACCATAGATTAATCCTTTCAGGTACCATGCTTTGGCTGCATTCTTGGTAGGTTGACCTTTCTTGTCCACCATAAATTCCTGATTTGAAACGGTAGCATCGATGATTGCTTTCGCTTCGTCAAATTTTCCTTCGTTGAGAGCTTTCTCTGCTTTTGCTGTGCTGGGCTTAATCTCCTTTTGGGCGAATGTCAAGCCCGGGGAAATCAACAAAAGAATTACAAATATCTTTTTCATTGTTTCGTTTAATTTAGTTCTCGTTTATAGTTTATTAGTTTAGGTTTCTATTTTGATTCTTCATTGCTGGCTTCTTCCGGGCCGGTCTCTCCTTCAGCAGGCTTATTTAATTCATCGGACGGAGTAGCTCCATTGTCTTCTTCAATTTTTTGAATTTTCTCCACAGAAGAAATCGCATCATCTTCATTTAGTTTAATCAACCGAACGCCTTGTGTGGCACGTCCCATCACCCGCAACTCTTCTACGCGGATGCGAATGCTAATGCCTGATTTGTTGATAATCATCAAGTCGTCCTGATCGATTACTTCCTTGATTGCAACAAGCTTGCCAGTTTTTTCCGTCACGTTGATGGTCTTCACTCCTTTGCCCCCGCGGTGGGTAATGCGATAGTCTTCAATCGAAGAACGCTTTCCATACCCTTTCTCGGAAACCACCAGCAGGTTTGCATCTTCGCGCGAGATACATACCATACCAACTACCTTGTCTTCTTCTGATTCCAGCGTAGCACCACGCACACCAGAAGCTGTTCTTCCCATCGGCCGGACGTCTGACTCATTGAAGTGAACAGCTTTGCCTTCGCTTTTCGCGATGATGATGTGATTGCTTCCGTTGGTGAGTGCTGCATCAAGCAGGCGGTCGCCATCATTAATGGTAATGGCTGTAATGCCGTTGGCACGAGGGCGTGAGTAAGCTTCCAGTGATGTTTTCTTGATGGTACCTTTTTCTGTACAAAGAATAACAAACGTATTGTTCACGTACTCTTCATCTTCAAGGCTCTTCACGTTGAGCACTGCGCGCACGCTATCGCCTGCCTCAATGTTCATCAGATTTTGAATGGCTCTTCCTTTTGAAGTTTTATTTCCTTCCGGAATTTCATATGCCTTCTTCCAATAAACTTTTCCGAAAGCAGTAAAGATGAGCAGGTAGTTGTGAGCTTGCGCGATGAATAAATGTTCGGTAAAGTCATCGTCTTTGGTGGCTACTGCTTTAGAGCCAATGCCTCCCCTGCCCTGTGTGCGATATTCTGATAACGAAGTGCGCTTGATATAGCCCTGATTGGAAATGGTAATCACCATCTCTTCATTGGGTATCATGTCTTCGAGTGTGATGTCATCATCGCTGTGCACAATCTGGGTTCTCCTCGCATCGGCATAGCGCTCTTTCACTTCGGTGAGTTCTTCCTTTATGATGTTCATCCGTAATGGCTCACTGTCGAGAATGGCTTTCAATCGCTCAATCAATGCCTTTACTTCATTGTATTCGTTTTGAATCTTTTCACGCTCCAGGCCGGTAAGGCGTTGGAGGCGCATTTCCAAAATCGCTTTAGATTGAATTTCCGATAAGGCGAAGCGCTCCATCAATCCGATTTTTGCCACTTCCGGATCTTTGGAATTACGGATTAATGCAATCACTTCGTCCAGGTGATCAAGCGCAATAAGATAGCCCTCCAAAATGTGAGCGCGCTTCTCGGCTTCATCCAATTCAAACTTCGTTCTGCGCACTACCACATCGTGGCGATGCTCAACGAAATGAGCGATCAAATCCTTTAAGTTCAGTGTTTGCGGACGACCTTTAACAAGCGCCACGTTGTTTACACCAAAAGATGATTGTAGCTGTGTGTACTTAAAGAGATTGTTTAATACAATATTAGCGATGGCATCTTTCTTCAGGTCGTACACTACACGATATCCTTCCCTATCCGACTCATCGCGAATGTCACTGATGCCTTCTATTTTCTTCTCATTGATCAACGCTGCGGTCTTCTCAATCATAAGGGCCTTGTTCACCATGTAGGGAATTTCCGTCACGATGATTTGATCCTTACCCGAATTGCTGGTGACGATCTCGGCCTTGGCGCGCACCACAATCCGGCCACGACCGGTAAGGTAGGCCTCTTGCACACCAGAGTAGCCGTAGATGATACCTCCTGTTGGGAAGTCTGGTGCGATCACCAATTTCATTAACTCCGGAATGGTGATCTCACGATTATCGATGTAAGCAATAATGCCCTCAATCACCTCGCCCAAATTGTGAGGCGCCATATTGGTAGCCATGCCCACAGCAATACCGGAAGATCCATTTACCAGCAGGTTTGGAATCTTGCTGGGTAATACTGTTGGCTCCTGGTTTTGATCATCATACGTTGGCTGAAAGTCAACCGTGTCTTTGTTGATATCCGCAAGAATTTCTTCGGCAATGCGCTTGAGACGTGCCTCTGTGTAACGCATCGCTGCCGGAGGGTCACCATCAATGGAGCCAAAGTTTCCTTGCCCATCCACCAGCGTATAACGCAGCGACCAATCCTGAGCCATGCGCACCATGGTATCGTAGATGGAAGCATCACCGTGCGGGTGGTACTTACCCATCACATCACCGACAATACGAGCTGACTTCTTGTAAGGCTTGTTGTAATTAACGCCCAACTCCTGCATGCCATAAAGCACTCTGCGATGCACGGGTTTCAAACCATCTCGCACATCCGGCAATGCGCGCGACACAATCACCGACATCGAGTAGTCGATGTAAGCGCCACGCATTTCATCTTCGATGTTGATCGGGATGATGTTCTGTTTTCCTATTGGGCTATCGGTATTTTCTGCCACGTTTGGGTCCGGTTAAAGGGTTGATTTCTTGCGTTTTAAAAACACTATTTTTTGGCGCGGCAATTTAGGTAAAATCAGGGGAATGTAGGTGCAAAAAATCCTGTAAAAGTGGTCAAAAACCGAATAATTTATGGACGGTCAGCAATCCTCTAATAGGGGTTGAGTTTGTTCTTGTTTTTGCCTTTGTACTTGATCAGTTTTTTGTAGTTTTCACCATAGCCCGGGTTCTGCTTTTTGTAGATGGGATGCATGCGGCTGCGATATTCTTTGTTCCCGTGTGCATGGTTGATTTGGGCTTTGCAATCGTTGAGGAAGCACCGGGGAAGTTCCGGCAATGTGTAGGAGAATCCGAAATTGATGTAAAACGCATTCATACTATGCTTGATGGCCCTGCCGTTTTCCGGAACACCGATGGAATAGTTCTTCACCTCGTATGAGGGGCGCACAAATGCGCGCAGGTATTCACTGAAATCACGTTCAACGGTTACTCCCAGATTGTAGTATAAACCCTTCTGAATGATGGCACTATTGATGTTTCCCTTTGGCTTAAAATCACCAATATTAATATCTGCAGTAAACAGGTAATCTTCAATGCGGTAAAACGATACTCCAGCCATTCCAAAATATTTTCTCATCAGCCCTCCTGCTTTTGGCAATGAATAGCTTTTGATTTTATCCGTGTAGCTGATAGGATTGAAGTCGCCAATGTGCATGTACTCAAACGAGTATCCGCCACCGAAGCGATAGCGATCAAATTCGTAATGAAGCATCAGCGTAAGCGGCACATTCCAGGATTTTCCTTTGAAGCCTAATTTCACTTTGCTGGTGTCTGATGCTACCTGAAAGTACGTTGGATTGGTAGTGCTGGCATCAGGAGTCAAATCGCTGGTCCAGTTAGCATAACGTGTGGTGATGCTCGTAGGAGAAGTGATTACAAAAATGGAAGGTGCAGCGTTGGTGGGCTGATAGAGCCCAAAGCCACTGAGGTCATGCTTGAAGGAAGTGGAGCCGTACCCTGTGCTAAGGCTGGCCCGGAAGTGGGTGAATAGCTTTCGTAAGCCGTGGCCTTCGCGCTTCACGTAAAAATGGTCGAGCGGAATTCCTGAGCCGTCCTTCTGAGCGACAGTCTCCACGCTGAAGAGGAAGCACATCAGCCATGAGGAGATTACTATTTTCTTGAGAGTGCCCAGATTTACACGAGTTTAAAATGCTTAAAGATAGCAATTAACGCTAAAAGTCAGTAATACCCCTGGTTAGGATAGCCACTCTCTAACGAGCTGAACGTATGAAAAAGTGTTTGTCCCTTCTTTACCGAATACTGAAAGCTATGAGATGACTTGCTCTGTCCTGTTAATTGAAGCGTTACATCATTCATTCCCTCCTTCAGAGGAATGCGACTGTAATAAATGCTATGCGGTAACGTTTGCCAATTGCGCGTGTCTGCTTTTTCCGTCATGGCATTGATGAGTCCCAGCACCGATCCAAGTGTACGATCTTCTTTTTTCAATTGATATTCGGAGGCTTTCTTCAGCGCTGCCCTTACCAGCGCTTTGCTAAACTCTAAACCCATCCGCTCTTCGAGGCATTTGAAAGCAACCTTATTCACGTCCTCCAACAATTGAAGGTTGAATTCTTGCGCATCGGTAGTTAATGTTGCTTGCTCAAAGTAGGCTGGCCGTTCTACATACTTTGGAAAGGCAATCCGGAATACCTCCAATGATGAAAGCCCCTGCCGGTCTTTGTCGTTGTAGCCTTCCAGCGAAAAGGGAAAGGTCATGCCCAACTGCTCGTTTGAAAAATAGACTACATTATTTTGCCGACTCACCACAAAGTTGATCCCCCACTCTGCTTTCACCGGACTTAATCCATTGTGCCAGAAAAAGATTAACTCGCCACCCGGCCTTTCTTCATACACATAATCCGTGCGCGCAAACTGTGATTTATAGGTTTCAAACTCTTCGGTCATGCCACTGAGATAGGCAGTTCGCAAAATGTCTTCCTGCAATTGAGGCGGTGCTGCTACTTGAAACATACCGGCATAATCTTCCTGATAGATTTGCAGTGCGTTTTTATAAGCGATGAAGGCATTGTTGTAGTCCTTATCGGCATCGTAAATAATTCCCATCAGCGTATGAATGAAAGCATCGCGCTGGTATTTGTTTTCGGTAGTGTACCGATCGGACAATTGCTGCAGGCGAATGTTGAGCCGCCTGCATTCAACAAGAGCCTCATCCCTTTTGTCTTGCTTTAGAAAGTTGATGGCCTTGTAATACAGCAGCATCAGGTGCTCATGATCTTCACCCCGATAAGTGGAAAAGTTGGGATTGGTAAGATACGATCCGATTTCGTGCAGATAGTTCTTGCGATAATCTTCACCGAAGAGATAGGCTTTCTCAAAAAACTCGTTGCTCTCTTCATACTTGCCCATCATAGAAAGGATGAGCCCGTTGTTGACATAATACAAAAACTCACGCTTGCCATTTGCTTCGTATGAGTTGGCACGCAATGCAGCCAGGGCCTTGTCCAAATTGCCACTTTCAAATTCCTGGTTGAAGGCGTAGTTGGATTGATAATAGGTAGCACACGAAGAGAACAGAGCAACAAGAAGTAGAACAATAGCTTTTCGCATAAGCACCGGGCTTAGTTGCGGATATACTTTTTGATTTCGTGCTGACCGTACCACACACGCTTGTTAGTTTCGATATCGGTAAGAAAAAGTGTGGTAATGTAATTGACTACGCGCTTGCCCTGATAGGTATCCGTTTCTGAGGTCATCTCGCCAAAAAGCATAAGGTTGGCACCTTCTTCTTTGCCCCATTTCGAAGCAGACGCGCTGCTGGCGAAATCCTGCTGTTGTGCTCGCTCTTCGCGAAGTTTGTCACGAAAGGTTGCTGATTCCACAAGTTCCGCTACTCCTGAATTGAAAATAGCAAGCTCCAATTTTTTGATGTACGTGTCCGAGTCGATGTGTTCGCTTGTTTTGTTGCGCACCAATCCCACAATGATGGCAGGCTTTTTGGAAAGTGCTTTCGAGTACTCTTTAAATTTATCGCTGTTCAATAATTCCTGAATCATCTTATCGGCCACCTGGCGGGAGTCTGTGTCATTCCATCTTCCGCTTAAATCAACTTGCTGTGTGGGGTCAATTCGGGAAACGGTACGCGCACATGCCGCAGAAAGAAGTACCAGGAGAAGAAAGCCAATATTTTTCGACATACTTTTAAAACCTGTGAAGACCAAAATTCAGGCCAAATCAGTTCAGCTCTTTTAAACGGTGAATAACTTCTTTTGGATGCTGAGAAGAGAACACAAAATTTCCGGCAACGAGTACATCTGCGCCCGCATCCAACAAAGGCTTGGCATTGTCTTTATTCACACCGCCATCAATTTCAATCAGCGCATTTGACTTTCTTTCATGAATCAACGCTTTTAGCTGGCGCACTTTATCGTAGGTATGCTCAATAAATTTCTGACCACCAAAACCAGGGTTCACAGACATCAGACAAACCAAGTCAATGTCGTGTATGATTTCAGAAAGTAAACTTACCGGAGTGCTGGGATTTACCGCCACACCGGCTTTGCAGCCCAATGCTTTTATCTGCTGAATGTTGCGATGAAGATGTGGGCAGGCTTCAATGTGCACCGAAATATATTCGGCTCCTGCCTTGTGAAATGCTTCCACGTACTTCTCCGGCTGCACAATCATAAGGTGAACATCCATCGTTTTTTGTGCGTGTCGCTTGATGGACTCCACCACTGGAACGCCTAACGAAATATTAGGAACGAATACACCATCCATCACATCAATGTGAATCCAATCTGCCTCACTCTCATTGATCATCGTGATCTCACGCTGAAGGTTGGCAAAATCGGCAGCAAGAATAGAGGGTGCAATAATGGGTTTCATGAATTGAAAAGCTGATTTTTAGCGGATTACAGAATTAACATCTGCAAAGATAAAGAGATGCATTTGACTTTGAATGAAATAGCAAAAGTGAATTTGAGAGCACTCCGCAGTTATTGTCGCACTAACCGAATGGTTCGGCTGGTCTTCAAGGTTTTTACATTCACCAGGTAAGTACCTGCAGCGTACTTGCTTAAGTCAAATTCTATCGGATTATTTTGCCAGTTTACTTCCAGTGTTTGCTTAAAAATCTCGGCCCCCGTAGCGCTATGTATCGCGATGGTGACGGACTCTCCTGCTGGTTCCTTGAAAACGATTTTAAAAGAATCTCCATAAACAGGATTTGGATAGATATTCAATTCTTCCGTGAGCACGGGTCGTTTTAAATAATCGATATAATTGCACGCAGCCGTAAAATCCGGAAGCCCGTAACCTTTCAGATTATCGGGACTGAAGAATTGATCTGCGGAATGAATAATAGCCTGATAGAGTTCACTCACCGAAAGGCCTGGATATTTTTGTAGCAATCCGATGGCAAGACTTGCCACCAGTGGTGATGCCGTAGAAGTTCCATTGGCAGTGCCCACCGTTCCATTGGCGCGTACGATGCTGGTGCCTGATCCCAGTGCAACAACATCGGGTTTAATTCTTCCATCAGCTGTTGCTCCGATGGAACTGAATGAACTTTTCGTGTTACTTGTGGTTACAGAGCCTATCGCAAGAATTCCATCCACATCGGCTGGAGCCGTAACAAACTTCCATGAATTGTTTCCTTCATTTCCTGCACTCACCACTACGGCAATTCCTTTTTCAATAGCCTTGCGTGCGGCATTTGAAATGACAGTTGTTTTTCCATTGAGTGCGCTGATGGTATAATCCATGGTGGCATCATCAAACGTGTTATACCCAAGCGATGAGTTGATCACATCAATTCCCAAACTATCGGCACGCTCGGCTGCAAATGTCCAGTTGTATTCTTCAATGCGGTACTCGCTGGGCACATCTTCTGTTTTGAAGAGATAAAAATTTGCTTTGGGGGCTCCGCCCGAATAACTATCGGAGGATCCCGCAATCACTGAAAACACATGCGTGCCATGATCATCATAACTGAAAACTCCTGAAGCGTTGTGTACAAAATTGTAGGTGGATTTGATGCGGCCTTCGGTAAAGAGATGTTGAAAAGGTGCGCCCGAATTTACCCCAATGAATCCGCTGTCAAAGATTGCCACGGAGATGCCTTCGCCACGAAAGCCTGCCTGGTGCATGTCGTCCAATCCAATCATCTGAAGTTGAAATTGATTGAGCGGATCGATGGCAGAAGTTTCCGCTGTTTGCTTTTGTTGTTTTGTTCTGCCACCAAGCAGCTTTGTGCCGGGCGCAACCAAATCTACTTTTGACACGAAGCTCAAGTTGCGAATTTGTGTGAGCAAAGAATTATCGGCTTCGATGAGCACACCATTCCACCACTTTGATGTAAAGAATGTTTTTACGCCAACGGATTTTACTTGCTGAACATAAGAAGGATTAACCGGAAGATCTTCTGTGGTAATTGAAATGCTGTGCAACAATCTTCGTTGAATTGCTTTCTGTGTTAAAAATTTTTCGGGTTGAGATGTAGTGAATGGCGTTCCATTCTTATCCTTGAAGAACACAAAATACCGATTGGTTTGTGTCCACCCGGTGCTGGTAATGAATAAGAAGAAAAGAAAAAGAATCCTACTCAACGCCATACGCTGTTAGCACTTGTTTGTAATTTGTGCCGCTCCGGATAAATTCTTTTCCATAGCACGCATCTTGTGAGTCGTCACAGTATTTATAGTATACAGAATCTTTGTACACTAGGCCTATTCCCCTCGAGTAGATTTCTGTTCTCACATCTTTAAATGTGATATCATTCTGCTTGTCTTCCTGATTAATAACCACCGAATTTTCAAATGATTGCTGTTGTGAGAATATGAATTTTTCGTGAATACTTTGAACGTTGAAGATGTCACACTCTCGATCATTTTCGCAGAACTGTTTCCCGCCAAGCGCATTGTACTGATTACCATCCCAGGTTGCTCCGGGTTCAATTGGGAATGTCAATTTTACTACGGGAATATTTCGCTCTGATTCAATCGCCTGATCGGCCGAAAGGCGAATAGAGTTTGTAGCAAACGATACCCAGGTGTCTGCTGATGAAGTTCTTTTTTGAAGCCTCAAAAGATAGGTAGTTCCGTCACTCGTCTCATAAGAACTGACCACTTTAATTTTCAGTTGATACTCAGAAGCAGTAGGAACATTCTGCACGTAATGAGTCGTGCTGACGTTGTACACCCGGTAATAACCAACACTCATCGGAAGATAGTCATAACCAAAATCCGGATTCTGTGCATCATCACCCGGATCGCAGGAAAACATCAGCATCAACGCCACCAAACAACTGAGCAAATGAACCTTCACTGTCAATATTTTATTTCAAAGTTATTTTTTCTTTTTGATATTTGAGCATGGCATTACGCACCAAAGTAAAAGTTGGAAACATCACCAATCTTAGCGATGCGCGCTATTGTGCGGGCATGGGCGTGGATTGGTTAGGCTTCCGTTCGCAGACGATTGATCCGAGAATCTTTCAAGAGATAACCGGCTGGGTTTCAGGACCCGAATTTGTAGTGGAGCTTGACGCTGCCGATGGCGTTCAAAAATTTTCAGATTATCATGCAAAATGGGTGGAGTTGAGTAGCCCTCATTTGACTAAGCTTCAGGATTTTGCTCATGCGTCCATCTTGTTTCGATTGGGTCTCTCAGAATATGAATCCCTCAAAAAGGAATTGCTTCAACATAAATCAGCGATCCGTTACATCATTGCTGACCAAGGCACTGCCAACACCACAACCGATGGACAGGTGCTAAGCGAAATTCGCAAAGATTTTAAAGTACTGATTGGCTTTAACATAAATGAGGAGTCACTCAATAATCAATGGACGACTATTGACGGCTTATGCCTGCAGGGCACTGAAGAAATTAAGCCAGGACTTAAAGATTACTCTGATCTATCTTCTATTCTCGAAAAATTGGAGGAAGAATAGCCGCTAGCAGCCTTAAGGCTTGAACCGAAAACGAAGGTATTTGATCTTCTCTCCTTTTGCGGTAAACATCTCTTCGTATTTGGTTTGAATGTCAAAGCATTCGGGTCGCAAATCGGATGTGTAGAGATCATGCGTATAGTTTAAATCAACGATATCGTTGCGCATGGATAACTCTTCCAGCGTATAATCAAAAAGTGGTGTGTTGTCGGTTTTAAATCGGAAGTAACCATCCGGGCGAAGCAGGATTTTGTACATGTCCAAAAAACGAGAGTGAGTAAGCCTGCGCTTTGCATCACGTTTGCGCGGACGCGGATCGGGAAAGGTAAGCCAGATTTCGTCTACTTCTCCTGCTTCGAAAAATGATTCGATGTACAAGATCTGTGTTCGAAGAAACGCAACGTTTAAAAGATTTCCTTCCACTGCCCATGTGCTTCCCTTCCAAAGCCGGTCTCCTTTTTTATCCGTGCCGATGTAATTGCGCTCGGGAAAATGCTTTGCTAATCCAACACTGTACTCGCCTCGTCCGCAGGCAAGTTCCAACGTAATGGGATGATTATTTTTGAATTGTATTTCGTTCCATTTTCCACGAATGGTATGAAATATTTCCTTGCCTGGTTCAATCACATTATCGCGTGTGGCAATAATTTCAAAACGTTTCAGTTTACTCTTCATAGTCCTTCAATCTCGGCCACAACAAACGTGCTGCCGCCAATAAATATCATGTCATTGGCTTTGCTCCTGCGCCTCGCTTCTGCAATAGCCTCATTTACGTTTTTTATTACAATTCCTTTTAGTCCGAATGCAGCAGCTTTTTCCATCATATCGTTTGCTTCCATTGCGCGGGGAATGGAAGCCTGGCAAAAATAGTAGTACGCTTCTTTGGGTAACAGCGCGAGTATTTTGGAGATATCCTTGTCCTTCACCATTCCCAATACCATGCTAAGGTTTTCAAACTTCTGCGATCGCAGTTGGCTTACTACTTCGCGTACACCGTCTTCATTATGCCCGGTGTCGCAAACAACCAGGGGCGCTTCCGACAATACTTGCCACCTTCCCTTCAATGCTGTATTGCGAATGGTATTGCTTAGCGCATCAGAAAGCTGAGCATCACTGATATTGAATCCACTTCTTCGAAGTACCTCTACGGTGGCGAGTACTCCCGCCAGATTTTTTCGTTGATAATTTCCTTTTAGATCGAGTTGATAAAGTTTAGACGCTCCCGCTGAACTGACTTGAAACAATCCATTTTGCTTTTGCTCGATCTCAAATTGATCATTTGCAAAAGTCAGTGCGCTGGTGATTTCTTTTGCTTTTTGAATAAATACTTCTGCTACTTCGGGTTGCCGTTGACTGATGATGACGGGAACACCCGGCTTAATAATACCGGCCTTTTCCGTTGCGATTTTTGGAAGTGTGTCTCCTAACAGATCCATGTGATCCCAACTGATGTTGGTAATAAGTGAAACGACAGGAGTGATAATGTTTGTTGAGTCAAGCCTACCGCCCAATCCCACCTCTATTACAGCGATGTCTACTTTTTCTTGTGCAAAATATTGAAAGGCCATGGCCACGGTGATCTCGAAAAAAGAAGGATTTACCTTTTCGATCACGGGCTTTATCTTCTGTACAAATGAAACCACGAATTCCTGCGTCACCTCTGCTCCGTTTACTTTGATGCGCTCGGTAAATTCTTTGAGATGAGGAGAAGTGTAAAGCCCGGTTTTATATCCTGCAGTTTGGAGAATGGAGGCGAGCATGTGTGACGAACTCCCTTTTCCATTGGTGCCGGCAATGTGGATGGATTTGAATTTCGTTTGCGGGTTTCCTAATGCCTCGCAGAGGGCAAGTGTATTGGTGAGATCTTTCTTGTAGGCGACTGCGCCAACCCGCTGAAACATCGGAAGGTTTTGGTAGAGATAATCCAATGTTTGCTGGTATTCGGTGCTCATTTCGGTGGCGAAATTAGAGCGGATTTTGAGAATAAAAAAAGCCTCGTTTTTGGCGAGGCTTTATGATGCAAATGATAGAATTCTATTTTCCGAACTTGAATAGCTTATATCCCAGGGAAACCTGAAATACTTGATTCTTTTGCTTGTCTGAACTTGAAGAACTTTTATCATTATTAGTAAGGCCAAGATTATAACGCGCATCTACCGTGATCCCCAACGGCAAATCCCATCCGGCCCCTAAGGCCACACTAAAGTCAGAACTCTTGACAAGTTTTTTAGCATCATCGGTTACAGTTGTTGTAGTCGGTGGTGTGGTATAAGAAGTGAAAGTGCTTTTAGCTTCTCCACCCGAAAGAAACCCAAACTGAGGCCCAACCTGGAGGTTAATACCGGCCACAGTATAAAGTTTAATGATCACAGGAATGTTGATATAATCGTAAGAGATCTCAGAAGTTCCTTTTGCAACGCCAACATAATCAAAGGTGAGTTTTGATCCCTGCTTAGAAAAAAGTACTTCAGGCTGGATTCCAACCTTTCCAACTTTGATTAATACGAACGCGCCTCCGTGAAACCCGGTTCTGTTCTTATAATTTTCACCGGCAGAAGCGTTTGCATCGATCTTTGCAAAGTTAGGACCCGCTTTAAGACCTACCGCTACGGAAGCTTGCCCCAAGGCCCAAGTGCTTGCCAACGCCAAGACTATCGATAATCCAATGTGTTTTTTCATAACGTGAGTTTTGATTTGATTCAAAATTAACAAATATGTTGCCACTATTTTAAAGTAACTGAAAAAGGCCCACATTATTGCAGGCCTTTCGCATCAGGGTGTTCGATACAATGTTATTTTCCGAGCTTGCTTAAGTAGACGTAAACACCTACGCGGATGTATAATCCTGCATTGATATCTTTTACATCGTTTTTATCTTTAGACGTGTAAGATCCATAGCCAATCTGAGGCTCAAGCGCAACAGCATCATTCAGCATAGCAACATAGCCAGCACCCAGAGACCATCCAGTTAAGCTGTTTTTAGACTCAGTGGTGGTACCGTTGCCTGTTGTATTTTTATACTTCTCTGAACCAAGTTCAAATCCCAACTGACCATAGACCTTATTAAAATAATACCTGCCAAATGGAGTTAATGATATTCTGTTATAAGAAAATTTTGCGCTACTACCATCATCTTTTGTGGTACTTGTGCCCAAATAAATTCCTGTTCCTATAGCAAGATTATCCATAATAAAATAACCAGCCTGAGGCTCAATCGAAAATGATGATGATTTAGAGTCTGTGCTAGTTGATCCGTTGGCTTTAGTTTTATTGGTTGTGAATCCTAATCCAAGGTTAGTATTTCCGCCTAAAAGGTATGAACCCTTTGTAAACTGAGAATAACCAGCTGTGATGAAAAATAATGCAATTAATGATAGTACTAATTTTTTCATTTGAATTGATTTTTAGGTGGTCAAAGTTAAGAGAGAAATAAGTTTACCTGAGTGAGAATCGTTCGATTGACATATAAACCGATTAGTTGCACCGGTATAGAAGTCATTCACTGAACATTATTTGCCCTTTTTTGAAAAGTAAAGCTGGAAGCCAATGTTAAGGAACAAACTTGATTGAGTAGGGCCTCCGTTATCATTATTCCTTGACCGATATCCAAGGAAAGGTTCCAAAGCAATATTATTGTTCAAGAAGTATGCATAGCCTGCCCCTATCGCCCATGTGGTAGAATTGTTTGTAGATTTTGTGGTTGTGCCACCATAAGTTACTTTGTAGCTGCTGCTTGCGTAACCGAACTGCCCCTGAAAGAAAATCCGCTGCGGCAGATAGTATCTTACAAATGGCTCTAATCCAATGGATGCTCCGCTATTTTCTGAGTTGCCTGAAGTTGACTCCGTTTTTCCACTCGATGCTCCAAGGCCGAGGCTAAGTCCTATGGCTAGATTATCCATGACAAAGTAGCCTGCTTTGGGTGAGACCTGTATGGTTGTGTACTTACTGGTCACTGTTGAATTTGATTTGTTACGATTTGTGCTGATAGAGAAATCACCGCCTGCTAAAATTCTCCCTTTTGTGAATTGAGCGTACCCTGGTGAAAAGACACCCAACGCTAACATGATGATCAATATTTTTTTCATAAGAGTAGTTTTATAACTCCGATGAAAACGGAAACTCAGCTTGAATGTTGCTGAATCAAAAAAAATAAAGGGCGAAAAAATAATTGGAATTTATAACGGTTTACGCTATAATCCCAATTCAGGATTTGCACCGGTAATGCCTTTATAAAAGTTAAGCAACTCATTCATATCATCATCTACAGAATTGCCAGGGTAGAACGGTTTTCCCAAAACAACTTGCTTCCGCGCAAAGTCAAAGCCACACGGAACGATGGGTACTTGTGCTTGTTTGGCGATGTAATAAAATCCAGTCTTTAACTTGTCCACTTTTTTTCGGGTGCCTTCGGGTGCAATGGCCAGGATAAAGTTGTCATGTGCATTGAAAATATCAGCCACTTGCTGTACCATATCATTGTGCTTGGACCGATCTACCGGATAGCCGCCCATTGCGCGAAAGAACCAACCGAAAGGAGGTTTGAACAATGGACTCTTTCCCAGGAAGTGGGCATCTTGAATTCTTAAAATACTCCGCGCCATGATCCCTATTACGAAATCCCAGTTGCTGGTATGAGGCGCTACCGCGATGATGTATTTTTTTATGGTGGGCAACTCTCCCACTACCTTCCATCCGATTAACTTATAAATTAACAGGTATAAAGGCCTCAGCATTTCAAAACAATTTATTGATTAAAGAATCATCGGCAGAGTATGGCAAGGTAACTTTTAAATTCGGAGAGCGATCTTGCTCCCGCTGAATTGCACTAAGTGCGCCCTTGTTTTTTGCCCAGGCTCTGCGTGCAATGCCATTGTTCACATCAAAGTGCAGCATCAACTTTAATCTTCGATGAGCATCGCTGCTGCCATCGAGCATCATACCAAACCCACCATTGATTACCTCACCCCATCCTACTCCGCCACCGTTGTGAATGGAAACCCAAGTGGCGCCACGAAACGAATCACCGATTACATTGTGAATGGCCATATCTGCCGTGAAGCGAGAACCGTCATATATATTTGACGTCTCCCGATAAGGGCTATCGGTGCCGGAAACATCGTGATGATCTCGGCCTAAGATAACCGGCCCAATTTTTCCTTGTTGCACTGCGGTGTTAAATGCTTCAGCGATTTTCATTCTACCTTCAGCATCGGCATAAAGAATGCGTGCCTGTGAGCCCACCACTAATTTATTTTGTTTCGCATTTTTTATCCAATGAATATTATCCAACAGTTGAGCGTGAATCTCTTCGGGGGCAGTTTTTAAAATTTCCTCCATCACTTCTGCCGCTAATCGATCGGTGTATTCTAAATCATGTGCATTGCCGGAGGTACATACCCACCGAAACGGGCCGAAGCCATAGTCGAAGCACATGGGACCCATGATGTCTTGCACATAGGAAGGATATCTGAAATTGATTCCATCCTCGGCCATCACATCGGCCCCAGCCCGGGAAGCTTCGAGGAGAAATGCATTGCCGTAGTCAAAGAAATACGTACCACGCGCTACGTGTTTGTTGATGGCGGCAGCATGTCTTCGGAGGGATTCCTGGACGTGTTTTTTGAATTGCTCCGGATCGGCCGACATCATCTTCACCGATTCATCATAACTAAGTCCTGCAGGATAATAACCACCAGCCCATGGATTATGCAGTGAGGTTTGATCGGATCCGATATCAACCAAAATATTTTCCTGATCAAATTTTTCCCACACATCCACAATATTGCCTTGGTAGGCGAAGGAGATGACGTCTTTATTCTTTTTTGCTAATTGAACTTTAGAGACAAGATCATCAAGATCAGTCACAATTTTATCAACCCATCCTTGCTCATGTCTCTTGATGGTAGCCTTCTCATTTACTTCGGCTACTACCGTAATGCAGCCTGCAATATTTCCGGCTTTAGGTTGTGCGCCACTCATCCCGCCAAGACCAGAGGTGAGAAAAAGTTTTCCGGCCAGGCTTTCCTGTTGCTTTGCAATTTTTCTGCCAGCATTCAATATGGTGATGTTGGTGCCGTGTACAATTCCCTGAGGCCCGATATACATGTACGAGCCCGCTGTCATCTGCCCGTATTGGGTCACGCCCAGTGCATTAAATTTTTCCCAATCATCTTGCTTGGAATAATTGGGTATCATCATACCGTTGGTGACAATCACGCGTGGCGCTTCACTTGTGGAAGGAAACAATCCCATGGGGTGACCGGAGTACATGTGAAGTGTTTGTTCATCATTCATGGTAGCCAGGTACTTCATGGTAAGAAGATACTGAGCCCAATTCTGAAATACAGCACCATTACCTCCATACGTAATCAACTCATGCGGATGTTGGGCCACTGCGGGGTCCAGATTATTTTGAATCATCAACATGATGCCTGCAGCTTGCAAAGATTGATGCGGATATTCATGAATCGGTCGTGCGTACATCGGGTACTCCGGACGGAAGCGATACATGTAAATGCGCCCGAATTGCTGAAGTTCCAGGTAGAACTCAGAAGCAAGCACAGCATGATGTCTTGGGTGAAAATAGCGCAGTGCATTTTGTAGCGCTAATTTTTTTTCAGCGATGCTTAAGATTTCTTTTCGTTTCGGAGCATGATTAATGTTGGCATCATAAGGTTTCAGATCGGGCAACTCGTCTGGTATTCCTTGAAGAATTTGTTCTTTGAAACTTAACTCAATGGAGATCATGCAGCAATGGTTTTTTGAAAGTGATGAGGCAAGAAATTTTCTTTTGTGAAGCGGTAGCCGAATTCAAATATTTCCTGCGCTTTTCCAATTTCAAAACTGCTGAATCGGTCCATCCGTGGAGGTTCAATAAAGACATCGCACAGCAATCTGCTGGTGTGTGTGTTGGCCGAAATGGCCATCAATAGACTACGCTCAATCACCACCTTTAAGCTTTTTGCATCAAACTCCGGGCTTACATGATTACAGTGTGATCCGATAAGCAGATCGCATTTTTCCCTGATGGGCTTTGCCGGAAGATTATCAAATAGTCCGCCATCAACAAACAATCCGCCATTAAAACTCACCGGATTGAAGACAGCCGGAATGCTGCACGAAGATACTACCGCTGGAATCAGTTCACCTTCCGTAAAATAATGAATATGTCCTTTCCGCATTTCCGTTGCTGCGACAGTAAGCGGAATCTTAAGAGCACTGAAATTATTTTCGGGAATGCTTTTGAGCAACAATTCTTTCAATCCATCCATCGTCAGAAGTCCAGACCAAGTCCAGGCAGGGCGCACTGAATTAAAAATGGATAAGTTTTTTACAATCCCAAAGATTTCATCTGGCGAATAGCCATACGAATACAATGAAGCTACGATTGACCCTGCACTTGTTCCGGAGATGACTGAAATTTTTACACCGAGTTCTTCCAGTGCCTTCAGCACTCCAATGTGGGCCACTCCCCTTGCGCCACCACCCGATAATGCAATCCCAATTTTCATAGATCGATCACTGCCTAAAATTAGAGAATGTCTTTCAATGGAAAAACTCGATCGAGGCGCACACCTTTTTCAGTGTGCTTCACGGTGCAACATTCGTTTTGTGAATCGTGCTCCAAAAACAAAACATAATTCTTATCGGCAGCCTCTTTCAGAAAGCGCTCTTTCTCTTCAAGCGTAAGGAGGGGTCGTGTGTCATACCCCATCACGTACGGCAAAGGAATATGACCCGTGGAAGGAAGAAGATCGGCCATGAAGCAGATGGTGTGATTCTTATATTTTATTTTAGGAATCATCATCTTATCGGTGTGACCGGAGGCATAAAAAATATCAAAGGAATGAAACGGTGATGGTTCGTTCGAGTTGACCATTTTCAATTGACCACTCTCTTGAATGGGCAAAATATTTTCTTTGAGGAAACTTGCCTTCTCTCTTGCATTGGGTTCGGTGGCCCATTTCCAATGATCTGTATTGCTCCAATAGGTAGCGTTCTTAAAAGTTGTCACCAGCTTTTCCTGTTCGTACCGGATGCTTCCACCACAATGATCGAAATGAAGATGGCTGAGAAACATGTCGGTGATATCCTTGGGCTCAAAGCCAGCATCTCGTAGCGATGATATCAACGAGTCGGATCCATTTAAGTGGTAATGACTTAAAAACTTGGCGTCTTGTTTATCTCCAATTCCATTATCAATCAGAATCAGTTGGTTGCCGTCTTCAATGAGGAGGCAACGCATCGCCCAGTTGCACAAATTATTTTCATCGGCAGGATTGGTCTTTTGCCACATTGACTTGGGCACAACGCCAAACATGGCCCCTCCGTCTAACTTGAAAAAACCGGTATTGATTACATGAAGCTTCATACGCAAAAATTCACTTCAATATTCAGCATTCGACATTCAAAATTCAAGTGATGAAGGAATAGTCTATGCATATAAAATGAAAAAAGGTCGCCCAGCACGACCTCTTCTCAAAAATGAATCTGATATATTCTTTTATTCCTTTACAACTCCCATTGCGCAGAACTTCTCGATGCGTTGATTGATTCTTTCCTGAGCAGAAAGTTTTGAAAGTTCTTGGTAAGTCTCCAGAATAACACGCTTCACTTCGGTGGAAACTCCTTTCAAATCCGTATGAGCGCCACCAAGTGGTTCTTTGATAATTCCGTCAATCAAATTAAGCTGCTTCATATCTTTTGCAGTAAGCTTTAATACTTCAGCGGCTTGTTCTTTAAAATCCCAACTTCTCCATAAGATTGAGGAGCATGATTCGGGCGATATAACAGAATACCAGGTGTTCTCCAACATCATTACGCGATCGCCAATAGCAATACCCAATGCCCCACCGGATGCGCCTTCTCCAATAATGATACAGATCACCGGCACTTTTAGCATGAACATTTCTTTGAGGTTGCGGGCGATTGCTTCACCCTGCCCGCGTTCTTCAGCTTCCAGTCCTGGAAATGCACCAGGTGTATCAATGAAGGTTACGATAGGCTTGTTGAACTTCTCGGCCAACTTCATCAGGCGCAATGCCTTGCGATAACCTTCCGGATTGGCCATTCCGAAATTGCGGAGTTGACGCTGTTTTGTATTGCGACCTTTTTGCTGACCGATGAACATGAAGGTTTGACCTTCTACCGTTCCGAACCCGCCCACCATCGCTTTATCATCTGAGACGGTACGATCGCCATGCAGTTCGATAAAATCGGTGGTGATCTCGTAAATATAATCTAATGTGTAAGGCCGATCGGGATGACGGGATAGCTGAACACGCTGCCACCCGGTAAGGTTTTCGAATGTTTCTTTCTTGAGATCCAGTATTTTTTTCTCGAGTGCTTTGATGGCCTTATTTACGGAATCATCCTTGCCATCAGCCAGTTGCTTCATGTCTGCCAGTTTGGTTTCCAGTTCAGCAATGGTCTTTTCAAAATCCAACAACATCGTGTTTTGCTTTATTAAGGGTTACAAAAATAGCAGAATTTTGAAATTCACCTTTTTGACACCGATCCAACGTATGATAACGAATGATATTCAAGATTTTCAATTGAGCGTTAATTGTAGTGAAGGGCAAAAAATACAAAAGCCTCGAAACTTACGAGGCTTTTGCGGTCTGGACGGGACTCGAACCCGCGACCTCCTGCGTGACAGGCAGGCATTCTAACCAGCTGAACTACCAGACCTTTTAAAAACAGGCTGCAAATATAGCCTTGTGTTTATTCAATGCAAAATTATGTGATTCTTTTTTAGAAGAAGTTAATGTTTTGTTTTTGAGTCGATGGTCAACTTGGTGAGCATCGCGGCACTGAGAGCTGAAGAATAGGCTCCATAGGCATCTACTAATATTCCTTTTACTCCGGCAGCAGAGCGGATGGCGAAGAGAATGCTGCTGTCATCAGGATCATTCATACCTTCAAAGCGATAGATTTCGTCTACATGAAAATCGGATGGTCCCAACTTTATGTTAAGCGAAATACATTCAAGCCATTCCGATTGAAGATTAAAATCATGAGCGTATCCTCGTGATTTCAAATCCTGGATCGCTTCAGTCAGGGTATCAAATGTTTTCATAATAAGAAAGTTACGAAGCGCTTTGCAAATAATAACTTATTTTTAAGCCAATAGATTTGCCCTCGATGACAAGATTTCTATTCTTTCTGTTGATACTGTGTACCTCCTGTAGCCTTTTCAAGCCTGGGACTAAAACAGTAAAACCCAAAACGCATAAAGTGTGGGCACGTGGCAATCGATATGTAATTGACATCCCTGTAGGCAATCGTCACATTCGTTTTTTCGAGCGAAAGCGAACCAAGAAAGTGAGAATGAAATAGGCTTCCTTTACTGAAGTCCCTTTAACACCATATCCACACTTCTTTTAAAAAACATTCTCACCGGAGCGAGCTGGTTGAGATGCGCTGTTAGCACTGAACCATAGAAGACAGAACACAATAAGTTCGTGATGTCACGCGTGGAGGTTGTCTTTGTGATTTCCTTTTTGAAAATACCTTCCAAGGTAAACTTTTCAATCATCTGATCTACGGATTGAATTTCGATCAGGTGAACATCTTTAACTTCTGGAAACAGGAATCGTTTCTCCTCTACTTTTAATGGAAATGGCTTTGGTGTTCGCTTAAAGTCTGCCAGGTAGGCAAACAGACTTAAAATTATTCCAGGATGATTTTCATAGTCATCACTCAATCGATCGAACAGGAAGTGAATCCCGGCAACACCTTCACGCGGCCTTTCTTTAAGTTCTACCGCGCGCTTCATGCACCAAACCCTAAAGTAATAGAGGAGTATATCTTCTTTTTGAGGAAAATACTTGAACAGTGTGACTTTAGATATCTTTACCTTCTCACAGATTTCATCAACGTATAAATCTTCAAATGATTTCTTTCCGATCAGCTTTATGGTGTGATCCAGCACGCTCAATTTAAGTCGCGCTGCTTTTTCTTTTCGTAGACTCATGGTTTTCTTGGCAATCAAATAATACATTTAAGGCGTTAAGTCAAATTATATTTCTATGAAGCGTTATTCTCTTCTTTTATTGGTCGCGACCTTCTTTGCCTGTCAAACGCAAAAAGAAGAGCGAGTAACAGGTGTCATTGCCGATTCAGTAATGGTGGTGAGTGCTCATGCATTGGCATCACAGGTTGGAGTTGATATCCTAAAGAAAGGTGGTAATGCCATTGACGCTGCTATTGCAGTGCAGTTTGCCTTAATCGTCACCTTTCCCGAAGCCGGTAATATTGGTGGTGGCGGGTTCATGGTGATCCGCATGAATGACGGAAGTATTTCATCGCTTGATTATCGCGAAAAAGCGCCAGCAGCGGCCACCACAGATATGTACCTTGACAAAGATCGTAATGTAATTCCTGGTTTGAGTACCAAAGGACATCTGGCCTCCGGTGTGCCGGGTTCTGTTGATGGTATGATTGAAGCGCACAAGAAATACGGATCACTTCCGTGGAAAGATTTGATTCAACCGGCTATTGATTTGGCGCAGAACGGATATCCGATTACCGAGCGATCGGCCAGATCATTGAACGAAATTCAAAGCGATTTAAAAAAATATAATTCCATCTCTCCAGACTTTCTCATCAATGAATGGAAGGCCGGTGACACAGTAAAATGGATTGAACTTAGCCATACGCTCGAGCGAATACGTGATGAGGGTCGGGCAGGTTTTTATGAAGGAAAGACTGCAACGGACATAGTTGAAGAAATGAAACGAGGAAAGGGATTGATTACGCTCGAAGATTTGAAAAATTATAAGTCCACATGGCGTGAACCGATCACTGCCGGTTATAAAGGATACAAGATCATTTCGATGCCACCTTCTTCCAGCGGAGGAATTTGTCTGCTTCAATTGTTAAAGACAGTTGAACCTTACCCGCTTGGTGAATGGGGATTTCATTCTGTAAAAGCAATTCACTTAATGACTGAGGCGGAAAGACGGGTGTTTGCTGATCGCGCAAAATTTTTGGGTGACCCCGATTTTTTTAAGGTGCCAATTGCTCAGATGTTGGATGATCAGTATCTGGATGAGCGCATGAGCAACTTCTCACCCGAGAAAGCTACACCAAGTGCTGATGTAAGTGCAGGAAATATTCCCGGCTATGAGTCAGAAGAGACAACTCATTTTTCTATTGTTGACGCGAAAGGAAATGCGGTTGCAGTTACCACTACGCTGAATGGATGGTTCGGATCACTTGTCGTGGTGGGTGGCTCAGGCTTTTTTATGAACAATGAAATGGACGATTTCAGTGTGAAGCCAGGTGTGCCTAATATGTATGGTGCTGTGGGCGCGGAGGCGAATAAGATTGAACCCAATAAAAGAATGCTCAGCGCCATGACGCCTACTATTGTGGAGAAAGATGGAAACCTGTTTATGGTTGTTGGCACGCCCGGTGGAACGAAAATTATTACCGGTGTATTTCAAACAATCGTGAATGTGATCGATCACAGCATGACCATGCAAGAGGCCGTCAATGCGAAGCGCCTTCATAGCCAGTGGCTACCCGATGCAATCTTGCCAGAGAAAGGTGCACTTACCGAGAAGGATAGTCTGGCGCTTGCGCGCATGGGCCACAAATTCTCTTTTATTAAAGGCACAGGCTTTGGAAGAGTGGACGCCATTCTGGTAATGAAAGATGGCCGGCTGGAAGGTGCCGCTGACAGCTCTCGCGGTGATGATGCTGCGAAGGGCTATTAGTACTTGAATCATAAATTAAGCCAGTACGTAAATTTTACTACCAGCCCTCTGTTCTTCACATTGAAATTGGTTGAAGTGTAATTATCGCTATACACCACAAACAAATCCGACATCGGTTTGAATCGCCATTGTACCCTGCTGTTGATGTTGAAGTTTTCAGCCTGTGTATTGTACTGTAAAAAGGTGGTCCACCATAAGTTGCTGCGCAGGCTAATTTCTGTCCGCGGCCCGATAAGAACAAAATTCGCTTCACCGTATTCTTTTCCGAGATTAATTTTATTTTGAAGATAAGTGATACCAATGATGCCCCAGGGCTGTTTGCGTGCATTTACCGTTGCCCCATATTCCAATCTTTGGCCATTATAAAATCTTCCACCTCCGAAGCTGAATTCCGCACTGATGGGTTTACGCGTATCAGTGGTGTACTTGGTGCGATAGTGTGTAAAGGCATAGTGATCTGCCGGAAGTGCGTTGCCGCTGCTGATAATATCAATGCTGAACGGAAGATTAACGGAAGTGTTAAATGCTTCGATAAAAAATGCACTGGTATTTTTCATTGAAACGGTTGCATTTAAAGAAGTATTGCGCTCCAGGAAATTTCCATTGCCTCGAAAATTGATCACACTCCATGAATTTCCTTCGATTAGATTGACTTTTGAATTTTTAGGATAATACAGGTAACCCATCCAGGGATTCAGCACATAATGTCCAATGCGAACCGTGGTATCCCGGGCAGCATCATAATTGTATAAGCGGGGAACAAACCCAAAATCGTTTACGTAGTTCTGTCCTACTCTTTCTAACAGAACACCTCCGTAATACCGCTTGGTGGATTGCCCGATTTGTACACTGAAATAATGATTGTCATTTAACTTCTCAGGTGTTTGCGCAGTGTGGGCGCGCAGCGTAAAAGAAGTTCTGCCACTTGGTGCCACGTATTGAAACTCACCTCCCATGGTGCGATTATAATCATGTTCGGTATCACCTTCAGTGGCCTTAGTGGTTTGCCTGTTGGCGGCAAAGAACTTTACGGAAGAACGTGCCCAAAGCTGATGCTGCGCACTGGTAACAAAGTAATTGTTGGCAGACTGCTCATCCGTAGCCTCTGTTTGAATGTCCATCACGCCAACGCGCAGACCTTTTGTTGCATTTCCGCTGAGCCTCACTCCTGCTGAGATCGGAACAGGTGATCCATTGCGTAATCCAATCTTGCGCGAAAAGAAAGGCATCACTTGCCATGATCCAAAATTGGTGAAGAGATCTGCATTTTCCAGAAAGAAATTTCTGCGTTCGGGAAAGAGCAACGAAAACCGCGTCACGTTGGTCATTTGTCGGTCTACCTCAACATTTGAAAAGTCGGGCCGCAAAGTCACGTCAAGATTTAAAGATGAAGTAACTGCGATCTTGGCGTCCAAACCAACGTTGAGTTTTTGAAGTGAGGGCGAGCTCTCTTCAAAGTTTTTTGAATTGGATGCAGACATAAAAGGAATAAGGGTCATCTTACTTTTTTCTGGTGTTATTCTTTCTGCCCATCGCAAGGTGCCGGCATTAGCCAAATCAAACCCATTAAATTGAAGCGGTACTTTTGCCCAGGTGGAATACACATTGTTTTTCATATCGTTTCGAATAAAGTTCAGCCCCCACTCTGATGCACCTTCTTTAAAACGAATGGAGGAAAACGGGATGGCGAGTTCCACCGTCCAATAATCGTCATATATATGGGTGGCGCTGTACCATTTATTATCCCAGTTTTCGTTGATGCGAGTCCAGTTTCCTTGCGCGTTGATAGCCGCTTCAATTTGTGCTCCAGAAGGATTAACTCCGAAAAGGAATCCATTCATTTTTTGATTGATAGGATCCAGGACGATTGAAAACCCATCACTGTTCCAGAATTGGTTAAGCTGATCGCGCTTTAATGTTTGAATGATAAGATCTTCCTTTTTCTGAAAGGCTTTGGCCGAAATGTATAAATATTGATCATTGAAAAGCGCCTTAACCACCGTTGCCGACACGGCAAACCCCGAATCAAGAGGCCATTTGTTGATGAAAGGCGATGTAGCTTCTGCGCCCTGCCACGACTCTTCATCAATAATGCCATCGATTATTATTTCTCCGGACACCTTTGTCACCGGTAGTACAAACCGCTCTTTATTAGTCAAAACAATTTGCCCATTAAGCTGATGACACATCATGCAGAAGCAGATCATTGAAAATAAAATTTTTTTCATAGCACATTCAGTTTAGTCTCTGTTACGCGTGCGGTTTGCAATGTTTTCAAATTTGTGCCCGACTACGCGGAGAGGAAGACATACGTCATGAGGCGATTGCCGAATGCTGTTGAGGTGGCTTAGATATTCTTTCAGGGGTTGGAAGGCGCATTCTGGATGGTACTTTGAAGAAATGGAGCCTCGGTCCTCTATCTTTATGCCGAAACATATTTTTTACCGTATAACTGCCGATGACCAAGGTCTTTCAATCCATCGTTTCCAATCGAATACTGCAGCACATAACTTTTTGGGTTGCGCATGTTGTTTTTTATGCCACCCTGTATGGAAGCTTTTCGGAGAACTATGAGCAGACCTTTCTGGAGGAGTTAATGTTTTTGCCGGTAAAGATTATCTTCACCTACTTTGTGTTGTATTTCTTATTGCAACGCTACTTACTTTCGGGCAAATACACGTCTTTCTTTTTCACGCTTTTTGTTTCTTCTTTCGTTGCAGGAATTGCGCAGCGGTACGTTGCCTTTAATTTTGATTACCCGCTTTATTATCCTGAAGCGCTCAGTGATGACTTTTTTTATTGGCCCAAAATCATCAAGATGCTGGTCTCAATCTATCCGGTAACTTTTTTTGCTGTGGCCATCAAGCTTTTGAAGTATTGGTATGCCAATCAACAGGCCCAACAATCGTTAACAAAAGAAAAATTGCAAGCTGAACTTAATTTTCTAAAGACACAGATTCATCCGCATTTCCTTTTCAATACGCTGAATAATTTATACGCCCTCACGTTGAAAAAATCGGATCACGCACCCGAAATGGTGTTGAAACTTTCCGAGCTCATTAATTATATGTTATATGAATGTCAGGAAGAAGTGGTGATGCTTAACAAGGAGATTAAATTTATTCGCAATTATGTTGATATTGAAAAAATTCGATACGGCAGTAAGTTGAATGTCGATATTATTGTGGGTGGCGAAGTGCAGGAATTAAAAATCGCTCCCCTTATCATTTTGCCTTTCGTAGAAAATTGTTTCAAACACGGAGCCAGCGAAGATCTGAAACAATCGTGGGTGAAGATAAATATAGAAGCTGCATCTGATCGGTTGTTTATTCGTGTGGAGAATAATAAAGTTTCAGGTAACGGACAGTCGCGCACAGAAGGTATCGGTATTCACAATGTGAAAAGGCGCCTCGATCTCATTTATCCGGGAAAGCACGATTTGAAAATTATCAATGGAGAGGAAACCTTTTTGGTCGTCCTCTCGATTAATCCAAAATACAAGACATGAAATGAAGTGTATTATTGTTGATGATGAGCCACTCGCTATCGAGATTTTGGAGAACTATACCGCCAGGGTTGATCATCTTCAGTTGGTAGCTACTTTTCGCAATGCGATATCAGCTTTTACTTTTCTTCAGCAAAACAAAGTGGATCTCATTTTTTTGGATATTCAAATGCCAAAACTTACCGGCATCGATTTTTTGAAGACACTGCGTTATCCACCTCAGGTGATTTTTACAACTGCGTATCGTGATTATGCATTGGATGGTTTTGATTTGGAAATAGTAGATTATCTGCTCAAGCCCATCTCTTTTGATCGCTTTCTAAAGGCTGTGGGAAAAGCTTCACCTAGGCCGGAAGGGAAAGAAGTTGCCGCACCGGTGCACGCAAAGGATGAATTCCTGTATTTTAAAGTTGACAAGAAGATGGTGAAGTGCAGGGTTGCTGACATCCTCATCATTGAAAGCAGCAAAGATTACGTGAAAGTAAAAACAGCCGATAAAGAAATTATCACGCAGCAAAAGATCAGCTATCTTGAAGATAATTTACCTAAGGATAAATTTTTACGCATTCACCGATCGTTCATCATCAACCTCGATAAGGTGGATGCATTTTCTGCTGCCGATGTAGATTTGGGGACGCATCAGATTCCTATCGGAAGAAATTACAAAAGTGAAGTGATCAGGATTTTATCACGCCAGGCTTTTCAGTAGCGCTTAATTTTTTGTGATCATGAATTCAACCCTGCGGTTAAGCCTGCGACCCTCTTCTGAATCACTGTTAGCAATAGGACGCTGACCGCCAAAACCCCGGCCTCTTATTCGCCTGGCACTAATTCCTTTTGAAACGAGGTAGCCTTTTACCTGCTGCACACGCATCTGTGAAAGCTTGAGATTTTTCTTCGCATCTCCCCGATTATCCGTATGCCCCTCCAGCTCAATTTCAACGCGTGGATTCGCTCTCAAAAAATCAACAACAACGTTGAGCTCATCATACGATTCTTCGAGAAGTTTAGTGGTACCGAGTTCAAACAGCACACTTTTTAAATTTACGGTAGCCCCTACTTCAACAGGCAGCAGTTTGAAGTTCATTTCAAGCCTGTTCAGATCAAACGTGTGAATGTCTAATTTGTCAAGTACACTTACATAATTTTTGGCGCCCACTTGTATAATGTAGGCTTCATGTGCAGGCACTTCTAAAGAGAAAGAGCCATCAGAGGAAGCAGTTACAATGATTTCCTGCTTAGCGCGAAAGGTTAGCCTGGCTTTGTCAATCGGTTCATTGGTTTTTCCATTCACCACTCTTCCGGAAACCCAAACCGTTGAATTTTTCTTCGTAATAATTTCTGCCTTCTCGGTCTTAACGCTATCTACGATAATATTTTTTGAGGAATCTGAAATGATGTGAATATCGCCATATCCATCGCTGTTTCGCGTTGACGTAAAGATGGAGTAGCCGTTGAGTTTGCGATAAAAAAGTTCTCTGGCTTCTGAGTTCAATAACGTTCCCATGTTCATTGGAGCCGACCATAAAGTCCACGAATCATCCAGGCGAGTTGATGAATATATGTCAAAACTACCCAGTCCCTCCGGCCGGTTTGAAGAAAAGTAAATGGTTTTCAAATCATTACTAAACCAAGGACTAAGTTCCTGAAAAGTAGTATTGATTGCGCTTCCGAGATTAACAGGTTCCAGCCACTCATTTCCAACTTTGCGCGAAACATAAATATCTTCTGCTCCTCGCGAATTGTACGACTCGGCAGAGAATAGGAAAATATCAGCTTGCACTAAGCCGTGAAGTGCCGAAGATCGATTTAAGAAATAAGACAGATAAATATTCTCGGGGGCAGACCAGCCTGTCGAGCTTTTTTTCGTCACTGCGATGCCTTGGGTTTTAGGTGCTTCCCCTTTTGCGGTATAGTGGCTAAGTAAGTAGAGTTGCGTTCCATCAGCACTAAATCCAGCCACTGCGTTATACGCACTATTGTTGAGTGTTGGCCCGGCATGCATCGGTGAAGACCAGCCTGAGCCAGATCGAATCGCATACCAGATATCGCCTGGGTCTTTTTTACCGGCAATATTTTGAGGATGATTAGCAATGGTAACGTAAAGCGTTTGCCCGTCTGGACTGATCACAGGATTTTGCTCATCATAAGCGGAATTGACCGATTCAAAAATTCGATTAAGTGAATCACGACTGGCAATTTGCCCAAACGAAAGTGGTCCCGTCAGAAGGAAAAATGCAATCAGCGAAATGGGGAGCTTGCGGGATATTCGTAATCGGAAACACATGACATCAAAACACAAAAGTCAAAATTTAAACTTCATTTCAAAAAATAAGAAGGTGTAATTCCTGTTTACTTGCTAATCCACATGTTTCCTTTTACGGTAAACCTCCAGGGAAGCAGTGCATCTTCACCAGCATAGTCGATTCCAATTCTGGGCGAAGCATTGATTTGTGTATGAGCAATGGTTTGTCCTTCCTCAATCCAAATTTTATTACTTGTCAGGAGAAATCCATTATGACTTCGATTAATAGCCAACGCTTTCGTCAGTTTTCCTGGGCCAGATGTAATTCTATTTTCCTTTTGCACACTCACCCGTTCCATCATAGTCGGTATTCCGGCAATGGGTTCTAACGCTCGGATGAGTACAGCATCAGCGTGACCTTTTGTATTGGTAACCACATTAAAAAGTTGGTGGATGCCATAGCACAGATAAATATAAGTATGACCACCCTCTTCAAACATGATTTTATTGCGTTCCGTCAGTCGACTGTTAAAGGCATGACAGCCGCGCTCTTTGTATGAGTAAGCCTCGGTTTCAACAATTAGCCCGCTTGTTAATTTTTTATCGAAATGTGTAACCAACACCTTGCCAAGCAACTCCCTGGCTATCAGGGTAACATCATCACGCTGGTAAAAAGATTGGTCTAGTTTCATTTTAAAATATCACATTCGAAAAGTAGTGCACTTTTTTAAAGAACAAAAAACCTTACTTTTGCCCACTGAAAAAACAAACATCCTTATGAAAAAACTTTTCACCCTTTTGTTCGTTGCCTGCAGCCTGGCAACATTAGCACAGATCCAAACACCTCAACCTAGCCCTGCGGGTAGTGTGAGTTCTGTGGTAGGATTGACCGATGTTAAGGTTACCTATTCTCGTCCTAAGCTCAAAGGAAGAAAAATATTTGGTGCAGGAAGTGACTTCCTTCAGCCTTACGGCCAAATCTGGAGAACCGGTGCCAACAATGGAACAGTGGTGTCATTTTCTGATGATGTGAAAGTAGAAGGAAAAGACATTAAAAAAGGAGAATACCTGATCTTCACCATTCCTGGTGAAGAGTGGACCGTTATGTTTTACTCTGATCCGAAAGCTGGTGCTTTGAATGAAACCAATTATGATAAGAGCAAAGAAACTGCTCGCTGGACAGTGAAGCCTGAAAAGCTTGCCGAGAAAGTGGAGACCTTCACTATTAATATATCAGACATTGCTGATAATAATTCAGGAGCTAAACTTCAGTTCGCTTGGGAAAATACTTCTGTAAAGCTTGGATTTACTGTTGATTACGACTCAAAGGTGATGAAGAGCATTGAGGCAGGCACAAAAGTTAATCCTGGAAATTATGTAGCCGCAGCAAACTACTATTTTGAAAACGGAAAAGATCTTAACAAGGCGTTGGAATGGATCAACCTCGGCATCAGCGGTGGCAACCCCGATGCTTTTTGGAATATACACACTAAAGCGAAAATTCAAAAGGCTTTAGGCGATAAAAAAGGTGCATTGGAGACAGCACAACTTTCACTCACCAAAGCAAAAGCAAGCAAAGATGGTGACTTCGGTTATATTAAACTCAATGAGGAGTTGATCAAGACCCTGAAGTAGTCAGCCAATTAGATTCATTAAAAATAAGGAGTAGAAATATTCCTTATTTTTTTTGTAATCATTGACATCGAAATAAAATAAAGTTTATATTTAGTTAATGTAAAGTTTAAAGAGCCCACTGAACTTTGCATGAATGAGGCACCACTATAATTCTAATAATTATAAGGAGTGCGTTCTAATGTCATATCCTTTAAGTTTGAATGTATGATGTATCGGTAAGTACGTATAGAAATATACCTACTTTATGGTATTGACGATATTGAGTTGTTAATTCATTTTTGGCTTTATTTTGTTTCATGTCTTTGGCTTTACCTTATCGCCCCATCCTTATCTCCTTCAATCCATTGGATGTAAACCTGTTATTAGGGATTACTCTATCAAAAGCAAATGATCAGAGAGTCTTTACTATTTTATTGAACACCAAACAAACTACTATATATGAACATCAAACTACTTAAACGATTACCCCCTTTAATTCTTCTGGTGGTGGTGTGTTCGGGTGCGTTTGCACAGGACGAGAGTAAATTCTCGGCCGGGGCGAAGGTACTTGGAAACGTTACCAAATTTCAGAAGACAGATTATGCCCTCGGTTATGGTGCTGGCGGTTTTGCCAACTATCAGATTCTTGATTTCTTAGGTGTACGTGGTGAATTACTGTATGTGAGCACCGCTACGGGGTTAGACTCTTACACTTCCGATCTATCCGCTATCGGAATGAAGTCTGTTACCTACAAGAGCCGAACACTGAGATTCAATTCTTTGGAAATCCCTGTTCTGGTGCAATACTCTTTGCCGCTTATGGAAAGCTTAAGCCCAAAGCTGTATGCAGGAGGTTCTTATTCCTGGAATTTTGCTGTGTTTGAAAATAATGATAAGACTTATGTTACTGGTGATAATATGAGCTATCAATATAAGAATACCTACGAAAATGTGGGATCTACATTCAAGCAGTACAACACCTCTTTAATCGGAGGCGTTCAGGTGTCATTTGATGTCATCAACATTGACCTTCGCTATCAGCAGGGTTTCCCTGACCTGAAAAATTTCAATACGCTGGGTTCAGATGTGCCGCTCGGAGATTTTAAGAGCCGTACGCTTACCGTAAGTGTTGGGATGAAGATTTTCTAGACTAAACTTTACATAACTATTCACAAACAAAAACCAAACTCAATATGAAATTACCCAATTTTAAACTTTCCTTACTGGGAATCGCTATCCTAATGATAGGAGTGATTTCTTGTAAAGACGATTTTACGCAGGAAGACCTGGTAAAACAACAAACCGCCCTTAAGAAAACAATCTCAGCATCTGACTCACTGCAGTTGTTGATGGCGATGAATGAGTTTCAATACAAGAAGTATATTGACTCGTTGAAAAGAGCTGATTCACTAGCACTTGAGGCGGGTTTGAAGACTTATTTGCCTTATACCTATGAGGTGCAGGTTGTTGATGGAAGCATCACAACACAGGATGGTGGTAAGACAGAGGGATTTGCAAATGATGTGACCGTCACAATAACTCAATATGGCGTTAAGCAAACTGCGACCAGTAAAGATGGCTTATTCACCTTTAAGAATATCGGAGTTGGAGTCATTCATGGATCAGTTTCAGCAAATGGATATACTACTTTTGAATGGCAAGTAGATGTAACACTGCCTTATCAATTTTTCAAAGAAGCAACGCAGGTATCAACCGTTACCGGAGGTGCAGCTGGTGGTACTAACGGTGTAGGTGGACCAGGAACAATTCAAACTTATTTAAGTAACCAGTATTATCTGCAAGCATTACTAAAATATTTTAACCAGAGAAGTTTAGGAAATAGTTTTGCGATTTTTGCAACAGCGGGTGCTTCTGCCAATACGCTTTCTGGAAGAGCCTTTATTGAAACCAATTTGACTAATAGAACGAAGGAGGTTGTACCTGCCGGTACTCAAATTTCTGCCTATATTGATATGACGAATAGTAGTTTCGTAAATCAGTTTATTAAGACAACGTCTACTGCTCCTTCTAACTCAGCAACTGCAACAAGTCTTAACAATATATTCTCACCTCAGAATTATGCTTATACATTTTTGGGAACAACAGCAACAGATGCAAATGGTGATTTTTCAATCACACTTCCGTCATCACCAGATGCTAAAGTGCCAATCAAATTTGAATATTCTGATGTAGTTGCAAATAAGACTTTCTTCATCGAATCAAATGGTGACGTTACTGCCATTACACGAAGAAACGTTTATGGTCAGGGTGTTACTCAATCCACTCTTCCAACCATCTCAACGGCACCTACAGTTTCTTTTGAGGCTGGTGGTGGAGCACAGGCAACAGCCACAATCTCTGGAAATGGAAGTATTAGTGATATTGACTTAACTTCAGGTGGAAAAGATTATCAGGGAACTCCACGAGTTTTGATTACAGCACCCCCTGCTGGTGGAACGCAAGCGACAGCAACTGCTACTGTAACTGGTGGAGTTGTAACCGGAATCGCAATAGTTAATCCAGGAAGTGGTTATACAAGTGCCCCAACCATAACTATAACCGAAGGTTCAGGTGCTCTTGCATCGAACAATGGTTTTGTTGTAAATGCCACCAATGGTGGTGTCGCAAACGTGAGGGTTACCAATCCTGGCACAATGAATTTTGTTCCAAATGTTGTTTTTTGGTATGACCTAAATGCGAATGCAACGTTCGATTCCAATGAATCTCTTGATGCAACCAATTTCCCTAATGGAGTAAACCCTAATGGAGGTACGCCATTTACTGGGACTAATTTCCCAGCAGCAACAGCTGTACTGAATGGATCCGGTGTAGGTTTATCCTCAATTAATGTAACGAATACAGGTGGCTTTATTAGTCAAGCTCCAGAAGTACTCATTACTTCAGGAAACTTTGCTCAAGCAACGGCTACTGTTACGGGTGGCGTTGTCACAGCTGTAACTATTTCGAATGCTGGTAAATATTATGCCTCTGCTCCAACCATTTCACTCCCTGTTGGAACTTTCGGTGCAGGAACAACAACCGCTGTGTTGACTCCAACCGTTACTAACGGTACAATTTCAGGTATCACAATTACGAATGCTGGTGCTGGTTATAATAATGGAACATTTGCGATCACAATAACTCCTAAAGCATTAGGAGGTGCAGCAGGATCGGTGGTATGGCAGGGTCTTGGTTTGTCATCAATTCAGGTGACTAATCCAGGAACGATTAATACTCTGGACAACAAGTATTATACAAATGTTCCTAAGGTCGTGATTTCAAATCCAGACTTTACAGGTACGGGATCTAAAGTTGCAGCAGCTACTGCAATTCTTGGTCAAGATGGTCGCGTCATCGGTATTAATGTTACTGACCCTGGATTCGGATATTATCCCACTAGCACTCCTACAATAACAATTTTGTCTGGATCAGGTGCAGCAGCAACTGCGGAATTTGCTGATAAGGCAATTCAGGAAATTGATGTTACTGTGGGTGGTTCAGGTTATATTGTAGCTCCAAGTGTTCTAATTGTCGATCCAACTAAAGCAGGATCGGGTGCAACAGCTACGGCAAAGATCACAAATGGAGTGGTCACTTCAATTACTTTGACGAATGCGGGTTCAGGATATATAAATGGTGCGGCTGTTATTATTCTTGATCCTGGAACAACATATCAGCCCGGAGCGGCAACTTCAAATTCTGCGAATTCAGGAAGAGCAGCTAATAAGGCTGAGGGTAATGTCATTGTTCAAAATGGGGTAATTACTGGTATTGAGGTATATCGTGCTGGAGATAACTATCCGTCAGGAACTGAAGTAAGAATTAAATCTACTAGGGGCACTGGCGCGACAGCAACTTCTACTGTAACCGCAGGCAAAGTATCTGCAGTAACTGTTACTGCAGGTGGCACACAATATACGGGCAATAATTATTATAAAGGCCTTGGAAGTGACATCGATCCTAATGTTGGAGACGCAAGCGGCAGTTATACTGTTGGCTTAGGATTTTCAACCAATCCTTCCACATCACCATATATGTCAAAGAGTGGTGTGAAAAAGATAATGGATATTCACTACGGTACCGGAGCTAACAGAGATTAACTTCAAATCTGAAAGTCTCAATTACGAAAGGCCGCTCCAAAAGAGCGGCCTTTTTTTTGAGTAACCATTTTGTTGACCTCGGTAAAATACCTGCTTTAGGGTATTGGGCTTAACCATAGCTATGTGATACATTTGGTTAAGTAAATCCTATACTTCTGAAGTCATGGCTAAAAAAAACGTTCTTCTTGTGGTGCTGTTAGTGACAACCATCGCTGCCTTTTCTCAGCCTACCATTTCCGGCTTCACTCCTCTCAGTGGTATCGTTGGCCAGTCGGTAACCATTACCGGAACAAATTTTAGCACAACAGCTGCTAACAACATCGTAAAGTTTAATGGTGTTGTTGCAACCATTTCGGGAACACCAACGGCTACCAGTATTGTGACAACCGTGCCTACCGGTGCTACGACAGGAAAAATTACCGTCACCGTTGGTACAGCAACGGCTACATCTACTAATAACTTTACCGTTCCACCTCCCACAATTACAAGTTTCGCACCCGTCAGAGGAATTGTTGGTTCAAGTGTCACGATCACGGGTACCAACTTTAGTCCTACATCTGCCAACAACCTTGTCAAGTTTAATGGTATAACAGCAACGGTCACATCGGCATCGGCCACTTCCCTAACGGTTACAGTTCCCACTGCAGCGACTACCGGTCCGATCACCGTTTCGGTTGGTGGACAAACGGCAACTTCTGCTTCAAATTTTTTCGTGTGCCCTTCAATTTCGGTATCCGTCACCACGACCAATAAAACCTCCTTTACTTTTGCTGCATCAGGCGGCACCGCTCCTTATACCTATTCCATGGATGGTGGAGCAACTTTTCAACCTGCGACAAACTATAGCTTATCCGTGGGTACTTATTCCGTGATTGCGAAAGATGCCAATGGCTGCACGGGTACTTCTGATTTTAAGATTAATGGCATTGTGGATTGCAGCGTTACGCAATCATCGGGTGGACAGGGAACAACGTTTACTACCCACATCCTAGGTTCTGGCTCGGGTGAAGTAAGGGTAACTTACGAAATGTATACCATCACCGATCAGATGGATATATTTTATGATAATGTTCTTGTTGCCAGTACCAACGGATTAGTTAGTGGTTCAAATACATTGAAATTTAATTACACTTATGATCCAGCCAAACCAAATTTTTGTGTCATTCGCATGTATGCTCCCAACAGCGGAACCGCTTGGGACTATGCCGCCTATTGCCCGGAAATTCCGGCTCCACAAATTACAAGCTTCTACCCTCCTTACGGCAATGTTGGGACCAACGTAACGATCACCGGAAAAAACTTTGTGGCGGGTTCAACGGTAAAATTTGGAACCGTATCAGCAACGGTAGGTTCAATCAATAGTCAGGGAACATCAATGACGGCAACAGTTCCGGCCGGAGCGGTTACTGCTCCTATTACCGTGACGAATAGTTTAGGAACAAGATCCTCGGTGGCTAATTTTGTAGTATCAGGATATTGTGCTTCTTATGCTACCAGTCAAAATTATGATAGAATTGATAAGGTAACGTTTGCCGGAATTAATAATGTAAGCCCGACTGGTATTTGTGAATCGTACACCGATAACACCTCACTTGTTGGGTTTGTAACGGCTGGCCAAACTTACGACTTGAAAGTTACCCTCGGCACGTGCAGCGGTAATTATAGTAAATCAGTCAGAGCATTTATTGACTGGAACGGAGATTTGGATTTTGCGGATGCCAATGAGATCGTTGCAGCAACTACAACAGTTTCATCAACAACTCATGAGGAGACATTTCCAGTAACCGTTCCGGCAGGAACTCCTGCAATTTCGAATACCCGAATGAGAATTGTTTTAGTGGAGACATCGACCCCTACGAATATCGTGGCCTGTGGTACGTATACCTGGGGCGAAACTGAAGATTACGCTATAACAGTGCTCTCCGGAGCCACTCCTGCCAAAAGCGTTAGCCCAACTACCCTCCCGGAATTTCTCTCAGCTACCAACTTCCCTTCTGACATCAAGAGCTTTGGCGTATCTGGAGCCAATCTTGGAGTAAATGCTTTCACCATCACAGCTCCTGCGCAATTTCAGGTTTCATTGCAGCCGTCAGCTGGTTTTGGATCATCGGTATCCTTATCACCAGTGAATGGATCCATCAGCGCACCAATTTTTGTCCGCTATTTTCCCAATGCGTCAGGAAATCACACTGGAACAATTTCTATTACCAGCGCCTCCTTCGGCACGCCCAGTACCGTACAAGTAAGTGGTAAGGCTACAACCATTTCTCCATCGCTTTCTGTTTTTGCATTACTCACAGACTTCACTTCTTCCGGAATAGGTTTTGCTTCAAGCACACAGTCTTTTAGACTTACTGCATCATATTTAACAGGTAATCTTATCATTACTGCGCCCGCAAATTTTGAGCTTTCAACCACCACTGTCTTTACGCCTTCACTTACTTTGACACCTGTAAATGGTGAGTTAAAAGACCAGATTATTAAGGTGCGATTTAACCCTGCCACTGGAGGAACAACCTCAGGCAATATTATCTTGTCGTCTGCTGGCATGGTCTCTCAAGGTATTCCTGTTACCGGAATTGCGCCAGGATCAGGAACAGTGCCAACGATTAGCGGATTCACTCCTACTTCCGGAGCTATTGGATCACCCGTTACCATTACTGGAACAAACTTCAGCACAACGACTGCTAACAATATTGTTAAGTTCAATAATACAACGGCAACGGTGACTGCCAGCACTGCCACTAGCATTACCACGACCGTACCGTCAGGAGCCACGACAGGGCCTATATCCGTGACCGTAGGTACAGCGACAGCAACAAGCGTAGCATCATTTCAGGTGACTACTGCCTCGTCACCAACAATAACCAGTTTTTCACCAGGAAGTGGACCTGTTGGAACCGCAGTGACAATTACGGGTACCAATTTTAGTACAACTGCGGCAAACAATATTGTAAAATTTAATGGTGTAACGGCCACCGTCAACGGAACACCTACTTCCACTAGTTTGTCTGTCGCGGTACCTACTGGAGCAACAACGGGATTAATCACTGTTACTGTGGGTGGTCAAACGGCATCCAGTTCAACGAGTTTTCAGGTTACCTCAACGGCACCCACCATCGCTTTTTTTAACCCAATTAGCGGACAAATTGGTTCAAGTGTTATTATTACCGGCAGCAACTTTAGCACTACGCCTGCAAATAATGTTGTGAAGTTTAACAATACGGTTGCTACGGTCACAGCAAGCTCAAGCACAAGTATTACTGCAACTGTTCCCGTTGGTGCAACTACCGGTAATATAACTGTTACAGTAGGTGGCCAATCGGCAATAAGTACGGGAGTATTTACGGTTACCAGTGCAACTTCACCAACGATTACAAGCCTAAACCCAACCATTGGAAGCCCCGGATCTCAGGTAATTATTAAGGGAACAAATTTCAGCACCACTCCCGCCAATAACATTGTTCGTTTTAATAATGTTCAGTCAACTGTTACCAGCAGCACGGCTACTTCGATAGCAACAACAGTTCCAGCAAATGCTACTACGGGAAATGTTACAGTAACTGTTGGATCAGAGACCGCAACAAGTGCTGATGTGTTTACTGTCACAACCGCAGGCGGCCTTGCAATTCTTGGATTGAATCCAACGGGCGGGCCGGTTGGAACTAAAGTGCAAATTACCGGTACTAACTTTGATCCGATCCCTGAAAATAACGTTGTTAAATTTAATGGAGTGGCGGTGATACCCACAGAGTCAACCGGTACAATTATTACGGCAACAGTTCCTGCCGGTGCAACAACAGGAAAGATTACGGTAGGTATTGGTTCTGAAGTGGCCACGAGCCCGTTGAATTTTGTGGTGTTTCCCACCGTTACTGAATTTACACCGGTCAGTGGTCTTCCCGGAAGTAGTGTTGTGATTACAGGTTTGAATTTTGCTTCTACTAATGCAGATAATCAAGTATTCTTCAATGAGAAATTGGCGACAATCACCAGCTCGTCAACCACCTCCATTACTGCGACTGTTCCTGCTGATGCAACAACTGGAAAAATAAGAGTAGCAAATGTGGGATTTTCTGGAATATCAGCTGACGATTTCACTGTGCTTGGAACCGAACAAACACCTCCTTGCACCAAGCCAGCGAAACCGACCATCATCACTTCTGGCCTTAATACCGAATCACCTGTATTGACTTCGAGCGCAGCCACAGGGAATCAATGGTTTTTTAATGGAGCGGCAATCTCAGGCGCCACGAATAAGACCTTTACTGTTACGGCTAAAGGCATTTATAAAGTTCAGGTAACGGATGCCGGATGCATTAGTGATTTCTCTGACGACATAGCAATTATTGTTACAGGCGATGTGCATTCACAGAATTTGCTACACGGTATTCGTTATTATCCGAACCCTGCAGAGGATAAGATTACCTTTGAGGTACCGGGAGATGATCAAAAGCGCATTCAAGTATATCGGGCAGATGGCGGTCAGGTTTTAGATATTGAATTTATTTCCAATGCGATTGAAATCCCACTTAATGCCTATATGCCTGGGATCTATGCCTTCTCGATTACTTCGGGTAACGCCCGATTCACGGCCAAATTCTTGAGAAAATAAAACTTGATTAGCATGAAATTAACTATGCGGATTCTTTCCTTACTATTTATAATGGCGGCCCTGGGGCTGGCAGCGTGCAAATCCAAGTCTACCCCTGCTCCTTCCACTCCCGAATCGGAAAAGGTAGCGATCATACTCAAATCAAAGGCATGGAACCTTCAAAGCACTACGATTGATGGAATCGCTACCAATGATTTTAAAAACATGACCCTTATGTTTACAACATCAAACTATACAACAACCAATGGAGGTGTTGTTTGGCCTGCAACCGGCACGTGGTCGTTTACGAGCACAGCAGGTAAGTCATTTAAACGTGATGATGGTGTAGAAGTGCTCATAGAATCCATAACGGAGACATCACTAACACTCTCGCTACAATGGTCTAAAACAACGCTCGGAACCGGTAGAGTTGGCTCTACTGCAGGCAAGCACGTTTTCTCTTTTATTCGCTAGTCTTATTTAGAAAAAGTTGTAGCAACAGGCTAATCGCTATCACTACCACACATCCAATAATATTGTAATATAAAAACGCTATCTCTTCATAAAAGTAGAAATAGCAAGCGAGCACGGATAGTTCGCCAATGATTGCACCTATAAACACTGCTGTAGAACCTACTCGTTTCAGATAAAAGGCAACTAAGAAGATTCCTAATATCGTTCCGTAAAATAAAGAGCCCACGATATTCACAAACTGTATGAGATTCTCTGCCTGGTTGGCGAGAATAGCAAATGACATGGCAATCATAGCCCACAAAATAGTAAATGCTTTGGATGCTTTTACGTAATGCAATGGATCTGCTGTTGTGTTGAAGGATCGTTTATAAATATCAACCGTAGTAGTTGAAGCAAGTGCATTGAGTTCTGATGCCATAGAGGACATTGCTGCTGAAAACATCACAGCAATCAAAAGCCCTACAATTCCATGGGGTAAATAAGTGAGAACAAAATTTAAAAACATGTAATCTCGATCCTGAGTCTTCGCCAAAGGAATGGCCTTGGCAATTTTTGTTTTTACTTCTTTTCTGATTTTGTCTTCCTCCTTTTTAATTGACTGATATTCAAGTTTTGAGTTTTCAATAATAGTCTGATCTTCTGATTTTATTCCCCTCACTAGATTTTCCACCGACTTCCTTTTGCTTGCGTAAACGGTTTGATATTGGTCATCCAGAAATTGAATGGAATCTGCCATATCGGTTTTCATCGCCTCAGCCTTCAGCGTTTGATTATGAAAAACGGGCGGTTGATTGAACAAGAAGAAGACAAATACCAGCACCCCAATGAAGAGAATGATAAACTGCATAGGTATCTTAAGTAATCCGTTGAAGATTAGACCCATTCTGCTTTCCACCAGTGATTTGCCACTGAGGTAACGCGCTACCTGTGATTGATCGGTTCCAAAGTACGAGAGGAATAAAAATGTAGAGGCCAGTAGCCCTGACCAGATGTTAAAACGATCACTTAAACTGAAGTCTGTAGTAATGATATTCAACTTTCCCAATTCACCGGCAACACGAATGGTATCGGTGAATGAAAGCTCATCCGGCAACAAGGTATAGGCAATGATGCCCGCGAGGATCATACCTCCCATGATAATAGTCATTTGCTGACGTTGAGTAAGGCTGACCGCTTTTGTTCCTCCTGAAACGGTGTAGATAATTACTAACAGTCCAATCATCATGGTGGTGAACAGGATGTTCCATCCAAGAATGGTAGAAAGAACAAGTGCCGGTGCGAAGAGTGTAATTCCTGCGGAAAGCCCGCGAAGCAATAAAAACAATATCGCGGCCAACGTTCTGACTTTTAAATCAAAACGTGTTTCAAGGTATTCGTAAGCAGTAAATACTTTCAGGCGATAATAGATCGGCACCATGGTTATTGAAATGATTACCATAGCGAGAGGTAAGCCAAAATAGAATTGCAGGAACCTCATGCCATCTTCCATCGCTTGCCCCGGTGTGGAGAGAAAGGTAACTGCACTGGCTTGAGTGGCCATAATCGAAACACCAATCATCCACCACTTCATCGAGTTATCTCCCTTCAGGTAGCCCTCGATATTTTTGCTTCCGCGTGTTTTCCATGTGCCATAGAGAACGATAAAAGCGATGGTCCCGATCAGAACAATCCAGTCAATGTAATTCATGAAAAGCTAAGCGTAAGGAGTGCATATAAAATCACTTGAAGTGCCATCGTGCCCAGCACTAACCAATACCAATGGCGCCACTGCTTAAACACTGGAGGGCGTTCTATCTCATTCATTTTGACTTGGTTTTTACTTTTTGATTTTCCGGCTTCTTATTCTTTTTTAGCGACACCATATTGGTGAACAGCTTGTACGCTCCGGTCACTCCTTCCGGCAACTCTCTGAAGAATGAAAGGCCGGTGTAAATATAGTGCCCTTCGCCATAGCCGGCTACCAGTATACTTCCATCCTTAGGCTGTTCTCCTGTGTCATTGCCAGAGATGATGGTTTCATATTTTGAATCCCACGAGGATGGAAAATAAAGTCCTCTTTCCTGAACCCATCCCTCGAAATCTTTTTCTGAAATTTTGTTGGGGTAATTTAGAATGGGATGACCTGGCTTTAAGATACGCACTGGGCTATTCTCTTCTGTGATCCGATCGCGCCCTAGCGTAATCGGATAAGGAGAAAACCCAGAGGGATCTATGGCAAGCTCATTACTGGTGTTATACTGAACCACCATTGTGCCCCCCTGCTTCACATACTCTAAAAGATCAGGCATGATGTAACGGATACGATCATTAGTATTGAGCGCCCGGATTCCAAGCACAACAGCATCAAGTCGTTTCAAGTTTGCTTTTGTAATTTCCTCATTCTTCATCTCCCAAACTTCGTAGCCCATGTTTCGAAGGGCACCGGGGACTTCATCTCCAGCACCCTGAATGTAACCAATCAATGCACCTTCTTTCTTTAAATCTATGCGGATTACTTTTGCCTGGGCTTTGGGTAGCAGTGTTTGAATCGGAATGTGATCATAATTGATTAGCTGCAGTCCTCGATCAGTAACTATTCCATTCAATTCGGCAATCACACTCATAGTGGCATTCGTTTCTTCCCTCGCGGGGATTACTTTGAATTTTACCTTTATCTCTTCACCTCGTTTTTGAAATGAAACGGGAATTGAAACAGGATCACTGCGCCACCCCTGCGGTAATTCAAGTTTTATAACGGGATTAATTTTATTGGAAGAAGCGGATTTTGCAAGTACTTCTATTTCTTTAGGAGACTGGTCATTGAATAAGTACACCGAGGCGGTGAGGTTCAAAAATACGGGTGGCACAATTTCTACTGGTCGGTAGAGTTCTCCTTTCACAGGATCAGTCCATTTAAACCGAACAGGAATGCTTAAAGAAAGCGGCTCGCCCTGAATTTTGAAATTTGCTATGAACTCAATCGCAGCATTATTTTCTGGCATACCAATCATGTTGGAGTTGCTCACGGTGAACATGCCCTGTGAGTGAGATTCCTTTAACCAATAGGGGCCTGAGAAATCCGAAGACTTTTTAAGTATGGAATTCACCTTGAATGAAAGAGGTAAATTATTTTTTAAGGACATAACAAAAGAACTGTCCTTTGAAAGGGCAGCAGATGAGATTGAAGTAAGATTTACCTCTGCACCAGATCGGTTTATCAATTCAAACGTTGTTGTTATTTTTTCACCAGGAACGGCAAAATAATAATCTGAAATAGCCTCAGCATAAAGCCCACAGCACGCTTGAATCAAGTCATTGACCTCGCTTAGCTTTCGTGCTTTCCAAACGCCATCTTCAACAGCCATCACATTCTTTCTTATTTCAAGAAGTAGCGGGATTGATCTTGATGGATTCTCCAGGTCAAATTCCTGGATTGCTCTGTTTACTAAAACCTGAATATTTTCTCCGCCCTTAACGCGGCTCCAGGTGGTGTTTATGCCATCAAAAATATCTTGCTTTGGCGCATCACCTTTTACAAACTCAAAAAATTCGGGCGCATCTCCTCTCCTTCCTGCGCTTCCAAAACCTTGACTTTTATGTTGTGTCCTGCTTTCAGCAGCCATTTCTGAGTACGACTCTCCTAATAAAGCGTTATAAGTCCCAACATTTAAAGTTGTAACGCCAGGAGAGGTCTCATTAATTGTTGTGTTCCACCAGCGCCCCGTATTAGTGAAGATGCGTTTTGCCTGCCATGGAAGTAATTCCTTTAGCTGCTCAGGATATGCATCTGATTTTGCAGTCTGGTCGAAAGCTTCTTGAACAAGTATCGCTGAGGCTGTGTGGTGTCCATGCCCGGCACGTTCATCCGGTGGAAATCGAGTGATGATAATATCCGGCTGATACTTTCGAATGATTCGAACTACATCGGACAGAATTTCATTCTTCCCCCAAATGTCAAAAGTCTCTTTTTGATTTTTGGAGAACCCAAAGTCATTGGCCCTTGTAAAGAATTGCTGACCACCGTCAATTTTGCGAGCTGCCAATAACTCTTGTGTTCGGATTACACCAAGTAAATCTCTTAATTCCGGGCCAATCAGGTTTTGACCTCCATCACCGCGTGTCATCGATAAGTACGCTGTGGCCGCTAATCGTTCATTCGAAAGGTATGCGATGGCTCTTGTATTCTCATCATCAGGGTGTGCCGCTACGTAAAGCACCGATCCGAGAAAATTTAGTTTCTTTAGTTTGAGCTTAATTTCAGAAGCGCTGGGCTGTGATGACTGTGAATAACTGGAAAGAGTTGAAAACACTAGGACAAAACTCAGGATGGAAACCTTCATAGATAATTTTTAAAGCTCTAAGTAACGCAAAAATTTACCCGACATGGACTCCTTAAGAATCTTTTAACAATCGGATTTATACAGAATGTATTAGGTAAAGATTAGTGGGGAATTGGTAATCAGAACTTACCGCGCTTTTCGCCATTGACTAAAAAAGTGCCGTCCTCTAAAATTTCCAAATGGATTTTTTTTATTTCGGTTTTCTTTGCTGACAAGGTATAAATGAAAACTTCGTGAGTGCTGGGAGCTATGCGATCTTTTATGTCATCCATAAAGCCCATCTGGATGTTAATGACTTCATTCAATTGTATTTTTCGAGTCACCATGATGCCACCTTTATCATTAATCGCCTTCATCCTGATTTCGTCTGCATCGGCTTTCAGAAATTTTAACTTAAAAGCAAGATGTGGCAAAGGGCCATTGTTTTTTTCAGTCACCTGTCTGCCTTCCTTAAACTCTAATGTGTTGGTAGCGGAAGCAGGGCGTTGTTTGAATGTATAATCAAGCTCAATGGAGAACTCCTCCTTCGGCTTAAAAGGTACTTCTTGCTGTGAGATCAAAAAGCAAACAATCCATAACAACTTCATAATCAAATGTAATGAAATTGTAATTATAGTCTGGAAAATGCATATTGGTGGAAGGCAATCGGCTAGTTCAATAAAAAAAGGCAACCAAATCATGGCTGCCTCTTACCTTAAGAGCCCCCTGCCGGAATCGAACCAGCGACCTACTGATTACAAGTCAGTTGCTCTACCAGCTGAGCTAAGGAGGCGAAAACGAGGTGCAAAAATAAAGGAAGAAGTTGTCTTTGCAAATCTTTTATCAGGCAGTCTTCAATATTTTTAACTGCTTTTTGAGCTGGTTCAGATGCTCGGTTGCTACATTGATCTTTTCGTTAAACTCTTCCTTGAATTTATCAGCATTCTTTGACCTGCCGAAGAATTCAAGATTATTGCGCAACACGGCAATATCGTTTTCAACTTTGCTAATCTGCTTGCGAATGCTCTGTTCTTTATGAAACAACTTACGCTCGCCATTAGGATCATTGCGAAAGCCATTCATCTGAACCTCCAGGGTCATTTCAGCTTTTTCATCTTCCGATAAGCCTTGCAACGAGGAAAGTAACTTTTGCGAAGCTTCATTGAAGCGATCCTTAATAGAGTTGATAGCTCGCTTTGGTACAAATCCAAGTGAGTTAAATTGATTTTGAAGATTGTGTAACAGTTCTCTTGAACCGTTGCCACTCTGGGCCAACTGAATCATCTCTTCTATGATGGCTTCTTTCTTAGCAAGCGTTTCTTCCTGGTCTTTATCAACTTGCTCCAATTGCGTTCTTCTGTGTTCGAAGAAATAGTCACAAGCAGTCTTGAATTCCTGAAAAACCTTCTCGCGCTGCTTCTCGGGCACCGGCCCAACTTCTTTCCATTGCTGTTGTAAGTCTTTCAGTTCTTTTGCCGTTTTTTCCCAATCATTGCTTTCCTGCAACTGTTTTGCCCTCTCAATTAACTCTAATTTAAGTTTGAGGTTCTTGCCACGCTCTTCATCCAGCTTTTTGAAAAAAACATTCTTATTGTGAAAGAATTGTTTGAAAGAACTCCAGAAACTTTTGTTGATGTCTTTTGTTTTGTTCCTTGGAATCGCACCCACAGCGTCCCACTTCTTTTGAATTGCTAGAACTTCCTGAGTTTTCTGATTCCACTCTTTGATTTTATCAGAAGCAAATGTGGCAAAAGGTAATACCGCTTCGCAAATCGCCTGCTTCTTTTCCAGATTGCTTTTTAATTCGGTCTGTAGATTGGAAAGAAACTGATCACGTTTCTCATACACAGCATCGCTTGCGGCTTTAAATCTTTGCCATACAGCATCTTTTGATTCAAGGGGCACCGGACCTATATGCTTGAACTCATGATGAAGTTCATTGAGTTCCTTTACTGCATTGTTTAGATTCTCGGTGTTGATTTTCTCTGCTTTGTTGCAGAGTTCAATTTTCTGCTCGAGGTTTTTCTTTCTGTCCAGCTCTTTAAGCTCAAAATAGATGCTTCGCTGATCGTAGAATCGGTCTACCAATGCATTATAACTTGCCCAGAGTGGACGTGCCTGCGCTGCCGCCACCGGTCCAATGTTCTTCCATTCGTTTTGTATCTCTTTGAATGTTCTGAATGAATGCTCTGAATCTTCTCCATCAACCAATGCACGGAATCGCTCTAAAAGCTCACCCTTCTTTCGAAAGTTTTCTGATTTTTGATCTTCCAGGCTTTTATAATACGCACTGCGTTTGTCTCTCAGCAATTTGTAGTTTGCATCGAACGCGATATCAAATTCATCTGCTCTAAACTCAAAATCAGTTTCAAGGCCTCCTTCTTCTTTGAATTTTTTTAATGCCTCGCTTTTGGCTTTTTCGCGCACTTCGTCAAACAGAGGTTTTACTTCTTTCAGAATGACATCAATTCGCTTGTAGTCATCCGTTTTTAAAAGCCCTTTTAAAAGCTCCACGAAATCCTTCTTTGAAAAGGAAGCATAGTCAACGGTTTCATCAATCATCACAGGTTCGGCAACGCCATCGGCAAATAAATCCTCAGCATGCAACTCACCCGCCTGGGGTAAAGTATCATTCGCTTCTACCGTTACTTCAGCTCTGTCAACTGCTCCAATCTCCCGTTCGTTTTCCATGCTATTTTAAATCCAATTTAAGAGGTGTAAAAGTACTAAAATCCTTCAATTCATTCGGGGGTCGGTTGGGTAATTCGAAAATACCGAATAGCGCCCTCCCAGGTCTTTCAAGGCCTTTCTCCACATTTGATCGTAGGTGGTTTCAAATACAAATTCTTCGTTTACATTTTCGGTCACAATCCAGGAGTCGACATTCAACTCCTCGTCCAACTGTCCGGGAGACCAGCCGCTGTATCCCAAAAAGAATTTAATATCGCTGGAGAGTAATTGATTAGTCTCTAACTTAATCACAATGTCTTCAAAATTTCCGCCCCAATACACGCCTTCTGCAATCTTTACTGAGTTTTCTATGTCTCCTTTTCGGTGAAGAATGTGAAGCGTATCCTGTTGTACTGGACCTCCGATGAAAAGTGGTCCTTTGTATTTCCTTAAGTCTTCCATCAGATCACCCACAAGATTATCTGCAGGCTTGTTCAAGATAAAGCCGATCGATCCTTCTTGGTTGTGCTCCGTCATCAAGATTACCGTTCTTTCAAAATTAGGATCTGGAAGGTATGGTTCAGAGACAAGGATTCGACCCGCCTTAGGAACCAATTTTGTTTTATATTTAAAGAAATCCATGCTTGAATTTTGAACGCTGGCAATGATACTAAGTTACCCGAATTAAGACTATTTTAAGTTCTATTTTTATCGAAAAACAATCCGTACCACATGAAATCAGTTGCTGAGCTGCGAAAAGAATATTCCAAAGCCTCCCTTGATATAGGGGATGTAAATCAAAATCCGATAGCGCAATTTGAGCATTGGTTTGATGAAGCCTGTAAATCTGAGGTGGCGGAGCCTAATGCCATGACGTTGTCGACCGTAACGGAAGATGGAAGGCCTTCGGGCAGAATTGTGTTGCTGAAAGGGGTGGAAAAAGGGAAGTTTATTTTCTTCACGAATTATCAAAGTCAAAAGGGTAAAGAACTGGATAAAAATCCATCGTGTGCGCTGACTTTTTTCTGGCCAGACCTTGAACGCCAAATAAGAATTGAGGGTGTTGCTGCGCGAATAAGCGTTGAGGCATCAGAGAATTATTTTCAAAGTCGGCCCAGGGGAAGTCAGGTGGGAGCTTGGGCATCACCGCAGAGCAGTATTATCAATGATCGTAAAATTCTAGTGGAGCGTGTTGCCGAAATTGAAAAAAAATTTGAAGGCAAAGAAGTTCTTCCTAAGCCTCATCAATGGGGAGGATTTGAAGTTGATCCTTTTGAAATTGAATTCTGGCAAGGGCGTGCGAGTCGACTGCACGATAGAATTGTTTATACGAAAGCAGACGGTGCCTGGAAGATCAATCGGTTAGCGCCTTGAAATTATTTTAGATCGAAAAGATTGTTCACACCAATAAATCTTCTCACGGTAAATCCTTCACCAAATTTCGCTCCTATCGCATGGCCAAATTCATTGGCGCGTGATTCTAAGAGCTTTAAAAAACCCGGATTGGAAATATAGGTTTCAGGCTCTTTGCTGGAAGGATCATAAAATTGTGTTTTGAAGGCACGCACTGCCTCCATTTTCCTGTCCCAAAAATCAGAGATATCTACGATCAAATCCGGTTGGATAAGCTGGCTCTGAATAAAATGATAAACCACTTTTGGTCTCCAGGCTCTTTGCGCAGCTCCATTGTGAGTGGTCACGACTTTTTCAAGCCCGGCAAGAAAGCAAGAAGTGCTTACCAAGTCAGCTCCTTTTCCGTGATCAGGATGACGATCAAAGATTGCGTTTGTCAAAACGATTTCTGGCTGATACTTTCGAATGGCTTCCACAACTTTGAGTTGATCATTCTCCGTATTACTGAAAAATCCATCCCTAAGACCAAGGTTATCGCGAACAGAAACACCTAATACTTTTGCAGCATCAGCAGCCTCACGATCGCGCGATTCAGGGGTACCCCTTGTTCCCAGCTCTCCTCGGGTAAGATCAGCGATGCCCACTTTATACCCTAAAGAAATCTGGCGTAAGATTGTGCCACCGCAGCCTAGCTCGGCATCATCAGGATGAGCAGCAAGAACGAGGATATCCAGTTTCATCTGACGATTTTAATGAACAAGTTCTGCTTCTTTTGCTGCTAAGTATTTCTCAGCATCCAACGCGCCCATACAGCCAGAACCTGCGGCAGTGATGGCTTGGCGATAAACTCTGTCGGCCACATCACCTACTGCGAACACTCCTTCAACATTTGTTTTTGTAGACCCCGGCTGAACCTTGATGTAGCCTGCTTCATCCATCTCAAGCACACCTTTGAAAATATCGGTGTTAGGCTTGTGCCCTATCGCCAAAAAGAATCCTTGCACTGACAAGTCTTTCTTCGCCCCCGTTTTGTTATTGACAATTCTCACTCCTGTTACCCCTTGATCATCGCCCAGCACCTCTTCCGTCTCACTGTTCCAATGAATCTCAATATTAGGCGTGTTCTTCACACGTTGCTGCATAATCTTGGATGCACGCATCTCTTCTCTTCGCACAATCAAATGAACTTTTGTGCATAGCTTTGAAAGGTAAGTAGCTTCTTCTGCAGCGGAATCTCCGGCTCCTACCACAGCCACTTCTCTGCCTCGATAGAAATAGCCATCACACACTGCGCAGGCGGATACACCCCTGTTGGCAAATTTCTCTTCGGAAGGAAGTCCTAAATATTTTGCACTCGCACCGGTTGCAATGATTACTGACTCTGCTTCGACAATGTCTTTTTCATCAACCGTAACTTTAAATGGATGAGAATTGAAATCCACGGAAGTGACAAGGCCGTAATTGATTTTTGTGCCAAACCGTTCTGCCTGCTTTTGCAAATCCATCATCATTTGTGGGCCATTAATTCCTTCAGGATAACCTGGAAAATTCTCCACATCGTTAGTGGTTGTAAGCTGACCGCCTGGTTGGCCACCTGTGTAAAGAATGGGGCTCATGCCTGCACGCGCTGCATAAATAGCAGCTGTATAACCTGCTGGTCCTGAACCTATTATTAGAACTTTTGCCTGTGTTTCTGCCATACTTAAAATGCTTTCATTGGATAAAAAAAGGCCCCAAAAATTGAGACCTTCTATTCATTTTGATGCTATAACAATAGTTACCCTAGATAAGGTTTCAATGCTTTGCTTCTAGAGGTGTGGCGTAATCTTCGGATTGCCTTTTCCTTGATCTGGCGTACGCGCTCACGGGTGAGATTAAACTTCTCCCCAATCTCTTCCAGCGTCATTGCATGTTCACCATTCAGACCGAAATACAACGTAATGACATCCGACTCACGCTGCGTTAATGTACTTAGTGCGCGCTGTACTTCTCTGCGAAGCGAATCGGTCATCAAGCCTGAGTCTGGAGTTTCTTCACTGTCGTTCTCCAATACATCCAGCAAACTGTTTTCTTCACCTTGCACGAATGGCGCATCCATCGAAACGTGACGCCCTGAAATCTTCATCGTATCCACAACCTCTGCCGTAGTTACCTCCAGCACTTCTGCTAACTCTTCCGGAGAAGGTTCGCGCTCGTACTTTTGTTCCAGTTCGGAAAACGTTTTTGAAATTTTATTCAGTGATCCTACTCGGTTCAATGGAAGGCGAACGATGCGTGACTGCTCAGCCAATGCCTGAAGAATAGATTGGCGAATCCACCATACTGCGTAGGAAATGAATTTGAAACCACGTGTTTCATCAAAGCGCTGCGCAGCCTTAATCAAACCCAAATTTCCTTCATTGATCAAATCACCTAATGAGAGACCCTGATTTTGATATTGCTTCGCCACCGACACCACGAATCGCAAATTGGCTTTCGTAAGTTTTTCCAATGCGATCTGGTCTCCTTCCTTAATTCTTTTGGCTAACTCAACCTCTTCGTCCGGAGTCAATAAATCTACCTTACCAATCTCCTGAAGATATTTATCCAGTGACTGGCTTTCACGGTTGGTGATTTGTTTACTGATCTTAAGCTGTCTCATCGAGCTATACTTTTACCTTTAAGTCAAACACGTAATTTTCAAAATTTAGTTCCAAAATCCTGCATTAACAAGGATCAGGCACTAGGAGCTTCTTCCTTTTTTGGAGGTTTAGGCAAAAGCACTTTTCTTGAAAGTCTGAATTTGCCTGTTTTTTTATCGACTTCCACCAGTTTCACCTTCACTTCCTCACCCACTTCCATTACGCCATCCATGGTTTCAAGCCTTTCCCATTTGATTTCGCTGATGTGAAGTAAGCCATCTTTTCCTGGCATGAATTCTACAAACGCTCCAAAAGGCATAATGGATTTCACCACACCGTCATAAACTTGACCAACCTCAGGAACCGCCACGATCGCTTTAACACGCTTCACAGCCGCATCCATAACTGTTTGATTATTAGCGAAGATATTAACGATACCTTTATTCGCTACTTCTTCAATTACGATAGTTGCACCAGTAGTTTTCTGGATATCCTGAACCACTTTTCCACCGGGTCCGATTACTGCACCGATCAAATCTTTTTCGATAACAATGGTAACGGCACGAGGTGTGTGAGGTTTCAGATCTGGCTTAGGGGCTGATAACGTCTTCTTCATTTCATTTAAAATGTGAAGACGTCCTTCTTTTGCCTGAGCTAAAGCTTCCTTAAGAACATCATAAGTAAGGCCATCAACTTTTAAGTCCATCTGACAGGCCGTTATACCAGCCTCAGTTCCTGTAACTTTAAAGTCCATGTCTCCCAGGTGATCTTCATCTCCCAGGATATCCGAGAGAATTGAATAGCGACCAGTCTGGCTATCGGAAATCATACCCATCGCAATACCGGATACCGGGGCTTTGATCTGAATGCCAGCGTCCATCAGTGCCAACGATCCTGCACAAACGGTAGCCATCGAGGACGAACCATTTGATTCCAGAATATCAGACACCAGACGAATGGTGTACGGGCTTTCGGTAATGTTTGGAAGCACTTGCTTCAATGCGCGCATCGCCAAGTTACCATGACCAACTTCTCTGCGGCCAGGACCTCTGTTAGGCTTCACTTCTCCTGTTGAAAATCCTGGGAAGTTATAGTGAAGGATAAACTTGTTTGATCCGGAGAACATTGCTCCGTCAATTAACTGCTCGTCCAGCTTAGTACCAAGCGTGACAGTGCTTAAAGACTGCGTTTCGCCACGCGTAAAAATCGATGAACCGTGTGCAGAAGGCAGATAGTCTACTTCGGAAGATATCTGACGGATTTCCGTTGTCTTTCTTCCATCCAGGCGAACCTTTTCATTCAACACCAACTCGCGGCAAGCTTTCTTTTGAATGTCTTTATAATACTTCTTTACGAGGTCTTTATTCACAGTAGTATCTTCTGGCAAAGAGGAAACATACTCTTCCAAAATCTTTCCAAAGAGTTCTGAGCGTGTGTGCTTGTTCTTATGTTGCTGACGTGCTACAGCATAAACTTTATCATAAAGCAAGCGGTGAAGTTCTTCTTTGAAGGCCTCATCTTTTACTTCGTGTTCGTATGTTCTCTTCTCGGTTTTGCCAACCGCTTTTGCTAATTCAATCTGCACACGGCACTGCTCTTTAATGGCATCGTGAGCAATCTTCAAGGCTTCGAGCATGTCATCTTCGCTGATCTCTTTTGCTTCGCCTTCTACCATCAAAATGTTTTCCAAAGATGCTGCCACGATAAAATCAAGGTCAGCTTTCTCTTTCGCCTCGAGCGTAGGGTTGATCAAAAATTTACCATCCACACGTGCAACGCGTACTTCAGATATTGGTCCCTGAAATGGAATATCTGACACCGACAATGCAGCTGATGCGGCAAACGCAGCTAATGCATCAGGTAATGAATTTTGGTCACCAGAGATTAATTGAATATTTACCTGAGTTTCGGCATGATAATCATCTGGAAATAAGGGGCGTATTGCTCGGTCAACAAGGCGGCTAATCAAAATTTCGTAGTCTGATAATTTACCTTCTCTCTTCAGGAATCCACCCGGAATCTTACCGGTAGAGGCAAACTTCTCCTGGTAGTCTACAGACAACGGTAAAAAGTCTGTTCCCTCTTTGTGTTCTACTGCGGCAACAGCAGTAGCCAGTAACATGGTGTTACCCATTTTCAATACTACAGAACCATCGGCTTGCCTTGCAAGTTTTCCTGTCTCAATGCTAATCTCCCGGCCGTCCGGTAATTTACAGGTAGTGGTTACAATGTTATTATTCATAAAGTGTTTATTACAGCACACGTTGAGTGTGCTTTGGATTTATGTAAAAAGCGAAAAGGGAACCAATGTTAGGTTCCCTGTTCAACTTTAATGTTATTTTATTTCCTTAAGTCTAGGTCAGACAAGATCGCGCGGTATCTCTGAATATTGGTGCGCTGGAGGTAATTCAAGAGCTTTTTACGCTGACCAACCAACTTCAAAAGTCCTTGCTGCGTTGAGAAATCCTTCTTCTGGACTTTCAAATGATCAGTAAGGTGGTTGATTCTGTGCGTAAAGAGGGCAATTTGTGATTCTGGTGAACCAGTGTCTGTCTTCTTCTTTGCAAAACCGTGCTTGCTAAATAATTCCTGCTTCTTTTCCAATGTAAGTTGCATCGCTAAAAAATTTACTTTTCTTCTATTTTAATCGCGCAAAAGTATACGAATTGCTCGAAATCTCCAAAATTAAGTTGCTTCTGATTGGGTATTATTCTTAAAAAAACGCCTTTTCAACCGATCTATAATCACATTGTAGAAGTCCGCTTCAAATAAACGAGCATCCCTTCTCGCCTGTCTTAAGAAAATCAGTCCGAAGATGAACAGCACAACATTGGCCCCCCACACACCTACTGGCACAGATATTAGCTCTTGTTTGGCCCATTTTTCTCCTAATAGGTTGAGTACATAAAAGACAATAAAGAAAAAGATGGAAACAATTACGGGTACCCCTAGCCCACCCTTTTTAATAATGGCTCCCAGCGGGGCTCCAATTAAAAACATGGCGATGCACGCCAGAGAATTGGAAAGTATTTTGTGCCATTGAATTTCGTAGATGATGAATTCGCTTTCGTAAGAAGTGAGGTTAGAGTTGGTATTTAAAAGCTTACTTTTCACAAGCCTTGCGCGATTGAGTGCTGATGTAATCTCGGCCTCCGTGTAGGGTTTACTAAATACACTATCGGATTTTTGTCTAGCTACTTCCGTGATGGCTGGCGGTATTTCAATAGGCCTGGCCACGGGTATGCCCACCGCACTGCCCGTGGTTAATGACTTGGCTTTTGCAATGGAGTCGCGGTTGGTTTTGTAAGCCATTAAATCGCTTGGCATTTGTATCGAATCGTAGTTGAAATGGTAAGCGAATAGCTGCTTTTGAGAGCCATACACTTCCACTTCCTGACCTTGAATTTCTTTTCTCACCGAATCCATATCCAGTTTTAGCTCTGAAAGATTTCGCATAATTCGGTTAGACTGAAACCACTTTTTGTCTGTACGGCTTAACCCAAAAGTCGAGAGATCAAAAACGATTTGAGTTTTTGCGAATTTTGTTTTGCTCAATGTTTCTTCTTGCCCAGGTCGGCCTGTTGCATCAGTTCCTGCAGCGGTTCCTTCACTATAATTATACCCATTGAACAATTCCATTTTCAGGTACGTATCATTTAAGATTGTGAACATTTTACCTGAATCAGCAACAGTTACTTCCTTGTTGCCCACGCGATTACGATGATCATAAATGATGATGCCTTTTAGCGTAATACCATCTTTGAATTTCTTGTTGACCTTAATGCTAATGTCGGGTATCGCTCCATAGAATGCCCCTTCTTTTAAATCGAGTGCAGGCTTCTTCTGCTTGATATCATATAATAGACTGTATGCCTCAAGAGCGGCTTTGGGCACCAGGTAATTGTTGGCCATAAAAGCTACACCGGTCAAGAATAGCACAAAGACGAAAATAGGCAACAAGCTTCTGAGCAAAGAGATACCGAGACTCTTAATTGCCGTGAGTTCGAAGTGCTCACCAAGGTTTCCGAAAGTGATCAGCGAAGAAAGTAAGACTCCAAGTGGTAATGCAATGGGAGTCATGAAGATGGCAAAATAAAACAGCAACGTGCCAAGCACATCCCAACCTAAATCCTTGCCAATGATGTCGTCAAAGTACTTAAGCATGTGCTGCATCAGCAAAATAAAAACAACCACCAGAAATGTGAGTATGAAGGGCCCCAGGAAAGAGGAGAGAATAAGTTTGTCAATTTTCTTCATGCCGGCAGACAATCATAATCAAAAACGAGGCCATTTGCACGCGACTAAAAAATAAAAGGCAGTAGTTACTGCCTTTGCTTACTGTTGTAGCGCGGGGGGGAGTTGAACCCCCGACCTTTGGGTTATGAATCCAACGCTC
>CBHTSG010000022.1:0-55195 GCA_966095315.1 uncultured Cyclobacteriaceae bacterium
GAGGTTCCGAGCGGATTCGAACCGCTGTAGGAGCTTTTGCAGAGCTCAGCCTAGCCACTCGGCCACGGAACCATTCATTGGGCATCAAGCTTCGCTCAAAAATAAGCGATTGTGCTCAATACCCAATGCACTAAAAATTATTCAGCTTTATCGCCACCCTGTGGGGCCGACTTTGATGCCGACATCTTTTCTTTTAACGCACTCAATGCTTCGATATCACCCAAGGTAGATTTCTCTGCTTCCTGGTTGATCTTATCGATGCTCTTGCCTTTAGGAGCTGGCTTGCCTGCAGTTTTCTTTGCGGCAGGTGCAGCCTTCTCTTCTTCGGCAGACCACATGGCCTTCAGGCTCAATACGATTCTTCTGTCGTCCTTAGAGAACTCTAATACTTTGAAGTCGTATGATTCACCATTCTCAGCCTTGCTACCATCTTCTTTTGCAAGGTTCTTCGCAGAGCAGAAGCCTTCGATACCGTATGGTAACTCAAGCACTGCGCCTTTGTCGTTCTTGCTGGTGATGGTACACTTGTGTACTGAACCCACCGTGAAGATGGTTTCGAAAGTATCCCAAGGATTTTCTTCCAAATGCTTGTGGCTCAACGCCAGTCTGCGGTTGGCAGCATCCAATTCTAATACTTGTACTTCAAGAGTATCGCCTACTTTGGTGAATTCGGAAGGATGCTTAATCTTCTTCGTCCAGCTTAAGTCTGAAACGTGAACAAGACCATCAATACCTTCTTCCAATTCGATGAACAATCCGAAGTTGGTCAAGTTGCGTACGATGCCCTTATGACGGGTACCTACTGCATACTTGTTCAAAACGTCTTGTCTTGTCCAAGGATCTTCAGTCAATTGCTTAATGCCGAGTGACATCTTGCGCTCTTCGCGATCGATGGTTAACACTACAGCTTCCAACTCATCTCCTACTTTGATGAAGTCTTGTGGATTGCGCAAGTGCTGTGACCAGCTCATTTCTGATACGTGGATCAAGCCTTCAACGCCAGGTTGTATTTCAAGGAACGCTCCGTAATCGGCAACGTTCACAATCTTACCTTTTACTTTAGAACCTACTACAATCTCGGCAGACATTGATTCCCAAGGATGAGGCGTTAATTGCTTCATACCTAATGAGATTCTCTTCTTGTCTCCATCGAAATCCAACACCACCACTTTCACCACCTGATCCAACTTCAACATCTCTTCCGGATGGTTGATGCGACCCCATGAGATATCCGTGATGTGGAGTAATCCGTCAACACCACCCAAGTCGATGAATACACCGAAGTTGGTCATGTTCTTGATCACACCTTCCAACACCTGTCCTTTTTCAAGGTTGGTGAGGATCACTGCCTTCTGTTGCTCAAGATCTTTCTCGATCAACACCTTATGAGAAACCACAACGTTATCGTTGGTGTAGTTGATCTTAATCACCTTCACCTCGATGGACTTGTTTACATAAATATCAAAGTCGCGGATAGGCTTCACATCGATTTGCGAACCAGGCAAGAATGCTTCGATGCCAAATACATCTACAATCAAACCACCTTTTGTTCTGCGCTTCACAAAACCTTCTACTACCTCGTCCTTATCCAACGCTAATTGTACGCGCTCCCATCCTTTCAACAACTTGGCCTTTCTGCGGGAAAGGATCAATTGACCCATGGCGTTTTCGCGCTCTTCAATGAAGAGGTCAACCACATCACCAATTTTCAAGTTGGTCATGTCTTTGAATTCTGCCAGCGGCACAAGACCATCTGACTTGAATCCAATATTTAAAATTACATCGCGGTCGTTGATGCCCACTACGGTACCTTGCACTACTTCACTTTCGTTTACAGTAGTTACAGTGCCGGAATATTGCGCCAACAATGCTTCACGATCTTTGGTAGAATATCCTTCTCCAAATCCTTTGTGATCAAATGTATCCCAATCGAAGTTTTCGAGTGATACGTTAGATGCTGTAGCAGCTTTGCGAGCCGTTACATCCTTGATCATGCGGCTGATGCCTTCTTCTTCTTCTGCCTTCTTAGCAGCTTTGAATTCGGTCAGCTCATCTTTTTCGAAAAGTTCTTCTGCAGCAGCGCCTTTCACGGCCTTCTTCACCGGTGCATCATCCGCTACGGCCTTTGCTTTAGGTGCTTTTGATTCTTCTGCCTTTTCGACTTTCTCTTTTGGTGCTTTCGCCATAATGTTGCCCTGAATTTACATGCAGCAAAACGGGCTTTTTTACTGCAAATTGGTTTAACAATCCTCGTTTCTATGTAAAAAACGAGCCCCGCTACTTAGCGGGGCTGCAAATGTAATTAAAAATCGTGGATTTGTATTAGTTCATGAGCTCATTGGGATTAAGGATTCCCAAGGCATATTCCAGCAAAATCTTTTGGAAAATGAGGGTAACCTGTGCCTGTGCTTTGGCGGCTGATGCCTGAACATAGGTTTGATTGGCCAGGGCCAGCGTTACCTGGTTTGCAACGCCTAACGAATAACTTTCGGTTTGCATTTTAAGGTTAAGATCTGCGGCATCAAATTGAGCCATGGAAGCGGCAAAGCTCTCGATGGCGGCCTGGTAGTTTTTATAGGCGCGCTGCACGTCAATTTTTATGGTCTTCTCCAGGTTATCGCGTGTGAGTTCTGAGTTATCCAGCGTAACTTTTGCTACTACCCTATTGGTGCGTGTTACCAACCTGTCGAAAATAGGAATGCTCACTTGCAAACCGTATTGAAGGTTCAGGTTTTTCTTCATGAACTGCTCGTTGAAACTTCCCTGAAAGAGCGAAGCGTATTGAGAACCATACTGACCAAAAGCGGAGACTGTGGGCATGTACCCTGACGTAGAGGCCCTCATGAAATACTTATTTGATTTAATCTGGTAGTTGGATTGCTTCCAATCGGCTCGGTTCGCAAAGGCGATCTCATACAATTTTTCAAGGCTATTTTCATTGATGAATTTTTCATCTACCGTCCACTCGGGAGCCATCACCTGAAAATCGCGTGACGGATCGGCCTGAAGAATTTGTGCCAGCAAGGCTTTATCATTTTGATAGGTTACCCTGGCGCGGATCATCGATAGCTCTGTGCTTTTGTACAACGCATTTGCATTGTATAAATCAGTTGAGGCGCGCGAACCTACCTCCACAAAACCTTTAATCTGCTCGAGTGTCTTTCCCTGCGCTGCAAAATTTTCCTCGGCAATCCTCAACATCTCCTGATCGAGTAAAACCTGCAAGTACTGATTGGTAACATTGAAAATAGCGTCTTGCTGTGCACGATTGATCAGTGACGTTTGTGCCATAAATTGATTTTCAAAACGCATGAGATTGTTGATGCGATTGAATCCGTTAAAGATGATAAGGTTGGCACCAACATTGGCGTTGGCAAAATCATATTTCAAATCAACAAAATCACCATTGCTGGGATCCTGGCCCTGGCCGCTATACTTACCTAAGTTACCATTGGCGGTAATGGACGGCAAGTAGTTTGCATAGCTTTGCAGACGCTGCGCCTGATTGGCCGCCAGTTGGTTCTTCTGTGTATTCAATGTCACATTTTTTTCTAATGCCATCTTCACCGCTACCTTGAACGGTAACACCATCACTTCACCATCTTGTGCCCAAAGTGCATTGCTTACAAAAAAAATAATCGCGACTAGCTTCAATCCTTGCTTCATATGATTTGGCTTGATTCCTTAGTTTACTTTTTCGTCTGACTGAATGGCGCCATCCACCACGCGCACCACGCGCTTACCGCGCTTTGCATTTTCTTCAGAATGTGTTACCTGAATTATGGTAATGCCTTCTTCATTTAACTTCTGAAAAATATCCATGATTTGTCTGCCCTGATCGGAATGGAGATTTCCAGTCGGCTCATCGGCCAGCAAAAGTTTTGGCTGCCCCACTATGGCGCGTGCAATACCCACTAATTGCTGCTGCCCTCCCGAAAGTTGTTCGGGGAAAAGATCTTTCTTGGCAACCATGTTAAAGCGATCCAATAACTCAGCTACCATGCTCTTGCGTTGACTAGATCCTACACCTTTATATAAGAGCGGGGTTTCAATATTTTCATACACGGTGAGTTCATCAATTAAGTGATATGCCTGAAAGATGAAACCGATGTAGTTTTTGTGCATGTCTGATTTCTGCTTCTCTTTGATTTTATGAACCGGCTCATCAAAGAAAAAATACTCACCTGCCGAAGGCTCATCAAGCATCCCGATAATATTCATGAGTGACGATTTGCCTGCACCACTGGGCCCCATAATGGTGAGAAACTCGCCTTGCTGAACTTCCAGATCAATGCCCTTTAATATAAATGTGCGCTGAAAACGTGAGTCAATGTACTTGTCAATATTCTTGAGCTTGATCATGTTGGTTGTTGTTGAATGGTTAGACATCGGATATAGATTTAAAGAACCTACGACAAATGCCCAAACGTGCATTCCGCATTAGCCAATAATGGTGCCAAGGCTCCTTTCTAAGCTTTAGACGCAGGTTTTCGATTATAGTTGCACAGTAATCGTCCGCAGATGAAAAAAGGTGTCCGAAAGCGGATAGTATTTGATCTGCCTAAAATCAGAAATTGAAGGGTGGTAGCTATATCACCACTCGGCTGTGATCATTGGCTGTAGGATTGAGTTGATTCACTGGGGCTGCAATTTGATTAGCCAGTTTCAAAATACGAGTTGGCCTGCCCGATTCATCCCTCAATATTGAATAACTCCCCTGGATCCAGATTTTCTTGCCTGTTTTGGTAATTCGCTCATACCTGTCGGGCCTCGATACTCCGTTGCTCAAGTCATCCCAGAACAATTTATATTCAATTGATTTTGCAAAGGCCGGATCAACAAAAATACGATGGTGCTTACCCTGAATTTCGTCAAGCGAATACTCCATTAATTTTAGGAAGTTATCGTTGGCCTTTAAGATGGTGCCCTTAAGATCAAATTCAATGGAGGCAACACCACTATCATCAATCGCGGCCAATCGACTTTCCACATCTTTAGCTCTCTTTTTTATTTCCTCCTGCGCGTTGTAGAGCCTGGTAATATCAACTGCGAGTTTTAAAATCCGAACTGGATTGCCACTTGAATCACGAATGATGGAGTAACTACCTTGAATAGCCACCTTATTTCCAGACCTGGTCACTCGTGTGTATTCTCCGGGGCGCGGAATGCCATTGGCAAGGTCCTCCCAGAATTTTTTGTATTCAGGCGAAGCAGCATACACAGGATCAACAAATATGCGATGATGTTTGCCTTGAATTTCATGCATTTCATACTCCATCAATCGCAGGAAATTTTTATTGGCAAAAGCAATAGTGCCATCAAGATTAAATTCAATGGAGGCAACTCCGCTTTCATCAATGGCCTGAAGCCTGCTCTCCGTTTCAATTCCTTTTCTGCGCATCTCTTCCTGAGTTGCCTGAATTTCTTCCATATTTTGGCGCAGTTCTTCTTCTTGTGCCCGAAGCCCTTCCGCCTGAATCTGAGATTGCTCCAATAATTTTTTAGTGCGCTGATTTATTTTCGCTGAGCTTAATGTGGAGGCGATGGTTTCTGAAAGTCGTGTAACGAATTCAAGCTCAAACTTTTCGTATTCTCTTAATGATGCTATTTCCAAAATTCCGAATATCTCATCATTAAGTTTTAGCGGTACAATCACAATGGACTTTGGCGTTGTCATGCCCAAACCTGAAGTGATTTCAATATAATTCTTAGGCACTTCTTTCAAATAAATCATTTCACGCTCTAGCCACGCCTGGCCCGCCAAGCCTTCACCTTGTTCAAAACGTTTTTTTAGAAACCGCTTTCTATCCCATGCATACATGGCTAATAATTCCAGGTGGGGATTTTGAGGCTCATCATCATTAACAATAAATAGCCCTCCCTGATTGGCATTCATATACTTGACCAGCGAGGATAATACCCGATTACTCACTTCTTCCAAATCTCCCTGATCATTTCTCAATATCTCCGAAAACTTTGCCAAACCTTCTGTTGACCAATTACGCTTCTTATCCTCTACCGCTACTTCTTTCAGTTTATCGCGCATGTAGATTAACGCCTTACCCAGATTATCATCATCACTTGCAGGTTGATAATCAGAAACGAAATCTCCTTTTGCAATTTCATGCGCAAACGTAGACGCCTTCTCCATATTACCGAACAACCGATTCATGCTGCTCATTACTTTACCGATTTCATCATTCCCATAACCATCCGGTTTAAACGACAGCTTACCATTTGCCAACTCATCCGCCACGCTCCGCAATTGTTGCAGCGGATGCGAAATGAATTTATTCACCGACCAGACCCCAATCATTACCAAGCCTAGCGTTAGCACAAATAGTAAGGTCAAAAAGCTTTTTAAGTTGTTGAGCTTCTGCTCAGACTCACGCACATACAACTTGACCAGTCCGTTAAATTTCGTCAAGAGAACAGAAGCATTCGATTCGATAAACGCTAAAGACTCATTTGATGAAGCGCCAGCAACAACTACGTGCGTAGAATCGCTCGATGGACCTTCCACATCATACCGATGGCTCAGTAATAATTCAGCATGATTCTTATACCGAAGCCAAAGTTCCTCTGCTTCTGCCAATGCAGGCAAAATATGTTTTGGAGTTTCGGGCAGTTCGCGATCCTCGGCTATTCCTGGCGCTACACCTCCCGTCTTCAAGGCATTAAGTGAGGTGTGAAGCAGTTCGATTGAACTCCTTAGTTCTTCTTTAGCCGATGGTTGCTTCCTGGCAAGCTCGGCAAGGTAGGCCACTCGCTGAGATAGCATGCGATTTCTTCCGGCTGCATCAATTACTGCCGCGTCATCCTTTTGTATTGACAGGAAATACAAGACCCCCAAGCCATTAACCAATCCAATTACCAGAGTGATTAAAAAAAAGAAAGTGAGTTTTGCACGAATACTTTGATCATTAAAGGCTATCATAACACTTTCTTAGTTTAACTTTTTAACGAAATTCTGTTGATTTCCTTCAACAATTGATTGGGCTGCAAAGTCATGAGCAGGAGTAATCCATAGACCTCGCTGTCAATATTATGTCTATCCTTCAAAGTGATTTCTAAATCGGTTGAAACTCCTAATGGTTCCCCAGTCGATAATGCTGGCAGTTGGAAATGCTGTTGGGTAAAATTTGCTAACTTCAATAGAAAACCTCAAAACTAACGGTAGCATAATAGAAGAATAGAGGGCTATTACAAAACAACAGGGTAGAGTTTTGGATTGCCTGATTTTTTTATCAAAAATACTACAACCCGGTAAACCACACTCCGATTAAACAATAAGCTGCCCTTGCAGTAGCCTTTTCACCACATATTTGCTTATACAGCACCTGTATTTATACCTACCATAAAACAAGTATTTATATTTTCATAAGTGGCTTAGCGCATCGTAACGGTTAAGTATCCCTTACCGTTAAAATTTAATGTTTTCTTAATATGAAATGGAGTAAAGTTTTTTTGATGAAAATAAAAACTTAATTAAAATTGAAAACTAGCGATGATAAATACAGTTACGATGCTCATCTTACAAGTTAAATGGAGGGAAGGAATTGTATGAAAATTGAAATTATCGATGATCACAAATTATTTAGAATAGGCCTCAAGGAAATTCTGCAAAGAAAACGAGAACATCAAATCATCGGTGAGTATAGTACCTCTGAAGAGTATATGCAGTCCAGCAGAAAAAATTATTCCGATCTGCTCTTAGTGGACATTCATCTGGAAACGGAGAACGGCCTTTTGCTAATAAGAAAATTAAAGGAATTATACCCGCTTCAAAAAATGGCGGTCTTAAGTATGAATAAAGAAGAAAAGACCGTGCACCATGCGATTGCGGCTGGCGTTAACGGTTATTTCTTCAAAAACATTGATTCAGATGAACTTCTATTCGGCCTCCGAAAAATTGAATCGGGTGGAAAATACTTTAGCACACACATCACAGAAATTCTGCTGCAAAAAATGAATCCTTCCGATGCCACCGGTATTTCGACATTAACTGAGCGGGAAAGGCAGGTTTTGCAATTTATCGTAGATGGATATTCCAGTATTGAAATTGCTCAGTTTATGAAAATAAGCAAGCGAACCATTGATGTCTATCGCGGAAATATCTTAGCCAAATTTAATTTCAAAAACACACCACAACTGATACGATTCGTGATAGAGAAGAACATATTGAATTAACGATGAAGCCCGTATTTGACGAAACAGAGTTTCTAAAAATAATAGGTAAGCACTCACGGGATGTATTCTCCATTTTCGATCCTTCCTTCAAACGTCATTATGTCAATGACAGCATTACGGACCTAGTGGGTTACACGCCCGCAGAAATTTTAGGAATGGATGTTAATTCCATCGTTCATCCCAATGACCTTGTTCCGGTAGGAGAAAAAGTGATCGACAGTCTTGCGAAAAAAGAAATCTGCCTGGTAGAGCATCGGCTGCTGCACAAGAATGGTTCCATTGTTTGGGTGGAAGTATTGGTGCGCCCCATTCTTTCCAGTAATGGAGAATTGCGTTGGATATTAACCTGCGCGCGAAACATTACCGATCGTAAACAAAGCGAAGCCGAACTGGATTACGAACGAAAATTAAGAGAGCAACTGTTCAACATCTCAAATCTGGCACATGAAATTCGTACACCCTTGCAGGCCATCATTGGTATCTCGGAGCTGCTTTTGAAGGGTGAACATAAAACAGAACAACATCAGCTCATTCAGACGCTGAACTCTTCGGTTAAATCTACCCTGAATCTTTTTAACAATGTGTTGGATTTTACAAGAGTAAAAGAGAAGAAGGTTTCGCTATCGATAAGCAACTTGGCGATACGCCATTTCATTACCGAAATAGTTTCTCCCTATCAATTCACTGCGGAGGCTAAAAATATTGGGCTAAGCTTAGATATAAAAGAAAGGGTGCCACACAATATTGGTACCGATCCTCTGCGCCTAACTCAAATCGTTAGCAACCTTCTTTCTAATGCTGTAAAATTCACAACGAAAGGATATGTCAAGCTAACGGTAGATGTTGATCATTTTAATGATGCTGATATTCTCGTCATAGAAATTATGGATACGGGTGTTGGAATTTCCTCTGATGATCTCCATCAAATTTATGAACCTTTTCAGCAAGGTCAAGCTGCCTTATATTCTCATCCCAGCGGATCAGGACTTGGATTATTTATTGTTAAAAGCTTAATCGACATTTTTGGTGGAACCATAAAGGTGAAAAGTACGCCACAAATCGGAACTACATTCACCATTAAATTACCAATACAACTCACCACTACGCAATCAGGGGCAAAAGCCATCCTGCGACATTCGTTAAAGGTTCTCTATATCGATGACGTAGAATCAAATCGGGTTATCTTATCTCAGCAGCTTTCAGATGTTGGCATCGAATGCATGACAGCATTTGATGTTGATTCCGCCTTACATCTTTTGCTTAAGAATAATATTGACATTGTGTTGCTTGATCTACATTTGAGTGACCACGATGGACTGGATATTGCAGAAATTATCAGCCTTCATGAGAGCTCAATACCCATTATCGGATTCACGGGAGACACTTCGCAGGAAATCGTTAATAAAACGATGCAGGCTGGAATAAAGGAAATTATTACAAAGCCCTCCGGCATAGAATACATTGCAAGCAGAATCTCGTATTGGCAGGGCGATCCATACGAACTTCCCAAACATGTTGACTTAAAAATCTACAGGGATTTATTTTTTAAAGAGCCATCGAAGTATCGTGAGGCCATTCAACTGTTAACATCAGATTACATTAGCGTCAGTGAGGCGTTACTCGCAGGCTCACGGTCGAGAAATAAAAAAAATATAAAAAAAAGTCTACACAAGATTATCCCCATCTCAAAGCAAATCAACTTCACAAAATTTATCGAAGTGAGTGAGAAAATTGAGCGCGCTTTGAAGAACAGTGAATGGAAAAAAATCATACGCTATTCAATTTATCTAAGGGCATTAACGAATAAGGTGATCAAAGAAGAATTTCTGTAAGGTAACCGAAACATCAGAGTACCACCGGATGCAACACCACATCTACCCTGCGGTTCATGCGCAACCCTTGATGTGAATCGTTGGAGTAATCAGGTTTTTCCAACCCCCAGTCTTTAATGTGGATGAATTTTTCAGGGATGTCCATATCAAGAATCAACTGTAGCACCATACTGCTGCGCATTTTAGAAAGCCATTCGTTATAGCGCTTTCCTCCAATAGGATCAGTATGGCTAATCAACTGGATTTGATACTTATCCAACAGGTTGGGGATGGAGTCAAGCCAGTGGACTAAATCCTTCGCTTGCTCCTCATCAATATCGTAGCTGCCGCCTCCAAAATAGATGCTTTTGCGCAAGCCATCCTGGCACCATGCAGCCATCGAAATCTGCAAAAACAATAAAAGTATGAGCACCTTCATTATTGTATCGGCAAAATAAAGGTAAGAAAAATCCGATGGTGCCGGAAGCTAAATTGAGCTGTATTACCGCTCTCCTTCTTGCTTATAGCAATATTCGATGAGGTAGTCTGAAGCATCATCTTCACCTGCTTCAAAGGCTTTTCGTAAAAAGCGACACCCCTCGTCTTGCTTTTTCAATTCGATCAGGGCAATTCCTTTGTAAAAAAGTAAGGAAGAATTGGTGGGTTCTAATCGCAAGCCAACATTGAGATATTTCAAGCCAAGATCGTACGCTTCATCTTGCAGGCAAAACGAACCGGCATAGTAATACGCAGGAATGTAGGTGGGCTCCAACTCAATTGCTTTGTTCAGGCACACCAGCGCACTATCACGCTGCTGAAGCGAATAATACGCAAACCCTAATTGTGTTTCTGCTTCAGGATCAGGTTGCACCTGGCGAACAAAAAGTAAATCGCGTTTTGCCAATTCATACGATCCTTTGTCCATCAGCAATGTTGCACGCCATTTAATTAGCGAGGGATCACCTTGCAATTCAGCAGCCGCTTCAACATTGGTTAATTGTTTCTCCGTATCGCCCAATTCACGATAGATGAGTGCACGCAGGATATGACCTTGAGGCACCTGCGGATATTGCGGAACAAACTGATCGAGATCTTGTAATGACTTTTGAAATTCCTTGATGCTGTAGTAGGCAACCGCTCGTTTGTAAACAGCCCGGTAATCCTGCTGGATCTGCAGCTTTGAGGTGGTGATGACTTTTGTGTAGAGCTTGATCGCCTCGGCAAAATTCTGGTGATTCATAAGTGTATCTGCCTCTACTTCCCAAGCCTTAAGTTTTGGATACTGGGCTATTCCAAGAAATGGAATAGCCCACAGAACCAATACAAAAACTTTATGCATTCGAGAGCGCCTTGTTACGGTCGCGCTTTCTGTCATTCTCATTGAGATAAATTTTTCTCAATCTAATGGATTTTGGAGTTACCTCCACATATTCATCCGACTGGATGTATTCTAGCGCTTCTTCCAACGAATGTTTAATCGCTGGCGCGATGCGCATTTTTTCATCAGCTCCGGAAGCGCGCATGTTGGTAAGTTTCTTGGTTTTGGTAACGTTTACCACCAAGTCTCCACTGCGGCTATGTTCACCAATCACCTGACCTTCGTACACCGGCTCACTTGGATCGATGAAAAACTTTCCACGATCCTGCAGGTTGTGCAAGCTGTAAGGGATTGCTTCACCTTGTTCCATGCTGATCAACGATCCGTTGATACGGCCAGGAATTTCTCCTTTATAAGGTTGGTATTCTTTAAAGCGGTGTGTTACCACAGCTTCACCGGCCGTTACGTTCATCATATAATTTCTTAAACCAATGATGCCACGGGCTGGCATTAAGAATTTCAAAATCATGCGATCGCCTTTTGGCTCCATGTTTGTCATCTCACCTCTGCGCGTAGAGACAGTTTCAATGGCTTTTCCGGCCACAGCCTCTGGCAAGTCAATGGTTAATTCTTCGATTGGCTCGCACTTCACTCCATTAATTTCTTTGATGATTACCTGCGGCTGACCAATCTGCAATTCATATCCTTCTCTGCGCATAGTCTCGATCAACACCGACAAGTGCAATACACCACGGCCAAATACGAGGAAGCTATCCGCAGATCCTGTTTCGCCTACGCGAAGCGCCAGGTTCTTTTCCAATTCCTTATCCAAGCGTTCTTTAATGTGGCGAGAGGTTACAAACTTTCCTTCTTTACCGTAGAACGGTGAGTTGTTGATGGTGAACAACATGCTCATCGTAGGCTCATCAATCGCAATGGACTTCAGTGCTTCAGGGTTTTCGACATCGGCTACGGTATCACCAATTTCAAAACCTTCTAATCCTACCAAAGCGCAAATTTCTCCCGCTTTCACTTCTTCCATTTTCTTCTTCTCGAAGCCTTCGAAGACATAAATTTCTTTCACACGGGTTTTTACTATCGCGCCCGTATCACGCTTTACCAATACCACCTGCTGGCCAGCTTTAATGCCGCCACGTTGAATTCTACCAATCGCTACACGACCGATGTACGAAGAATACTCCAATGAAGTAATCATCATCTGTGTAGGACCAACATCCACTTTTGGAGCTGGAATGTGTTCAATAACACCTTCAATCAACGCATTGATATCAGTGGTAGGAGTTTTCCAATCGGAGCTCATCCAACCTTGCTTTGCCGAACCATAGAAAGTAGGGAAATCAAGTTGATCTTCATTCGCGTCAAGCGCGAACATCAAATCAAACACTGCCTCGTGTACTTCGTCAGGCGTACAATTCTTCTTATCAACTTTATTGATTACTACAATGGGCTTCAATCCCAATTGCAATGCTTTCTGCAATACGAAACGTGTTTGTGGCATAGGGCCTTCAAAGGCATCCACCAGCAACAAACAGCCATCGGCCATATTCAACACGCGCTCTACTTCACCACCAAAGTCACTGTGACCGGGAGTATCGATGACGTTGATTTTATAATCCTTATACCGAACGGAAACGTTCTTTGCCAAAATAGTAATTCCACGCTCGCGCTCCAGGTCATTATTGTCCATGATCAATTCACCAGGGTTCTCATGGTCTTTAAAAAGGTGGCCTGCATGCAATAATTTGTCAACCAGGGTAGTTTTTCCGTGGTCAACGTGCGCGATAATCGCGATGTTTCTGATCTTGTTTACTTCCATAAATCGTGCTTTCCGCTCTTGTTTTCGAGTTTAAGGCCGCAAAGATAGTGGTTATTTGGGGATTTAAGGCAGTAGAGTTGAATTCTCTTTTCAGGCTGAATTGGCGCATCCAGCCAATCTTATTGACGCATACTATTTTTTAGCACAATGAAATTCAAAGAAGCGGTGTAATTCTTCCATAATACCATCGGCATCGGTGTAGTAATGAACAGTACGGTGTAACCGGTTGAATTCAACCAACAGATTGTAGTACGACTCATCTGTTAGTTCATATTCTTTTTTCATGATCTCTCGCACATCCGGATCGGTAATTACCTGCCTGAAAGTTTGTGTCTTATTATTTTCCTCTACCACGCGCGAAAGTTTTCGCTTCTCACGCTCCAGTTTCCAGAAATAATCAAAGGGAGCAAACGCCCCTTCCATGGCTGTCATAGTACGGGGTGCTGTTTTGGTGCGGTCAATAATCTTGTTTGGGTAAAGACGGGTGGATTTAATCACCACTTCCGAAAGCATGATCTTGTTTTCGCGCAGCATAATCAAAATGGCATCATCATGAAAGAGCAGTGGAAGCTCCATGGGATGATAGCCGATGGCACTAATAATTAATGTATCGGTTGGCGTTGCGTTGATCAGAAAATTACCATTGAAATCCGTTGCTGTTGCCTTTGTCGATCGCTTCACTAAAACGTGGGCATCGGGCAAATTGATCAGCGATGCCGAATCGACAACAATTCCCCGATAGAGCTTTTGAGCCATCGCCACTTGTGCGATGAAACATAACAAGAGGGAAACAACGAACCTGATCAAGCTGCGTTTTTTGATGAAGATGAAAAAAGGAGGGAAATAGTTGTTCCCCTCCTCTTGATAATTCATCGCAAAAGACAGAAAAAATTATTCCTCACCAAAACTTGTGGGCAACGAAACCAGTGGCCCAAAAAATAGTGCGTTAAAGAATAATTTGTTTGTGCCATACCAGGTGCCTCTGAAGTTGGGGTTATCGGAAAATAAAATTACGCGGCCCTGCCCTTCAGCACTTAATAAGATCGCTGCAGAATTAGCAACTTTCTTAATGTCGGTTTTATGAATATATCCGCCAATCAAGGGAGTAGCCGTATACTGTGCGATGGTGCTATAAGGAGATTTGCTCGGTTGCAAAAATGTTCTACCATTGCGATAGACCGAAACTTTGCGATCGGCAAAGCCAAAGCCCACAGGATTGGTAACGTCCAGGTCTACCTGAAAGATTGAACCGCCTATCAATTTCGCTCCCTCCGAGTCACTCGCATCCTGAAAGTCGATACGTCTGGGATTTTTTACGGTATCGGCAGCCACCAACTTCTCCTTCACAATGCCTTGCTTGATCGCCCACTCAGAGGCGGTCTTCATCGTTATTAATGTTCCACCAGCAGACACCCAATTCTTAATCTTCTCGATTGTTCCTTTGTCTGCAGGGTAATTTCCGCTCACCATCACGATAATGTTATAATTATTGAGGTTCGCTTGAGCGAAATTGAGCATGTCAATTTTTGAAACCGGCATACCAATGCGCTGATCCAACGCATGCCACACCTCTCCTGCTTCTGAAGCGGTAATACCCGCACCAATAGGCATCAACACTTTGGGAGAATTAACGGTGCGAATAAGGCCTGAGCCAAGATCAATTCCTTTGGTGGTGAGTCCGGTCTCAACCGGATAAAATTCCATACCGCTGGAAATACTTACTTTCCTTATCACTTCCAACAATTTGTCGGCATCCATTTTTTGCTGCTGCACAGAAATGACAATCGTGCCATGAGGAAAAGACTTCTCGACTCCATTCATCGTTACGGAGAATGGTTTTAAGCTGGTACGCACAATCACCTCACTCTTTTGCAATTGATATATCGCCTTATGGGCATTGTAGTCGCTGATATCCATGAGATAGGCGTAGCTACTTTTCACCGGCATGGCGGGTGCCTTCGCAGCAGAAGTGTTAATCTGAGCACCCTTTACGAAGGCGCCTTTGATTTCTGCATAGGGCATATTAAACGCATGAACCAGCGACCATGTAGAGGCGTCATAAAACGTGCTGTCGCGATACGTGATATCCTTTTCAAAAGCCGAGCGCACCATAATGTAATTCGTTTGCTCGGTCGGTACCACATAAGCTTTGGCCTTCTCAAATGTTTTTCCATTACCCGTGATGGTTTGCCCTAATTCATACACATCAATCTGATGCATCAATAATAAATTAATGAATGCCGCGGTACGACTTGCATCTTTTGAGTCACCGAATACATATCCTTTAATGGGGCTTGCCTTCGCTTGCGCCATGGCGGAACTGAAAAAATTCTGTCTTAGCTTTCGTAACAAATCTTTTTCACCGATTGAGCCGCGTATGGTGGCCAGGGAAGCCGTGAACTGATTTCGTATCGTAAAGGCGAAGCTTAACGGAATGGTGGTGGTCTCCTGCAAGTGGCCGCGCGAGCTGGCCTGCTCAAATAAAAAACCAATGCCTCCATAAAAATTTACGTAACTCGATCCATAACCAGGATATAATTTATCAAATGCCTCCTCGGTGAAATACATTGAGCCAATGGAGTTCATCCCCTTCGAAAAATAGTCTGCAAACTTTGGGTGCACCACATCGTACAAGAAAGGCGGAACCACCGGGTTGTTACTGGTGTATTTTCCAGGATCAAAATAAAAAGATGAATTGGTGCCCATCTCATGGTGATCCGTCATTACATAAGGCCGCCACTGATGAAAAAATTTTAATCGGTTGCGACTTTCAGGATGTACGCCTAAAAACCAATCGCGGTTCAGATCAAACCAATAATGATTAGTGCGCCCGCCAGGCCATGCTTCAGTATGTTCACGATCCAATGGATCAGATACCAAGGGAGATCCTTTGTGCATGTTGGCCCAATGCGTGTGCCGATCACGTCCATCGGGATTGTAAACGGGATCAATCAAAATTACCAAATCACTTAACCAGCGTTGCGTTTCTTCATCTTCATTCGCTGCTAAATAATAGGCGGTGAGCATGGCTGCTTCAGAACTTGACGGCTCATTGCCATGCACATTATAACCAAGTTGAATGATGAGCGGAATATCGGTACTGCCCTGCAAATTTTTCTTCCTGATTTCTTCCAGCCTGGCGTGGTTGGCAGGGGAAGTTACCTTGGCAACAATTTGCACACGCTGACCAATGGTTTTACCGATTTCTTCCACTACAAACCGGTCCGACTGCTGGTCAAGCAATTTAAAATATTCCACGATTTTATCATGGCGCGTATGATGCGAGCCAATGGGATAGCCTAAGAATTCCTCTGGTGTAGGAATATTTTTGTTGAGCGACTTTGCTGAAGGATAAAAATAATCCACCTGGCCAAAACAAAATGACGGGACAAGCGCAATCCACAAAAGCAGAATTTTTTTCATGGGATGGGTTTTAACTGATCTTGCAAGATAAGCAAAGATCGGTGTGGCCTATTGCCACTAACATCCATTAACGACCGGATACTAAATTGTTCAAGACCGAAAACGCAGGAAGGTACCCATGGGCAAATCCTTCCCTTGCATCGCCTTCAGAAAAAATTCTCCGTATTCCAGTTGCTGCTTCGGGAAATGTGTAGCTACTACATTTCGACCTACCAATGCAGACAACCCCACAGCATACATGGAGAGAATAAAAAATGACTTATCAGGCGCAAGCAACTGCTGACTTAATGCAATTAATTCATTTAGTTTTTCCTGCAAGGTCCACTTCTCTCCCTCCGGGCCGCGGCCGTACGGTGGCGGATCCATGATGATGCCATTATACTTATTTCCACGCTTTACTTCACGCTTCACAAATTTCACAGCATCTTCATACACCCAGCGGATATCCTGCAAATGATTCAACTGCATGTTCTGATTGGCCCAGTTTAACCCAGGGCGTGAGGCGTCAACATGGGTAACATCGGCACCGGCCGATTTTGCAACTACCGATGCAGCACCGGTGTAGGCAAACAAATTCAACACACGCAAGCCATCTTTCTTCCAACTCTTGACGGTGTCATAAATAAAATTCCAATTGTCACCTTGCTCAGGAAACAATCCGACATGACCAAAACTAGTTAATGCAAGCCGAAGGGTGAGTGCCAGATCATTATAGTGATAATCAATTTGCCAGCTCTCGGGCATTTTCTTTAATGCTTTCCATCCACCCTTTACTTCATCGCTGAATCGGAAATTATCTTTTTGCTCACGGGTGAAGTGTGCGTGAGCCATGTTTTTCCATTCGTGATCAGACAAGGATGGTTCCCAAATCGCCTGCGGTTCGGGTCGTATCAATGTGTATTTTCCAAAGCGCTCCAGCTTTTCAAAATTGCCGGAATCGATAAGTTGGTATGCTTCCCAGGAAGATGGATGGAGTAATTTCATTTTGACAAATATAAGCGTCCATATTCAAGATTTCTTGATTAAACTTGAAACATGAAACCCGGCACCATCCTCACCAGCACGCAAAATCCAAAAATCAAAAGCCTGATGGCGCTGGAGAAACCGCGTGAGCGAAGGAAGCAGTGCTTGTTCATGGTGGAAGGCAAACGCGAAATTCAACTGGCATTAGAAGCCGGCTACAAAATTGGCAACTTGTTTTATTGTGAAGATATTATCTCGCGAAGAGAAATCGATCAGCTTGGCTTTCAGGATAAACTCATCATTCCTGTAGCCATTGAAGTTTTTGAAAAAATAGCCATCCGCGAAAGCACCGGAGGGATGATTGCAGTGGCGGAGCAAAAAGTTCATGGACTTAGTCAAATTACGTTAAGCAAGAATCCGTTGATCCTTGTGCTGGAAGCTGTGGAGAAACCCGGAAACCTTGGCGCCATTCTGCGCACTGCCGATGCTGCAGCCGTGGATGCTGTGATCATCTGTGATCCGCTTACCGATTTTTATAATCCCAATGTCATTCGCTCCAGTGTGGGGTGTGTTTTTACCAATCAACTTGCGGCCTGTTCAAGCGAAGAAGCGATTGCATGGTTGAAAAAAAATAACATCGCTATCTATTGTACTTACCTGAAAGCAGCGAGGCCCTATCACGAAGTTGATTTCAAAAAGCCTTCCGCCATTGTCATGGGAACGGAGGCTACCGGCCTTTCTGATACATGGGTAAAAAATGCAGAAGCCAACATCATCATTCCCATGGGTGGTAAAATCGACAGCCTGAATGTGTCTAACGCTACGGCTATTGTTGCCTTTGAAGCCAGAAGGCAGAGGAATTTTCAGTAAAAAAGTAGCAAGGGCAATAATTTTACAAACGAGAAATCAGTCAGGGTTTTAGAATATTGTATAAAAAAAATAAGCTCCACTTTCGTGGAGCCTATTCCTGTAAAAACTAAAATCAATCTTAATTCTTAATCACACCGGGTTCACGTTTCAGGAATTCGTCATACAATAACGTCTGGCGGCTTTCCATCGGCATTTGCCATCCATCGATGAACACCTGCTTCACCTGAGTTTTGGTTTCAAACGGATCGCCATCACAGATAAAGAGTGTTGCGCTCTTCCCTGCTTCAATCGATCCCAATTTATCACTCACACCAAAAATTTCGGCCGGAACAATGGTGATTGCCTTCAATGCATCTTCTTTGCTCATGCCATAGGCAACTGCAAACCCTGCATGATATGGCAAGTTGCGATAGTTACTCATACCACTCTCTTGCGAGCAGATGGCAACGGTAACACCTGCTTTCTTCATCAAACCAGGATTGGCATACACCGCATCATAACGATCGTAGTCACGCGCAGGAATAGCGATCACCGGTCCGGTGATCACCGGAATTTTTGCTTTCGCAATTTCATCGGCTACTCTCCAACCTTCCTGCACCCCTGTTAAAATTACTTTCTTGATTTTCTTACCTGCCACCCACTTAAGTGCTGCTTTAATATCTTTTGCAGCATCTACATCAATCATCAACGTTCGCTGACCACGAACTACCGGCAACAGTGCTTGCATTTCAGGGTAGTAAGTAACTCCCTTTCCATTCGATGCAGAATCCAGTTTATGATACTGAACTGCTTTCTCCCACACCTCGTCCAATTGCTTCACCGCTTTTTCAGAATCCTTCTTTACCTCCTCATCTGTTCTGCGATCAAAGAAACCTCTGCGCGCCATGTTGGGGAAGTTGAGTACCAACGCATCGAAGCCGGCATACATTTGATCAGGCGTATAACCGTGCAATTGCACAAGTGATGCCGTGCCGGGTAATAGTCCGCCTTGCGGAACAGCCATAGCAGTAGTAACACCACTCACACGCGTTACCGGGATTACTGCGGAGTTAGGGTTGATTGCAGTAAGCGCTTTCATCTGCGGAATGATGTCTCCAGCGTCTCCTTCATCCGTTGCTGTTGGTATGGAACCGATTTCCTTCAAGCCGATGTGTGTGCTCCCATCAATCATTCCCGGATAAATGAACTGACCTTTGCAGTCAATCACCGTTGCACCTTGCGGAACGGAAACATTGGTACCCACGGCCTCAATCTTTCCATTGCGAATAATCAGCGTTCCGTTGGTGATCGTTCCTTTGGTAACCGTTTCAATGGTGGCATTGGTCAATGCAAACGTTCCACTCTTGCCTTTAGGGCTTTGTGCCAATGCGCCAAACGTTACGATAACTGAAAGGGCACAAGCGATATATAATCTTACAATCTTTTTCATGTTCAACATCAGTTATGATTTTCACCAAAGAGATTTTCAAAATCAGTTCCTTGCATACAATCTTCATGGCTGTGACCTGCAAGCTTGTGCAGCGTAACTTCCACATTTTCCTTTGGATCAGGTAGCAGGCGCATGTCCGCAGGATCTTTGGCACGATCAAACCGAACAATACCATCCACAATCGTGTATTGCGGCACTCCGTAAATTGACAGCGGATGATTTTTAAAGATGGCGATGTCCGCATCTTTCCCTACCTCAATAGAACCCACGCGACTATCAACACCCAATTGCTTGGCTGGGTTGATGGTGATTAAAGATAGTGCCTCCTCATCGGTGAGTGAACCATACTTCTGTGTTTTGCCTGCCTGGTGATACAAGTTTCGGATCATACCGGCATCATCTGAATTAATGGAAGTCACCACACCATTGCGGGTTAAGATAGCTGCATTGTAGGCAGTTGAAAAATATACTTCAAGTTTGTAAGCCCACCAATCGGAAAATACGGAGGCCATCGCTCCTTGTGCAGCAAGTTCGGGAGCCACTTTGAAGCCTTCGTTCACGTGTTGAAACACAAGCTTCTTGACACCAAAGTCTTTGCACACCCGCAGCAACATTTGAATTTCATCCGCCCGATAGCTGTGGCAGTGCAGGATAATATTTCCCTTCAGAATATCGGCAAGGGTTTCATACCGAAGACTGTATGCAGGAGGCATTCCGCGGAATCCTTTCACAAGTTTTGCTTTGTTGTAAGCATCCCATTTTTCCATGTATTCCTTCGCTTCAGAAAAAGCCTTGCGAATCACAAACTCCACTCCCATGCGTGATTGCGGCTGAACACCGTCTCTGCGACCATGATTGGTTGGGTTTTCGCCTAAGGCAAACTTGATGGTGCGTGGTGCGCCTTCAAACTTCATCACTTCCGGATCAAATGTTCCGTAACGATGTTTGATGGTTTCACTTTCGCCACCAATAGAGTTGGCAGAGCCATGCAATGCGTGTGAACTGGTACATCCACCGGCCAATGCACGATAAATGCTTACCTGCATCGGGTTTACCATGTCTCCGGTTTTTACCTCTGGTGTAATGGCGTTGGTTCCTTCGTTGATCGCATCAAGACCGATGTGTGAGTGCGCATCAATGATGCCGGGCATTACAAAAAGCCCGGAGGCATCAATCACTTTTACTCCGGCAGGGGCCACAATATTTTTTCCGATTTGTGTGATCTTTCCGTCTTTCACCAGCACATCGGTAGTTTCCAACACGCCTTTGGTTACGGTGAGTACCGTTCCATTTTTGATCAACATGCTGCCCCGCTCAATCTGAGCAAATGTGGCGGTGGTCATCGCCAGCAGCAAGCATAGTAATTTATAATTCTTCATAGTTGTTTCTTGTTTTGAATTACTTCTTCGGATCACGGGTGGCTTTCATCGGGAAGCTGCCCATTTGCCCGGCTTGTAAACTTCCATCCATGGAGTCGCCATCAATGGTGGCGGTAACTTTTATGGATACTTTGTTCGATCCGATATCGATCACGTAAGAGAAGCTGAGTGAATTTCCATCCAATGACACATCCTGAAGTTCATTATTAGCATTGAATGCAGTGTTAGAAATAGTACCAGAAAGTTTTCCGCCATCATCCTTAATCGTAATCTTTCCTCCTCCGCCTTGCGGTGACTCCACCGTGTAGGACCAGGTGCCCACGGCATTTGTCTTTCCATCTGATTTCTTGGCTTCCTTCACCTCCATCGTGTACAGTACGCCATCCACAAACACATAGCGAACTTTTGATTTTTCGTTGAAGTAAGGCTTATCGGAAATTACCAGGTTAGCTATTTTTCCGTTGTCTACTGAACCGAGACGATCGCTGAGTCCAAGAAGCTGTGCGGGCGTAGTAGTTAATGCGCCCAGGGCTGCATCTTCGGTGAGACCTGCAGCAATCATTCTGCGAAGGTTGGCTTGAATGTCTTTTGATTTTACACTCAGTGATGAAAATCCAAACGCGATGCCTGCTTTGCTAAATGTTGCGGCCTGCCCGGTATAATTCGCGATTGCTTCTGCTTTGCGTTTATCCAATCCTTCCTGTTCGGCAGATTTGGTTGTCTTGTCATCCTTCTTCTTATCGTCTTTTTTAATTTCTTCCGGTAAATCAAGGGAGAGAAAAACTTTTGCTCCGGAAGCTTTCACCTTGTCAGTAATCAGCCAACCTTCTTTCAGGTCGCCAATCATCAATACAAAATTTGATTCATTCTTTAAAGTAAAGACGCGCTGTGTTTCCAATACGCGCTCTGATTTGAACAGTACAGGAAGGCGCTGATCAATTACGGGATAAAATGTTTCCAGTACACGATCACTTACCGGCCGCTCAAGGCCTGAGCGATTTGCAGCATACAGTGCTTCATAATTTTTATTGTTGGCAGCATTGCGATACATGTCTCGCCACTTGGCCATTACGCCCATCACGGTGGCTGGATAGACACCTTGTGCTGGATTCAATTCGGCATAGAAAGCCGACTTATTGGATAGCATGGAATTGTCAGCTGATTTCCCGCCAAGGAAAATGATCGCACCGTGACCAGGAAAAGGATTTCCGTAAGGCACCACCTGCGCTACCGTAAAACCAACGTTGCGCATTTCTTCAACCGACTTATCATTCAGGTTGAGCATGGTGCGCACCTCCAGCTGAGGTGTAATACCGGCACGTTCGTTGGAAGGGTTGCCCGGATCTTTAGGTCGCTCGCGATTTTCTTCTTTTGGCTTGTTTACGCCAGCACGTGAAAGACCATCGATGAAGCCTGCATAGACAAACATTGAGTCAGCTTTAATCACAATGGCTTCGGGTGGGATGGCGATACCTTTACCCACCGACTGAATTAATCCGTCTTTAATAATGATTGTTCCGAGATCAATCTTACGGCCCGGAGCCTGGACAATATTCACATTTTTCAATGCATACATTCGTGTCACAGGTCTTAACTCAACAGCGTTGTCCTGCGCCATTGATACGCTGGAAATAGAAAGGCACCAGAGCAAAAGTCCAATAAAGCGCCTCTCTACTAAGTGAACTAGTAGTTTGATCATACGTTTAGGTTTATCTGAAAACCAAAAGGTAATAAGATTTTAGGTATGCCAGTCAAGTGGCTTACAGGAATGGTTTTATAGATGGGCTAATGGGCTAACGAAATGCAGACCTTATGAATAGGCTTCTACCATTACTTTATGTCCTTGCAAAACCACGGTGAATGTTGAACCCTTTTCCGGTTGGCTGATTACGGAAATTGATCCTTTATTTTTTTCCAGAAATTCTTTTACAAGCAACAAACCAATGCCAAGGCCCTTTTCATTTTTTGTACCCGGCTTGGTAAAGTGTGTACCAATGAAAAATAAATTTTTCACCTCCTCTTCAGTCATGCCTCTTCCTGTATCGGTAATGGAGAGCGATGCCTTTCCTTTTTCAATGCGGCTCGTAAGCGTAATCTTTCCGCCAGGGTTGCTGAACTTAATGGCATTACCGATGAGGTTGCGAAGGATCAGGCCCAGGTGATTCTTATCGGCTACAATTTCAATGTCATCCGACACACGATTTTCAAATGAGATATCTTTTGCTTTGGCTGCCTCCGAATACAGATTGATTTTTTCTTCAACCACCCTCGCCAATGAATTTAGTTCAAAGTTTGCTTCAAAACCTTTCAATTGCGTCCGTGCCCAGTTCAACAAATTATCTAAGTCATCGCTTACGTAATCAAGATTAATTTTCAGTGTGTGCGAGAGATTGACAAATTCTTCCTTAGTGAGGTTGGAATCGTTGAGCAGATTCATCAACCCGCGTAAACTTGCCAGCGGGCCGCGTATGTCATGACTAATGATGGAAAATAATTTATCCTTGGCGGCATTCAACTCTTTCAGTTGCAGCGCCTGAACATTTATTTTTTCATTCTTGTCGGTAAGAATGGAATTCATCTTGGCTGTTTGCCGGTTGCTGAAGTACAGAATAAACCCGATGATGGTGACTACGGTTAATCCCGACAGGATAATGTAATTCCAGGCGCGTTGCCCTTTCAATTCTCCTTCCTTGAGCATTGCATCCTTTCTTAACAAATCAATTTGAGCTTGCTGAATATCCGATTCATACTTCACCTGCTGCAAGGTGATGAGTTCATTGCTCCGCTGACTGTACAACGAATCATGAAGGGCAATGTACTTGTCTTGATAAACCACCACATTGTGCAGATCATTTTTTGCCCGATACACATCAGAAATTAATTTGTAGGTGCGCTCCAATTCATTTTTGAAATCAAACTCCTCTGCAATGGCGATATTGCGTTTCAGGTATTGCAGCGCCTTGTCATAATTATTTTGAGCCAGGTAGGTTTTGCCAATGCGATGCAATGTAGAGGTGATCAAAAAATTATTCTTCTGCTTTTCTGCGCGTGTCAGCGCCTCATTATAATATTTCATTGCCTCAGCAAAACTATTTTGAGCATAGTGAATGTCACCCAACGTTCGCTTGCCAAAAGCTGCCCTGAACTGATCATTAATACTCTCGCTAAACTTGATGGACAACTGCGTGTAATGCATAGCCGAGTCCAGCTTATTCAGTCCTAAAAATGAAAGAGCAATGTTATTCAAACTGCGGCTCATCACCGGCCGCTCACCAATTTCCATCGCTGCCTGGTAGCCCTTCTTAAAATTGCGAATGGCCTCATCGTATTGCTTTTGCTCATAATTAATGGCTGCAATATTATTCAGACTACTGGCAATGCCCCGCTTATCTGAATACTGTCGGCTGATCTTCAGCGCCTCGGCAGAAAAAGTAAGTGCTTGTGAGTAGTTTCCTTTACGATAATTGATCCAACCAATATTTTCGTAGATAGCACCTAATCCTCTCTTATAATTAATCTGCTGTGCCAGCACTCTCGCCTCTTCGGCAAATTTCATGGCCTGATTGGTATCAAACTCACGGACAGATTCTGCATACCGATTGAGTTCTCTCACCTTGACGGTATCATTGGGCATGTTCAAAATAGCCACAAGTACGCTGTCGCGATTAGGCGATTGCCCGTTTGACAGGGCTACACTAAGCACACACAAAATCGCTACGAGCAGGTTTTTCATAGTTTAGGCAATCAAATGCCTCTTACAAACGATAAATCTAACTTCATCAGTTTTCGGTTTTTTGTTGAAAACGGGCAAAAACCTACACGAAAATGCTTTGTGCCGTTCTTGAAAATTAACGTTTACAACTCAGTACACGCCTTTTACAGTTCATGCCATACTGCTTGCCCGGAGTGAACCCTACCCCCACCTTTGTGTCGTTGTAATAGCAAAAACTAACTTTTTATGCGTTTCTATCACATTTTAGTAATCGTATTGGCACTGACTGCCACTGCTTTTGGTCAAGATCAAACTGCGGTGAGTTCCACCGGACGTACCCGTACTTATAGTCACTCCAATGGGTTTTCAAGTTTTAATATTGAAACCCGAGGCAAAATTGAACTCACCGATGATGATAAAGACATCAAAAGCATTTCCGCAGATGGCTACCTCGAGATTACCAAGACAGTATTCGGCAGTAAACGCTCCATCGTGATTACGCCTCAAGGCAACACAGTAAAAAGAGAATATTATGAAGGCCGCACCAGCCTGCCCTTCGAACCCGAAGGAAGAAAGTGGTTAAGTGAAATTCTTCCCGAAGTAGTGCAAACCACCACGCTTGGCGCGGAAGGAAGAGTAAATCGCTTCTATCGCAAAGGAGGCGTAGTTGGTGTGCTCAATGAAATTACACGCATCGAAAGCGATCATGTAAAAGCCCATTATGCAAATCTGCTCATGGACTTGGCTCTCCAGCCCAAGGATTACGCGCTAATTGTTTCCAAAGTAACAGGAGCCATTGACTCGGATCACTACAACTCCGAGTTTCTGCGCAACAATCTTTCGAAGTTTCTTCAAACAAATGAATCGGCTGATGCTGTGTTTGTCGCTACCGGAAAATTAGATTCTGATCACTACAAGACGGAAGTGATCAAAGAAGCACTGCGCACGCAGGCCGCTTCCGCGGAAGGTGTTCGCGCTATCTTATCCGCTGCATCCTCGATGGATTCGGATCATTACAAAACGGAAGTGCTTACTTCATTGATGCGCCAGGAGAATCTGACCGATGCCGTGGTGGCCGAAATGATCAACGCCACGAAGTCGATCGACTCGGATCATTATCGAACCGTGGTACTGACAAAAGCATTAGGCAAACCGGGTTTGTCCACGGCATCGTATCAGCGTGCGCTGGAATCGGTGAAGGACATTGACAGTGATCATTACAAAACACAGGTATTGGAAAATATCCTGGAAAAGAAACTCACCGATGAACAAATTTTCAACATCGTAGAAATCAGCGGATCAATTGGATCTGACCATTATTTATCAATCGTATACAACGATGTGCTTACCCGCCAGGCGTTGAGCAACGAAGCATTTAAAAAATTGATGGAACGCATGAGTGACGTGGGCAGCGATCACTACGCTTCACAAATCTTGAGGGCCGCGCTTTCTTCTTCGATTGACAATGCAAAAATGATCAGCGTACTGCAGGCAGCCGGTAATTTATCTTCCGATCATTATATCACCGAAGTATTGGTGAAGGCTGCACCAAAAGTTCGCTCAGGAGACAACACACTGAAAGATGCTTATCGTGCAGCTGCCAAAAAAATCAGTTCCGAAACATACTACGGCCGGGCACTGCGTGCTATTGAATAAGAATGACGTTACCCAACCGGTAAAATGTACCGGTTGGGTGATGTTAGAAAAATTTGTAGTTTCATTCAATGGCTATGCTGTCGAAAGGATTACCTCAGCTCAATCGGTCTTCACGTATTTACGGGTTACTCGTTATCATTTGCAGCGCTCTTGGTTCCATTATATTCGTCTACATTCATTATAGCGAACATGGAGAGTTTCCTTCACTGAAAGAAAAACTGGAAGAGCTGGCGTGGGCGATTCTCATCACCAACGTTGCGGGAATTTTGGTGTACCAAACCGATCGCCTGCTGGATCGCCTGCTCAATTGGCGCAACCATTTTCTGCTGCGTTTTGTCACGGGCCTTCTTGCCAACAGCATTGTTGCCGGTACGGTGATGATCAGTTCATCCGTTTACCTGATCCGTCACAACGGAAATGAAATTGCCAAACTAAGTGTGCTGGTACTGATCTCGCTCTTTATCTATGAAATATTTTACGGTTGGTTTTTCTCTTACCGCTATTATGCTCACACACAGGTAGAGCAGTTGCGGTCCGAGCGCTGGCAAATGGAACTTCAGTTTGAGTCATTGAAAAATCAGATCAGCCCACACTATCTTTTCAATTGCCTCAATACTGTTTCTTCGCTCCTGTTTAAAGATAGTCACATGGCTGAAGAATTTATTCGCAGAATGGCCGACTCATTTCGTTATGTGCTCGATAATCAAAAAAACAAACTCGTTACGTTGCGCGAAGAGCTTGAGTTTGTAAAATCATACTATTACCTGCTTCAGGTACGTTACGAGCATCACCTCAAACTGGAAATCAATCTCCCAAAAAATATTCTGGACTCTCCCATTCCCCCGCTCACGCTGCAAATGCTGGTGGAGAATGCTGTGAAGCACAACCAGATCTCAAAAGAGTTTCCATTGCTGATTTATTTTGTAGCGCAAGACAACACACACCTGCAGGTAATCAGTACCAAAACAATTGCACAGCAGAACATTTCCAGCTTCAAAGTTGGTTTGGATAACATTCGCAACCGCTATCAATTTTATACGACAGAGAAAATCATTGTGCGTGATCAGGAGAAATTCATTGTGCAATTGCCTATCCTCAAATCTGCACGCAAGCAAAACGGAACTTCCACATTGTCGCACCTGAAAGAGCAACTGGCATGATGAACCGTCTTTTCATTCACAATGCCATCTTCCGGATTTGCTCGGGGCCCATTTCTGGCCTGCTGGCTTACCTAGTATTGTTGCTGGTGAATAACTCGCTGCAGGATGTAGAGCAACTCTTCAGCAGCCAGGAGCTTTATGTCTTTATTGTGCTCAGCTATTTATCATTGGAATCCATGCGCATGGTGATCATTCGTTTTGAAAAATCCAGAACCGAGTGGAAATCCATTCAGCAGCGCGCCTTGCTTCAAATTGTCGCTTCGCTGGCGGTGAGCCTCGGGCTGATTTGGCTCAGTATTGCTTCTTACTACACCTGGGTAATTGGGTTTAGCATTGGCGCCAGTGAAGTCACCTTATTTCTCTCGATTTACGGCATCAATTGCCTGCTCTACAACCTTCTTTACTTTAGTCATTACTATGTGTTAAGAGAAAATAAAATTCAATTGGAAGAAGAGCGCAAGATGCAGGAGAAACTGGAAGCTGATTTTCACTCGTTCAAAAATGAAATCAATCCAGACTTGCTGTACGAAAGTTTGGAAAACCTCATTCTCACCTTGCATCACAATGCTGATCAGGCCGAAGAGCAGATTGATTACCTTGCGGGAATCTATCGGTACAGCCTGGTGAATCGAAACAAAGAACTGATTAGTCTTGAAGAAGAGTTAAGCGCCATGAACAATCTTATCCAACTTTTGAACTACCGGTATGCTTCACAGATTAAACTCATCAGTGATGTAGCCGATGTGGCGGCCATTCATCTCATCCCAGGGTCGCTGTTGGTCACGTTAGATACCACCGTGCGCAATACATTAATTTCAAGCCAAAGCCCGTTGGTGATCAGACTCTATTTAGAAGAAGACGATGACTACCTGGTGATGCAACATGCCATCAACGACCGGCTAATCATTCACCAGGAAAGTAAAAACTCTTTTGCGCGATTGCAGCGTTCGTATTCTTTCTTCAGTGAAAAGCCCTTTGTACAAGTAAAAGCGGGTCGTGAAAACTTCATCAAATTTCCGTTGGTGAAAATTGGCACCGAAACCTCAATATCTCTTCCTGCATGACCATGAACGCTACCCTTTCACTCACCATCGCAATTATTGAGGACGAGACACCCGCTGCCGAAAAGTTGGAACGTTATCTTCATCGGTACAGTGCTTCCATAAAAATCGCGGCAATACTCGGATCTGTTTCCGAGGCGGTGAATTGGCTGGCCGAACATCAACACGAAGTGGATTTGATCTTTATGGACATCCAACTGAAAGACGGACAAAGCTTCCAAATCTTTCAGGAGATAAAAATTATAAAGCCGGTAATCTTCATTACTGCCTACAACGAGTTTGCGCTGGATGCTTTCAAAGTAAATGGAATTGATTATTTGTTAAAGCCTATCACGTTTACCGATTTATCTAACAGTTTGAAAAAAGCAGAAACACTGGGATTACAATTGCAGTGGACAGAATCAAAAGCTGAAAAAATTGTACAAACCCTTGCCACTACGGAAGCCAAAAGTTTTAAGAATCGCTTCATGGTGAAATTAGGCGATCACATTCGCTCCATCACTTCCGATCAGATCAGTTTCTTTTTTGCCGATGGCCGGGATGTCTATTTAATTACCAACCAACTCCGGAAATTCATTATCGATTACACGCTGGAGAATCTGGAAGAAATTCTGGACCCCAAACTATTCTACCGCGTCAACCGCTCGTACATCATACACATCAGTGCCATACAAGATGTAATTGTCTATTCAAACAGCCGCTTGAAAATCACTTCCAACATTAAATGGGAGCCCGAGATCATCGTAAGCCGCGAGAAAGTGAGCGAGTTCAAAGAATGGTTTGACGGGCAGCATTGATTTTACCATATTCCCATAGGCGAACCGATAAGAAACGCTGAAAATACGTGCTCGTTTATCTTGAAAATAAAGTAAACATTCCTTAACTTGTTTTATATCAGGAATATACGCTCTCCGTGTATTCTATCGCTGGCAGTAATTGGGCAGACTCGTGAACTGTGACGAGTTAACGCGCAAAGTATGGTTCAAGAATAAAAAACTTTGAATAATATGAAAGACAGCAACAGACTCATTTGGATACTTTCAGTTTTTGTATGCTTATCAATACTGTCATGCAAGAAAGTCGACTTACAAAATGAGGAAAGACAAATACGAGAATTTTGGACAAAGACTTGCGACTATTTATGTAAGGGCGATTGGGAAAACTATTCGGAAAGCTGGGACCATAGCTCAAAGATTCAAGTAATACATCCGGAGCAAAACGAATGGTTAACAGGCTGGGACAAGATAAGAGTTAAATACGAAGCAATGTTGAAGTCTGGAATGAGCTGCACCCTACCAAAAAATGAACTGGCTTTAAATGTTTCAGAAGATGGAAAAATGGCCTGGGGCACAGTGGACGTAATAATCCAATTCAACGACAGCACGAAGACTCAAGTCCACGCATGGGAGACCGTTGTATTTGAAAAAAAAACAGGCGGACAGTGGAAAATGGTTTTAGGCATGGCCTCAATTACACCTACCAAGAAAGAGTAGGGGCCTTAACTGAAATCTAAACAAGTTGACAAGAAGTAAGAAGAACGAACGATAACGAGTGAAGTCCAACTACCGCCAACAAAAAGGTTCGTGCAATGGCGGGGTTCGGTGTGCTCATAACTTTCGCCTTCTATTTTAAATTGTGTGGCGGGACAGATTCTCCTATGCCCGCGACTGCAAAATCCAAACGTAAGGCATCGTGCTTCTGAACAGAGGAGAACTCTAAAGAGAAATTTTTATGTTGTACTATTGGTACCGTATAATTAGAATTCTAGTTGAACGAAATTTTCAAAAGCCAGTTGACATCGAAGATGAATTGACGAGAACGTTTAGGGTTCGTCTCTTTGACTGTGACGGATTACGTGTGATGACAGCATTTAAATATGCTGCCTATATGGATTTCGTACGTTGGGAAATGATTGCCCGTTCAAAACTATATGAGGAAATCGTACTAAAAGGATTTGCTCCGACACTTGGTTCCCAAAAAATAGTTTACCGAAAGCCACTTAAATTATGGACGAAGTTTAATGTTAGGCTTCGAACTGTTGGTTGGGACGAAAAATGGGTTTATCACGTGCACAAATTCGAGCAAGGTGGAGAAATTAAAGCTATTGGGATTACAAGAGCATTGGTATGGAAAAAGGATAAACCTCAAATTTTGATGGAAATCATGAAAAATATTGGAGTGAGGGACTTGAATAAGAAAACACCCGATTGGGTGCTAAGTCTATTTCAAAATGACAAGGAAATTATTGAAAATAACCTCTGACTGAGGACGGGAATTACGAACGCCCAACAGCAGTTATTTGAATCGCAGGGTTTAGTGTCTAACTAAAGTTTATGTGGGGTGAATTTGGAAGCTATAAAACGCGTACTCAATCAAATGGAAACATCTGCCTAAAAAAAAATGGGTTGTGATTTCGAAAAATAAATAAATCATTTCAAATGAGATTTTTAAGAAGAATTCTCAGACAGAAGAGGCTAAAGAGCTATCTCTTATATGCAAGTGGTGAGCTATTTCTAATTGTTCTTGGCATTTACATAGCTATCCAACTTGATAACTGGCGAGAGTCTGTAAAATTGAGGGGGATTGAGTTTAATAGCCTGCAACAAATAAAAGTTGCCATCGCGGGGGACACCACTGACTTAGGCGGAAATTTGGAAAAATACAAAACGGCCATTAGATCATGTGATTCGGTTTTAGTGTTACTGGAGAGCAAAAAAGAAATAGAGTCCTATCAATTAAAGTATTTTTCAGGAGTATTGTTAACGTCATACTTCGTCACTAATAGCGGCCCATACGAGGCTTTGAAATCACGTGGCCTTGAAATCATTCGAAATGACAAACTAAGAAGCCTACTAAGTCATTACTATGAGGGGAGATACCGATATATGCAAGAAATAGAATCTCAGCGAACTCAATTCGTATTGAATGTGCAAAGTAAAGTTGCCATCAAACACTTCAGTGAAGTACTTCCTTATAGCCCTGAAAATCAATGGTTCGGCCAATACGGCAAAATGACACCGGACAATCTAAATGACTTACGGAATGACAAAGAATATATCCGGTGCATTCGACTAATAAAAGCAAGAACCGAATATTATGTATATCAGCCTGCAACAATTACGCAAAGGATTATGAGAAAATTAATGAAATTAATTGATGAAGAGCTTCGTTCTGAAAACTCAGATAACAGCGCAAACGAATTTTAGGCCCCTGAAGTTCGAACATTGGCTAGTTGATTACAAATGTTCAATTTATGGGGGTAGTGATATTGAAGGAATTAGCCCATAAAAATAAAACACTTAACATTTTTACAACCTTGCTTCTGAACACCGCATGCTCAGCAAGACAAGAACAAAAATGATTCAGCAAATGCCAAAACAATAATTGAAAGGAACATATTGGAATCTACGGCCTACGCTAAAGCAAAAAATGTGCACTCATGCTATCAATGTTTAACAACTCCAATGACACCATTCTAGTGGGGTCAGATTCTTCTGAGGTCAAGTATGATAGTAAGGAAGCACGAGAGTTAATTCAAATGGATTCGAGTAAATCTTGCACCACCCGTTGGAACTTCAGCAATGCAGAAATATTTACACGTGATGAGGCTGCCTGGGCTTTATCAATAGATCGGTAATGTTAATTAATAAGGATGATAGCGAAGTATGCTTATCCTATCCGATGATTTCAGTTTGGGCAAAGCAGAGAGTCAAAGTTGGAAAATGGATTTCTTTTTGCAGCTCCATAACCCTGACGATACGCGGAGATCAACACTTGCCAAATTATTTTGCACACATCCAGTGCGTGAAAAATAGAAATTTTAGTCTTGGAAATATTGAAGATCCGAAGCATATTCTTATCTTCAATTAAGAAACCTTTTCATTCTATCCCAAATTAACCCACATCACCTATGAAATCGTTAACCACCTTGCTCTTTCTTTTTACAGTGGCAATCATTATCTGCTGCCAGCAACCGCAAAAATCGGATGATCCGGAAGTACTGAAGAAAATACTTACCGATTATTTTGCCGGCATCAAAAATAAAGACGTAGCTAAAATGAACTCCGTAACCACACCTGACTTCATTCTTTTTGAAGACGGGAAAGTATGGAACAACGATAGTCTGATCAATTTCCTCAACACCTTTAAGTCATTTCAAGGCAACTGGACGTTTAAATACATGAAGGTTTCAATAGATGCATTAAGTGGAAATATGATATATCAAAATCATGGAGACTTTGTCATGAATGATACTACCAAAGTGCAATTGGATTGGATTGAAAGCGCCACCTTCCGCAAAGTTGACGGCAGTTGGAAGATGAATTTTCTGCATTCCACCGTCCGCAAATAATAAGAATCTGCTGATCGTAAATTAAACCTGCATCAGAAGAAAGGTCAATACTCTTTAAAGCCAAAAGAACATCCGAGAATGACTTCAATATTGAGATGTACTTATTCTTACCGGAAGAATATAAAGTATGATAGCTAAAACAAATGGAATACAAAGCCACATTAGGAACAAGCTCCAAAATCATCACCTCGATTGTCACCATACTTTTCCTTGGCATTACCCTCTACAATTTTTACGCCTTCAGTGCCGAGGCTAAGAATTATCTCTATTACATTTTAATCACGTCTCTCATTATTGTCACCTATCTTATTTGTTATCTGCTCAGGCCGGTTAACTACATCTTAGGCGATGGAAAGATCATTATCACGCGACCATTGCACAATCGTGTAGTTAACATTTCAATGATTAGTGATGTACTTCAGGCTAGCAAAGAATCCATGAAGTGGACGGTAAGAACTTTTGGCAACGGAGGTCTGTTCGGTTACACCGGAAAATTTTACAGCAGCACGTATGGCAACATGACCTGGTACGTCACTAAAAGAGAAAACTATGTGCTGCTGAAAATTACCGATGGTGAAAAAATCGTACTATCTCCTGATGATGTTGGTATGGTAGAGGAAATAAAAAGTATGAAAGAGAAATAATACAAACTTGCCAAAGCGAGTGAAGCTAAATAAGATATCGAATAAATCAATGCATATATGAAGCCACGAGAAATTGTTTTTACCATCCTTAGCATCTCGTTAATGATGATAGGATGCAAAGAAGACCGACCCTCTTTTGAAGCACCTGTTTTGAATAACATTGGCGATTATCGTGTTACGGTTACCACAAAGTCAAAATATTCTCAATTGTTTTTCAACCAGGGAATAATTATGGCAAACGGTTTTAATCACGATGAAGCGGAGCGCTCATTCAGAGAAGCCGTACGTCAAGATTCTACTTTTGCCATGGGGTATTGGGGCATCGCCTATGTATTGGGGCCAAATTTTAACTCTGCCAGCAATATGGGAATGGTAAACGAAATAAGGAATGCAGTGGCAAAAGCCATTCAGTATAGCAGCAATGCCTCCGATTGGGAAAAAGCCCTTATCAACGCCATTCAAATTAAATTTCCGCAGGGTACCACCGAAACTGATGCAGAAGGATTCACAGAATCGATGAAGCAAGCATTTTTGCAATTTCCTGAAAATGCTTTCGTGGCAACACTTTATGCTGAGGCAGCCATGAATTTGCATCCCTGGGATTTTTATGAAGGGCGAGGCGGGAAGCCCAGGCCGTGGACTCCTGAGATTGTATCACTGCTCGAAAAAGTAATTTCAATCGACACAAAAAATCCGTTGGCTAATCACCTTTATATCCATGCTACTGAGGCGAGTGCTGATGTTTCAAAAGCGCTGGCAAGTGCAGAGCGATTAAAAACGTTGGTTCCTGCAGCAGGGCATTTGGTTCATATGCCATCTCATATTTATATCAACACGGGTGACTACCATGAAGGATCACTCGCTAACGAAGCTGCCGTGATTGCCGACAGTATTTACATCGCGGAATGTAAGTCGCAAGGATATTACCCGCAAATGTATTACCCGCACAATTATCATTTCCTGGCAGCAACTGCAGCATTCGAAGGTCGTGGTGCACGTGCCATTGAAGCAGCCTACAAGACAGCAAGCCTTATTGATAAAAAATATTATCACGAACCTGCATATGAGATGGTGCAACATTACCTGACCATACCCCACCACATTTTAATCAAGTTTGGACAATGGGAAAAGATACTTGCTCTGCCTAAACCGACTGATGATTTAGTTTATCCCACAGCCATTTGGCATTATGCCCGAGGCATGGCCTATGCCAATATGGGTAAGCTTGAACAAGCAAAAGAAGAACTGATGAAGTTGAATGAGTTGAGTCAGTCACCTTCAATAGCGGAGCAATTAAACTGGGGAATAAATAAAGTGACTGAAGTCTGCAAAATATCTTCAAAGGTTTTAGAAGCAGAACTTTATACCAAGAATGGAAAGTACACCGAGGCAATATCCTTACTGAAAGAAGCCATCACCATTGAAGACAACCTTAACTACAACGAGCCACCGGATTGGTTTTTCTCCGTGCGTCACATGTTGGGCAATATATTGTTAACAATAAATGACTACAGCCAAGCAGAAACAATTTACAAAGAAGACTTGGCCCGTTGGCCTAAGAATGGATTCGCATTAAATGGGTTATTTGAAAGTTTGATCAAACAAGGCAAAACCAAAGAAGCAGAAGAAATAAAAAAACAATTCACCGAAGCCTGGCAATATGCGGACACAGAATTAAAAGCATCTGTGATTGACCCTGAAAAAAGAAAAAACCTAACCCTTAAAATAGACAATACATCACCAAGTACATTGGTTTATTTGTCAAGCGCTCTGTGCATGACAAAGTAAATCAAGTATTAGCAAGCAGCCATACTACTTAGTTCCTCAATTTCCGCAATACTCCAGATCATAATCGCCAATGGGCTGACCGGGAGGTGGCGGTAAAAGATTTTCCTGCTTGTACTCATTCGGATCATCCTGATAGGAACCAATCTGACTTGCAAGGAAAAAGTAATGGGCTTTCCAGGCTTCATCAGTAGTTGCTCTCGCCTTCTCACTTAACCAATTCTTCAACTGATCCAACTTCAAATTAACGACCGCTTTGGAAATCGATGATGCATCTTTGCTCAACGCCAGCTTTGCCAAATTTGTAAAAAGAGAATAGTTAGTGCTCATTTGAATGGCACTTTCATAACCTGACTTAGGCGCTGCCTTGATATGAAATGAAATCAAGCGATCAATCAAACTTTCCAAGCTGGGCAAACGTGCATCGCGGGTGTGGTGCTCCACCAAACGATTGGCGCGGGCAGGATGCAAGATCAATCCGAAAACCATATCGGTTGCCGTCTCTGCTGCCGAGAGGGGATCAAACGTAAGTTCTGTTCTGATCTTTATTAACTCCCGGTGGCGAGTGTAACCCAACGGTCGTGGTGGAATAATTTTCAAAAGGCTTTCCGGCAGGGTGAGTGCCGAGGTTGATGTTGTTTTCATCAACGCCTCAATGGCTTTCAATTCTTGTTGAGGAGTGAGTAGCTCCGTTACGGGTTGACCATCGCCACGCAAGGCATAGCGATAATTTAATCCTCCAATTAATTTAGAAGTGGCTTCAACCTGGTAGCGGTGGAAAAAATAAATGGGCACAAGTACTTCTTCCAACGTGGCCATCGGTGCTCCTACTTTAATATTACGTTCACCAAAATTCTTCAGTGCAAGGGCGCGAATCTCCATGACACGATTTAATTCATCGGAAGGATCTCTTCCATTATCCCACAAGTGGGCATAAGGATGCGCTCCACCCTGAGGTCTTGCATCCTGATCAGATAAAAATGTAAGTCCTGCCTTCAACGAGTTTTGAATGATCTCATTCAATGCTTTTGCCTCATCGGTTCCGGTAGGAAAATCCTGGTAGCCGAAAGTGATAGAAACTTTATCGAAGGCCCCTATCTTATTATCATACGCTTCGCTCAAATCAATTTTTCCATCCTTGATTTTTACCACAGGATGAGGATAGTCCATCACGGAAGCCAAATTTTCTGAACTAGATGAATAGGCATGCGCCAGGCCAATGGTGTGACCAACTTCGTGTGCCGCTAATTGCTTCAACCGGTTCAGTGCCATTTGCTCCATTTCCTTCGAAACAGTCTTACCTTCTTCGTAGGGAGCCAACAATCCTTCTGCAATCAAAAAATCCTGACGCACACGCAATGAACCTAATGTAACGTGACCTTTAATAATTTCACCCGTGCGTGGATCAGTGACCCCACCACCGTACGACCAGCCACGGGTAGAGCGATGCACCCAGTTGATTACATTATAGCGCACATCCATCGGATCAGCATCTTCAGGAAGTAACTCCACACGAAACGCGTTTTTGTATCCGGCTGCTTCAAAGGCTTGATTCCACCAACTGGCTCCTTCCATCAGTGCAGAACGAATGGGCTCAGGCGCACCGGGGTCCATATAATAAATGATAGGTTCTACCGGCTCGCTCACTTCTGCATTGGGATCTTTCTTTTGCAGGCGATGACGGGTGATGAATCTTTTTTCAATTGGCTCGCTGATGGGTGTGGCATAGTCATAATAGGAAGTACTGAAATACCCGGCACGAGGATCAAACTTGCGAGGCTTGTAATTAGAATCCGGCAACTGCACAAACGAATGATGCTCACGCACGGTAACACTGGATGGCGTGGGTGTTACACTTCGAATATATTCTCCTGCAGGCTGTCCTGTAAAGGTAAGCGTAACTTCAAATTCAGAATTCTGCGGGAAATTTTTTGTGCGCGGTAAATAGAAAGCAGAACGACTTTTATCTAATGTATAGGCTCCCTGTTGTGATCTGCGCAAGGTTCCCACTACATCGTGAGCATCCTGCAACAAAAAGTCTGAAGCATCCACCAGTACTTTACCAGACTCTTCGGCCACCACGGTAAAGCCCCACAGCACCGATTGTGCGAATGCCTCCTCCACGGCTTTGCGTTCAGCCGCATTTGAACTAATGGCCCGATAAAATGAATTCGGCTCAATCAACAGAACTTTAGGCCCTCTTTTTTCAAATTTCACCACACGCTCTCGCCCTAGCTGATTGCGGTCAAGCCCGATATCGTTTGAACCCACTCCCGCGGTGAGCGACTCCACATACAAAAACTCAGTATCGAGTTTGTCAATCAGCAACATGACTTTGTCTTGCTTCTCATCATAATAAAATTCAAAGTAGCCTGAGTATTTCTTAAGGCCATTCACTTTTGATTCGATGGCGGAAAGCTGAGGAGCTTGGGCAGTTGCCGGTGCGCTGGTATCTTTCTTTTTCTGCGCCTGTGCAAAAGATGCGATCAGCAATAAGGCATAAAGTAGTGCGGTGCGTTTCATGGAAGATATCTGTTGAGTGTACACAAAATTGTTAATGCCCTCAATCTAAAGATTTATTCTTTTACAATCTATTGGTTTTTGATGACTGGAAATCAAATAAAAAAGGCTGACCAAAAAGTCGTTGTCACTTCATTTGAAATAACAACAACTTTTCGATCAGCCTCTTACGCACATCACAGGCGATGCTATTGCACCACCCTGATTCTACATTGCATCGGAATAATCACCGAATTGTCGTCCATGGTGAGTTTGAACATAAAGGCACGCTCAGTAAACGTTCCGGCAGCTGGCGCGGCAGTAACGCGGGTAGCGCCTGCCACTTTTGTGTTAAACTCTGTGATAGAAGAAGTAATGGTAATACTAGTACCATTGACTGCAACAGGCACGGTAATGTACTTTCCAGCCGTTCCGTTAAGTGAGGCTACATTGATAGCTGTTGTTCCTGCCACCATAGCCGAAACTTCTTTGATTTTCAATCGTGCATCATCCGGAATTTTCATGGTGATGGAAAAATTACCATTAGCATACGATACGGTGTAGTATGGATTAAATCCCGCAGTGGTTGCACCATCGAATGTTACGGGTATTTCTGCCAGGCTATCGCGCACAATCTCTCCATCAAATTCATCATTGCAGGAAATCAGCATCAGCGCAAGCGCAAAGCATTTAAGTATTTGGATTGCATTCTTCATTTTCTTGTCTTTAAAAATTATGAATTCAATTAATTAACATCCCACCATACGTTCACATTACTCAACACAATTGGTGAGAAGTTTGGATTTCGTTGCACTTCTTCGTTGATGTATTGAGCACGCTTGGGCCGCTTGCCATCAACACCTACTGCGTTCTGATGTTCAGGAAAATTTGGATATCCCGTTCTGCGAAAGTCATTCCATGCTTCCAATCCATTACCGGTCATAGCAATATATTTTTGAAGGATGATTTGCTCACGCTGCTGTGCAACGGTACCGGAAAGATTTCCGGCAGCAGAGGCGAGGTAAGTGCTCATCGCTCCGGCAGCAACGCCCGCCTCTGTCATCGAGGCAGTAATCCCTTCACGATAAAGAGAGTTTGCTGTTTGACCTGCCGGCAGATTCACACCCGGAATAGTCAGTGCAGCTTCTGCTAACATGAACGCACGTTGCGCATTGGTGATCAACCGAATTGGGCCAACACCATTTGCACCCGTCACAGCAGTATTCCATCGGGATCGATTGGCTACCGGAGCCAGCGTGCCCGCAAAACCATTGGCATAGGTAATGAATGAACCGGTTGGTTTTGTCACGAACAAATCCAGGCGAGGATCAGCAACTCCGGTAAGCGGTGCCACAGTTCCTTGCAACAAATTAACGTACCCTGTGCTCACGTTCATGTCACCCAAAAAGGAGCTCACATTAGTCCAGGTATAAACAGGGCTTTGACTGCCCGTAGCAGCGCCAAATTTTACGGAGAGATTTTGAGCGTTGGTCTTAATATAATTGTCAGCGGTAATCACTTCGTTGATGATGCTTGCCGCTAGCGCAGGCTCGCGATCGCTCATCTGAAGCGCCAACCTCAACATTAGTGTGTAGCCAGCACGTTTCCAATTGGCAATACCCGAAGCTCCTCCGTTATAAACAACATCATCTGTGCCCGGAAGAATGGTAGACGTTGCATTAAGATCGGCTATACCTTCACGAATCAAATCAAACAGGCTTTGGATTTCAAGTGAAGTATTCCCTTTGTAGATGTCCTCTTGCTTGTCTAACCTCGGTTGCGGATAAGTTGAACCTTTCAATGCCTGAGAGTACGGAACATCGCCCCACACATCGGTAGCAATGCTGAAGGTATATGCCTTCATGATTTTAGCGATACCCACATAAGCAGTAGCGCCTTTGTCACCAGCATTTTCAATCAGCTTTTGGTAAGCGATCAGCGCACCGGCATAAATTTCAAAGCGCCATTGATTGCCAAAGTTTGATCCATCAGTGATGTACACATCATAGTTTGCAGGGTTGCCTGATGCTCCGTAGGTATAATCCATCACCGTGGATGCAAAGCGATTTAATTCATTTGCATTCGCGAAAGCTGAACCTACCAAACCCGTTGGCAACAATACCGATGGTGGAACCACTTCCGGATTGTTAGGGCTTTGATTCACATCTAAGAAGTCGTTACATCCCAACATAAAAGTGAATGGGAGCAACAACAATATTCTATAAATCGTTTTCATCTTTTTCATGATTGCTTTCTTAAAGAGTAATTCGAAGATTGAAACCATAATTGCGAGTGTTAGGCGCTCCATTCAAGTCAAGGCCCTGAATGTTTCCGGCACCCTGTGTGTTCAATTCAGGATCGCCCGGTGCATGCGGTGCGTAGAACCATAAGTTACGTCCGCTCACACCAATACTTGCTGAGCCAAACGGAGTGCGCGACAGCACGCTTGCCGGCAATTGGTACGTAAGTGAAACTTCTCTTAACCGATATGCAGTGGCATCAAATACTGCTGCCTTCGAAGCCAATCCTCCTAATGCAGCCCAATATGTTTGTGCTGGTATCTGAATATTATTAGGCGAAAAAGTTCCGTCACCGTTATCGATCACTCCGGGTAACACGCGAGGCAACTCGCGATCCTTTCCGGTAATTTCCAGGCTACCATTGCTTCGCAAATCAACCCATCCAAAGGAATACAGCTGCGCTCCATATTTTACATCTACCAATGCTGAAAGAGAAATGCGCTTGTAACTAAAAGTATTCGTCAAGCCTGAAATCCACTTTGCATTTGGGTTGGAGATGACCGAGTTGGGTGTGCCGGGCATGTAAGCACCGGAAGTACCGTTCACCAGGCGATCTCCATTAGCATTCACCGCAAAGTCGGTACCGATGATCACACCAAAAGGCTCGCCCTCCTTAATGGACGCTGATATTCCAGTAAATCCATTGCCTGGAATGGTTGAACTGGTAACACCAGGAACAATGCGAACAACTTTATTTCTCAATCGCGAAAAATTAAACGACACATCCCAACTGAAATCACTTGTCTTCAATGGCGTGGCTGTCAATTCTAATTCCAATCCACGATTCGTGATCAAACCAACATTGGAAGTTTGAGTATCATAGCCTGTGGAATTTGAAACCGCTACATTGAAAATCTGACTGGCACTTTCAGAATAGAAGTAGCCGGCATCAATGCTCAGTTTATTTTTAAACAACCCTACGTTCAAGCCACCTTCATACGAGGTTGTAAATTCAGGTGTGAGTGAATTGCTACCAATGCGCACACTTGGGCTAAAGCCAGGAATATTTGCCGAGCCGATCGTCATGGGGAAGGCAACAGCCGCTACGTTGTTTCCAAATCCGCTGGCCACATAAAATGATTTTAGCAAATAAGGATTAGCATCTTTACCAACTTTGCCAATACTGCCTCTCACTTTCACATACGATAGTACATCTGATTGTAATTTGAAAGCATCAGTAGGAACAAAACTCACGGAAACACCTGGATAGAAAAAGCTATTGTTACCCACTGGCAATGTGGACGACTTATCCACTCTACCCTGAAGTTCGAGGAACAGATAATCTTTGTAGCTCAAATTCAAATCAGCATAAACGCCCACTAACCTTCGGAGCGTTTCCACATCACCTGTGCCAGTAAACACACTTCCGTTGGCAAGGTTTTGAAAGCCCGGAATCGTAAGCGTTACTGCATCAGCAAACGTCTGCTTAAATGTGCGTTGGTTTAAATTTTGTCCCAGCAAAATACTGGCGGTCAATCCCGGCATAAAAATATCATCCTTCGATGCCCGAATCATCAGATCACCATTGAACTCCGTATTGTGGGTGAACGACTCATCCACCTGCCCTGTGGCCTGACGTGCCGAACCGATAGCCAGATACAATTTTCTGATGTCTGTGATCACATCCGCTGTAGCGCGATACGAAACGTTTAGCCATGGACGCACATCATACCCGAGTGTTAAATTTCCAAACACACGATCCACTTTCGAATTCATCTGTTCATTTTGTGTACTCCATATCGGATGGTTTTGGGTAGGCACATAGTACAGACTCTTGCCATTCGCATCTTGATAAGCACGGCCCATCAGATCATAGCTCCTGGGTATACGGGTAATTTGTCCAAGCGCACTTCCTCCGTTTCCTTGTGTGATGCCGCCTTGTTTACTTTTCACGTACGTGATGTTGCTGCTCACCTTCAATCCATTGTCCAACTTTGTATTGCCACCCAGTGCCACGCTGTAGCGCGAAAAGTCAGTGGTAGGAATTATTCCAACCTGATCTGTTCCGGAGATTGAAAGCGAAACATTTTTCTCCTTATCACCAGAAGCGATGTTTACACCATTCTGCACAATGCGACCTTGCTGATAAAAATCTTTTACGTTGTTTGGATATGCCTGATACGGAACCGTTTGCCCTTGCGCATCCACTACTTCTGTGAGTGATCCTCCAAACGCTGGCCCCCAGGAGTTGCTGGAGTTAGCATTGTAATCGTTGTTGATGCCCTGGCCGTATTGATTTTGAAATTTGGGCAAGCCAAAAACATCCTGAAAGTTTAGCGAAGAAGTGAGTGTGACTTCTGTTTTGCCTGCCACTTTTGCTCCCTTCTTTGTAGTAATCACAATTACCCCATTCGCTGCGCGCGATCCGTACAACACAGAGGCGCCAGGGCCTTTCAGCACATTTAGTGACTCAATATTTTCAGGGCTAATGTCATTCAAGCGGTTGGTGGGCTGAGAACCAAACAAGGTGTTCTGTGTATTGTTAGTATCGTTGTTAAAGATGATACCATCTACCACAATCAAGGGTTGATTGCTACCGCTAAAAGAGGTAATACCCCGAATGTTAATGTTTGTGCTTGCCCCCGCTCCTCCACTGGAGCCCGTAATAATTACACCCGAAAGTTTTCCTTGCAACGTATTCAACAAGTTCGTCTCCGAGCGTTGCGACACATTATCACCCTTTACCGTTTTTAGTGAATAGCCGAGGCTTCGCTGATCGCGCTCAATGCCCTGGGCGGTTACCACCACTTCAGTGAGTTGTGTCACATCGGCTACCATTTTAATATCGATCACCGACCGGCTATCGATGGTAATCTCTTGCGATTGTAGCCCGATGAAGGAAAAGATGATAACACCACCCGTTGCGGGAACAGATAAGGTATAGCGACCATCAGAATCGGTGACGGTACCGTTGGTGGTACCTTTCACCACCACGTTTACGCCAGGCAATGCGCCTCCATCCTCTGCCGAGGAGACCCTGCCCGAAATCACACGATCTTGCGCCCATACACTGAGCGTCAACATCCATGATAGACTAAGAAGTAAAAATTTCTTCATGCTTTATGTATTATGTTTATGTAAAACTCCGCTTCTTATAGGGTGAAGCGTTACCATAAAGCTCTGACTAGCTGCGCGATTTTAAATACCCGCAAAGAGGGTAAATCTATGGTGTTGCACTACCGCGATTTGTGTTATAAAAAAAAGCCGCTGTCTCAAACGTTCTTTTGAAACAGCGGCTTATAAGCCTGGTTAAATAAATTTAGATGAGTTTCTCCAAACTCGCTTTGGCCAACGCTTCCGATTTACTCTTCACTTGCAACTTTGAGTAGATATTTTTGATGTGCGTTTTGGAAGTTTCTTTGCTTATGAATAGCTCTTCTGAAATTTGTGTGTATGTTTTCCCCTCTGAGATCAGCTGCAAAATTTCCGTTTCGCGTTTGGTGAGCGGGCTATTCGGGTTAACATGGAAATTATCAATTACCATGCGTGCAATTTTACTGCTCATGGGTGCTCCTCCTCTTACTATTTCATCGAGCGCAGACAGTAACTCCATATAATTGGCGCTTTTGGTGATGTAGCCGGAGGCTCCTGATTTTAGCGCCTCAAAAACAAGATCACTGTCTTCATACACAGTCACCATAATAATATCGGCATGGGGCATTTTTTCTTTGATGATCTTTGTGCCCTGAATACCATTCATTCCACCCGGAAGTTCAATGTCCATCAGCACAATATCAGGTTTATCGTTATGAAGCTGCTTGATTGCCTCTTCGCAACTACCATAACCATTCACCACAAAAAATTTGGGCGAACTGTTCACAATCAGTGAAAAACTGTTTCTGATTTCCTGATCATCTTCTACGATCAGAACCCTTTTTTTAAATGGCGATGTCATATTTTGCTGTTTTTGGTTGTTCCCATATTAAACTAATGATCGTTCCTCCTGCTTCACGATTACCTACTATACGTAAAGTTGATTTGATTCGTTCTGCCCTGGACCTCATGTTTCGCAAGCCATTAGATTGATTGAGGCGATCAAAATTGAATCCTTCGCCATCATCGTCCAAAACCATTTCAAAACCGCGATCGGTTTTATTCAAGATAAACGAAACATTGCGCGCATTGGAGTGATTGAATGCATTAGTCATTGCTTCCTTGAAAATCAAATTGGCTTCACGGCAAAAACCATAAGGAACTTTTACCTGATCCTTTACATGATTGTAAGCACGAAACTGAATACCCTTTTCTTCGAAAATCTTTTCACCAAAATCACGGATGTGAATAAAGAGCTTTGAAAGTTCATCATTTACCGGATCAATGCTCCAGATAAAATCACGCGTACCGGTATAGAGGTACTTAGCCGATTCCTCTACCTTATTATACAATTCAGTAGCATGTCCGTTCTTACTGATCTTCATCAGACTAATGTAGTTGATGATTCGTGTAAGCTGGTTTCCCATTTCATCATGAAAATCGCGCGCAATCTCTTTACGCAAATTTGCCTGCTCAAACTGGCGAATGCGCTCAATCTCCAGCATCTTTTTCACTCGAGTGCGTACTTTCCAATAGAAATAGAGAATCGTTGAGCCCGCTATAAAAACGAAACAAAAGAAAATGAAATATGCCTTCTGATAAAAAGGGGCTTCAACCGTAAATGCATAGGTCAAGGGCTTCTCATCCCAGCTACCGCTTTTATTAGTTGACACGAGATTGAAAATATAATTTCCCGGAGGCAAATTTCCGTATGTGATCTGACCCACCGTAGCCGGCAACGACCATGTTTTATCAAAGTTCTCCAAGAAATATTTATAGCGCACCGATTCTGGGTCGCGCTTGTCCACACGGCTAAACGTAAAGGTGATGTGATTTTTATCGGGTGGTAAGGTTAGCTCTGATGGAATTTTGAAAAAATCAGAGGAAGTTTTTGCATAAGACTTGGCAGAAACTTCTCCATAAAAAATATCAATTGACGTAATGTGAAGATTATTGGATGGTATTGATTCAACACCGTAGTCATTAAACTGGTACACACCATCAATCACACCAAAATATTTATTCTTACCTAAATAATAGGCATTGTGATTTGCCTCAACTCCCGTAAGGCCATTATTAAAACCAAAATGACGATTTTGAACCACGTCCAAATCGCGGTTGAGCGCCAGGCGGTGAATGCCTTGTTCAGTTCCTACCCATATGTAATTATCACGATCGGCCGCCACAAAATAGATCAGGTTGGAACGCAAACCTTCGCGCGATGAAATGACTTTTCGTTTGCCCTTCACAGGATCATAAATAATCACACCCGATCCTGAAGAGCCAATCAGCAACAAGGAATCTTGATATGTATTGATGGAAAAGATTGAAGAGTTGATGAGTTCAGGCAAATCAATGGATTCCATTTTACCATTATTCAAAACGGCTACTCCCCACTCCATGCCGATAAAAAGTTTTTTGAACTTTTTCATGTAGTGAATCGAGTACACCGCAATATTGCTCTGGTCTGTGCCGGATGGATAAGCCGTGAATTTATTTCCATTATAGGAGATCACACCACCATCGGTGGTGCCGCCCCAAAGACTTCCCTTATCATCAAAGTCGATACAGGTGACATACTGGCTTGACAGACCATGCTCACGTGTATACCAATTGAAGTCATCATTAAGAGAATCATATCGACCCAAGCCTCGAAAAGATGCGGCCCAAATATTACCAGACGGAGATTGTGCTATATCGGTAAAGGAGGCTGCGCGGCTATCCGGCAATGAATATCGCTTGATATTTCCCTTTTTTATTTTCCATAATCCCATCTCAGTGGTACCCAGCCACGTGGCGCCACCGCGATCGACATGAATTGCCATCACGGCACCAAGCTTTTCAGATGCACATCGATTAAAATCACGGATTGAATATTTGTATAATCCGCGACCGGAAGTTCCGATCCACGTATTTCCTTCGCGGTCAAACAGAATTTGCGTCACCAAAATATCTTTGAGCACCGTATCGATTCGTGCATTGGATTCGCGCAAAATATATTCACCCGATCGTGTCCAAAAAGCACTGCTTGCACTGTCAAACGCTACGATGTGATTTTTGGCCGGTAGCTCTAATTTCTCAAACGAAGTTTTGTCCTTCGAAAAGCGGAACAGTCCTTTGTCACTGTCCACAATCAACTCGCTGCGATAGTTAAATAGATTACTCACCCGTTGAAAATGATCTTTATGCGATACCCGCCACTGCTTTCCTGACTGACTGCGGATAAGGAAGGAACTATCACTCAAATAAAAGTATACATCGCGCTTGATGGTGCGTGTGCCAAAGAACATCAACTTATTTTTCACTACCGGTTGATACCAATAGAGGACAGAGTCATTATGAATTTTGCCAAGTACACCCGGATTGGAAAGAAAATAAATGGTGTCCTTGATTTCGTATAGCCTGCGCATCCTTCCTTTATTATTAAGCATGGTAGGCGCTTGAAATTTTTTAAACGTTGATCCATCAAATTTTGAAATGCCACGCGAATGAAGGACCCAAAGATTTTCATGAGAATCCATCATCAATGATATGATCATGTTGCTGAGTAATCCATCGAGGGTGGTGTATACTTTAAAATTCTTTCCGTCAAAACGCGCCAAACCACCTCCGTCTGTTCCTATCCAGAGATAACCATTTTTATCTTCGATCATGGCACTCACCTGCGATTGCGGCAAGCCTTCCACAGCACCAAATTGATGCAACGAATATTGCTGCGCGCGAAGTGGCGACAGGCTGAAGCAAAAAATAAAAATCCAAAAAGACCGGATCATAAAACTACTGGGAAAGGTAGAATTAATTCAACTTACACCTAATACCCCTTAGTTCGGTATTATGCCAAAGCACCTTAAAGTTAGCGCTTTATGGGTTAAAAAGATATCATCAAAAAACTGGTGATGCTTCATCGGATTTAAAACTGAAAACTAAATTCCTTTTCAATGCAACCCCAAATGGGTTTTGAAAGTCTAAGGTGTTAAAACCATTCTGCATGCTAAAAAATTACCTTCTCACCAGCTTACGAAGCCTCAAAAAGCATTTTGCTTATTCTGTCATTAATATTGGTGGACTGGGTATGGGGCTCGCCATTTGTCTTCTTTTGCTTACGTGGGTGCGTCATGAACTTAGCTATGATCAGTTTCATGCCGATGCTGATCAACTCTATCGTTCATCTATGGAGTATAGCATGGGAGGGCAAACGGCAAAAGTATCGGTGTCTCCTACTGCCCTATTACCCACACTAAAAAAGAATTTTCAGGAAGTTGAAGAAGGGGTGCGCTTGTATAATCCATCACAAAGTCGGGGATTTGTGTTGCGCGTAAATGACAAACTCTTTGAAGAACATAAATTTTATTATGCCGACAGCACCCTCTTCAAGGTATTCTCCTTTTCGTTAGCGGATGGCAATGTCGATAAAGCTTTAGTGGAACCTAATACGATGGTCATTTCTCAATCGATGGCCAAAAAATATTTCGGTGACGAAAATCCGATTGGACAGTTAATTCTGGTGAACAACCGTTTTGATTTTAAAGTAACGGGTGTGCTAAAGGATATTCCAGCAAACTCTCTACTCAAACCCGATTTTATCGGATCGTTTTCAAGTCTCGATGAATCGAAACAAGAATCATGGTGGAGCGCCAATTATCAAACGTTTATCAAGGTGTCGCCTGGCACCTCCATCCCCAGCCTGCAAAGCAAACTTGCTACCATCCTTGAAAAAGAACCTCAACTGGAATTGCCTAACAAAGGAGATTATATAAAATACAATTTCATGCCGTTGAAAGATATCTACCTGCGATCGGATATGAACGAGGCGGAAATTGTAGGAAGCATTCAATACGTTTACATCTTCGGAGCGATCGCTTTGCTGGTATTGATTATTGCCTGCATCAACTACATCAACCTGGCCACCGCAAAGGCGGCCGATCGTGCCAAAGAAGTGGGCGTACGCAAAGCAGTTGGTGCTCATCGTAAACAACTTTTCTTCCAGTTCATCAGTGAATCCGCCATCGTTACGTTTTGTGGATTTGCATTGGCTTTCCTTTTGGCATCACTAGCCCTGCCTTTTTTCAACTCGCTCACTGGAAAGACATTCAGCATGAGTGTGTTTTTTGATCCAGCATTTATTTCGCTTTGTATGCTGTCATTCCTGATCATCTCACTAACCGCTGGCGCTTATCCGGCCATTGCCATCACTTCCTTCAAACCCGTGAGTGTGCTAAAAGGTAATTTCAGAAATTCATCACGGGGCATCTGGCTAAGACAATCGCTAGTGGTGTTTCAGTTTTCAATTTCCATTATGCTTACTGTGGGCACTATCGTGATTTTGAAACAACTGAACTTTATACAGAACAAACAATTGGGTTTTGAAAAGGACAATGTGATTGTACTTCCTCTGGATCGAAAAATCAACGAACAGTTTGAAGCCTTCAAAACAGAATTATTAAAAGATAACATTGTTGAGCAAGTAGGGCGAGCCTCAGAATCGCCAACCAAAATTGTAGGGGGGTATTCCATTGCTGTACCTGGCAGTGCGGATGCACGCCCCACAATTATTACGGCAACACCAATCGATACAGACTTCATCACCACCTTCAACATGAAAATGACTGCAGGCCGAAATTTGAATGATGGTGACTTTAAGCGTTATGAATCGGATACTGTCACGGCCTTCATCTTAAATCAGTCGGCTATTCAGCAGATCGCGTTGTCGCAAGATCAGGCTGTAGGAACGATCGTTACTATGAATGGAAGGAAAGGCCCAATTGTGGGTGTGGTGGAAGATTTTCATTTCTCATCCATGCATGAGCCGATTCGCCCGTTAGTGATGTTCACCGAAAATCCACAACTACGTTTTATGTTTTTGAAGTTAGCAAAAGGTAACGTGAGCGAGAGCCTTGTGAAATTAGAAGCCTCGTTTAAAAACTTATTTCCTCATCGTCCTTTTGAATTTCAATTTTTGAACGAGCAGTATAATGCTTTGTATGAGAAAGAAGAACGCATGGGCAACATTAGCGTCATTTTTTCAATTCTCGCCATTGCGATCGCATGCCTGGGCTTGATCGGCCTCGTCACATTCGCGGCATCACAAAAGACAAAAGAAATTGGTATTCGAAAAGTATTGGGAGCCACAGCCAACGGAATTGTAATATTGATCACAAAAGATTTTACAAAACTGGTATTGATTGCTATCGTAATCGGGTTGCCGTTTGCCTATTGGATTATCGATAGTTATTGGTTGAGTTCATTTGTTTATCGCACAACGATTGGAGCTGGCCCGCTGGCACTTGCTGCCATTTTCAGCATCATCATCGCCTGGGGAGCATCAAGCTATCAAGCAATCAAGGCTGCATGGATTGATCCCAGCAAGGCCTTGCGAAGCGAGTAGCTTATCCTAAAATGTACCGTCTTCAGGGTGATCTATCATCAGGCTGAAGGCGGTACATTTGATTTTGATCCAACCTTATCATGAAAATATTTCTCACTGCGCTAATAGCGTTAAGTTCGCAGGTTGCGCTTTCACAAATCGGCCTTCAACCAAAACTTGCTGCCGCACGAGAGGCATATCAGAAAAAAGATTTCACTTCGTATTATGCTTTGATGAAAGAGGCTGAAAACATTCACCCCTATCATCAAGGTGTGTTATACCAATGTGGACTTGCTGCTGCCTTAAATCATAAACCTGAAGAATCGATTCAATACCTTACCAGGGCCATCCATATTCAGGCTAGTTTCAAATTAGAAAACAATCCAGACCTTGAATCACTTTATTCGCGCGAGGATTTCAGAAATCTATTGGCATTGCAAAAAAAATTGAAGGAGGTTATAATCTCCACTGATACTGCATTTACACTAAAGGATAAGTCTTTACACATTGAATCAGTGGCGTTCAATCCTATCGAAAAGGAATTTTACCTGGGCAGCATCCACCAACGAAAAATTATCAAACGAACTTCAGCCGGTGTGGTAAGTGATTTTACAAAGCCAGCATTTGAAGGAATGACTTCCGTCTTTGGGTTAAAGGTGGATCCAAAAAGAAAATTGCTTTGGGCTTGTTCATCGCCCATGCCAGAGATGATGAATTATGACTCAACCCTTCAGTCAGCCGTTTTTCAGTTTGATTTGAACAGTGGTCAACTCAAAAAAATTTTCTACCCTGCTGAAAAGAAAAATTACATTTTTGGAGATCTGACTGTAAATTCAAAAGGAGAGGTATTCGTATCCGACACTCAGACCAATACTATCTTCTCCATCTCGAAACAAAATAAGCTGGAGCCATACTTTACGTCTGCCGAGTTTTGGAATATTCAGGGTATTTCATTTTCGGATGATGATCAATACTTGTTCATCTCCGATTACATCAAGGGGCTTTACCGACTGGACACGAAAACAAAAACTTTACTGAAACTAAACTCATTGATTAATGCATCACTAAAAGGAATTGATGGGTTAACCTATTACAACGGAAGTTTGATTGCCATTCAAAATGGAGTAACCCCATTCAGAGTGTCTCGCTTATTTCTTTCAAAGGATTTGGAAAAAATTGTAAGCCAGGAAATAATTGATCGGGCTCATCCTGCGTTTAACGAACCAACACTGGGTACCATGACCGGCAACACATTTTATTATGTGGCCAACAGCCAATGGTCGGGCTACGATCAGCAACACAAAATCAAACCAATCGATCAATTGGAGGAAATCGTCATTCTCAAAACAGACTTGAGGTAAATCAACCTGATCTGCTACTTCTTTCGCTTGTAGGTAAAGTCGTAGGTAGTCGTCCAGGCGTTGCCATCGGGAGAGGTTTCATGAAACTGTCTTACCTGGTTGGGCCCTTCATTGTAGAAATAAAAATGAACCCATTGATTTTTACCCTGAGCGTCAAGTGTTTCAAATTCAAATCGCATAGCCCCATCCCGATATTCGCCATTCAAAAACTCAGATACATTTAAGCCACTCGACCCTACCCACACTTGTTTCCATTTCTTTGTGCCAGGATCAACAAAATTCATACTCTTGCCCGAAAACGTTGCCCCAGTTGAAGTCCAGTTCTCTAAAATCATACACCCGCCACTCGCTACCTGAATGATGCTGTGGCCAGCAAGATTATTGGTTCCGGTAACGTAAGCATCCCACTCACCCACCCAAAAATCAAATTCACGTGCTTGCGCGATTCCCAGGCACGGATTGGCATTAAAATTTGCTTTCGTCAAAATGGTCTTGAAGCGGGCATCGCTGCGCATGCTTTTGTAATCATCGTGGCTTTCCAAATCGGATACATTGGCATAGCCTTTCTCAACGGCAGTAGTGAGATAATCAAAAGCTTTTGCAATTTCATTTTGAAGCGCACAGACTTTGGCCATGCGGGCATACACAAGATTGTCAAGACCGGGAGACGGGCTATTATCTAATGATGTTTGAAAAGCCTGCTTTGCCTGATCAAGCTTTCCTACACTGTAGTAACTAAACCCAAGTCTGTTCCACTCCAGTGCATTTGCAGGCGCACTTTTCAGTAATGGCTCATACACCGCAATGGCGCCCTTCCAATCTTTTGCATTAAAGAGCGAATCGCCATAAGCAAAATTTTTCTTTTGTTGCGCCATCGTTGATCCTATTGTCAGGCATAAGAAATAGAGAAGGGATATTTTCATTTTAGTTGTTCGGTGGTGTGTATTAAAAGTAAATCAACACCAGCATAGTCTTATACCCCAAAATAGACTATTTAAAGTTGTGACTTTGGTGAAAGCTTTGCATTATTGATGAAATATCCGGTGCAAACCTGACCTGCATGACAGACGAAGAAATTCGTGAGGAGCAAACGATCATCGAGCGATCCAAAAAAGATTCGAATGCATTTGGAATTTTGTACGAAAAATATTTTGACAGGATTTTTAATTATCTCTTTCGCCAAACTGATGATGAGGAACTGGCAGGCGATCTTTGCTCACAAACCTTCATCAACGCACTGAATAATCTGCCCCGGTATGAATTTCGCGGGTTGCCGTTTTCTGCGTGGCTTTACAAAATTGCAGGTAACGAAATCAATAAATATTATCGAAAAAATAAAGGCAAGAAGGTTTTCAGTCTTGAAGAGGTAAAAGTTAGAGAACTGGTAGAACAAGCCGATGAAGATTGGGATGAAGAGTTAGTGCAAAGGGTGATTAAATATATGAACGACCTGCCCACGGATATGCTCCAGGTGTTGGAGTTACGATTTTTTGAAGACAAAGACTTTAAAGAAATTGCATTCATTCTAGACATTACCGAAAGTGGTGCAAAGATGCGTACCTACAGAGCATTGGATAAATTGAGAACGAATTTCAATATAAAAGTAAAATATCATGGGTAAGCATGACATACGGCTGAGAAGGCAACGGCTTACCGCCCGTGGCTCTGATCGCTTTCGCAATTATGGCGCTGTACTCAAACAGCATGAAGAAGAGAAGAAGATCAAGAAAATTGTAAAAGCATTTACATTCTTCCTGGTGATATTAATTCTGATTATACTCATCGTGATTGTTTCACGGTGGGAGAAAAAACAAACTGAAAAGAAAGCTTCAGTAACAGAATTTTTTGCCCCTAACGTGTGACACTATAAGTTTCCGTGCATTACGAAGGAAACTAAACCACACAATTATGGAAGCGAAGAAAAATCCCAACAAGGACATTCACAGAAAATCATTTCAGTTTTTCTGTATTGGTTTGATCATTAGCACAGCGCTTGCCATCTCAGCGTTTGAGTGGACCACTGAAAAGAAAATCTATCCACCACGGGAACCGGAGTCAATCGCCTACGATGTTATTCTGGATGTAAAGCCCACGGTAATTGAAGAAGTTAAAGTGCCTGAGAAAAAATTAGAGCCACTCAAAACAAAACCAGTAATCATAACGCCTGAATCCATCACCACCGCAGCAATAGAAAGCACCCCCCAGGAACCCATCTCCTTCGAGCCCGAAGTAACCACCACAGAGGTGTCCGCTGACTCAGAAGAGAGTGACCCTATTGTTGTGTTTGCCGAGCAACAACCTATACCAATTAATGGATATGAAGGCTTCTATAAAATGATCGGACAAAACATAAAATATCCGCGTCCGGCAGCACGAGCAAACATTGAGGGTAAGGTATTCGTGGAGTTTGTGGTGAACAAGAACGGTGAGCCTACCGATATTAAAGTAACCAAAGGCATTGGAGGTGGCTGCGATGAAGAAGCTATGCGTGTGATCGCGCTTTCAAAATGGCAACCTGGAAAGCAGCGGGGCAAGCCTGTGCGCGTGCGAATGATTATGCCTGTCATCTTCAAACTTAACCGCGGGTAATTAGCGACATATTCAGTATCCAGAAAAAATTACCATATTGAATTCAAAAAAATTTCCATTGAATTCAATCGCAAAGAAAACTCATCCCATCACCCGTTGGCTGGAAAATGCCAACGGGTTTTGGTTTTCACTCTACACAGCCGCAGCAGCATTTTGCTTGTACACCTGCATCTTCTCTTTGCGAAAAACTTTTGGTGTGGCCACATACGAAGGCATCGCCTTTGCCGGGGTGAGTTTCAAAGTGTGGATGGTGATTTCGCAAGTGGTCGGATATATGCTCTCTAAGTTCATAGGCATTAAAGTAGTGTCAGAACTTGGCGCGCATGCCCGTGCGAAAGGTATTCTCATCATGGTGAGCATTGCCAGTATTGCTTGGTTTGGGTTTGCCATCACTCCCACTCCTTACAATTTGATCTTCTTATTTTTCAACGGGCTTCCATTGGGCATGGTGTGGGGTATGGTGTTTGGGTACCTGGAAGGGAGAAAATTTACGGAAGTACTCGGTGCCAGTTTATCGGTAAGCTTTATCTTCTCTGCAGGCTTTGCTAAAACGGTTGGTGGATTTATTATGCGCGATTGGGGTTCTGGCGAATTTTGGATGCCGTTTGTTTCGGCTTGTCTTTTCTTTCCTCCCCTTCTATTATTCCTGTGGCTGCTGGATAAAATTCCTCCCCCTACGGCAGAAGATGAAAAGCTGCGCACCAAACGCAGCCCTATGACAGGCAAAGAGCGTCTGAAATTTGCCACTACTTTTGCACCCGGTTTGGTGCTATTGATTTTGACTTACGCACTGCTTACCGCCTACCGCGACTTTCGCGATAACTTCTCGGCTGAAATCTGGAATTCACTTAACTATGGAAATAAGCCTGGCATTTTTGCCTTTACCGAATCGATTGTTACCATCACCGTTTTGATTGTCATCGGAAGTTTAATGGTGATCAAGAATAATCGCACCGCGATGATCGTCAATCATATTATTGTATTGATTGGCATGATCACCGTGGGGCTGAGCACACTCGCATTTGAGCGGCACCTGATCACCGCACCCACTTGGATGGTTTTGGTAGGTATGGGATTGTATTTTGGATACATTCAATTCAATAGCATTTTCTTTGATCGCCTTATTGCCACATTCAAATATGTGAGCACTGTAGGGTTTCTCATTTACCTGGCCGACTCATTTGGCTACCTGGGAAGTGTAGGGGTGCTGTTATTTAAAGAGTTCGGTAATAAAAACCTGAGCTGGTTGGAATTCTTCATGAGTTCAGGGTACATCATGTCCATTGCCGGATCGATCCTGATTACCCTTTCGCTGATCTATTTTATGGCAAAGCACCAGCGTTGGAAATTTGATGCACCGCAAGAATTGAAATAAAAAATCCCAATTACCGTTGATAATTGGGATTAATTTGTGAACCCGCAGGGATTCAAACCCCGACTCTTCTGATCCGTAGTCAGAT
>CBHTSG010000023.1:0-40801 GCA_966095315.1 uncultured Cyclobacteriaceae bacterium
CCGGAGTGGAGCGCACCGATGCCCAAAATGTGTTGGATGGGGAGTTAGACGATTTCATCAAAGCTTACTTATTGGAAGATCAGGAATCAGCTGCGCAAAAGCAGTGATTGGTTGCAGAAAACTTAACAACTCAAAACTGCATCTTCCGTTAAAAAGATCTCAGATCAAAAATCATTCTCTGTGCAGCACACTGGAAACGGAAAAACATATACTTCGCAATTTTGGCTTCTGTGCTTTGCCTCACTTTTATTTTTTGCCAGTTTCAACATGATTATCCCGGAGCTGCCAGATTATCTGACTAGTCTTGGAGGTGCGGAATACAAAGGATTAATCATCGCATTGTTTACGGTTACCGCCATGCTCTCGCGCCCTTTCAGCGGAAAGCTCAGCGATACCATTGGACGAATGCCGGTTATTCTCTTTGGGGTGGGTGTCTGTTTAGTGTGTAGCTTATTCTATCCCATCGTTAGCACGCTGTTTGGTTTTTTTCTGTTGCGATTGATGCATGGCTTCTCCACCGGGTTTTCGCCTACCGGTATGGCTGCTTACATCTCAGACGTTATTCCTGTGAATAAGCGGGGCGAAGCGATGGGAATTCTTGGCACCGCAGGAACGGTAGGCATGGCAGCGGGGCCAGCAATTGGTGGTGGCATCGCCAATCAACTTGGGCTCAATAGCATGTTCTACTTGTCATCTTTCTTTGCGCTACTCTCAATGGTAATTGTGGTTCGCTCACAAGAAACTCTTAAACACAAGCAGAAGTTTTCTTTAGGGCATTTGAAAATTAAGAAGGAAGATATTTTTGAACCGCGTGTTATGGTGCCTTGCATGATTATGTTGCTGATATGCTTTGCCTATGGCGCTATCTATACGCTCATACCTGATTATGGAAAGTATTTTGGAATTAAGAACAAGGGACTTCTCTTTACATTCTTCACCGTGGCATCGCTCACCGTTCGTCTGATTGCAGGAAAAGCATCTGATAAGTACGGAAGAGAGCCGGTGTTGCGCATCAGCACTTTCATCATGCTAGTGTCTATGCTATTGGTTGGGTTTGCTACTTCAAAAGAAATGTTGATCACAGGAGTGACACTTTATGGATTTGCACAAGGATCAACGTCACCAACATTGCTTGCTTGGGCAACGGATTTAAGTGATCCTGATTTTAAGGGCCGGGGCATATCGTCACTTTACATCTTTATGGAGTTCGGCATTGGTGCAGGAGCGTTTCTATCAGGATTAATTTATGGAAATGATTCTTCAAACTTTTTGATGGCCTTCCTGATGTGTGCCATTCTAAGTGGAATCGCTTTTGTGTACCTTGCTTCAAGACCGTTTTTGGCCAAAGCCTCGTGAAGCATTTATGAAAAATTCATTCCTCATTCTTTTTTTGGCCAGCGCCATCGCGAATATTTTATCACAGGTATTTGCATGGAGCGATCTTCATCTTTATTCAAAGCCAATGATCATGATTGGCTTGATCGGTCATTATTGGATTAACTCTCCCACCAGAAATACAAACTTTTTGCTGGCCCTCATTTTCTGTTGGGGTGGCGATGTCCTGCTCATGTTTCAGCAAGAGCTTTTTTTTATGCTCGGATTGGGTTCATTCCTCACCGGGCATGTATTGTATATTCTCAGCTATCAACAGCATCGCTGGTCGGAAGGCGAAGGTTTTCTTGGTCCGCAAAAAGTAAGGTTTGCACTTCCAATTGTTCTGGCGGGATCTGGCCTGGTAGTGGTGCTCTATCCCTTTCTGGGCAGCTTAAAAATTCCAGTGATGGTCTATGCCTTGGTGTTAACCATCATGGTGCTTCAGGCGATGTTCCGATACGGCTACACTTCGTCCACTAGTTTCACGCTGGCATTTATTGGTGCATTATTTTTTATGGTGTCTGATTCAGTTTTGGCCATCAATAAATTTATGAATCCGCTTCCCTTGGCGGGATTCACCATCATGCTCACCTATTGCATCGGCCAATTTTTGATAGTGTCGGGAATTATCAATCATGCCCGAGCTACTCAATAGTCGTAGGATTTCACACGGCTATCGTTCTTCAGGTACTGATTGAATTCATCCAGTCTTTTTTCCTTTCCATACACCTCGTACACCACTAATGAAGAGTTGATCTCTTTCAAGTCTTTCTTTCGATGGTAGCGTAATTTTAAATGAGTAATTCTACTTTCCATCGCATTCAAAAAATCACCATTGCCGTCAAATAAAATTTTGTATGAACGTGATTGATGAAACTGCTCAATCACCATTTGAAATTTTTCAAAAACAATGAGCACTATCAGTACAATGGCCGAACCGGCAATCGCAATAAAATATTCACCTGCGCCCACGGCCATACCCAATGCAGCAGAAATCCAAATGGTGGTAGCGGTAGTAATACCAGTGATGGTAAGTCCATCTTTAAAAATGACACCTGCTCCCAAAAAACCAATGCCCGTAACGATGGTAGAAGCAATGCGATCGGGCGTTCCGCCCGCCAGGTGAATGGAGATTTCTGTAAAAATGGTAGACCCTAAACAGATCATGATCATGGTGCGCAAGCCAGCAGCTTTGCTTCGATACTCGCGCTCCAGGCCAATGGCAGTGCCAATCACAAACGAAATGAGCAACCTCAACGCAATTTCATAATCCACTGAAAAATCCATGACTTCTTATTTCAAGAAATTTAATCAGTAATTCACCCAAATAAAAAAAGCGGGGTTGTCCCGCTTAATGTTATTCGTCATTGACTTTGCGAAATGAATTTACATTTTCCGAACCTTACCACTGCCGGACGCGTGGCTGCTCACATGACTTGGATTGCCTTTGTACGAAACACTTCCACTGCCGGAAATATTTGCATCAAGATCGCTCTTCACATTGATTTCAACATCGCCAGATCCAGAAATTCTTACCTCACACTTATCCACTTCAAGGTTTGCTGCAAGTACTTTTCCTGAGCCGCTGATGGTTGTTTTAATTTCATTGGCGGTACCACTGGCCTCCATTTTGCCTGAACCAGAAACGCTTACATCGGCAGTTCCGGAAATGGCTGCTGCAATAACTACTTTGCCAGAGCCGCTGATGTTACTATCCAGACTCTTGCCTTTTCCCTTGAAGGAAAGATCGCCAGAGCCAGATACATCGGCCCTCAGATCACCTGTTGCATCCGCTTCGATTTCCAGCGAGCCAGAGCCGCTTACAGCAAGTGATAAATTGCCGGCAGTAATTTTTCCCTGACCAACCAGATCGCCAGAACCGCTCACACTTAATCCCTCAATATCTTTCATAGTAATGTATACGGTGATTCTGTCTTCGCTTCCCCAATTCCAGTTGTTCCAACGGTTTTCTGTGCCAATCGAAAGTTTATTTCCTTCTACCTTGGTTTCAATTTTTTCCAACACATCCTTATCTCCCTCAATTTCTACCTTTTGCTCATTCCCTTGCTTTAGCAATAATTTTCCGGGCACACGGAAGGCCACTTTCGTAAAGGTGCTCACCTGCCGGGTTTCCCTGCCTTGAGAAAATACCATGGCCGAGGCAAAAAGGACAAGAGCGAGTGAAAGGAAATACTTTTTCATAAGTGTTCTATTTGTAGTTTGTGTAAAGACTGCGGCCATGCAAAATAGGTTGCATTTTACCCTGTCTTTTTAGCTTTGACGCACAAAAACTACTGATCGTTTCATCATGGGTATATTTTCTTTTCAAACCATTAAAAATCCCGCCACCGGCCTTTACAAGGAAAAAGGCAGCAAATTCCACGCTTTTGCCTTTCCGGTTTTTAATGAGACTGAAGTAAAATCCCATCTGGAAGATCTTCGTAAAAAATATTTCGATGCACGACATCATTGCTATGCATATCGGCTTGGGCCCGAAGGGCTTCAGTATCGTGCTGTAGATGATGGCGAACCAAACCATTCTGCAGGAGACCCCATTCTTGGTCAGATACGCTCAAAAAATCTTACCAATATTCTTATCGTAGTAGTACGCTATTTTGGCGGAATAAAACTGGGCGTGGGAGGATTGATAAGCGCATATAAGTTAGCTGCGGAAGATGCACTCGCTCAATGCCAGATCATCACGGTTGAGGTAACGGAAGAGTTACAATTGTTATACAGCTATTCCTCCACTCCTGAAGTGATGCGATTGATCAAAGAATTTAATCTTAACGTAATTCATCAGACGTTCGAAGACGAATGCACCGCAAGGGTGCAATTCAGTGTACGCGACAAAGAAAGGCTATTGGAGAAACTAAAACTACTCCAGGCAACGGGCACCTCAATCTCTTTCTAAAACTGTTCAGAAATCCATGGATTCGCCATCCATGGGGATCAATATTTTTTTTGCAAGACCAACTTTTTCCAATTCACTCTTTAAGCGAATGCGGGTAAGCCCGCAATGATTAATGGTATCCATATGCACTGCGATGATGCTGGCTTTGGGTGCAGCCCTTTGAACGTACTGTACATCCTGCAGTCCCATGGTGATAGGGTCGCCCTGAAGGAATTTTGCTTCCCCAGTATTTAGAATTATGATATCTGGCTGATACGTTTTGATGGCAGTCTCAACCTCCGTACACCAAATGGTATCACCGGCAACATAGATTTTTGCTTGTCCAAACTGAAAAACGAATCCGGAAACGTGGCCCATGCGCAATCCTATTTCTCCTGTACCATGCCGACCTCCGGTTCGGAAAATCTTAATCCCTTTAAATTCTGATTGCAGTTGAATGGGCGTTACGTTTTCGAATCCTGATTTCCTCACCGCTTCTTCATCCGAAGGCTGAATCAGCAATGGTTTATCTTTTGCAATTCTGTTTTGTGCATCAACATCCCAATGATCGCGATGTGTGTGCGTAACTACCACAGCTGCTGACGCTGCAATCTTATCGTCAATTTCTGATTCAGAAAACGGAAGCTCAACCATGGGGATACGGATATCATTTCCTGCATTCTTTACAGGATCCAGTGTTCCCTTTTTACTGAGCATAGGATCAACCAAAAAAACGGAGTCCCCTAAGCGAATACTCAGTGTGGCATGTCTCCATAACTGGATTGAGATATTCTTTTTTCTTTTTGCCATGCTAACGAAGGGCAATGTTACTGCTGAGAATAGCGCGGTTAGTTTGATGAATGATCGTCTGTTCATAAGGAAACATTATCTCCCTGCTTTAACAGCAGCGGGGAGATAATCGTTTCACTGAATTTACGCATACATTTCTTTTTTCTGGAAGGGCTTTACCTTCTGGGCTACCCAGTAATCAATTGAATATGCTCCGGAACCCAGCACAAGTGTGGGCAACGCAAGCCCTATGGCCAGAATATGAAATTCATAACCTTCACCTCCTAATGTATTTCCCCAATCCATAAAAAAACCGAATTGACTGTGTACCGTAATGATGGCCCCCACCATAATCAGGATTACTGCAGCCGCTAAAAACCTGCTTAAAAAGCCAGTGATTAAAAATATCATTCCCACCGTTTCGGCAATAATAATCAGCAATGCAAAAAAGTAGGGTACACCAATTGTATTGGTAAAGAAGCCCATAGTTCCTTCAAATCCATAGCCACCAAACCAGCCTAACAATTTCTGTGCACCATGCGCCAACACCACAACTCCCAAAATTACCCGGGTGATGAATAGGATTATGTTTGTATTTCTTTCTGCGTTCATGGGTAGATTCGATTTAGTTTCCATAAAAAAATTGTTCCTTAATAATTTGTCCTTCCATCCAATGCTGCACCGAAACTTGTGTGTAGTTTCTAACTCCCCATTGAGCATGGGTATAATCAAAATGCCAGATTACGGTGCTCAGATTTTCACCCACGGCCACACCTTTTACTGTTGCTCCCCGAAATTCAGTGATGTTGCCAAAGAACTCCAATTCACGTTTTCGATTAGCGTCTTTACCAACAGTGGCTTCTAATTCATTCTCCTGCATGATCACCTGCGGATGATAAAATTTTTCAAATCCGTCCATGGCTTTGCCGGTCAAGATCAGCTCATTGAGCTCGGCTACTTTTTCCTGAATGCTGTACATAATTTTTTTTGTTTTTTTGATGGAGCAAAATTGCAGGCAGGCGCAAAGACTGGCATTGATCTTTCTCAAGAAAGAAGATTGATCTAGATCAAGAAAAAGTACTACGGTAGGAACTACTTGGCAGCTTGCTGCTTTCGGATACGACTGATCGTTTCAGGAGTCATGCCAAGAAAAGAAGCGACCTGATGTTGCGGAATGCGCTGTTCCAATGAAGGATAGCGCTTCACAAAATCAGCATAACGCTCTTCGGCTGATTGGCTGATGCTTCCTAATATCCGCTGTTGTTGTGCGATGAATGCATTTTGAAGCAACACCCGAAACATCTTATTGAATTTTGGCACTTCCGCATAAAGTCTTTCAAGGTCAGCTCGTTCAATTGAAAGAATTTCAGAATCTTCGAGTGCATCGATGTGCTGCGTGGCCGGTGTGCCCGTGAGAAAACTGTAGAGATCAGATATCCACCAGCCCTCCATACCAAACATGGCAATGTGCTCTTGCCCCTTTGCATCCACAGTATAGGCACGCAGACAACCACTAACTACAAAGTTTTCATATCGGCACACATCACCTGCCTGCAATACGTATTGCTTTTTTCTAAACTTTCGGTGAATGAGCACGGACTTGAAAAAATCAATTTCCTTTGCATCTAATTGAATATGCCGGGCAACCGCTGAAAGAATTAGTTCGTGCATCACTGCTTCTGTTAGGTGAAATTTACAGCATGCTTCGCGATTGTCAAAAATGAGTTTCGTAATAAAAAAATAGCGTTCTTTAAAAAAAATTATGGCATCAACCCGGCCCGCAGTAGGTTTTATTTTCGTCACGTTGCTGATAGACGTTATTGGCTTCGGCATTATCATTCCCGTAGTTCCGAATCTTATTCAATCATTGACCGGTGGCACGCTGAGTGAAGCAGCCAATTATGGAGGATGGCTCATTTCTGCCTACGCCATCACACAATTCATTTTCGCTCCCATTGTTGGTGGCCTCAGCGATCAGTATGGCCGCAGGCCTGTTTTGTTGGCGTCCCTCTTTGGATTTGGAATCGATTACCTGGTGGTAGCATTTGCTCCCAATATTATGTGGCTCTTTGCCGGTCGCATTGTTGCGGGCATCATGGGTGCAAGCTTCACTACAGCCGGTGCGTACATTGCAGACATTAGCACATCGGAAAATCGGGCTCAAAATTTTGGAATGATTGGCGCTGCTTTTGGTTTGGGCTTCATCATTGGGCCACTGATTGGTGGATTTCTTGGTGATTATGGGCCGCGCATGCCGTTCTTTGCTGCGGCAGCGCTCACGTTGCTGAATTGGTTGTACGGATTTTTTATTCTGCCTGAATCATTAAAGAAAGAAAACAGAAGACCGTTTGACTTCAGTCGCGCCAACCCGATGGGCACATTGATGAGTCTGTGGAAATATAAAGTTGTAGCAGGTCTCTTCATCAGCCTCGGTTTCGTTTACATCGCAGGACATGCTGTGCACAGTAATTGGTCTTACTACACCATCGAAAAATTTCACTGGGGGCCACGGCAAATTGGAATTTCATTGGGCGTAATTGGTCTGGTGGTGGCATTAGTTCAAGGCGGATTGATTCGCATTATCATCCCTAAACTTGGGCAACAACGCAGTGTGTATTTCGGACTTACACTTTATGCCATTGGATTTTTATTATTTGCATTAGCCACCGAAGGATGGATGATGTATGCTGTTACCGTTCTTTACTGCTTTGGCGGAATTGCAGGCCCTGCCCTCCAGGGAATTATGTCTGCAGCAGTACCTCCCAATGCGCAGGGTGAATTACAAGGTGGTTTTACAAGTCTTATGAGTTTAGCGTCTATTGCGGGGCCATTGATTATGAATAGCATCTTTTCATTTTTCATTAGCACTGCAGCGCCCACTTATTTTCCTGGCTCGGCCATGATGCTGGGTGCGTTGCTTACGCTGATCAGTGCTTATTTGGCCAGAAGAACATTGAAGCAGCATGCTTTAGTGAAAGCGGAAGCTAACCACGAATAAATGCCTCGAAAAAATTTGGGGTTTTATTACATCTTGGATTTAATCCTGAATTATTTTTTTAAACTTGTCCTGTATTCATTCTTTCAAGAACGCATGTAATCAATGGCACAAGCAGGAAAAGTACATACTCAGATACGCCAGCTAACGAAAGAAATAAAAAGTTGCCAAACCCTCGTACTAAAAACACTCAAAACAATCGGGCAACGATTCAAAAAAAATGGAGATGTATCCTTTGAAAAAAAAGTAACAGAGGAAAGCGCACAGATCAAAAAAATATTTATCCAGTTACATCAGCGATCCAACGCGCTGGAAGATACGGTTGCCTCCAATAACTATCTTTTGGAATACAAGCGCAAAGACTTACTAGTTCAAACCGATGAACTTCAGGATGCGCTCGATGAAATTTCAGTGCAGAATAAAGAGTTGACCGCGCAGAAAATTCAAATCAGTGAGCAGGCAGAAAAGCTTCGTTTAACTCACGAAGAAATCATTGAGAAGAATGCTGAACTTGAAGAGAAGACAGCTTCGTTAATGGATCAAGCCGATTATCTGCATGAAGCCAACCAAACGATCATTCAAATGCATGCTGAAGTGCAGCGCCAAAAAACAGAGATTGAAGAAAAAAGTCAGGAGTTGATGGCGCTCAATCAGGAAAAAAATAACCTGATTGGAATTGTTGCGCATGACCTGAAGAGCCCGCTGAATCAAATCAAAGGATTAGTCACCATTGTAAAGATGACCTCTAAAACCATGGATGGCGAAGCGTTGAGTTGCCTGGACATGATCGAAAAAAGTGCCAGTCGTTTGAACGATATGATTGCCAAGATTCTGGATGTAGAAGCGATTGAATCCAAACAGTTGAACCTTAAATTGGAAACGGTGAACCTCTCCAATGTACTAGAGGAACTTTCTAATCGATACCTGGTAAGTGCACGTCAAAAGCAGGTTATTATTTTCAACACCATTGAATCGGATGTTTTTGTTGAAGTAGACAGAGGATATGTAGAACAAGTTTTTGAAAACATTCTTTCCAATGCCATCAAGTTCTCACCTTCCTTTCGCAATGTGTACGTCAACCTTCATCAGCAAGATGGAAAGGCCATCGCAGAAATTAAAGATGAGGGGCCAGGCCTTAACGCAGAAGACAAGAAAAAACTCTTTGGCAAATATCAAAAGCTGAGCGCCAAGCCTACCGGCAACGAAACATCAACCGGATTAGGGCTATCCATCGTGAAAAAATTTGTAGAAGCAATGAAAGGCGAAATCTGGTGCCACAGCGAAGAAGGTCATGGAGCGAGTTTTTTCGTCACGTTTTCCTCTCCTTCTTAATTCATCCGGAACTTTTTGGAGGTTTATTGATTTAATCATAAAACACTTTCCTTTCAAACTTCTTACGTGTTGTTGATGGGCAGGTGTAAACGCATTAACTTTGCCATCAAATCTCCTTTCATGAGCGACACCATCCTACACGAATGCGGAATTGCCCTCATTCGTTTGCGTAAGCCCCTTTCTTATTATATCGAGAAATACGGCACCACGTACGCCATGAATAAAATGTACATTTTGATGGAAAAACAGCATAACCGTGGCCAGGATGGCGCAGGTATTGCCAACATCAAGATTGATCAGGAGCCTGGATTTCGTTTTTTTAGTCGCTATCGTTCCATCAAAACTCAGCCGGTAGCCCACCTTTTCAAAAAAATCGGTAAAAAATATAAGGCTGCTCAAAAGGCAGGAAAGGAAAAATTTAAGGATGAGCATTGGCTTAAACGCAATGTAGCCTTTACCGGTGAGCTATGGCTGGGCCACCTGCGCTATGGAACACACGGCCGCAATAGCATCGAGAATGTGCACCCCTTTCTGCGCCAAAACAACTGGCGTAGTCGCAACCTGGTGATGGCAGGAAACTTTAACATGACCAATGTTGATGAGTTGTTTGACATTCTTGTTTCGCTGGGTCAGCATCCAAAAGATAAAGTGGATACCGTAACGGTGATGGAAAAGATTGGTCACTTTTTGGATCAGGAAGTACAAGAACTCTTTGAAAAATATAAAGATAACTATTCCAATCGAGAGGTATCTGACATTATCGAAAATGAACTTGACCTTCAACGTGTTTTACGAAGAGCATGCAAAGATTTTGATGGTGGCTATACCATGGCCGGCCTTACGGGATCAGGGTCTGCTTTTGTAGTGCGCGATCCTGCCGGCATCCGCCCTGCCTATTATTATGCCGATGACGAGATTGTGGTGGTTGCCTCTGAAAAGCCGGCCATTAAAACAGCATTCAATATTGACTATTCGCAAATTCAGGAGATCGCCCCGGGAAATGCATTGATCATCAATAAAAATGGTGAGTACCGTCAGCAACCGGTGATCCCGCAATTGGAAAAGAAGTCGTGTAGTTTTGAGCGCATTTATTTCTCCAGAGGTACCGATCCTGAAATTTATCAGGAGCGCAAGCAACTGGGCAAGCTTTTAGTTCCACAAGTATTAAAAGCGATCAATTTTGATTTGAAAAACACCATCTTCTCCTACATCCCCAACACAGCCGAAACCGCTTTTCTTGGAATGATGGCCGGCATTGAAGATTATCTCATCGGTAAACAAAAAGATATTATACTGGACGGAAAGCCATCAGTTGATTCCTTAGAAGACATTCTCTCCTTCCGCCCGCGCATCGAAAAAATTGTGATCAAAGACGTAAAGCTTCGCACATTTATTACGGATGATGACCATCGCGATGAAATGGTAGCGCACGTGTATGACACCACCTACGAAGTGGTGAATAAGGGTAAGGACACACTCGTTGTTTTGGATGATTCCATTGTGCGTGGTACCACACTTGAAAAAAGTATTTTGAAAATGCTGGAGCGACTGGAGCCCAAGAAGATTGTTGTGGTTTCATCAGCACCTCAAATCCGTTTCCCGGATTGTTATGGCATTGACATGAGCAAGATGGGAGACTTTGTTGCTTTCCGTGCGGTAATTCAGTTGCTTAAAGATCAAGGCAAAGATTATCTGTTGGGCGAGGTGTACGAGAAATGTCAACACGGTGCATTAGAAGAAAATCCCAACAACTACGTGAAGATGCTTTACGAGCAATTTTCATACGAGGAGATTTCCGATAAAATTGCGGACATCGTACGCCCACAAGGAATGAAGGCGGAGTTACAAGTAGTTTTCCAAAACGTAGAGAATCTGCACAAGGCTATACCCAATCATTCTGGCGATTGGTACTTCACCGGCAACTACCCCACTCCGGGTGGCATGCGCGTGGCCAACAAATCCTATCTGAACTATATGGATGGGAAATTGGTAAGAGCGTATTAAAAAAATTCACTGCTGACATACGGCTGTCATCAAACCAGGTTTGTTTTGAAATTCAAATTCAAAAACAAACACTATGACCACACAAGATGTAGCCAACCGATTTTACGAACTATCCCAACAAGGAAATTGGGATAAAATCCAGGAAGAACTTTTCAGTGCCGATGCAGAAAGCATTGAGCCTTCTCACTCTCAAGGACTGCAGAGCGTAAAAGGCATTGCCGCTATCAAAGAAAAAGGAAAGCAGTGGAATGAAGCCATTCAGGAAGTGCATGGCGGCTACTGCAATGCTCCGCAAGTTGCGGGCACTCACTTTGTATGCACCATGGGTATTGATGTAACCATGAAAGGTCAGCCCAGAATGAGCATGGATGAGGTAGCGGTCTATGAAGTGAAGAATGGAAAAATTGTAAAAGAGCAATTTTTCTTCTAACAGGTTTTAGTTGCCTCGCCATTAAACACCTCAACAAAAAATGGCGTGGCGACTATCTTTAGGGCAGGTAGAAATCAAAAACGATATCGTTCATGCATTTGAAGTGACCCTTAGGGCATGCGTTATGACCGATCTTGGAACACGGACGGCATGATATCTTGTTGTTTTCTAAAATGGTAAACTTCGTTCGGTAAGGATACATGCCAAAGGCGGGCACAGTGTTGCCCCAAATACTGAACACTTCTTTCTTCAGCGCAGCAGCAATGTGCATGAGGCCTGTATCGTGCGAAAAAACATACCTGGCACCTTTTAGAATACTGGCCGATTGGCCAAGCGAGTATCGCCCACAGGCATTATAAATAACAGTTTTCTTGTTCAATTCTTTAAGGCCGGCTTCAAACTCGGACCCATCAGGTTGATCAAAAAATGCACGCACCGTTTCACCATTTTCAAAATCTTCCTTGCCGCCTAGGAGCACAATGGGTCGGTTGATTTTATCACACAATTCAATCATCCGCTTCACAGGAAGTTTCTTAGTGTTATGCTGCGCCCCGATTGCGTAAGCAACATATTCTTTTTGATGCGTTGAAGGAAGCCATTCACTTGGCACCATATCCTTTTCATCAATAAAAAAATCCAAACCCAATGCGTCCTGCCGGATGTTGAATTCTTTTAGTGTGGCCAGGTATCGATCAACGATATGTTCAGCAGGAAGTTTATTTACCTTCAGATTTACCATCAGCCATTTTTGCCAGTTCAGTTTATCGAAGCTTCTTGATTTTACACCCAGCATCGTCTTGATGATTAGGGTGCGAAGGTTGTGATGAAGGTCAATGACCAAATCGTAGTGCTCTTTCCTTAATTGTCCAATCAAATTCCAAAGACTGTTTTCCAGTGTAAAAACCTTATCGATATAGGGATTGACTTCAACAATAGATTGAAAGCGAGCCTTGGTGGCATAGTGCACCTCCACATCATCGAGCTGCGACTTCAGTGCCCGAACAACCGGAGTGGTTAATACAATGTCACCAATGGAAGAAAACCGGATAACTAAAATCTTCATTTGACGGAATAGCTGGAAAAATACAAATACTATTTACTATTTTAGAAATTGTTTGAACGATAAACCAAAAGAGAATAAAAAAACGAATCTGCATATGAATTACTGGCTAATGAAATCGGAACCCGGAACATATTCCTGGGCTGATTTAGTGAAAGACAAAAAAACCACGTGGGATGGGGTACGAAATTTTCAGGCACGCAATCACCTGAAAGCAATGAAGAAGGGTGATCTTGCCTTCATCTACCACAGTGGCGAAGACAAAGCCGTTGTAGGAATTGCCGAGATCATGAAAGAAAATCTGCCCGACCCAAAAGATGCAGCCTGGACCGCAGTAGAAATAGGCTCAAAAAAATCATTGAAATCGCCTGTGACGCTGGGGCAAATCAAGAGCAACAAAAAACTGGCGAATATGGTGCTCGTAAAAAATTCACGCCTTTCGGTGCAGCCTGTAAAAAAAGAGGAGTTTGATCTGATCATTGAAATGAGTGAAGCCGGATAAAATCAAAATGTTTTCGCGCTCGTTTAATTCCGTGGTGACGCTCCTTCAAAACAGATTTAGTATTTATTGCGCACTCCTCATCCTCACAAGCGCTATCAGCCGGGCCCAGGTAACTCAAATCGGGCGCTATGAAAAGGAGATGAAGAATAGTGATGAAGAGTTCATGGTGCTTTCCATGAAAGAGTATGGCTTGTCACTTTTCAGACAAAAAGATAAATTCAACAATGGCAATCGCTTGTGGGAATTAAGTCTGCTCGATACGGCATTGACAGAAACCTGGAATGCGGAGCTCGAGATCTCCAATCGATTGAACTTAATTGGTCATGATTTTGCCAACGGAAATCTCTATTACCTTTTTCGCTATGGTGATGGCAATGATGGTGAATTGACTTTATACAAAATCAATCCTGTGGAGCGCGAGATCACCACACATGTGATTAAGCAAGAACTAAATTTTCGTACCACTCATTTTAGTATGCTGCAAAATCATGCCCTGCTGGGTGGATACATTAACAAAGATCCATTAGTCACCTTGTACGATTTGAAAGAGAAGAGTAATAAAATTGTGCCAGGCTTCTTTCAATCTAACACCGAGATGCTAGACCTCAGGCCTAATGTAAACAACACGTTCAATGCGCTGTTAGTAGAACGGGCATCAAAAGAAAAGCGCAAATTGATCCTTAAAACATTTGATACCGCAGGCTCACTGTTAATGGATGATGAAATTGAATTGCCATCAGACAAGTACATTGTTTCGGCTATGACCACAACATTGCTGCGAGATGAGATGCTCATCTTAGGCACGTGGACCAGCGCCAATGGGGTGCGGCAGGCCACTGGCTTTTTTTCGATTGTTGTTGATCCCTTCACTAATCAGACTCCAACCTATTATGATTTTGCGCAGCTTAATCACTTTCTTGACTACATGAAACCCAAGCGGGCCGCAAAGATAAAAAGCAAGTCACAGGCTAGAAGAGAAATGTCGCGCGTTCCTGAGTTTAAGGCCTTCGTAAATCCTATTCGCATTGAAGAAACCTCGGAAGGGTTCGTACTGCTTTCGGAAGTATATCAATCGAATTCAAACCCCAGCAGTAATTACCGTGGCCCGGGCTATTACAATATGTATGGCATGACCTACCCATACTATGGTTATCCGTATCGCTATACTCCTACCAGCAGTCGCTATCCTTATCCCTCCTACAGCAACACGCCTTTTAACCAACCTGATGACTCGCGCGTCCTTCACTCATCGGTAAGCGTGTTTGATGCTACCGGAAAATTAATTGCCGATCAGGGAATGAAACTGAATGAAGTTAAGCTGACAACACTCGAGCAAGTCTCCGACTTCTGGTTTACACCAAACAAATCAGTAATTCTTTACAAGAAAGAAAAATTACTAAGGGAAGGAATCTTCGAATTGGATGGGAAAGTAATCCAGCAAGACACGGTAGAAAACAAATTGAATGAGGGTGAGATTATTCGATCAGAAGAAAATGAAAATACAGGTGTTCGTCACTGGTACGGATCATATTTCTATATGTGGGGTAATCAAACCATTCAAGACACACGCAAGAAATGGGAAGATCGTAACCGATATGTATTTTATATCCAAAAGTATAAGGCTGAGTAGTTTACTGCTTTTTCTGCTGGCGATATCGTTGGTTACGATAGCACAAGTGGAGCAATCGGGCCGCATTGAAATTCCGATGGACCCAATGGATTTTCAAAGCCCCAAGGTTATCTCTTTGGACAGTGCGGGCTTAATCACCTATCGGAGATTTTTTGTAAATGGAAAAGATCAGCTTGAACTGATGCGCCTGGACTCCACATTGCAAGTAAAGTGGAGAACCTTAATCGAGGTCAATTCAAACCTGAACCTGATTGCTGCAAAAGCTCTTCAAAAAAAAGTTTACTTCTTATATAAGTACAACATCAATGATTTTTTGGTCATCACCGTACAAATTGAAAGCGGAGGATACGTAGCACAGTCCATAAAAAATTATATTCCTTTCAATTTCTACGATCTGGAGGTTACGCCAAGAGCCCTCCTCATCGGTGGCTATTTTAATTATCGGCCATTGGTTCTGTATGTTGATCTCATTACCGAAAAATCTAAAATCCTTCCTGGCTTTTTCAATGAACAAGGCGAGATCACACAGATAAAAGCAAATGCAGATGGAACCGTAGATGTCGTGCTAGCTGCAAAAAATATGGAACGGACAAAGTGCCTGTGGATCAGAAATTATGATGAAGAGGGAAATCTAATCAAGACGATTGTGATTACACCTGACAAAAATAAGAACATGATCTTCGGAAGGTCGATTAAAACAGCAGACAACCGGCAGATTGTGGCGGGTGTGTACGGCAGGTTTGCCGATTACTCGCGTGGAATATTTATCTCTGAGATTAATCCGTATGGCGAATACAAAACTGACTATTACAACTTTGCCGATTTCAAAAACTTCTTCAGCTACATGAGGGCCAAGCGGGAGCAACGGGTGAAAGATCGTATTGAACGCAGAAAGATTAAAGGCAAAAAAATCAAATTTAATTATCGATTCCTGGTACATGACTTAATCACCATGGGCAACCAGGTGATCATGATGGGCGAGGCCTTTTTTCCTCACTACTCGTATCGATCAAGAGGCTTTGGAGGTAACACATATTACGCTTACTCCCAAACCCGAGGCGATCTGGTGTTTGATGGCTTTCAATACACGCATGCTGTGGTGGTGGGCTTTGACATCAATGGAAAGTTGATGTGGGATAATAGTTTTGAAATTAATGACGTGCGAACCATGCAACTGGAACAGTACGTAAAAATGGGAATCCATGATAACCGGATGGTGCTTTTATACTTGTTTGAAAATTCTATTCGATCGAAAATTGTGAATAACAGCCAGGTGCTGGAGGGTAAATCCAACGATGCCATGAGAACCAATTACACCTCGGATGTGGTCAAGAAACGCGATACGCAAATGAGCCGGTTGGATAATTGGTATGGCAATAATTTTTTCGCCTACGGAGTGCAGACCATCCACAGCAACGCTCAAAAGGACGAAAGCCGAAAAGTCTTTTTCATCAATAAGATCAGCTTTAAGTAATGCCAAAGGTTCTTGCAAACTGCTGAGAATTTTTCCGGGTGGCTCAATTCTTTTTTCTATCTTCGCGCTGCTGGTTTATGCAAAAGAAGCTCATCTTAGACTCTGAACTCCTCGACATTACCCTGAGTCGCCTGTGCCAGCAATTAATTGAAAATCATCTTGACTTTAGCGATAGCGTGATCATCGGGCTACAGCCCAGAGGCATTTTTCTGGCAGAGATTATTCATCAAAAACTTCAAACCCTCACGCGAAAAAAAATACCACTGGGCTTTCTGGATACTACCTTTCACCGGGATGACTTTCGCAGAAGAGAAGTTCCCGCCAAGGCCAGTGAAACAAAAATCGACTTCGTTATTGAGGGAAAGAGTGTGATTTTAATTGATGATGTGCTCTACACCGGCCGCACGGTAAGGGCCGCTCTGGATGCCATGATTGCTTTCGGGAGACCCGCAAAAGTTGAATTACTGGTATTGATGGATCGCAAATACACGCGCGACTTACCCATTGCGGCCGACTACGTTGGAAAAGTAGTGGACACGATGGACAGCCAGAAAGTGTTGGTAGAGTTGCAGGCTCAAGGTCACAAACAAAATAGAATTTGGTTGATCAATAAGGAATAAACTATGTCAAAGCTCAGTCAGCGTCACTTGCTCGGAATTAAAAACATCACCCGTCAGGACATAGAACTTATCTTTGAGACCGCTGCCAATTTTAAAGAAGTCATCAACCGGCCAATAAAAAAAGTACCTTCCCTCCGCGACATCACCATTGCCAACATCTTTTTTGAGAACTCCACACGCACTCGACTTTCTTTTGAGTTAGCTGAAAAAAGGCTCTCTGCGGATGTTGTGAATTTTTCTGCCTCCACCAGTTCAGTAAAAAAAGGAGAAACATTGCTGGATACCGTAAACAATATTTTGGCGATGAAGGTGGATATGGTGGTAATGCGCCATGCCAGCGCTGGGGCGCCACACTTTTTATCAAAACACATCAAAGCAAATATTGTAAATGCCGGTGACGGCACGCACGAGCATCCCACACAAGCATTGTTGGATGCATTTTCCATTCAGGAAAAATTAGGAAGCGTAGAAGGGAAAAAGATTGCCATCATCGGTGACATACTTCATTCTCGGGTTGCGCTCTCCAATATTTTTGCACTTCAAAAATTAGGCGCCAAAGTAATGGTGTGCGGCCCTCCCACCCTTCTGCCTAAGTGGATAACCTCACTGGGTGTCACCGTAGAACTGGAAGTACAAAAAGCGCTGGAGTGGTGCGATGTGGCCAACGTGCTGCGCATTCAATTGGAGCGGCAGCAGTTAAAATATTTCCCCTCCTTGCGGGAATATTCGTTGTACTACGGGATTAATAAAAAAATACTGGACGATCTGAAAAAAGAAATCGTGTTGATGCATCCGGGACCTATTAACCGCGGAGTGGAATTAACGAGCGATGCGGCAGACTCTCATCATTCCATCATACTGGACCAGGTGGAGAACGGTGTTGCGGTGCGGATGGCCGTGCTCTACTTACTTGCCAGCGCAGCGTAAGCAGGCTTTCTGCTTATTTTTTGGCCACATTTTTTTGATTTTCTTCTTTAGCCGAGGAAAACTTTCATCCGCGCCAGACGTAAGGGTTTTTCAATACTTTTGTATTCCAAAATCAATAATTCAATGATCTACAATTCTATCATAGAAACTATTGGAAATACTCCAATGGTGCGTTTAAATCGGATTTTCAAGAATATACCGGGCACCGTGCTGGCCAAAGTAGAATACTTTAATCCTGGCAACAGCACCAAGGACCGCATGGCCCTCAAAATGATAGAAGATGCAGAAAAAGCAGGAACGCTAAAACCTGGCGGCACCATCATTGAAGGAACAAGCGGAAATACAGGAATGGGGCTGGCCCTGACAGCCGTGGCAAAAGGCTACAAGTGCATCTTCACTATGGCCGATAAACAATCGCAGGAAAAAATTAACATTTTGAAGGCAGTTGGTGCCGAAGTGATTGTTTGCCCAACAAATGTAGAGCCCGAAGATCCTCGATCATACTATTCTGTAGCACGCAAACTCAATAAGGAAATCCCCAATTCGATTTATCCAAACCAGTACGATAACCCATCCAATGCTCAGGCTCATTATGAAACCACAGGGCCCGAGATCTGGAATCAAACTGCAGGAAAAATCACCCACTATGTTGCCACCGTGGGTACTGGCGGATCGATGTGTGGAACCGCTAAATATTTGAAGCAGCAAAATCCAAACCTTAAGGCAATTGGTATTGATAATTACGGATCGGTTTTTAAAAAATATAAAGAGACCGGCATTTTCGATAAGAATGAAATCTATCCCTACCTCACTGAAGGTTTTGGCGAAGACATTCTTCCCAAAAATGTGGACTTTGATCTGATCGATCAATTCATCAAAGTAACCGACAAGGATGCGGCCATCATGGCACGCAAGCTTTCGCGCGAAGAAGGATTATTTGTGGGTTGGAGTAGCGGCTCGGCCGTGCATGGAGCCATTGAGTACGCTAAGGAAAATTTGAAAGAGGGCGATGTGATGGTAATTCTTTTGCCCGACCACGGAACGCGCTACTTGAACAAAGTGTACAACGATCATTGGATGAAAGATCACGGCTTCCTCGAAGAGCGTGCATTCTCTACCGCCCGCGATATCATTGCCGTGCGCAACGGACATGACAGTTTGTTTACCGTTCAAAAGAATTCAAAAATCGGTGACGCCATACGCATCATGAACAAGGAAGGAATTGATCAGGTGCCGGTGGTGGAAGGTAATGAGTTTGTGGGAAGTGTAACGGCATCCAGCCTGCTGGAGAAAATCATTTTCGAGCCACAATTGAAAGACGTAGCAGTGGGCGATCTGATGGATAAGCCAATGCAGTTTGTAGCGTTGGATAGTACGCTCGATGTGCTCTCGTCACTGCTCAACAAAAATAATAAAGCACTTTTGGTGCGCGATGAACAGCACAAAGTACACATCATTACACAGCACGATGTTTTAAAAGCAATTACGGTTTAGTGAGTGAGAATAGAGCGATATTATTTTTTGTTTTTGTTTTCTTTTCTGGTGGATTAAGGGCAGGCATCGTATTGCCCGACAGTCTTAAAGCATATCTTGAAAAAGGACCAAAGGACAGTGCCTATATTGTTGGGTTGAATAAACTCGCTTTCAGTTGCCTTAAGTCTAGCCCAGAAGATGGGCGTGAATTAGCGGCTCGAGCTATCGAATTTTCCAGAAACATCAATTTCAAGCGAGGGCTGGCTCGCGCGTTGGACGTTACCGGCAGTTCGTATTGGGTAATTGGCGATTATGAGTCGGCATTGAAGTATTATCAATTATCTGCTGCGGAATCCAGGCTTGTGCGCGACTCGGTGGGGCTCTCCAGCATCTATCACAACATTGGTGAAGTGTACAAGAAGCTTGGTGATTATGATAAATCCATCGAGCTGTTGAATCAATCGCTAACCATGGATGCGAAGGCAAATAATCATTATGGTATTACCCTTTACAATATCGGAGAGGCGTACATGCTCAAGGATGATTACGGAACCGCTTCCGGATATTTTAAAAAATCTCTGGAACGTGGCCTTGGGAATAACGAAAAGCGAACCATTGCCTACAGCTATCAAGGTCTTGGCATCATTGAGTATAAAAAGCGCAATCTTAAAGGCGCCTTGGATTACTTCACCAAAGCAGAAAAAATGTGGACGGCTCAGGGCGAGTTTCGATCGCTTATTCAAACCTACAAGGATTTTGCCGATGTCTACATTCAATTGGGCAATGAGCAGAAAGCGATTAATTATCTGGACAAAGCCATTGCCATCTCCGCGAAAATTCACGCACCCGATTTACAAATCATCAACTATAAAAAGCTTTCTGATCTGCTCGCGGCAAAGGGTGATTATAAAAGAGCTTTTGACGTTACGCAAAAGTACAACGCTCTAAAAGACAGCGTGTATAATCTGAAGAAATCCGAAAGCATCAGAAGACTGCAAACAGAATTTGAGACGGAAGCACGCGAAGCCGAAAATCAACAGCTTAAGGCTGAGCAGCAATTAAAAAATTCGTTGATTAATTCGCAGCGAAAGTTGCTTTACGGAACACTGATCAGTTTAGTAATCTCGGCTTTGCTGGTGTGGTTTCTTTTCCGTCAGCGCAAAAGAATTTCAGAAGCCAACAAAATGCTGAGCACAAAGAGTGCGAAGATTGAGCTTCAGAAAAATGAAATTGAAACGCAGGCCTCCACCTTACAGCAGTTGAATGAAAAACTTCAGAACCTAAACCGAAATCTGGAATATCGCATCGAAGAGCGCACGCATCAGTTGATTCGTCAAAATCAAAAGCTTGCGGCTTACGCTCATGCAAATGCCCATCAATTGAGAGCACCCGTTGCAAGTATTCTTGGCTTGCTTACCTTACTGGATCGGATTGAACTCTCGGAAGATGATAAAGACCTGGTAGTCTATCTTCAGAAATGCGGAAAGGAATTGGATAAAATCACGCGCGACATTGGTAAAGATCTGGAAGAAGAGAATCTGATACCGCTTGCCAAAGAAAAAGAAGTAAAATCAATTTAGTTCTCCAGAATTTCAATCTCCACACGCACATTGCTCTGCGCCTGGTTACTGTTTTTCTCGTAGAGCGGACGCTTGCCACCCCAGGCCTTCACTTGCATGCGATTTGCCTCAATACCATTGGCGAGCAAGAAGCTTTCAATCACTTTGGCACGTTCTTCAGAAAGTTTTTTAGCAGATCCAAAACCCTCCTCGGTATCATTCAATGAAAACTGATCGTTTCCTTCTTTGATGGAAATGATTTTTCCATGTGAGTTGCCATTGGTATGTCCGTGTATTCTGATTTTGTATTGAGGATTTTCCTTCAACATCTCCATCAGACTAGTTACTTCATAGCGCGACTCAGGACGCATCACGGCAGCATCTTTAAAGAAATAAACGTGATACATCACCGCGATGTCGCCTTTTTGTAATCGAACCAATTCAAAAGGAACTACGGCCTTGCCATCCTTTACCTTCACGCCTTCTGAAGCGGTAGGATCATTGAAGTTAATGTTCTGCTGCAGCTTGCGATATCCAAACACTTCGCACGAAAGTGCAATATTACCAGACTTATTCACCGAGCGCACACGCACACCTTCATTGCCCCGGTAGGTTGCTGCCTTACGGGTGCGATCAAGATCAATCACATCCACATCGCCATTGATGGGTTGCTGATTGGTGGCCGAAAATATCTGGAACAGGAAAGCCTTTCCATCTTCCACTTCATCAATTTTGGTGGACTCAACTTTTGGCTCTTCCGTCTTGGCATCCTCAATGATTTTGGTGGCCGGAGCCTCTACTTTTTGCTGTTCAGCTGGTTCAGTTTTCTTTGCCGCATCGGCAGCAGTAACATTCGTGATGCGATTGCCCGTTTCCGGATTAAAGTCATGGCCGCCACCTTCTGCAACAGGACCATCGCCCAGGTAGCCCGAATAAACCCATGTATCATTATAAGGGCTTTCCGATCTAAGCCGTTTGGCTTTTTCAACTGCTACCGATTTGTCCTCCGTCTGCATCACGTAGACATACAGCAGGTGCCGGTTAGAATTCATGGCATACTCCGCCTTTACATCAATTTTTTTTGCCTTCTCAACAAATTCCTTGGCGTTTCTGGGGATCGAAAAGGCTCCAATGACCACATAATTGGATTGCCCGGCAACAGGCTGGCTCAGTCCAAAAACATTGCAATTCAGGACGAAAAAGAGGAAAAATGGGGTTATGATCAGTTTTTTCTCCATAAAAAAATGGGTTAAAGCCGAGACAAACATAAGATCAGTTGAAAAAATAATTTAAGCTAATATAATCAAAACATTACACATCAAAGAGTTATGACCCAAAAAATATGGAAAACTGCCGCTCGAGTGTCTCTCCACGGTCGTCAATAAGGGTCAAAACGTGTGATCCAGAAGTAGGCGAAATATTGATTTTATGGGTTCGGGAGGTGGCACCAACAAAAGTCCCATCGAGATGCCAGTAGATCGTAGCACTTGAATTGCGATGCACAGCCTCAAAAATGGCATTGCCAGACGTACCGTCTAGCTGACGCGGAATGAAGATGCTGGCGTTGGCTTTAGGATACACCAAATCGAGCGAAGCCACGGCATTGGGGTTGGCACAATCTGCCCGGAATGGTGGAAGCGCTTTGTAACTAAGGTTTTTGAACTTGAAATAATACTCCTGCACTGGCGGCAAGACAAACCAACTTTTAACGGTCATCCGATCGATGGATTCGCAATCACTGTGAACGCGATATTTGAGATCGGAAGTAAGGTGTACCTGTAAATGGTATTTGCAAGGGGCAGATTGCAAGCCGGCTTTCACCACGAAAGCAGTATCGGCTGGGCAAAGTGCAGTGGCTCGCTGGCCGCTCTGCTTACAAATTCCAATCTCCACCAATTCAGAGCGAGGAGGCTCAAACCATTTATTACCGGGAAGCGAAGAGAAAATATCAAACAGAATTGGTGCAGCGAGCTCCGTTCCCGTAAGGCCTGGCCTGCCTTCACCATCGGCATTGCCCACCCATACGCCAACAGCAAATTCTCCATTAACACCTACTGCCCACGCATCGCGCAAGCCATGACTCGTTCCTGTTTTCCAGGCAATTTTTTTTGAGCTGTTAAAGAGTTGCCAACCAGTTTCCTCACCAGGTCGATACACTTCTTTCAATGCATCAAAGGTCAGGTAGATTGATCCTGCACTCAACCAGGAGGTTTCATTCAATTCTGAATGGTGAGCTGTATCTGCCTGCTGATAGTACGGTGAGTGAAAATCAGATTTATCATATCGGCTTGAGCCCGGTCGGTCGAAATAATTATTTAGCGTGCGGGCCATAGAAGCGTACGCTCCGGTAATATCCCAAAGAGTGCCTTCAGCACCGCCAAGTATTAAAGAAAGTCCATAGTGATCCGGTGATTTCTTCAAGGTCGTCATTCCGATATGGTTGAGCAATTCATAAAACTTTTCATATCGAAAATCTCTGAGCTCATGCACCGCAGGAACATTTAATGATCGAATCAACGCTTTGTCTGCCGGCACTGCACCATCATACTCTTTCGAAAAATTTTTAGGAGAAAACCCATTGATAATCGTGGGCACATCTGGCATGAGTGAGTGCTGAAGCATTTTACCTTCCTGGAGCATAGCAGCGAACAGAAAAGGTTTTAGAATGCTTCCGGTGCTGCGCGGTGCATTAACCACATCCACCTGTTGCTGGTGGTCGCTCCCCGAATTGGTATTGCCCACATAGGATAATACTTTGCCCGTCTTCACTTCCAAAATCAATGCCGCAGCATTAAAGATCTGTTTTCCTTTCAGGCGCTGGTAGTGATCATCAATAATCTGGGTAGTGCGTACCTGGTGTTGAATATTAATTGTGCTTACAATTCTTTTTTGAGCTTGACCATCATTTACCACTCTGCCAAGTAGGTGCGGGGCTAATCGCGGCAGCGGTATTGGTTCATCAGGAATAGGTTCTGATGTGGATAACGCTAAGGTGAGGGCATCAAATTTTCCGGCATCAGCCAACCGATTTAATAAGCGATCGCGCTTTTGTTTCAGTCGCTCGCGATTTCGCCCCAGATGAATCAATGATGGATTGTTGGGAAGCACCGCGAGCATGGCCGCCTCAGACCAACTTAGTTGCGATGAACTTCTTCCAAAAAAACGCCAACATGCTGCCTCAAGGCCGACCACATTTCCGCCAAAAGGCGCGTGCGCTGCATACAAACTCAGAATCTCTTCTTTGGAATAGCGGAGCTCAAGTCGGGTGGCCAAGATCACTTCCAGAATTTTTTCCCACACCGAACGACTTCTGTTCTTTCTGGATAAGCGCATCACTTGCATGGAAAGGGTGCTGCCTCCACTTACTATTTTTCCGGCATCCACATTTTGCTTCATCGCCCTCGCTAAGGCTTGAACATCCACACCAACGTGATGGTCAAATCGCTTGTCTTCAAAAAGAATAATTGCATCACGAAATTTTTGCGGAACGATGGCACCTTCCGGAAAACGCCATTGCCCATCGGCCGCAATGGAGGCACTCAAAAGATTATGCTCGCGATCTTCCAGTACAGTGGAATAGGGATCGGAAAATAAGTGGGAAGGAAGTGCAAAGTAATAGCCGATTAATACGGACAGAAATAAACCTATCCCAATTTTCGATTTCCACGACAGTACCATAACTGCTAAGGCATCCGATTAGCGTGGCGACTTGCCAGCCACCATTTACCGCGCTCGCGAATGTAAACCTCGGTATAACTCAGCTCAATGGTGAGCGAGTTTCCATTCATCATTACCTGAAACTTTCCTGATCCATTGACGATGGCGGTATTTTTTTGATAAACACGCGCTGTTGCCGATTTGATTTCAACGGATTGATACGTGAGTTTTCCTGACTGAATATCATCCAAAACTTCATTCCTTGATTCAACCCAGCCATTGGAGTGAACATACAGTAATCGCTCATCCAGGATCATGGCTAATGAGTCAAGTTGTTTGTGTATCATCCACTCGAATTTTCGTTTGGAGAGACTTAGTACATCTTGTTCGACAGAAGATTGAGCATAAGTATTGAGCGGTATCAGGATTACCAGGGCTACAACTAATTTTTTCATTACGGGTTTTATTATAATTTTTTTACATTTTTTGAAAACCATTCACTTTCCGACTCTGCCAACTGTTCGTGCGTTACTTTCTCTTCAATCTTAAGGCGAGCCCGCTCCATGGATTTGGTGACCATCGCATGCTCAATCGGCTCGTCATCTTTCATCCCCAATTTTTCCATCAGTTCGGTAATTCGTGCGCCACCAAAAATTTCCATTGCTGCATCATCCAACGAAGAATAAAATGTTATCGAATAAGGTTTGGTACTTCTGATTTTTTCAATCAGTTTATTCTCTTTGGTGGGAAGCGGGTAGTGGCCATAAAACAAAAAATGGAGTGGTCCTTTGGCACTTAATCGATTGATCAATTCGCTTCCCTCACTGGACTGAAAAAAAATGGCTTGCGCTACCAGTACAGTTTTAGTTTCATTAAGTGCGTCTGACACTCTTCCGGATTCGATTAGAAAATAAGGAACCTGATGAGTCGATAAAAAATCGGTAACTCGTTTACGTCCATCCGAAAAATGAGCGACAACTATGGGAATATTCTGTTGAGTGATCAGGTGAAGCGCATCCGTCATCATTCCTTTAATAGCAAAGGGTGATGTCTTCCATACTTTATCAGTAAAGGATGGTGTTTTGGTTTTCAAAAAAGAAAAAAGGCTCATGTCTTTGACAAATCTTACTCTTTAGTAATTATCTCCCGCAGATCACGCTGATGTACGCAGATCATTTTGTTATTAAATCTGCGCTTATCTGCGAAATCTGCGGGCCCTTTGCACTATTTCCCGCTGATCACGCAGATTTACGCAGACTATTCATTTCAATATCAATCATCCCCCTTCATCTACGAAAGTTCGTTTTTACAATCCATTCACCTTTCTGAAAATTGAGCTTGATATATCTTCCGTATTGAAGTTAATTAATAAGCCCAGCTTCTTATTAGCTAATTTAAGATAAGTGAGTACTTGTTTGTGATGAACTTCTTGCAAAGTCTCCACAGACTTGATTTCAATAATAACTAGATTATTAACCAAGATGTCCAGTCTGAAGCCCAGATCGAGATTTTCGCCTTCGTAAACTACGGGTAGCCCAACTTGATTTCTTACTTCTAAGTCGCGTTTCTTCAATTCATAAACCAGAGCAGCTTCATACACAGATTCGAGTAATCCCGGACCAAGGTTATTATAAACCTTGAAGACCGCTCCTCGAATAATATAGGATAAATCGTTCTCAGTCATATAAAACGCTTTCGGTCTGCCGGTCTAATAACAAAATTAGCCTGCCTCCATTATTGATTCAATTTCTTCACCACTTCAATTACCTTACCTTTTTTTCTGGCGTAGATGCTATGATCATACATTGCCTCACAACTTACTGCGGGTAAATAATACTTGCCTGCATAACTAGCGGTGAGCATTACCTTAAATGTTTTCTGTTGGTTTGCACCCAAATCAAAATAGGTATAAACCCGATCATCACGAACATCCTGATAAGTGGGCTTATCACCGGCAATGCGTGACTCATCACCTGTAAGACGAAGATTGTTGATCTCCCATCCGGAAGGAAAAATCTGGTTCAGCGCAAGGTTCTTGTACATCCCTCGAAGTCCCGGGTTCTTCACCGTAACAGCAACCACAAATTCCTGTCCCTGTTCAAGCATATCAGGATCAAGTGCGCGGCCATCAGCATTGGCATAGGTCACCTCAATATTTAAATTATTGTCAGCATCGGTTTCTGCTCCTTGTGCAGGAACACCTTCAGAAATAATTCGAATAAACAAAGTGCCTTTGCTTTCGCTTGCTAATTTTAAAGTATTACTCTTCAATCCTTCCACCGGCAAATTCACTTGTGCCACAGGCAAATCCGTTTTAGCCGAAACATCTTTTCCGTTGTAGGTGTAGTTAAATTTCAATTCACCTCGCTGTTCAGCACTCGCAAATGATCCCACCGACTTCAGACACCACGCTACTGTTTGCGTGCTCATCCAATAGGAATCATTGCTAAGAGATGCAGATATTTCTTTCAGCACTTCAAATCCTTTGGTGCGTTCATTCAATAATAATAGTGTTTCCAAAATAATTGCCTTATCACGCAAATCTGAACCATAGGAGTAGCCCATCTCCTGATATGGTTTTATGTTGGTGGTAAGTTTTGCGATAATTTGTTTACCTGCCTCAGGCTGACCTGCTTTAACGTAAGCTGCTGCCAACATCCACCCTGCTGCTACGGGAATACCTGTTTGCTCACGCAGTCGGTTCATCGATCCAAGATCAGGATCACCAGAAAGAGCCAATGCATAAAGACGATAGGCTTGAATCAATTCACCGCTGCTATACTCAGAATTTTTGCGCCATGTTTGAGCCTTGGATTTCTGAAACTTCTTCCACCGCCTGATCATATCTTGTGGAACAAAGTATCCTTTCGCATCTGCTTCCACTAAAAAATGCCCTGCGTACGTTGAGCTCCAACTTTCAGAGTCACCGCTGCCGGGCCAGTATGAAAATCCGCCATCGCGATTCACAAATAATTTCAAACGATCAATTCCTGCTTTCACATTGCGTTGAATGGTTGATTTTTCCTCCGGGGTTAACGCCTTCACCTGATCGAGGTACAACTGCGGAAAAACAGAAGAAGTAGTTTGCTCCAGGCACCCATACGGATATTGAATCAGGTATTTCATTCGCTGCCCAAGATTCAAAGGAGGCAGCGTAGAGACCTCGAGTATGGCCGAGTTTGTTCCTGCCAATCCAATCGGTGCAATCGTGCCGTTCCAATTTTTTCCTGGCTCCAGCAATGCCGCGATCACATTCGTAACGGGTGGGTTCGGATTTCGAATTTCAATTTCGATTATATCCGTTGCTTTAAAGTTTCCTGAGCTGGCAGTCACTTCAATTTTTGCAATGCCGGTTTCACTCTTCACCGCCAGATCAAAATCTGTAGTGAGGTCACCCATACCCGAAATGGCTACTGTGCGAGTGTTTCCATTTGGAAGCATAACCGGACCAGAAACTTTAATGTCAACTTTTACATTGCGGATGGAGTTATCGCTTGAGAATAACGTCACTGGTAATTTTAAATTCTCTTCAGGCCCTAATACTCGCGGCAATGTTGCCAATACCATCAGTGGCTTGCGCACCGGTGTTGCCTTTTCGGCTTTACCGTAGGCACCTTCATATCCAGCCACCAGCATCGTTTTCACCGAACCGATGTATTGCGGCATTTTGAATCGATGCTCATTACTGCCGCCATTCAACGTGATTGGCCCAAAAAACAAGACCACCGGTTTAAAGCGATTTGCCTTGGAGTCATCTTCCTTTCCCGCAGCTTCGCCATCTCCACCAATGGCCAGCAATCGCTCAATCTTTCCTCCAAACGAACCCATCACCTGATCGTACAAATCCCATGTTTTTACACCTAATGCTTCGCGCGCGTAAAAACGGTTCCACGCATCAGGCGTTTTGTATCGTGTCAAGTCAAGAAGTCCTTCATCAACGATGGCGAGTGTATACGTCATCTTACGTTTCGATTGCTCAGAAACTTTGATCACCACTTCTTGTCCGGGTTCCAAAACATCGGGCATGGAGATGATGGGATTCAAATGCGTTTCAGGATCTTCCACTTGAATGGGAATGGTGCCATACATGCGAATGGGCAAATCATTTGCGGTTTGCGCATGCGGCTGAAGAAGTGTGACATTCACAAAGATATTCGGTGTCATCTCCTTGGTGATCTCAAAATTAAATTGGTTATCACCCTTCACCGTTTCGAGCCAATGTGTTTGAATAACGCGGCTGCCATTTTCAATACTGATCAATGCGCGCCCTTGATCACTGCCAGGGATAACTAAATTAGCGCGCTCACCAATGTTATAGGCTGGCTTATCAGAGGCAAAAGATAGCATGGTTGCAGCCTGACCTTCCTGCCGTGCGCGACCTGCCCATCCCGGCCAATCGATATACACAACTTTGCCTGCGCTGTGACCGGATTGCGGATCGTATGCCTTCACATAATAGCGGCCCCACTCCGGATATTTGATCTTAAAATTCCATGAACCTTTTCCGTTGTTTGTTCTAATCTTTCCAACGGAAATAGGTTGTGAGTAATTACCCGACATAAAATTCACATTGCCTTCTTCCGAATTATCCCACCACCATCGCCACTCAATTTTATAAATACTCATTTCAATATTGCGCGAAGTAGGGTTGCCATCGGCATCAACGGTAACCACATCAACGCGATGCGTGGTATCGGTCAGCAGCATACCTCTTGCTTTGTCGCCCAAAGGCAAACGAATGCCTGCAAACGATTCGTAAGGATAATAAGGAATACTAAACCGATCGATGCTGAAGTTACCGCTCTCCTCAAAAACCTTTCCGCGGAAGACGGCATTCAACATGCCAGGGGCTTCTCCGGTTATCTCCAGATTGGCATTGACTACTGCATTGCCGTTGTCGTCAGTGAATCCTTCAAAGACCGGTTTGGACTCACTCACAAAATTGCGCGAGGGGTCATCGAAAATAAATTCTGAATACTTCGGAAATTTGGTTTCACCTTTTGTGAGCAGCACTTCAAATTCCGCCTTTAAATTTTTTCCAGGTGCTCCGTGAAGCCAGTTTACATTCAGCTTTCCGGAAATATATTCATTACCCGCTGAAAGTTTATCGACACCAAAATCCAGATTGATCTTGAGTCGATTCGGTTTCACCATTTCAATTTTGATAGGCTGTGTAAACTCTGTTCCACCAACTTTCACTCTCCCTAACCAATTGCCAGTAGGCGCATCGCTGCTGGTAGCCGTTGCAAAATTGTAAAAACCATTTTCAGAAGAAGAGCGTACCAATCTGCTGGTTACTTGTCCTTGAGGATTTTGTAATTCAAAAACGACTGGATGATTTGCAGGAAGCAACTTCAATTTATCTTCCAGAATAAAACTCAGGTACAGCGAGTCGCCTGGTCTCCACACACCTCGTTCACCATACAAAAATCCTTTCAACCCTTTGCTCACTTGCTCGCCACCCACATCAAAGCTACTCAGTGATAATGACTCACCATCTTGCAATTTCAGATAGCCGCGCTGCGAGCCGCTCTTAGCAGTCAGTACAAATGGATTTTGTTTCGAGTTAATAGTTGCTTTACCATCACCACCGGTAGAAGCAGACCCAATCAATTGTTGTTGAAAGTCATACAGCTCCAACTGAACGCCCGAAACGGGTTGTGTTGTTTTTAAGTCGGTAACAATAACAGTAATATTTCCATCGCCACCGCGCTTGGCAATCAGACCAAGGTCAGAAGCAATCACATTCCTTTTTATGGTGCGACTGCTGGTGTAGTACGATGAGTGGCAAGGATTGTCGCGCTGCTCCCAATCGTAATCTTCTCCATAATAATAGTCTTCGTATGAATCCCAGTAGCTTTCCTCTTTCTCTTCTTCTGCAAGATCATCCTGCTCAAATGCGTTTAAGGTCGCTCCACCATCTGCTGTTTGATCACATTCATACGCGAGGTACGATCGTTTAAAACCAATGCGCACCTGGTAAATAGCACCCGGCTCTGAATTGATAAGTGTCCCTAAATCTAAGGTGAACCGGTTCCACTTTCCAAGATCAGTGACACCTGCGTTTTCCAGCGAGATGGTTTTCTTCAACACCATCTTTCCTACCCTTCTCAATTCCTGATTACCTTCATAGTCATTAACCTGCAAAAACTGCAATACATTATTTTCAAAAATTTTGACGATCTGAACATCCACCGATTTTAGGTTAACGGATTCGAACGGCATTACTAAGCCATCACTGCTGGGCAGAATTGAACCGTTTCCGGTAAAGCGCACAGCGGGCAGCAATTGCTCAAAGGCAATTTCAAAAGAGCCTCCTTGCGGCATGCGATAGTTTAGCGAATTACGAATGCCCTCCTCAACGGTAAGTGTACGCGATCCCGTTTGGCGTACCGGAGGATAAACGCGCACCTCGTTATCTTTTATTTCAAAATCAAGGCTGGAAATTTCGTTGATGGAAATCAAGCCTTCCAGGTTCTGTGATTCACTGAGCGGGTCAGAAAATTGCAGCACCACATGCTGACTCGTTCCTTGTTCCACGCGCACGTTGGTGACTTTAAAATCTCCCAATGCTGGAATCTCTACATCACGGTCGGTGGATTGCTGAATACCAAGGCTCTCACCTGAAATGGAAAGCTTTACATTGCTGGCGCTCTCTTTGCGTGTGACATCTTCTACCACAAAGAGATGCTGCTTGCCTTCACCAGCGTGAGTCCAATTAATTTTTAACGATTTGCTGTCTTGCAATGCCGTCATCATTTTTTCAACGGCTTCACCTTCGGCAAAATCAGCCGTAAATAATGTGCCTTCGATTTTCTGTCTGGCTAACTGTGTTTTAACATACGGTTTAATGTTTTCGATTGATACTTCAAAATTCTGAGGAATCACCTGGAAAGTGTACTCAAACGTGCTCAGATCTTTTGCCACTGGAAATAGCTTAGACAGAAAGAGCTCAACTTCGTAAATCTGCCCGGAGATCAGGCGAGAAGCCGGTTTGAATTCCACTGTTCTGCGATCGTGCCAAATAGTAGTTCCAGAAATGGACGGACTAAAATCAAATAATTTAATTGTAGTCTCTGCTCCCACAGAAGAAGAGTCCACAGCATCTTTTGAAAAAATGATGCGAATGGGAGAACCGGAACTTACCACACCAGCAGTGTAGGAAGAAATATACTCCCCGAAAGCCGGATTGATAGCAGCATTGTAGGTCTTTGAACTTTTGCCCTCCATAAAATAGAAGACCGAAAAGCCAATAATGGCGAGTGTTGCGGTGATTAAGCCAATTCTTTTCCAGTTAAACTTCTTCATGGGTTTGATTTTAGATGCTTAGAAAAAGGGTGATTAATTTTTTGGATTTTGGAAGGGTTGAAATATCGGCAATTAGCCTGAAAAATTGAACCAACTCACCTTAAATCTTACACGCTGCGGTGCTCCCTTAGGCTGATTTGTGTTTCGCTGAAATTATGAAAATGATGCAGCGCTAAAAGTTGCGACCGTTACCTACCGCTGTAAACATCTGATTGGGCGATTGGCGAGACGCTTGACGGTGAACACATGACAACTCAACTCAAAAATCAATAGCTAAGGGTATAGACAAGAAAGGGTTATGAAAAAACGGAGGCATTTATTACTTGTTGTTGGCTTGTTACTTTTAATCAGGCATGGTGTGATGGCGCAACTTGCCGCTACCTGCGAAACATGTTTTACTTCTTCGCTAACCAAAAGCGAAAAAATAAGCGACCAGTGCGTGAAGTACGAAATGAAAGTTTCATTCACCGGAAAATGTAAACACGATTTATCTCACTTCACGGTGGAGGTTCCATCCTGTGCTACCATCACTAATCTGAGCAACAGTGAAAATTGGAAGCAAGTGATTGGCACTGACCCTACCACGGGCATTACAGGATTTAAAATTGATGACATCAATGGCTTCGGTAGCGGCTCGCTCAAATCGTTTACCGTGTCTTTCACGTTGTGCAGTACTTCGGCTACTTGCACAACTCAAAAATGCTGGGAGCCGGTGGTTGCTTACAAAGCAGGAAATTGTTTTGAGTCAGAAAAAATAAAACCAATTTGTCCTTCACTGAAAGCACATCTTGAAAAGAAGGACGCAACGTGCTTTGGCTCAAGCACAGGATCATTAACCGCTATTATCGATGATGGCACAGCGCCATTCAGTTATCAATGGAGCAATGGATCAACATCAACCGCACTAACAAATATTGGAAAAGGAGATTACTCCGTAACAATAAAAGATGGCACCGGAACATCCGTTACCTTAAACGGAGCCATCACGGAACCTGATCAGATTATTATTTCAGGCAACACAACAAATGCCCAGTGTGGCGGAAAGAATACCGGAATGATTGATATCAGCGTGACAGGCGGCAAAGCACCGCTATCATTCATCTGGTCAACCGGAGCGGTGACGGAAGACTTGGCAAACCTTAAAGCAGGAACATATTCAGTAGCGGTAACAGACTCTTCAGGGTGCCAGGCAAAAGCATCCTTTATCATCAGTAACGAAACTACGCTGCTAGTCACCAGCACGATGGTGCAACCCGCATGCGGAAATGGTAATGGCAGTATTACGCTGTCCGTAAGTGGTGGAACAGAACCGTATACTTATTTATGGAATAACGGTGCTACCACATCTTCCCTAACCGATATCATTGCGGGGTCATACAAAGTCACGGTAACGGATGCGTCCGTCTGCTCCGTGGAGTATTCTGTTTTTCTTCGCGAGAATAATACGTTAAAGGGAACCTACACCATTACACCCACGAGCTGTTTGGATGATAGTTCCGGATCCATCAATCTCACCATTACCGGTGGCACTCAACCATACTCTTATTATTGGTCGAATGGTGAAACGAGTGAAGACCTTTCCAACCTGGCAGCTGGTAACTACACAGTAACCGTCACCGACAGTGCCGGATGTAAAATCACATTACGAATTTCCATTTTCAAAAAGACTTTCCTGGTATCGTCACAAGTAGAGCAACCCAAATGCTATGGCGATACCGGATCGATAAGTTTATTTCCTTCCGGTGGTATTGAGCCTTATCAATACACCTGGGCCTCCGGACAAACAACTTCTTCGCTTACTAATCTTTCGGCAGGAACGTATACCGTCACCGTCACCGACAGTACCGGATGTTCGCGCGTAATGGTATATACCATCGTTTCTCCACCCGAGTTAAAAGCTACCATCGCATCAACAACACTTAGCTGCACGAGTTTCGCTCTTGATCTTTCTGTTTCGGGCGGCACCGCTCCGTATACCTATTCATGGTCCACGGGCGCCACTTCTCAGGATATCAGCAGCGCGGGCTCAGGAAGTTATTCTGTTACCATCACGGATGCGCGAGGTTGTTCAACTACTCAATCCATCACTACTAGCGATCCGGCCTGGGCTTGCTCAATCAATCCTTCACCTTCACCGGTGTGCGGCTCTTCCGGCAATACACTTTCTACGAGCATCACCGGAGCAACCTATCTCTGGACGATCAGTAGCACGGATGGTTCGTGGAGCATACAAAGTGGTGGAGATACCAATTCCATCAGCTACACTGCTGGCACGATAAGTACCAGTGGAACATTCTCGCTCTCTATTACTAAAGATGGCTGCACCCAGGTTTGCACCTATACCATTTCGGGGTGCACCGATGCTGGCTCGGGCAGCGGAAATGGTTCTGGTGACGGTGGCAGTGGTGGCACAGGTGGAGATAACTCAGAAGATTGCAATGACTGCTTCAGCAGCACCATTCAGCAAATTGGAGAAGAAGAATCTTGCGTGGCATACAAAGTCACGGTTTCCACTGATGGCAACTGCCGTCATGAACTTTCGCATTTTGTTATTGCCATACCGTGCGGAGAGATTACCAGTTATAGCTCTACTTCTTCATGGCCTTTGGTATTAGGAAAAGACCCGACCACAGGGTTAACCGGACTGAAAGTGGATAACGTTAATGGATTTGGTAAAGAAGAAGACTCTTTTGAACTCACCTTTACTGTTTGCTACCCAGCATCCTGCGGTGATGGCTGGAAAACCTGGAACCCCGTGGTGGCCTATAAAGCCGGGCTTTGTGTGGGTTATGATACTTTAACCATGTCTTCCACGGCTGAAGCAAGTGCAGAAGTTTACCCCAATCCATTCACCACCACGGTGAACTTCCTCGTCAACACTTCGGTAGAAGAGGAAGTTACCATATCGATCTATGATCAGTATGGCTGCAAAGTATTAGAGAAATCAGCCTCTGACGGAGATCACGTGCTGACCATGGATACACCCACGCTGAAAACCGGCATCTACTACTATGTACTTCGATCAGGAAGTTTGATCAGACGAGGCAAACTATTGAAAACCACAGACTGACAGCGTGATAGCGGCTTCAAGTTTTTCTTGAAGTGCTTGATCAAGGGCGAAGAGTAAATGATAAATCGTTGGGAGTGCCTGTAAATACAGGCACTTTTCTTTGTTTAAAAATTTGTTTGCAACAAAAAGCTTATAAATTTGCCAGCGATTTATTAAACCACTTATCAAACAACATTATGAACAAAGCTGAATTAGTAAGCAAGATTGCAGAAGATGCAGGTATCACAAAAGTACAAGCTACAGCCGCCCTTGATTCTTTCATCGAAGGCGTAACCAAAACCATTAAGTCAGGAAAGAAACTGATTTTGGTTGGTTTCGGTACATTCTCAGTATCTAAAAGAGCTGCTCGTACTGGTCGTAACCCACAGACTGGTGCTACCATCAAAATCAAAGCTAAGAAAGTTGCTAAGTTCAAGGCTAGCAAAGAGCTTTCAGCTAAGATGTAATCTAATTTTTTAGACTCAGAAAAAAGTCCTGATTATTCGATCAGGACTTTTTTTATGATTTCTAATTTGAATTGGCAATTAGTTGTTCTCCTTATCACCTCTCTTCCGCAAACGCGCGAATATCCGATATCTCCAACCGATCGTTCAAGCGTTCCGAATAATGAAGCCGTTTTATCACTAATCCTTTGTCCAAAAGAAATTCAGCGGGAATAGTATTGAATGATTCACCACTCGCCATTGGGTGAATCGGCACACCGGTAGTCTTTGCCTTGATGGCCGTTTGCACGAATGTGGTGACATGGCTCATCACCGATTTGTAGGCAGACTCTTCCAATCCATACACTTTATACCATTCCTTGGCGGGATCAGAAATCAAGGGCACCGGTGAAATCTCTTTGTGAAAGGTGCTTCTCAAAATCACTTGCTCCTTAGACTCAAAGAAAAATATCATCTCCAAGCCCTTCGCTTTCAATTCCTCCTGAACTTTGATAAGGTTATGTACCCGAAGATTACAAAACGGGCATCCGGCATGACGAAAGAAGGCAATCATCACCTTCTTATCCTTATACTCATTCAAGTCAATCATCCGCCCAAACACATCTTTTAATTTGAAATATGGAGCTAATACATCTTTATTCAATTTCATAAGTCAAGTCAATAATAACCGACTTACGATAATGCCCCACATTCGGATCTATCCGAAGCCAATATTTTTTAATTTTTCGCCCGATGCCATCCTCATTATATCGTATTTTTATGACCTAAATTTTTGACCTATGATCTCCGCAAAATCTTATGCTGCTCAAAGCCCTACCACTGCACTAGCTCCCTGGAGTTTTGAAAGACGCGAAGTTGGCCCGTATGATGTTCAGTTTGATGTGCTGTTTTGTGGTGTATGCCATTCTGATCTTCACCAGGTGCGCAACGATTGGTTCCCTGGAATTTTTCCGATGGTGCCCGGTCATGAAATTGTTGGTAAAGTAAAGAAAGTAGGAAGCCAGGTAACGAAATTCAAAGTAGGTGATCTTGCCGGAACAGGATGTTTAGTCGATAGCTGCCGCACGTGTGATAACTGCAAGCAAGGTCTCGAACAATACTGCGTCAATGGAGCAGTGCCCACTTACAATGGTCGCGATAAGGAAGGGAACCCAACCTATGGCGGATACTCCAATACCATTGTTGTGCATGAAGATTTTGTACTTCATATTTCTGACAAGCTTTCACTTGCCGCAGTTGCGCCTTTGCTTTGCGCTGGCATCACTACCTACTCGCCCCTTCGCCATTGGAAAGTTGGTAAAGGTCACAAGCTTGCGGTGCTCGGTCTTGGCGGACTCGGTCACATGGGTGTAAAATTTGGTGTAGCCTTCGGTGCAGAAGTTACGGTGTTAAGCACCTCGCCTACCAAAGAAGCCGATGCCAAAAAACTAGGTGCTCATCACTTTGTAGTGACCACCGATAAGGAACAAACCAAAAAAGTAAAAGGAGAATTTGATTTTATTCTTGACACCGTTTCGGCACCTCACGATTTCAGACTTTACTTATCCATGTTAAAAACCAATGGCACTCACATTTGCGTGGGCATCCCTCCGAAGCCACTGGAGATTCCGCCTTTTGCGATTTTGGATGGAAGAAAAAGTGTAGCCGGATCAAACATTGGTGGACTCCCTGAAACTCAGGAGATGTTGGATTACTGTGCAGCAAATAATATTGTTTCAGATATTGAACTCATTGACATCAAAAATATCGAAACTGCTTATGCGCGAATGCTGAAAGGTGATGTTCGTTATCGGTTTGTGATCGATATGGCAAGTTTGTAATAGTAGCGGAAGCTGCTTGTAATCGACAAATCCGGATCAGCAATTCTAATTCTCTTCTTCGAGGTACCGCTTGGCTTGCATGATGTAGAGCGCTGCATACTTTTGATTCAATTGCATCAACTCGCGGTGAGAACCTTGTTCGATAAGGCGGCCATGCTCCATCATTAAAATTTTGTTGGCATTTTTTACCGTGCTAAAGCGATGCGTAATCAGGATCACTGTTTTTCCTTCAGTATTGCGTTCCAATGAGCTGAAGATTTTTTCTTCTGTCACTGCATCAATCGAGGCGGTGGGTTCATCTAAAATGGTAATGGCCGCTCCACGATAAAACATCCGCGCCACAGCCAATCGTTGATGCTGCCCTTTTGATAAATCAATGCCATCTTTAAACTCTTTCCAGATGAGTTGATCATAGCTAGTGATGAATTCATCGGCACCTGAAAATTGTGCCGCTTGTTTTAACTTCGACTCATCAATCACTTCGCCAATTCTACCCACGGCAATCGATTCGCGAATGGTAAGGTTGTAGATAGGAAAATCTTGAAACAAAATACCAATGGCGCCATGCCAATCCTCCAGGTGCAAATCCTTCAGATCAACACCATTGATCAGAATGGATCCTTCAGTAGGATCATAAATTCTGCATAAGAGTTTAATGAGCGTAGTTTTGCCAGATCCATTAACGCCAACGATGGCTATTTTTTCTCCGGGTTTGATCTCAAAAGAAAGATTTTCGAGTACGAATGGATTTTGTCCTTCATTATCGCTTGGATAGCGAAACGAAACATTTCTGAATTCAATATGCGGTGGCTGACCAAAAGAAATGCGGACGGCATCCTCTTTGGAAACAATTTTAGGCTTCACATCAAAAAGCTCGAACCAACGGGCAGCGTAGCGCGCAGCCTCTTCCGTCCAGGAGATTGATTCCACATAACCATTTACTGTTTGATAAAATCGCGTGTAGGTATTGAACGCTAAAAGCAAACCTCCCACAGCCATGGTGCCCACCAGTGCTTCGCGCGTCATCAGCGCAATTGCGGCAAATAGAAAAAGTAGATACCACAAACTCAACAAATTATACGACAGCGATTTCCTTCGCTCCGCATCAATAATTTTTTTGTTATACGCAAGCATTCGTTCACTCACCTGCTGCTTCAGCCAACTCTTGAGCTTCAAAAGAATAACATCTACTGCTTTTTGCAAATGCTCAAAATGCGAGATACGATTGCTGATAATGCGATGATCATCCAGAGAAAAATAACGAATGCGAAAAACTTCCATGCTGTATTTCTTATAGAAAAAATAAACCGGTGCTGCCGCCAGCCCTGAGAAGAGCACCAGCCACCCATTGAGCGACCAAAGAATAATCATGGATGTGATAATACCTGCAAAGCTATTGGCCGATGTGAAGAGAAAGTCCTGTAAACTCAGCATACTGCTCGTACCCCACTCCTGCGCGCTGCGCAATAAGTTTTGGTATGAGCTGCTTTCAATCGTACCGATATCTAATTCACTCTGCTTATCAATCTTGTACAAGTCAAGTTTGGCATCAAGTTCCAGTCTAAACTTGCTGCGATAGAAACCCACTACATTGTTCATGAGGGTGGGAACTAAAAACGAGAGGCCAAGAATGACGGATGATTGGATGAGATGATCAAACGTACGAGCACTCTGTTTGATCATAATGATTTCGTCCACGATGGCTGAAAAACTGGTGAACTGTAAATAGACAACAGACCCTTGAAATAAATTCAAGGCCATTATGACCATAAATAAGGTCTTGTTCGTTTGCCACGCAAAGGCAATCGACTTAATGGCAATGGAGAAAATATTTTTGCTGGTTTTTGTCATCCTGCGGCAAGCATGCTTCCGGAAACCAATCAAATATTACTACTTTTGGGCGAATATCTAACTTAAGCGAAGTTTTTTGGCTCCGTAGTACAATGGATAGTATTTCAGATTCCGATTCTGAAGATGCAGGTTCGATTCCTGCCGGGGCTACTAAGTACTAATAATTACCTCTGCAAATCAATACGTTGCAGAGTTTTTTATTTTTTGGGGGAAGGATTGGGGGAAAGTCATTCTTATTTTATAAGCTTTTCGATATGATTGTTAATCGCCTTGACCAGCCTATCCCTTCGAAATGATAGAAATCCTTGGTAATTCTCTAATTCCCATAGTTCTCTCTTCGATGGAAGGTGGTGATGATCCAATATTTCGTCTCCGCGCTTTTCAACAACATCAAGCAAATACTTTTTTGGTTCTTTATTACTGATGTTGCGGTTTGTTTTTCCCCCGATGAACGCCAGATTTGCTATGTCATTGATCTCCTTCCTATCGGCACCTTCTTTTCTTAGTAACGACTTTGGGAAGATGTGGTGGAACTGCAAAGCATGCGACTTACCGACAAGCTTTTCAGTAATTGCCATTCCTGTAAACCAATCTTTTATTTCATTCTGCTTGGCGATGAAAAACAGCATACTGAAATAATTACTCCTTCTGCTCTTACCTCTGATCTCTTCAGCTGAAGTGAGGAAATCCCTGACCTGAAGTTTTAAAATTGAAAGTAATTCATCTAGTTTGCCGGTTTTTGAAAGTGCCGACAAGTCGCTATCTAACAAGCTCTCGCTCGAACCCAATCCATAGCGCCCTTTCATATGAGCGACATAAAACCAAAGCATAATTTTGCTTATTTCCTCTTTCGTAAGTTTTTCATCACGTTGAACGGCATAATACGCAATAGGTACTAATAAGAATGGACTTCCAAGCAATCTAAGATTTTCAATTCTTGCATTGGTCTTTAAAAGGTTGATTGCGAAGCGCAAACCAACCTGTGTCTTTTCCCAAGCTTCCTTAAACGAATCAATTTTGACGCGGTTAACTGTTTTGAATTTGCTTTGGTTGGTTGCAAAAGCAACTAAAGTTTTAACCAGTATACCGGTATCCATTAAATAATCAGAGTTTGTATCAAACTCTTTAGAAAACTCATCAATCTCTCCAATGAATCCTTTCCACTTAGAAGTAATTTGCGCTAATGCTAAATCTGAACCTCTCAGTTTTGCACCTAAGGAATTTACCCGAACAAATATTTCGGTTACTTCTTCATACGATAATTTCTTATCGAGTATCTGCATTACATATTGATATTCCTGAATTTTCTTCAAATTCCGGATACGTTCCGTGAATTTTTCCCAATTAGCATCATCGGGTGTAATGCCCAAGGGTTTCAATAGTTGCCATTCTGATTTTATAAACACATCCGAAACTGAAATCCAATTAGGGTCATTTTTTAAAGCGCGACTTCCCACAACAAATGTTCGCCTCCGCATTTCCTGCCTCGTTTTCTCCCATCAGCAAAATGCCTTTGGAATAAGGCGTACCTACTATTAAATTGGTGTTGGCTTTCCAGGTTACGCCCGTCTGCTGGTCGAGGATCCTCAG
>CBHTSG010000024.1:0-38115 GCA_966095315.1 uncultured Cyclobacteriaceae bacterium
GAATTCATCTGTGAAGGGATACAATCCTGCAGAAGACGGATCGGGCGTGATCTATTCAAATCTTTCGAAGAACAGAAATATATTCATTACAGGAATTGGCTTGCAACTTAAGACCACCTCGTCAACAAACATCTATGCGAACATTTCACAATCGTATCGTCCTATTGATTACTCCAATCTTACTCCCTTCGGATCGATCATTACAGTTGATAAAAATTTAAAAGACGCCTCAGGCTTCAATGCAGATCTTGGATTCCGCGGGTCGGTTCAGGACTATCTCAATTTTGACATTGGCGCTTTCTATTTGCAATACAACAACCGCATTGGCTTAATTGAAATTTCGGATGGCAAAGGTAACCAGATTCCCTATCGCACGAATGTTGCGAACAGTGTGCATCAAGGCTTGGAGACTTACATTGAATTTAGTCCAGTGAAAGCGTTCTCATCTGAAACACGATGGAACTTCAGCTTCTTCAATTCGCTTGCGATCATCGATGCCAAATATGTGACTGGCGAATACAACGGCAAATATGTAGAGTATGCGCCCACAAGTATCAACCGGTTCGGATCTACATTGGCGGTAAGAAAATTCTCTACCACTTTCTTGATCAGCAGCACAGCGCAATCCTTTGGAGATGCAGCTAATTCCATCAAGTCTTCCGCTGATGCAATTGCGGGAATTATTCCAGCCTATACGGTGATAGATTGGTCGGCCACCATGAAATTCAAAAACTTCAACTTCAAAGGAGGAGTGAATAACCTTGGAGATGAACGCTACTTCACCAAGCGAACTGACGAATATCCTGGGCCAGGTATCATACCCGCCATCGGGCGAAGTTTTTACATCAGTTTTGGAGCAAAGTTTTAGAAACGAATTCAACTATTACCATACCATGAAGTCAGTCTCTCTCTCCATCATTTTTTGTTTTGCACTTTTCGCTTGCAAGGAACAGAATGAAATTACGTTGGTTCCGAATGAAGATCAATCGCCCGTGCGCGAATATTTTATTGCTGCCGAATCAGGTGAATGGGATTATGCTCCTCAAAATATGAATCTCGTGACCAATTCGCCATTCACATCTGAGGAATTGGTATTTATGGCGAGTGACACAAACCGCATCGGGCGCAAGTACATAAAAGCAAGATATAAGATATACACTGACAACTCCTTTGCTACACCCCTGAGTACAAAGGACGATGATGAACTTGGAATCCTTGGTCCGGTGATCCGTGCAGAAGAAGGTGATAAAATAAAAATCAATTTCAAAAACAGAACAAGTTTTCCAGTAAGCATACATCCACATGGTGTGAAGTATGACAGCAACAATGAAGGCCTGGCCGGAGTGATGCCTGGTGATACTTTCACTTATGAATGGGATGTAACTTCACAGGCAGCCCCGGCCACTGCGGATGGTAGCTCTGTGCTGTGGATGTATCACTCTCATGTCACTGAAAATATGGGGATGGATATATATGCTGGGCTTGTCGGGCCGTTAGTAATATATCGAAAAGGCATGCTCAATGAAGGTAAAGCCAAGGATGTGGACAGGGAAAAATTTGCATTCTTTTCTGTATTCGATGAAAATGCAAGCATATACATTGATCAGAATATTCAACAATACACGAACACCAAAAATTCTACGATCAAATTAGATCCGGATTTTCAGGAGAGTAATATGATGCACTCAGTGAATGGACTTATGTTTGGGCATCAGCAATACAACATGAATGCGGGAGATAAAGTGAGATGGTACGTTTTTGCTTTAGGTAATGAAGTTGACTGGCACACTGCCCACTGGCATGGAAACACGGTGGTGAGCAAAGGCTTCCGCGAAGATGTAGTATCCGTTGGGCCAGCCGGAATGCTGGTTGCAGATATGGTTGCAGAAAATAGTGGAATGTGGCAGTTTCATTGCCACGTCCATGATCACGTGGTGGCGGGAATGATTTCCTTATATAAAGTTAACTGATAACGAATTACTTAATAAGGCTATTGAAAGTGTCTTGATATAAAAAAAGACTTGTGTTAGTCAACGCAGGTCTTTTTAACTTTAAAAGACGTTGAAAACGTTATTCCCATATTTAAGATTTTGAAAAATAAGCTTTCTACATTATATGATATTACACACAAAGTCAGTGTAAGTGCGGACGTGGCATGGACTAATCATATTTGAAAAAGTCAATCGCAATATTGTTTATAAGGTTGGGTTTCTCAGCAAACACTTCATGTGATGTATTTGGTAAAATACAGAGTTGACTACCCTTAATCAGTCTATGCATTTCAAGTCCGTGTTCAATGATAATGTCGTCTCTGTCACCAAGTACAATCATAACCGGAATGTTGATTCGTCCGTAAACAGAATCCGAGAAATACTCGTCCTTTTGATACCACATTTTATTTAATTCGTTCAAACGTTTTTTCCAATCTCTCGGAAGTTTGTTCATACACCGATCAATTGACTCTTTGTTATTTTTCGCCCATAAGTCCAGTGGCATTGGAACATTTGCAGGGATAGCTCGTCTGAGTCCGTTATTCGCCCCAACAGCGACTACCTTTTTAACTTTATCGGGTCTTCTCTCAGCCAACTGAATTCCAGTAATTCCCCCATCACTCCAGCCCATAACATAAGTGCTGTCGATTTTCAGTGAATCAATAAACTCAGACATGAATTCTAGTAACGCATAATAGCTCAATGTGTCGGCTTGTTCTGACCTACCTTGTCCTGGCGTGTCTGGTGCGATAACTCTGTAATGCTTTGCCAGTTCAGGAATACACTTTTCGAAATCTTTTATACTTCTATCAAGTCCACGGCCTGAAAGCAACAATAAGGGAGTGCCTTGTCCATATTCCTCGTAGTAAATCTTTTTTCTTTTTATGATTATTTGTACACCGTTGTTGGAGCCATATTCGATCGATTTTGTCCCCGTGTTACAACTTGTACAAAGAAATAAAACCAAAATGAGTCCATATACTTTTTTCATCTCTCTATTGTTGACTGGAAAATCTGCCCGCAATGCTTGTGCATAATGATCGTGTTTATGGCGACCTGCACCAAAGTTTTCCATCATGACGAATGTAATAACTAAACTACGATTTACTCTGAGCCCCAAACTGAACATAAACCCTCTGTTGGGCGCTGGCCGTTTTGTCGAGTGTCTTAATTTTACGGGCCATTGTAAGCTGTCAAAACTTTTTAGTCGAATTTACATTTTAATCATCGTTAGCAACTTCGACTATGATATAAACAGAGGCTGTGAAATCATGCGGTAAGCTTGTCACTCCAACAGAAGTCCTTATGTGTCTGCCTTGCTCTCCGAAAATCTCTACAATAAAATCGGAAGCCCCATTCATTACGTCAGCTTGTCCGGTGAATTCAGGGATACTATTAATTAGTCCATGAACAGCCACCACGTCTTTTATGAGATTTAAAGAACCCAAGAGTTGTTTTATGGCTGCTAAGCAGTTAATGACGCATAGTTGAGTTGCTTCCTTGCCAGTTTCAATATTTATTTCTCTTCCCAATTTTCCTTTGATGACTTTGTCTCCCAATGCACACACTTGTCCAGCAGTAAAAACTAAATTCCCACTTCTTTTTGCAGGTATATAGTTAGCAAGTGGTGGTTGAATTTTAGGTATTTCAACTCCTAATTCATTTAAGCGGTCTTCGATATTTTTCATTGTGTCGACAGTATCAAAATTCACCTTCTTAGTTGTCGGAATGTCCCAAACGGCTTGCGCCCAACATCCGAATATATGCAATTGCATATATTTCTTCCATATCAGATGCAAATAAAAAAAACCTGCCTTATTCAGACAGGTCTTTTAATCCCGTGAAAGCTCGCCTAAACCCCAACCCCTTTTCCCTTCTTCGTTTTCTTCTCAGGCTTCCCCTCACTTTCCTCATCCACATCCTGTTTTTGTGTTTCTTTCTTCTCTTTGGATTTTTCTGGCTCTTGTTTCTCTTCTTTTTTTTCAATTCCCTGGAAGACCTTTTGCATTTTAGCATCGTACAGATTCAAGGTCTTGAATTGCGGATTGGCTTCGATGTGCATCTTTTCTTCTTTGCCATCCTTTATGAAAGTCACCGGATGTTGATTTCCTTTTTCCAAGGATTTGATGAGTTTTCCTTTCTCTTCTTCGCTCGCCAATTCCTTGATCGGATATTTATTCAAGGTTGCTTCAAGTTCGTATCCATACCCAGTGTGGTATTGTTTCACTTTGAAATTTTCGTTCTTGTCTTTCTCATTGAAATCGAGTTGCAACCAGGCATTGAATGGTTGGCCTTCTTTGCTGGTAAGGTCTTTGTTCACAGAGCGGCCACTTAACAAGTTGTAGGCTTCTTTCGCTGTGATGCCCGAATTTTTTGTAATATAAAACGTCTGTGATTTCTCCTGTGTTGGATCATCATTTTTTAACGTTGCCTGATAGCGGTTGAAGAAATACATGTCCGTTTGGTCGGACTTCTTAAAATCGAGTTTGTAATCTACTTTATCGGTGACTCCGTCTTTTTTGAATTCACCTTGTAACGAGAGATTAAACTCAGTGGGCTGTTGATTTATTTTCGCTTCAAGATCAGCATACAGTTTTTCACCGAAGCCCATATACTTGAGGCCGTCTTTCAGAAATTCTAAATTCTTAGGATTCATAACAAAACATTTAATGATTTATAGTTGAAACTCTTTTGAACTATTTCAATAACCTCGCATTAACGATGTCTTTGTTTTTGATCGCAAGGTTAAAGTGCCTTCCTCCGTTGGCTTCAAATAACTCTACATTCAGATATTTTGAATCTGGTATTGTAAATTTTGGAAGGACATAAACCAGTTCAGTATGGGATTTTCCGATCACCTCTTTGCTGTCTCCATATATATAGAGTGGCTTGATGGCCAACTCCTGAGATGCAGTGCGTTTTACCCTGACTTTATCCCGGACAGAAAATTTAAGAAAATCGATGTTGTAGTTTATGTTTGATTGATTTCCGATCCTGATTCGATAGAACATAATATCATCCTTGACGTAAATGCCTTGTAAAGTGAGATTCATTTTGTACTCACTTTCTTTGACGATGCTCCTCTTTCTCATAGAGGTGATGCTGGTGGCATATTTTTCCATATCAGCTTCAGTCATTTCCGTTTTGAATATTACCGGAGTGCCTTTGTGTTCGATTGCATCAGCACTCACATCAAGGGTTAAACTTCCTGGTTGATTGGAATAGTTCACCGTAAAATGATGAAGTATCCCATCGGCTGTTATAACGGTAAGATTAGTCTCAGGAAAATTTTCCCTGCCTGCCTTTAGTTGGAGGACATTGTCAACTCCTTTGGCCTTCTGTGCGAGCACGTCACGACTTCCGCGATCCACACTCTTGATTACGGAAGGAAAAATGATGCTCGAAGTTTTGTTGTACGTGAGTATCACGCTGCTGGAATCAACGATAGTTTGACCCGATACCCTTGTAACGAGAGTTGCCAAGAATCCCCACAAGAGAATTCTTAAGAATAGATTATTTATGAAGCACATCATAATTTTTAACTTTTAATTGTTTCTAATGATTTCATTTTTAATCGAAGCCAAGCTTGACATTGGATCGATATTTCTTTTTTACCATTCAGCGAATTATGAGTTGTCTGTTTTTTTGTCTTTCAATAGAAGTTTGTAGCCAGCTTTTACAGTGACCTTGATCAGCTTGAATTTTTTGCTGAACAGACTCTTTGCGGTTTGGATTCCTGCGTTTGCAGCTTGCGTTTTTAATGACTGATCCATCGACATGAACTGCATTCCTTGCAATGCCTGATCAGATGACTGCTTTGCAACATCTCGCGTGATTGCGCCTGGAATGTAGATGCCCTCTATTCCATCCAGATCATAAGCCGTAAGTGATACAGGAAACAAGAAGTTATCATCGCGAATAGAATTGATAGCTACAGTTAGTCTTTCCCCATTGATTGAACAGGTGCCATAAATAAACTGGTCTTTCGAAATATGTTTCCCGTTGATGTAGACATCATTCAGTAAACGCAACTTTACAGTAGAACCAGCAACAAGTTCTTGTGTGTCATGGACTGCGGCTTCGATTGTATTACCAGTTTCCTGCTCTTCTATCGTTTCATCCTCCAATCCATAAAAACCATTTTGCTGCGACTCGGAAGAAAATACTTTGCTTAGCAACGCTGAACTATCTGTCGGAATTTGAATTGATTTTTGTTTTGGATTTAGAAGAGAGAAATTGTCTTCAGCCTCTTTGGTCTGCACCGGAAAGACCTGACCTTTTTTCAATTCGCTTTCCTTTCTGATTTTTTCGGCTGCACGTTCAGGATGCTGTATATCAAGGATCTTTTCAAGCATCCCGTTCATTTGCTGCATTTCAGGATCATTCTGATTTCCGCCTTTCATGGTCTCCATCATTTGTTCTAATTGCTTTACATCGGATGTGAATTGCGGATCAGATGTACTGGATTGTGTGACTTCAGAAATCTTAGAATCAAAAGGAGTCTCTTGCTTTTTGTTAAGCTCTTGATAAAGCTGATCAAGTTTTTGATTCACCCTTGCTTCATTGGGATCAATAGACTCAGCTTGTTTTTTTCGGACAACGTTTCTTGAATTTACCGAGCTGGACTTTTCCTTTTTTTGAACTGGCTCTTGTTGTTGTTCCTGTTGATCTTGTGTTTCAATTGTCGCTAGGTCAATATATGGATCATTCCTTTTTTCTTCTTCAAGCTTTAGTGAGTCACGTTCTGCCTGCTCATACAGGGAGAGCTTATTCCATGTCTCATCATTAAAATGGGCATCCGGGAGGTTGAGGTTCAAGCCCGTTTTTTCACTCGCGATAGTTTGTCCAGGTGAATCCTGACCACCGCCCAGAGCCCAAAAGATCATAATCAGAAATGGAAGAACCAAAACAGGTACTACCATTGCAAACTTTCTTCGTTGTAAGAATTTTTGTGAATGCGGTTTCATAACATTGTTTTTAGTGTGAATAATTTGATTGATACTTCTGTACTAGAGAATTAATGCTGTCCATCAAGCCAGGCCTGGCGTTGATCAGGCTGTCATAGACAGCAATACCTTTAGGAGATTTTCTAAGACTGTCGAGAATTGCTTTAACCCGAAGAATCCTTTTCAATCCATTTACATAGTTTGGGTTTGGGTAAATGTCTTTGGGCATTGTAATCTGCTCAATGCGTAACGAAAGTGAATTTTGTGCATCATTCATCGAGCGGACAATCAATGAAACACACACCGCTGCCATCACCAGACCAAACATCATAAGCGTTATGCGCTTATGAATAAAAGGGAGTGAATTGAACTTCGCGTCCAAGAATTCAGCGATTACCTTTTTCGACTTATTTAATTTCACAGATACATTATTAGAGACTGAATCTCGTGCAGTGTCTATTGGATTTGTTTTGTCGTCTTTCATAAGCGGTTCTCAGTTTTGATGTCTTTGTTTTCAAGTGTGTGCCATTTCTCAATGAGGAATCCGTGAGGGTTGTTATCAGAGCGCGAAACATTTCTTAGATAGCCCTCAGTAACTAAGCTTCGGGTAACAATGGAGGTTTTGCGGATGAGTTTCTGTCTCGCATAGCATCGGAAATAAAAAGGATAGTCATTTACTTCTATTTTGATGCTATCAGTAACAACCTCCTGACTGATATTTCCAGAAATGATATTGGAGTAGTATCTACTCTCCTTTAGGTTATCATACTGACGTTTTGCTGACGCATCAGCTAGATATAGAGCTTTTGTTACGTTAGATTCGATAACTCGATCGTCTGGATCAAGTGTGAAAAAATAGTGGTGAAACATTTTCACGTGATCTCTTGCTTCAACTGGAATGTTGTCTCTACGTTCTGCCGACCATGCTTCCAAAGCTTTGCCATTGGCAAGTATGTAAATGTGCTCTTGAACTTGCGTCACCATTTGAAAACTCTTGTAGATGGAATAGCAACAGATCATCGCGCACGAGAGAATGAGCACGAGTGAAAAAAGCTTAATATGCTTAAAAGCTGTATCGATATTTTTCAGTTGACTGAACATGGGATCACGAAGTTTTATTGCCAGATAGTTTGTCATGCATGTAGTCACCTGAACTATTGCTTTCCGAATTCGAAGTATTCGCAATTTTTGGTGTTTGGCTTGTTTGATTCTGGTTTTGTTGAGCTTGACCTGACGACCCAATTAAATTACCTGCTCCTGATGCGGCCGTACTCGCTACAGCTTGTGAACCACCTGTGAAAACATTTGAAGCTTTATATAGCAAGGTGTTTCCTCCTCCGGCATGAACGATATAATTTGACACGCTCGGCACAGTGAAATAACCCACAATGCCCATGACAAGAAAAATTAGGTACGCAGTGTCGTTGGCACTAAAAAATGTATCTCCATATTTTGCTACCTGTTGAATGTCGATCTTCAACATGTTCTCTTGCACCTTGGCGATGATTGCCCCGAATATGTTAGCTACAGGAAGCCAAAGAAAGACATTGATGTAGCGGGCGATCCAAACTGAAAGCGTGTGTTGTAGTCCATCAAAAACAGAGAGGCCAAAAATAATCGGGCCAAGTATTGAAAGAACGATGAGATAAAACGTCCTGATCGTGTTAATGCAAAGTGAAGCTGCTTCATAAAGAATGTGAAGTATCTCCGACATCCATTGTTTAACCGTGTTGCGGAAATTGTAGGATGCTTTCGACATGGCAAACTTGATATCGTTGCCAAGCCCGTCCAGTGTTCCTTCTTCAGTTCCGTCAGGATGGGTGTAGCGATACCATTTGTCTCGATCACCACTTCCATCCACACCCACATACATTTGCCACGCAGGTGTCTTCATTATGGCCTCCTCTTTTAATTTCAATAAATACGCTATGGCATTATTCGATCCTGAAACCATTGCGGCTGTTCCGGTCACTGTCGGTTGAAGAACTGTGTTCATGAATAGCAACACATAGGGAAAAAGCATTACACACAGTCCGAGTGCAAAGGGTCTGAGTAGCGGGTAGAAATCTATCGGCTCGGCATTGGCGAGATGTCGCCACACCCTTGAAGAAATATACCACAGTGCTGCAAAGCCGGCCAGTCCTCGGCTAACCCCGATCAGTTGACTGCACAAAGGCAGCATCTCACTGTATAGCTGGTCCAAGACACTTTGCAGACTGTGGATCTCTCCCGCGAAACTCTGAGCACAAACAACGCCAGGCAAAAAAGTCGCGGTGAGAAATATTGTTAATGTCTTTTTATTCGATTTCATAGTTGTACAATTAATTGAGACCGTAGATATGTCGAAGTGTCTTTACATCATTCGCTGATCGCGCTCGCTGTATGGCAAGAAGTTGTGTGTTGTTATTGAAACTCCTCACGAAAACCACTTTGCCTTCCAAGTCGTAATAAATCCTGTCGATGGCCTTCATTCGCTCATCATCACTCATCCTGAGTTTGGTGGCGGTTGTAATCATGATCAGATCATCAATGTTTCTGAGGCTCGCGTTTACGAGGAAGCTGTAAACATTTCCGATATACTCTAATTCCTCCGGTGAAAAATTCGGATCGTGCTTGAAACGCGTGTAGTAGTTTTTGTACTCCTTCACTAAGAGCTTTTGATAGTCTATTATATATGGTATGCGCTTGTAGTTCCTGACTGCAGGGTTTACAAGGAAAAGCCCATCGAGGAAAGCTTGATGTAATTTATAGTTGCCTTCTGCGATGTTCTTGATGGTGGTGTAACCATAATCGAGAATTTTATATCCTGCATACATGTTGTCCAGGATTTTCTCCAACTGCTGAAGTTTTTCGTAGTCAAGAATGAGTTGCTCCATTTCCTGTTCCTGACAGAGCACCGAATGACTTGTGAAAAGACCAAAAGAAATAGCAAGTGTTACGAGGATGGTTTTAAGTCGTGTCATAATATTTTGTTTAATTGGTCGACCTCGATTTGCTCTTTCTGACGCTGACGCGCGAGTAGCCTTGTGTCATTGCCAAAAGCGGTGACGAAAGCTCTTTTGTCCTGCATATCATCGTGGATTTTATCTATTCGTTGAAGTCGCTCGTCATCGGTCATTTGAGCTTCATCTGATTGAATGATGGTGTGCAATTCCGAAAGGGAAGCATCGCACAACAACAACATGCTTGTATGCACTCGGGCAACATATCGGATCTCTTCGGGAGTAAAGTGTTTGTTGTTCTGACAGAACTGATAGACATTCTTCATGTCACGGATAATGCTGTATTGAAAAGCGATGATGTCAACAACTTTTACTGAGTTGTGTATCGCTGGTTTCACATTCTTTAATGACTTAAAGAAATCGCGGTCGAGATTGAAGTTGCCGTTCTTAATATTTTCAATTGTAGTTAGTCCGTTATGGGCAATGGTGTATCCCTTCTTTAAATAGTCGAGGTAAACTTGATAGGCAATTATCTGCTCAATCAAATATTTAGTTTGTGTTTTCTTCTGATTGAACCATTCGTCAAAGGTCTGCGCTTGTGTGGAAGTACTCAATACGATGGCTGATGTTATGATTACTAAAAGTTTCACTTGATTCTGTTTAGAGTTTAAATCTTCTTTTGTTTCGCGGACCTATCATTGAATTCACCTTTACTCGAGTGGGAATATCTTCATTCCTTTTTGGGCGGAGTTCGATTGTTCTTACTGGATTGAGTTCATGATTGACTAAATAACCTGCTTCGAGTTTGTCAACTTTTAATCCGTTGAGTCTGTCATAGATCATCTTGAAATCACATTTGATGTGTTTGTCTTCTTTCCAGAAAGAATAAGTAGTCAGATGAAATGGCCGGGTGAAAACTTGATCTTTCGGCTCTTCTGAAAAATGCTGTTGCAGTGACTCTTTCAGCGTGCCTCTACAGCCGAAATTGCAAAGGAAGTATCCATCAAAACCCTTGGCACTCATTAGCCTTTCAAATTCATCGATATGTTCGATCAGTGTTTTCATTTCAACCCATATAAACTTCTTACAACAGCAACATCGTTTTCGTCCTTCGCGCGATTTATGCTCAGTTGAATATTCTGGTTGTTGAATTGCTGAAGGTCAGTGTAGTTTCGATCGATACCGTCTCCCACCTTGTTGATTGTCTCTAACCGTTTTGCATCGGTCATCTGGGTTTTGTCGGAGTTGATCACCAACATCAATTCGTCAAGATTGTAAACACTCTGATTAATGATGCCTGTGTAAACGAGGTACATGTAATCAATCTCGGACGGTGAAAAGTGCTTATCCTGATTCACCATTTGCCATGTGAATGAGTATTGCTTTACTAATTGCCGCTGCCGTTGGAGAATCAATGCTATCCGGTGATAGGTGGCGAGTGTGTTACGAACCTTCCATAGCTCGTCATAGTATTTCTGATAAAGCTGTCGTTGCTTTTCAGTCCATTGGGCAATTTCATTCAACTTGAATTTGGAGAGTTTATTCTCAAGTACTTTTTGTGCATTTTGAAGCCAGATTGTTTTCGTTTGCAGTCGTTGCACTTTCAGATCGATGGCTTTGATCACCTTAATGATTGCTTCTTTAATGATGTCAACAATTGGAATCTGGGCTTCAACCCTTTGTGGCATCACGGATATTATGATTCCAACAAGGACTGCGATTAATAATTGCTTTTGTCTTTTCATGATTCTGTTGTTTAAGCTGCTTTACCTGATCGTATGTCATTGGCCAATTCTGCAATACCTTTTCGGATGTCGCCTCCCCATTTCTTTGTATAGGCTTGCACTTTGATTTTTTCAGACTCTTCAGTGGTGTAGGCGAGATATTCTTCGAGTGAAACTTCGGTAGCATAGACCTTCGATAGCATTCCACCGAGGCTGATGAAAACTTCCTTGTATTTGCGTGATGGGTCGTTGCCTTTGTTGATGGAAAGGATTAAAGCTTTCTCTTTTTCTGTGAGCCCAAGCAATTCCTGAATCTGATCGAACTTGTTTTGATACTTGCTTTGATCTAGTAAGATTTTGCAATCGGAGTTGTTGATGATCGCTTGCTTCACAATGGGTGAACTAATAATGTCCTCAACTTCCTGGGTGACAACTATTGCTTCTCCATAAAATTTCCGAACCGTCTTGAAAAGATATCTGATGTACTCTGCCATTCCTTCCTTTGCAATTGCTTTCCAGGCTTCCTCAATCAGAATCATTTTACGGATGCCCTTCAGCTTGCGCATCTTCGAAATGAAAACCTCCATGATTATAATGGTGACGACCGGGAAGAGTATCGGGTGATCCTTGATGTTGTCCAGTTCGAAGACAATGAATCTTTCTTTCAACAATTCAAGATTCTCCGTGGCGTTAAGGAGGTAATCGAATTCGCCTCCTTTGTAATAGGGTCTTAGTACATAGAGGAAATTCTCAACATCAAAATCCTTTTCTTTGACTTTGTCCTCCTTAAGTGTGATTACAAAAACATCGCGAAGAAATTCATAGAATGAATTGAAACATGGGAACAATTCTTTATGCTCGTCAAGATGTTTGTAATACAGTTGCAATGAAATGGAGAGGGCAACGTATTCTGATCGGTTGAATGTCTCATCATCCTTTTTCCAAAGAGCCAATAAAAGAGTCTTGATGCTTTCTTTCTTTTCGGTATCGAGTGAATCTCCTGCACTTATGTAAAATGGATTGAACTTTATTGGATTAGCTTCATCGTAAGTGAAGTAGTATCCATTGACCAAATCACATAGTCCTTTATAAGAATGACCGACATCAACTAACACAATATGTGTTCCTTGTTCATAGTAGGAGCGCACCATGTGGTTGGTGAAAAAAGATTTTCCGCTGCCAGACGGACCTAAAATGAATTTATTCCTATTCGTGCAAATCCCCCTTTTTACCGGCTCATCTGAAATGTCAACATGAATGGGTTTGCCAGTGAGCCTATCACCTAATCGAATACCGACTGGACTAATAGAAGATTGATAGTTGGTCTCAAGATTTAAAAAGCAGGTTGCCTGTTCCGCGAACGTGTCAAAGGTATCGTTCATCGGAAAGTCTGCTTCATTGCCTGGCAGGCCAGCCCAAAAAATCTGAGGCGCTCCATTTGTCTCTTGTCTTGCTACTGAATCCATTTGTGCTAAAGCTGATGAGACTTGAGTTTTGAGTTCCTTAAGCTCTTGTCGGCTGTCAGTCCAAAGCATAATGTTGAAATGTGCTTTTACCGGAAGTCTCTGCGAAGAAATTGCTTCGTTTAAAAAATCATTCGTGGCATCGCGACTGATTGCATTTTCGCGTGAATACGTTGAGAGTGATTGAAGTCTTAGTCGCTTGCTTTCGAGTTGCTTGATGGTTTTGTGAATGTCTTCGATGAAAATAAACTGATTGAAGATATGGTTGCATGAAAGCAGTTGACCAAGTGGCGAAGCAAAACCAACACTGAACTTTGTCCTGTCAGTGGAGTATTTATCGAAGTTTATTCGTGATCCACACAAAGAAGGAAGGTCTTCCACATCGGCCAACGAATACAATTGACAGAACTGATCGCCAATTCGAAACTCATCTTTTAAGTGAATGTCCTTGATCACTGGTCTGTCAGAGTCCGCAAGTAGAAAGCAATACCTTTCGAGAAAGCCAGGCTTTCTTTTCGTTCCAACCAATTCGTCATCCTTGATTCGCTGAAGACTAATAAAGCCGCTGTCTTTTAAGATTCTTTCAAATTGTCCTGCGCTGTCCAGAAATTCCTGCATCCGTTGTGGATTGAGTGTTTCTTCCGGCACCAGTGTTGTGCGAATCAGGTTTGAGAAAACAGAACTTGATGGTTTTCTATTAACTGGCTTTCGCGTAAGCATCACATAACACTTGTGATCGAGATAAGGACGTTCATTAAAAAACCTTTCGCTTGACTGTGACAGGAATGTGAGTTCCTTGTTTTCAAACTCTGCGCGTTGTTTTTTTGAAAAGAACCAATCCTGCTTGTGAAAGACAGAATAGGTAGGCAGGACTTTAATGGCTTTCACAAGAACCTGGTGAAAGGCTTCATACTCCTGATCGGACAATGTGAATATTTCAGGAAGCATGGCTTCGTAGGCAAGTGTAACATCGCCTTGCTTGGACAAGATGCAATCATGCTCCACTTTATAGAGAGGAAAAACTTTTGAAAGATCAATTGGTTGAGCCATCACTTTTCTATTAGCGTTGACAATTCAAGAAATACCTTGCGGGTTGTCCCGACAATTGAATCCGGCAAGGAGCGAGAAGCCAGTTTTTTTAATAAACCATACTGACCATACTTGTCACTCATTCGATAGACTGTCATGAACAGAAGGATGCCGAGAATTCCAATGAACGCAAGACATACATACATATTCACGCCCACGATGTAGAGTGCTGCGAACAAAACGAGCAAAGTAATCAGGCCTGCTCCCAGGTAAGCGATGTATTGCGCCTTGAGACCTTTGAACTCAATTGGCTTGTTTATGCCTTTGTTGATTTTATAGACACTGCTCATAACACTTACATTCTTTTGCCTTTTTTTCGCGGTCGCTTCACTGTGTCCTCGCTGTTTGTCTGATCACGCTTTGATTTGAAAGCTTCATAGAATTCGTCATCGCCTTTAGCAAGCGTGGCATCCATCATATCTCCAAGCTTGTTGATCTGTTTTTCAAGATTTGACTTTCTAGTATTGATTTGCTTTGAGTTCATTTTGAAATGGTCTAATTGAATGAGGATTACAGACCAAAGAATGACCTAAGAACTGTCGCCACTATCACGAGAAACACGCAACTACCAAACCATGCAGCGGCTACTTTACCTGTGTCGGGATCACCGCTGTTCCATTTCTGATAAACTTTTACTGCTCCAACAAGTCCTAGAATTGCACCGATGGCATACATCAGACTTGTTCCGGTTGTGAAATAGCTGCGCACTCTCATGGTGGCTTCGTTGATTCCGGCATTGCCATCTTGGGCATTCGCAGGAACCAGTAGTGACAAAGCATAGAATAGTATTGCCACACCTAATGCTTTGCCCTTCTTGATTGTGAATTGAATTACTCGTTTCATGTGTTTATTATTTTTAGTTTAAGGTCACATGGAATGTTCATGCCCAAGTCGCTTTTCTGTGGTGCTGGTATGTGAACATTTCATAAAATTTGATTTTGATTGATAGTGATTGATTAATTATTCAGCATTTTCACTTAGCGTCCACCAAGCTTTGATTTCATTTGCATCAAAAGCAGTGGATGCGTTTTCGGTGAGCGCATTCAATAAGAAATAGTTGATCTCCCCTTGATAGTTGGTTCCGATTAATTGAGGATAGCGTGATAAAAGAGATCGGAAGATGGAAGCAACCTCCTCTTTATTGCTCGGTGTTAATTCATTCAGAATTATTTTGATCTCTTCTAAAAGATCAGCAACCGAACCTACCAGCAATGATTCCGGTGAAAGTACTTTTGCCTGAATAGGTTCTTCAGCTTTGCGCGGTGGTTGCGCTTCGATTTCTTCTGACTCCACAATCTTTTCATGTGGAACATTTGCCAAGGTCTCGTACTTGACCTTGCCCATGAGATCAATGGATTCATCTGAATCATTTTGATCATCCAACTCTTCGGAAGCAATTGCTTTTGGTTGCTTTTGAGTGAAGATGGATTTGATCTCTCCACTGAAGAGTAACAGTGCGGTGATAACATAGTAACTCCCTGCTGCTGCAGCGAGGGTAGTTAAAAAATCCTGCCAGGATATTGAATTGAACATAGCCTTCGTGTTTGATTACGAAGGCGAAAGTGTAGGCTAGTTAAAAATGAATTTCACAAGATGGGGGGAAGATGGGGTGGATTTAAATACTGTTTGAAGAAAATATTAGGATTCCCATTTGAACAATTCGTACAATTCGTTGAGTGGCGCTTCCCATTCTTGACGGAAATTTTGTCTGTCGCCTTTCAGCATGTCGTTTGAATAGATCGTTTTGAAGTACACAATTTTACTTTTGCTATCTCGGTAGCCGTAGGCCTGTCCTTCTTTGAATTGAAATTCAATCCTATCTATTCCATCTGCTAAAGTATCTGTGACGCGCACTGGACCTAATAAATCTGCAAACATGATTTCTTCAGAGGCTTGTTGAAATGTTGGCTTTTCAATATTCCTTATTCTTTCTGCAAATCGCTCGCAGCAATGGGCAGTGAAAATCTTTACCCATCCGTTCCAGTGTGGCTTTCCGAAAAGTTCATTTAATGCACCACCATTTGATGTGTCTACAATAATCAGTATAAGACCTTTAGTGGTACGGTGTGTCATGCCAATGCTTACAACTGGTGAAGTTAGCTTGGGCATTTTCTGGCGATAGAAGTTGAGTTTGGCTGGCTTAAAAATCTCATACGACTTCACCCATTTATGATTACTCACTTTTGCTCTTTCAAGCTTCTTCATCATGACATCAATAGCTCCCTTAGCTCGCGGCATAGCTATTTCAAGTGACTTCTTGAAGATGTCTGAGACTTCTTTTAGAGTTAATGTTTCAACAGCAATTCTTTCGGTCATGGTGCAAGTAGCTTGGAAACTGGAAATCAATTACGACAGACTAACGAACACCGTAGAGGCAATTCAAGACTTTTTCAAAACTTCGGTTGATCTAAAGTACTTGACCTCTGAACGAGAGTGGTTTGTATGTTCGCTTCCTGTCATAGATCCGGGTAAAATGTCTAAATCATTGAAAGAGTATAATTTTCCGTCTGAGTTATAAAGGCAGAACTGAATCTTTTTATAATCGATTCGATAAATGAAATTTGATATTGAATACTTCTGGAGACGGCTATTACCTCTGATTTCATAAACCATGTTACTCGCAATCTCAATCTCTTCTTCGCTATTGCCCAGAGCGCCTTCAACCTTCCGTACCCATTTTCCTGAAATAACCTCAATGCGATTTAAATTGTCTATCACAGCAGTTTTATCTGACAATTGAAGTATAGAATCCTCAGCTTTTTGTCTTTGCTTAATGAGTTCATCTTCCTGCTCTTGTGCTCTTTTCAAAACTTTGTCCTCAGACTCAATCATAGCCTCTAGGTTCTTACGCCTTGCTTCGTAATTATCTTTGAGACTAAAATATTTCTCAATTGATATCTTACCTTCTTTTAAGATATTCAAGTTCCATTTTTCGCCCCAACGAAAATTCCAGTTCTGAAATGCGACCACAATATTTTTTATTGGAGGAGAAATAAAAGTATAACCTACAGCTGAAAGAAATGGATAAAGTAAAGAACGGGTTGCATCCAGATTGGCTGCCATGTAGTCAATCAGAGAGTCATTTCTATGACCTCCCCCGAAAGGTTCGTCCCAAAAAAGAGCAACGACTATCCGCCAGTTAAATATTCCCCATGATAAAAGAAAAGAAAAGATAATCGGGTTATTTAACCGATCTTTTATATTATCAATAAAGGCATTAAAACGGCTCATGCTTTTTCTTATTTGATTAAAGGTTGCTCACAGATTTTCAAACAGCTTGATCATTCATCACTTGTTGTCAACTGCTTGCCGGCAAACGTTCCATACGCTTTACCAGAAACTTCACCTCGTTTATAATAGTCAGCCAACATTTTTAATGCTAAGTCAATGTCATTTTCATCTTCAATAAAAAGTTTGCCGTCTTTAATTTTTAGCTTATCACCATACTGCTTACAAACCTTTTGCATTTTCTTAATCGTCTTTGCATCCAGGTCTTTGTAGTTACCGATTCTTGCAAGTCGGGCAAGCTTCTTGTGAATTGACGGGTTGATCTCAATTTGTTTGGCTATTATATCAAGGCCCTCAATCATATCGGTATCATTTAACTCTTCCACCACACTGGTTGCTTGTTGTCTGAATTCTTCTTCAAGACCAACGATCTGTTCAAACTGTGTTTTCTTAGCGATGTAGAAGGTGTCCTCGTAAAATATGCAGTCTACCTGTTTGTCAAGATTGACCGATTCACCCTCAATCAATTCGAGTTTTTCACTTTTGGAATTAAAGATTGTTCGAATTGTCTTTTGTAAAGCGTTTCTTTTGTTCCCGTCCTTTTCATCGATTGCAACTTTACCAGAAAGAATTTTGCGGAAGGTATAAATCCAATCTGATCCTTTGTTATGAAAGCCAACACAGTACGCCCATAGCTCTTCCTCAAGAATTAGTTTTTCTAAACTTTTGATCTTTGGCATTTTTGATTTTAACTGATTATTCACAACGTCTGCAAATGACATCGCTTTATTCGTCATTGAATAAGTGAATAATTGCTGAGTGTCGTCTGTAACTACATCATATTCGTGCAGCTCGGTTTTTCTCTTTGACAAATTGCCGAGTTGCTCTTGAGTTAACTCATGAAGGTGCTTACGGATTTCGTCATTAACATCTATCTGATACACTTTAAAGGAAAATTTATCCATCACCTTAGTCGTCTTTTTAACTTCGGGTTTCAAAACCCTTGTTATAAAGTACAAGAAAGTGTTGTCAAGCTTGATGGTTCCAAGTTTTTCTGAAAGATCTTCTAATATCATAGCAGTTAATTGTTATCGGTGGCAAAGTAAAGTTTATGGCCTATTTCGTAAATTTTAATATTTGAGTCATCCTGCAAATACATATTTCGAGAAATTACTAATCCGTTTTTATTCTTATTGTTTTCTTCGTACTCGATTTCATAAATAGAAAATCGAAAACTTAGCAACGGATTAATTAATAGTAGGGATGAGTTTATATAGATTCTATAAATTATTGCTAACAGAAATAAGATTGAAAGACATTCATACCATCCACTGAAACCCTGAAAGAGAAAAGGGATGATATACGTTGCAATATATCCAATGGCTTCACTGTTTTTGTTTTTTACATCCTTTACAATTACAGGATTCCCGTTCTTAGCAACCTCTTCAAGGTTTCCTAGTGTTTGCCAGTAACCAAACAATCCTATTACAGAAACGAAGAGCAGAGTGAAGGAAAGGCCAAACTTAAAAGCAAAAAGTTTTATGCTATCAAGTGAAATACCGGCCCAGTGCAAGAATTCCCAATTTTCTGATAGCTGCCTTACAATTATTAAAAGAAATAAAGGGAAGTATGACGACACGAACAAGGCAAACTGCGCCATGCCATGAAGATTGTTTACATCTGTCTTACTGGTCTTCATCTGTTCTCTTATAAGATGTTTAATCTACTCAAATTTCACTTTCGGCAATCCCTCCACAATCTCCACGGTCTGCACACTCACATTGATGATGCTCAATAGCAAATCCAAAATGTATCTCTCGTTGCCGACTTCCTTTGACCAATCGTTTGGATCGTTGGTGATGCCGCTTTCTTTGTGGGTGGTTACTTGGTAGCGCTCCATGATCCACTCGATGGCGCTCTTGCCGTTCACTACATACTCGTATGCTTTTGCGGGGATATTGGTAACGGTTATTCGACTGTTGTAGATGATGGTGTCTTTCTGATCTTTTTTAGGGAAGCGCATCTTTTCTACGCGGTAATATTCTTCCGGCAACATCGTGTAGGTAACGTCCGGCTCCTGGACTTTTACGCTTTTGAGTGGTGGCACGCTCTCATAATTAATGTGCAGCTCAGCCAGTTTGCGACCTGCTTTACTGAAAGCCCAGAAATCTTTTACATCTTCTACCAACGGCAGGCGCGGAAGCATTTTCTTTAAATCATTGGCAAAGGTTTTTCTGTACTCTGGGCTGTGCAGAAAGCCATACACGTAATAAAAAATATCTTCCTTGCCTACATTCTTGCCGTATTGCTTTTGTGCCCGCTCTAAAATGAAATTACTTATTCCATCTCTGTAGGAATGCTTTTGATTTGTGTCTCCGTCAAAAAGATTTTTTTGAGTCGAATTGTTTTCCTCGTAGTAGTGCATAGGAAAACACTGTGACTTACCAACAATTTCTAAATCAGGAATTATGTCAGTCACTAGTGCTGTAAAATCCTTTGTGACACCAACGCCTGAAACGCATAATAAAAGATTTTTCGAGGTTGGACTTGGAAAAAAGCTATCCATTCGAGATACGACATTATTCAATTCTCTGCTGAAGTAGAGATTTTGTCTTGTGAATGGACGGTAAAGAGCTGATACAATATTTTTCTTGTCGAAGTGTTTTTGTTTGTTGTTAGACAAATCGGTCATAAATGCCCTTGACCAGCTTATTTTCTTATCATCGTACTTAATAAAATCCTTCGAATCTTCGCCTTTGCTTGATTTTTGAAATCGTGCCGATTCTTCATTAAAGAAATCAATTGTTGTTTTTACATTTTTTTGCAACTCTTTACTGCTATAGTTGTAAGCCCAAGCGTCCCTTGAAGTTTCCAATCCTCGACAATACAAACCGGATTTGAAAAATGAATTGCTTTTTTCATCCAAAGGAATAAAATTCTTAAAGGAATCATTTCTGACACTTATCCAATCTCCGTGCTCATTGGGGTTGAGGCTTGTTAATGGCAATTCTGTATTGACAAATGTTTTGAACTTCTTCACAATTTGAAGTTTTTCTTCTCTGCTCAAATAATCACCAATGTCATGATAGTGAATTGTGGCCTTTTGTAGTTGAGGTGTAGGTTTTTTTACCAATAATGTAATTGCAATTGGAGTTCGAGATCCAGAGCCAAATATTTTTCCTCCCTCTTTTCTACTTAGTTCACCACTTGTTCTTTGATTGCCTCTAAGATTAAAGACATAAATAGAAGTGAATTCGCGCTCTAAACATTTTCTAAATCCATCTGAACTATTGCCATCAAGCCAAGCACCATTTGAAACAAAACAAACTATGCCTCCATTTTTATCTAATCTGTCCGTGCTCCATCGAAAAGCTTTTATATATGAATCGTATAGTGAATTTTTGTTGACTGCATCAGTGGCAACTGCATAGGTGGCTGCAATCCGACTATCTAATTTTTCGTACTTCTGGTTTTGAGCATTGTCATTTGCCGACTTCTGACCAACAGAATAAGGCGGGTTGCCCATGATAACACGCAACGGTGCTTTCTTTTGTTTGGCTACCCGGGCGGAGTTTTGCGGGAACATGTCAGAGAAAAGTTTTTCGCCTTCGTCTGTCTCGCCCAATTGAAAAGTGTCGGTTAAGCAAATGCCATCAAAAGGTGAGTAGGTAGTTTGCTCGAGCGCATCGTGGTATGCGTTCTCAATGTTTACGGCTGCGATGTAGTACGCCAGCAACACAATTTCATTGGCGTGTATCTCATGCTCATATTTTCGTTTTAAATCTTTCTTATTAATGAGGCCGCTTTGCAACAAGCGTGTAATGAATGTGCCAGTGCCTGTGAAAGGATCGAGGATGTGAATATTTTCATCTGAGATGCTACGACCAAATTCTTTTTTCAATACATCGTTCACCGAATGCACAATAAAGTCAACCACTTCCACTGGCGTATAAACAATACCCAACCGCTCCACCATTTTCGGGAAAGCGGTTTTAAAGAACTTGTCGTACAACTCAATAATAATACGCTGTTTGCCTTCGGCATTGTCAATGCCTGAAGCTCGCATCTTCACCGATTCATAAAATTTTTGCAGCGTCTCCGTATCTTTTTCAATTGCCTGGCCTTCGAGCAAATCCAACATGGACTGCATGCTCACCGATATAGGATTGTTCTTCACAAACGAGTAGCCTTCAAACAACGCTTCAAACACGGGCTTGGTAATGATGTGTTGCGAAAGCATTTCAATCGCCTCCTGTTGAGTAATGCTGGGGTTGATATTCTTCTGCAAGCCTTCCAGAAAATGCGCAAATGCTTTTTGATGTTTCTTGTCGTCCTTCGTTAAGCGTGTGATTCTCTCAACTTGTCGCTCGGCAATTTCAGCTACGCTCTTTGCCCATTGTTCCCAATACCTGCGGTCGCCCACTTTGTTTACCATGCGGGCAAACACCACGTTTTGCAATTGCTCAAACTGCAAGGCCATCTGGTGAGCTATTTCTTTATTACCATAACCGGGTGCATCTTCATTCACCAATGAAGGCGCACCATCTTTATCGAATGAATACTCCGGTCTGCCTACCAATATTTGTGACGGGCGTTTACGATTGAGTTCAATTTTATTAACCGTGGCATTGAAGCGATCGTCATGAGCACGAAGCGCGTTCAATACCGTCCACACTACTTTGTAGCGTTCGTTGTCATCAAGTGCTTTATCAGCCTCCACATCAGCAGGCACAACCACGGGAATGATGATGTAACCGTATTTCTTGTTAGGAGCTTTGCGCATTACCCGTCCAACAGACTGCACTACATCTACCTGAGAGTTACGGGCGGAAAGAAACATCACTGCATCAAGCGAAGGAACATCCACACCTTCACTCAGGCAACGCACATTGGTTAGAACGCGGCACTCATTTTCATCCATGTCTTCCTTGAGCCAACCCAACAACTCATCGCGCTGTGGTGCAGCCATCGTGCCATCAATGTGTTTTGATTGCAACGATACCATTTGCTCTTTCTTGTCAGATGGCAATGAACTGATGTAAGCCTCAGTGGCAGTATTGTAGGTGTAGGTTATCTTTTTAGAAACAGCAATGCTTGAGCAAAATGCAACCGCTCTGCGCATCGGTTCAGGATCGGTTGTTTTAATAATGCCTTCGTCACCGAGCACTTGTTTTGAAAGGGCGTTGATGCAGCCGATAAGTTTGGAAGCATCATCGGTATTGATTTCATTTTCCTTATCGGCAACCATTTTCTGTACTGCCGGGGGAACGTCTTTCTCGTTCAAAGTCAGGATCAATACTTTGTAGTCCGTCAGCAGAGCACGTTCTACTGCTTCACCAAAACCAATACGATAAATTTCTTCACCATATAATTTCATATCATCCATCGAACACAAAATCGCTTCAACTTGCGCAGCTTTACTCTTAGCATCATCGCTGTACAAACGAGGCGTGGCCGTCATGTACAAACGCTTCTTGCCTTTCAGGAATTTGTTGTCGTGTACTTTAGTGAAAGCCGATTCATCTTCACCCGATAACGAAACACCCGTAGTGCGGTGCGCTTCATCGCAGATAATTAAATCAAATTCTTCGTAACCGAGTTTGACAATCTCCTTTTGTGCTTTCGCGATTACATCGATGGATTGATAAGTAGAAAAGACAACGGTCATTCCTTTCTTGCCTTTCTCTTTGATGTGCTTGAACTGATTGACAATGTCTTTTGTGTTCGTTGATGCTGGTAACGCCAAATCCACTACACTAAAACTATCGCTGTCGTCATTCTTGGTTTTCTTCTTTGAAATCTCCGGATCGGAACAAATGCAAATTGCATTAATCTCTTCGTCTGCATCAGCAGACCACTCGCGCAATGTTTGCCCAAGCAAAGCAATGCTCGGAACAAGAAAAAGAATGAGACCCTTCCCTTTGGTTTCCTTTTCGGCAACGCGAAGAGACGTAAACGTCTTGCCCGTGCCGCACGCCATGATCAATTTGCCGCGATCGTTCTTTTTGAAATGCTTGTTCGTTAATTCAACAGCTTCGGTCTGATGTGGACGCAAACTTTTCTTCGCACTGCGTGATGCTTCACCGTGAATTCCTTTTTCCAGTTTTTCCCAATCGACCGGGGCTTCCACCAGATCATAAAGATTGATGCGAGTTACCGGAGGGTTTTGGTTTTTTATTGCCTCAGTTGCATTCGGCCCCCACTTGTTCGTTGTTGAAATCCAAAGACGATGAGAAAACTTCGCAGTCTTTAGTTGCTCGTTCTTAAATTCTCTACTTGATGTAGAAAGGAAACTGTCAACGCTTGGCTTATCAATAATAGAATCCTCTTGGTAGCATTTACATTGAATTGCCCAATAATCGCCATCGAAAGTGAGCGCCACCAAATCTATTCCGGTATCACCACCACCTAAATCATCCTTGCCATGAAACTCATTCCACAACCAAACCTTCTTGAGCTTTGAGGTGTATTGCGGATCAGTAAGAAGATAAGCTTGCATTAAGCGTTCAAAGCGATCGCCTTTGTCGCGTTCGGAAAAAGAGATTTTTCTGTACTTATCGAGTATCTTATGAAAGGTCATTATTCTGTCTGGTTCGGTATTCCTGAAATTGGTTTTTGGCACTCTTAAGTTAAAATTATTTCTATAAAAGCCCTTCGATCATCATTTTGGTTTGAAATTGTTTTCAAAAAGGGTCTGGAGGCTTTCCTTTACAACTTCAAATTCGGGTAACACATCCCCGCTTATCTGATGTCCCAGACTATTTTTCCACGCACTTTTTAAGTTCTCGTCATTCTCCTCGTTAATAAACTGATCAATGCCAGTGAACTCATGCCCTTTGAATTTCATTTTCTCCTGGAAAGCATCTACAATCTTTGGCCAGTTCAAATCCTTCACGTTGTTGGACAAATACCAGATGTCGTAGTAGTCTCTTGGTGCGGTGTAGGAACGTTGAATCAGTGAGCGTAATTTCTCAGATAACATTTCCTCAATCACATAACAAGGAATCGCATTTGGATTGATTGCTACCTGATCGGAGTAAGCGTGAAATAATTTCTTTTCAGTCTGAGGGAATACAAGTTTCTCATAGAGTGTAATTTCTATTTTGATTTTTGTCTGCCAGCGTTCGGGTGGTGGTGGGGCCTCATTCTTTGGATGATCTGATCCCCAAAATTTAATGATCGCTTCGTAGCCAGTGAGTTTGTCTTTAAACTTCAAAGGTTTTAGTGATACTACGTGCGAAAGGATGTCGGCATTCTCTTTCACATGAAAGCAAATAAAATCAAGGTGGCTTTGAGTGAGTTCAAAATTGGTTGTTCGACAGGTGAAATCAAGATCTTCAGAGAAACGGTAGTCGGGAAACCAACATTTTTTCAGGCAAGTACCTCCTTTGAAGATCAATAGCTCTCTCAATTTTTGTTCGGAATAGATGGCGGCCAGGAAATGACCGAGCACCCAATCTTTATCAATGGTGCTTTTCAAAACACCTTTCTGCTCTGCGATAGTTATTATTTCCTTTTGCAGGATCATCAGTATTGCTTGTTCACAATGTTTAAAATACGAGTGCGGTCAATGTTTAATCTCACACGCCACTCGTTCACAAATTCTCCTTCGTCTTTTCCTGTGGGGTCAAACAAATTATATTTCTGGTTGACTTCCTTTTTTGCGTGATTAATGAATTCATTTAGTTGTTCCGGTTTTAACAGTTCAGCCAGAAATCCCATTCGTTTTGTAACTGCTGTGTTGGCAACTGCCTTGCAGTAAGAAATTAATTTGGAAGAATTCAGGTTCGCTTCACTGTATGCTCTCAACAATTCTGGATAACCACCCGAATACTCTGGCAAATCGAAACAATCCACTATTGTTTTTTCCACGTCAGTCATGGCGTACTGATTGTTTCCAAATCCCTCTTTCACAATTCCAACTCTTTTTGCTTTAGCAATTTTTACGAATTGGTATTTAGTACCGAAAACTGTTTTGGCTGTTTTTAATTTGGTAGTCTGTATAAATAGTGTGTTCGGAAATTGTTCAGTCAATCCATGTTTGTTGAGGGCAGACCAATAGGCCACTGAGCCATCATCAACCAGAAAACACCCGATCACATTTTCATCGCGAAAATTGGCTTTGCAATATTTGCCGCGCTCAACCCGTGAGAGTATTTTTTTGTGAACCAGGTTTTCTACCAACTCGCTAACGTTGGCAAATTTTTTTCCTGCCATTTTTTTAACTGTTTCCAGGGAGAAAATATTCAGCTCGTGATCGTCCAGCATCAGCAGGAGATCAATCTGGGGTTGCGTTAGGTTAGCTGATAAATAGGTACTTCTTGCCATTACTTTTCAATACAGGATAAACCCTAAATTATGGGGTTTATCTAATGTCAAAAGGTAATAAATGAATGACTGAAAAGCAAGAAACTGCTGAGGAGCTTGGATTTAAGCGGATTTTCGGGCCTCCTTATACAAGCTGTTAAAGAACTCTTCCACAGAAACCTCGTGGATGGCCAAAATCTTAACGAGGCTCTTCATGGTAATATTGGTCTGGCCTTTCTCGATCCGCCAATATTGTACGCGGGGTATATCGTGATCAAAAGCAAAGTCTTCATGGCTTGTATAGCCTTTCTGCTTGCGCAATTCGGTGAGCTTTGCGCCAATCCGTTTTAATAAATTTGATAAGACTTCCTCTTCTTTCACGAAGGGCAAATTGGATAGTACCCTCCGTAAATGTTACCTCATATAAGATGTGCTAATTTTTAGTCTATCAGAACAGTGTGCGTGAATCAAAGTATTTGATCTCACCCCACCTATAATTATAGAGTTGCTTTTCAATTCCTTTCAATCTCTTCTGAATTTGTTTTTCGTTCAAATCAGAAATGTGAAGGCCTATGGCCAACTTCCTCTTGTTTCCATTCAGATCGTTTATCAAATGCTCATCGTAGTCGGAAAATGAAAAGCCAAAGATCACCAAACGATTACGACTCGCTTGGAATGCTGCCCTACAAAAAGACAAGTAGGCGCTTTTTGAAATAGTGTCCTCTTTCAATTTCGCCTTGCCTTCTGAAACAAAGATTGGCAAGTTGTTCAGGTGAATTTGCAAGCGAATCAACTCTAAGAGTTCTTCTACTTTACTTCCGCGTGAAATCTTTACAGTGGCTCCATCTTGTTTGTGAAGGAAAAGTGCTCCGTGCAAATAATAGATGTTTTTGAATCCGAGCAATGGCTTATCGGTAAAGAGCAGTTCCATTCCCTTCTTCCGAAAAAAATCCTGATAACGTTTGACCTTGTTATCCCGTCTGCCGCGATCAAGAGTAATTAGGGTAATGTGATAAAGAAAAATGTCGTAGTTGGTGGTGAACACATTTTCAAACCAGTCCATCCCAACCGATAACTGATAGAGTGTCTGGGGATCGATCTTCGTAAACTCAGGATGCAAATCCTTAATTGCCTTCAGCAAGCCAGCCTTCAAAAGTTTCAAAGCGTTTTCAATCTCGACAGTTTCGTAATTGAAGAGTTCGTTCACGTCAAGGACATTTGAAAGACGGTTCTGAATTCCCTCGAAATTGGTTGAATTAAATTTCTGAAAGATTGCTCTTTCTTTTACATCCAGATAGGTCAGGAATTTATCAAACAACGATTTATAGTTCAATAAGGAATTGATATTAATCGAGAATCCGTTTCCAAGAAAAATGTCGGCTCCCTTGAACGAATCTTTGATCTCATTCCAATGATAGACTTTGTTATCGCCAATGGTTATCATATTCTTTGGTTATGCAAAGTCATCCAGACGCTGCACCAATTTTTCTTTCATGTCGTCCAGAAAATTGGTTTTGCCATTTTTTCGCAACCTGATCTCTTGAAATTGCCGATAGTAATTTCCGAGGCTAATATTAAAAAGGTGCTCGAACGAATCAGCAATCTGCTTGATGTCGGCTTTGCCGTTGTTTACAGCATCCACACTTTGAAGTGCATAAATGAGTTCGATCAACGCAGACTTAGTGCCTGTCCACTTTAAAGACGATGCTGAGGGGTCGTCAAGTTTTTGAAGTTGGGTTATTATATGCTCCTTCACCATTTGATAGGCGAGGATTTTAGCTAGTACGTTATCGTAGCCAGTTGAAAACTTTGCATCAATGTCGGGATCGCTTAATAGTTTCTCTGTACGGGTGAAATACTTGTCGTCAAGGTGGGTTGAACTCGAAAGGCAGTATTTATAAAATAGAGTATGCTCCTTCACATATTCTTGAATTTCGTTGAGGCATTGGTGAAAGTAAGGGCGAAGAGCATCCGAAGCATTGAACGGCTCACTAAGCTTTATTGAAAACACTTTGTCATAGTAGAAGTATTGACTTAGGATTACTGGTTTTTGTTCTTTGAAGAAACCGATCTCTTCTTCTATCCCTTCGAATTGGTACTCATAAACAAATTGCTTTAGACCACTAATGGCTGAACCTACAATTACTAAGCACTTGCTTGCTTTCGAAATAATGTCTGGGTTTTCAAGCGTCACTGTCTCTATTTGTGATTTCAGATTTTCCCGAAGCTGCTCACAGAATGTTTTTATGGCTAGTGTTTTCATAACGGTCTAATTCAATTTTGCTTCAACGATTTCCTGTATGTCCTTTTTGATTTTGAAATAATTCTGTTGGACTTCGTAATGGCTAATTTTTCGAATGGAAGGGATTGGCTTATATCCCTCTTCTTCCTGGCGCAGCGCTGAATGATCATTTAGAATTTCAGCATGAAAAACTTTCAAGTCAATTTTCTGTTCGGGGTCATCCGAAACCGTTCCGACAAACTCGCCCGAAGAGAGAGCGGCAATTTTTGAAGGCGGAATTGCTGAGTCAAGTTGAGTGGACCGACTTACAGATGTATCGGACATGTTAATGGAAACGCTTTCCCGTTCTTGAACGATTTTGCCAAAACGTTCTGAAAGTAGTTTTGCTGTCTCACCAACTACCTGGCCACTAATCACGTTGCCAACAATATTCATGATTACTTCTGCCTGATCACGCCCGTAGTCCTTTTTCAACTGGCTGTAATCCTGAACTGCCAAAGAAGTAGCTACCATATTCGCCCTTGCTGTTGCGATCAGGCTATCAATGCCATTGAAGTAGATGGTTGGAAATTCATCGAAGACCAGGCTGCATTTCTGTTGATGCTTCTTATTTACCAGTTTGATAACCCTTGATATGTAAAGCGAAAGAACAGCTCCATAAATCTGTTGCTTCTGTGGATTGTTTCCCATGCAAACAATCTTCGGCTCTTTCGGATTGTTGATATCCAAAGTGAAATCATTACCGGAAAGCACATAATATAATTGAGGCGATGACAACCTAGCCATTCCAATCTTCGCGCTTGCAATTTGTCCTTCCAACTGCTCCATTGCTTCATTTCGAAACGCAGATTCAAATGGATTAATCAGAACTTCAATTTCAGGTTCACTTCGAAGTAGCTTGAAAAGGTGAGGATAGTCCAGTTGCATGAGTTCGATCACGTGCGGGAGCGTGCAATATTTTCCATTCTCGTATTTCCTCAGGAACCATATAATGGCTGTGACAAAGTTTATAGGTGACTCCACAAAGAAGTCCCCTTGCTTTTTTATCCAGTCGCGATTCAACCCGAGCATTATTGTTCTGGAAGATTCTGTTGCATCGGTTATATCTTCCATCGTTGCCGGGTCGAGTGGGTTGCATCGGTGCGAGCGGGAAAGATCTTCAAAGTTGATGACAAAGAATTTTGGCTTAATTTTATATTGTCGGTTGAATTTTAACAGTGTGTTGTAGGCTATTCTCGAAAGGTCATCATACTTAAAATCGTAAATGAACATAGTGAAGGCTTTTCGAATATGCTGTGTGATGATGTGCCTTACTACAAAATATGATTTGCCTGCTCCAGGTGTCCCAATGACTAGAAGTGATCGAAATGGATTGATCACGTTTATCCAACTCATTCTTCTTTTGCCTTGCAATGTATAAGCTGCTGGAAGGTTGACTGAATACTCATTGTCTAAGAACCGCTCCTCCTGTGGAAACGATTCGTTAAGTCTGTTAAAAATGTCTTTCCTGAAATTGATTTTAATAAGACGTGAAAGAAGTGTACCGCCTGAAAGTATGAGGATATAACCTCCTGAAGTGGAAGTGATATAGATTCCTGAAATGACTTGATCTGAAAAGTCGAGCAGGAATAGGTAATGGCTAAAGAGAAATGGGAAGAGACCGGAGAGGATTAAAATCAAAGCTTGGCGAAGATTAATCTTTTCATCTTTTCTTCCTCTTGCACCAAAAAGCGAGATCGTTAAGAGCGCCAATGTGTAACCCTTAGAAATGTATATATCCAGAAACAAACCGGTGTTTGAAATTGTCTTCACAATTTCATCTGTGATTTGAAAAGTCAGACTCCACAAATCCAATGTCTGATGACAATAGAAATAGAAGTGGAGGAGCAATACAACAATACTCAACAACCTGATAAAGTCGATGATCTTTTGAAGTGCTTGTTCGTTTTCGCCTGTTCCTGCCATATTATTAAAAGTTTAAATGGAGCGACCTTTTCTTTTTTTCTTCCTGCGCCTTTTCATTGCTGAGTCGGGAGAGGAATAGTCATGTTGTTTTGCAGTAACTAATTCTTTGATGGTTTCTTCAAGAGCCGATTCCGTGGTCTCAATATTTTCGTTGTGAGAAAGAATTGTGGGTGACTGAATAGCCTTTGACTCAGGCTGGGATAAATTAGTTAGTCGATCGGTGATTGCTTTTGCGCCATACGATTTTCCAAGATCACTTCCATTAAAAACAGTTTTCGTTTTATTATCCGCGAAAGTGATTCCGTATATCCGGCCTTCTTCATTTTGCCGGAATAGAACGAAAATTGATTCCTGATTAAGCGATTGAACAAAGGACGTTTTACTGATCGTGCCTCGCTTGTTAAATGCCTTATCGATACAACTGATGAGTCGTTCCTTGTGGGGTCGTCTGAGAACTTCATTAAGCTTGAATTGCTTTTCAAGAAATGAAAGTGTCGGCTTGCCATAAATCGTGCTCGCCTTTATTCCAACACCTACCTTTTTTCCGTCTTCGTTAATCACTCTGTAAAGCAGTCCCTTCTTAAGATTCATTTGTGAACCTTCTTTTCCGAGATCAGCCATCACATTATATTGTTTGAGAGCGGTATTTAGTTCAGGAATTGAAGTGTACTTGTAATTCTTTGTGACAAATCTCACTGCGTTGGATATACTTCTTTTTGTTTCCAGCTTGCCATAGACAGCTAGCTTGACATCTATCGCATTAATAGTCTTTTCAACCGTTGCTTTCTTTCCTTGCGCGCGAACCAATCCAAATTCTTTTTCTAATTCCTTTCGTGCGTTCTCCGATTGGTTGCGTCCTATATTATATAGACTAATGCGCTTGCCATCATTTTGGATGTTGGTGGTTACAATGTGAATGTGTGGATGAGCTGCATCAAAATGTTCATAGACCAGGTAAGGTTGATTGCCGAAGCCAATTTTGTCCATGTACTTTGAGGCAATAGCATTTAATGTTTCCTTTTCAAACTTCTCTGATGGATCAAAGTTTAGAGATATATGAACTACCTTTGTAGTGGCGCGATGGTTTCTTGTAATGAAACTCTGAAACGTTTTCAGTTTCTCATTAAAAGTGAGTCGATCCACATTGCACCCGAAATGATTTTCGTGAATGCACTTGGCCACACCTGCTTTGACTTTATTCTCATTATAGTTGAGTAGCCCTAATATGTTTTGTCCGCTGTTCACTTTTGCAACCATTTTTTTGTGATCTCTGAGGTGATGTTCATTACACGCTCAAGTCTTTGCCCGACCTTTTTATATTCATCTACTATTTTTAAGGCATGAAATATTTTCTGATTGGGAACATCTGCTGTGTGAAAATGATGGGTGATTTGATTGATGTTTATGCCTATCGAATTCAACTCCTTGCGGATCAATGCAAGCTCTGCCACTGTCGAATCCATCGAAGCATCTTTGTGATACCACACTATTTCTTCACGATATAAAATCCTTCTAGCTACTTCTCCGATGTACTGACAGTTTGAATTTTTCTGAATTTTCTCCAGGCGATTGTAGAAGCGTTCTGAGACTCTCACACTGAAAATCTTGGTCAGCTTCTCCTTATGTGATTTCTTGCGTCCCATACTAAAAATATAGGGTTGCAAGGGAGCCGAGTTCCGAGGCTACCCCCTCCTGACGACTGCAAGGAGGGAGGAGGGAGATTACGTTTGTGTAAACAAACGTACATCTTGCTAAAACCGAAAAGCCGGTTTTTAACCTGATCAGATCTTTCCAACTTAGACTTTCACAAGTGATCAGTTCCATGATTTCAAGAATTAGGTTTGTGTCCCATGAAATGCGGATTGCGTTTGTTGGCTTCAATCATCTTTTGGATGTCGTCATAGTCGTAGAAGATCACGCCTCCGATCTTGGTAAAGGGTAATGTTCCGTTGACGCGAAGATTTTGGAGAGTGCCTGGCGACAGGAGTAGGAGCCGTCTCACCTCGTTTGACTTGAGCCACTTTCGGGCGGGAGTAGTTTGTCTTTGAGATAAGAGTTTCTGTATCTCAGCAATTAATTCCTGCTTGAAATTATGCAGGTCTTCGAGTGTTACAATGTTTGCTGCCATAACCGTGATGATTATGGCGTAAAGGAAAAAACTGTCGGGTTTTGAAAACAGTTACAGGGGTAACAGGACCCTGGGTAATCATCTCACAATCAAGAAGAAAAAATATCCCTAACTATGTAGGTGCCTTACTATTTTTATCAAATACTCTAATCATTCTTCGATGTTCAATGTCGGGTTGATAATTAATAATCTCTGGCTTTTCTAAAATTTTGACTCTGCTTTCGTATTCCCTGAAGACAACAATATTGGTACTAAAATACTTGGCTGAGGTGTAAGCGATTCCATCGTATTGTGCTTCTTTGCAGCAATCAGCAATAAAGTTTGTCATCAAGTATTCTGGTTTCCACCTTCCACTTTTTTTCCGTGTGCGTTTGTTCAACAATCCAATATTTAAAATTGCTACTTGCAAGAGGTTTTTGTATGGCTCATAGTTGAACGGATCAAGTGTTAGATCAAGAATTTTGGATTGACTCTTTTCATATTTGATCTTTGCAATCCATACCAAAGTAGGTTTGTTAGTATCACAAATCTCTTCACATGCGCCCTCCTTTGATGTTGAAAGATAGAGAACACTTTGTCCCTCCCAATTAAATCTCCCGATTTCACTTTTTCCAATAGGGGGGCTTTTAAAGTCGTTCTTCTTTAGGATGATATCTGAAACCACTTTTCGGGCCTTGTAATACTGCGATTCTGGAGAAAAATAACTTGAATATTTGTCTTGCGAAATTGCTTTACTTATTGCCTTACCAATCTTGTGCTTGTATCCTAAACTCGGAAAGCTTGTCAAGTAGTTTTCAAAATCAATTAATTGATCTTTATACTTCTTGACTCCTCTATGGATGTGCTTTGAAATAGAGTCAAACCATTTTTCATCTTCCTTGCTGGGAATATAGTTGACATCTTCATTCTCGAATTCATTCATATTTCCGATGCCGCGAATAATGGCAATGCATGTAATTTAGGAAATAATGAATTCCAGATTTCATTCTGTCTTTTTATATATTGATCTCTGCATCTCTTTATAAAGTTGCCCCTTCCCGAATTCCAGATGAAGCGATTCGGCAGTTTGTGAAATCAATGTATTGTTCGTTGATTCAAATGAAGCCTTGTGACTTGGAAACGGTCTATCATCCGAATGTTCCATATTCTGCCATCCCTCTTTGTCATAATCATTCAGCCGCCATTTTTTATTTGATACTTCATATTCCCCTTCGGCAGGGCCGATGAATATCGTATCCCTGATTGTTCTCATTCCGATTTCTGTTCCGGTTTCTTGATTGACTACTTTGAAAGAATATTCTCTCGCATAAGCTCCGGATATTTCATCTGTTGCATTTGTATTTTGGTGTTTAGTGCAGGAAACAATTAGAATGACAAGCCAGACAATAATGCTAAATCGTGTTGACATAATCTTTTTGATTTTAGTTTCTGTTGATATATCCAATTGCGGTATGCAGCGTATTTCTAACTGCATCTTTTGTGCTGTCTTCTACATTATAATATTTGATCCTGAAGCTTTCATGAGAAATGCTTCCTGATCGTTTCGTCTTTACAAATTTTGAAAGGAAACGTATTAACTCAGAAACGTTTTTGTTCTGAATAACTCCTGACTCGACAAGCGTCTTGGTAAAAAATGCAAACTGCGAAACCGACATATCGAATTCGAGCTTAAAATCTCTTTTCGAAAAGTCATCATCCCTATCTTTAGCGACAGCGGATAGTCTGCATTTCCTGTCTGTGAATTGAATTTCCTCCACCAGCCAATCCGATAGCTGAACTTTTATTGGGGCCAGCCCACGATTATAACTAAGCCCTGGCTTAGATTGTATCTGATTGATGTTCTTCAGGTGGTAACTGAGTTTTTCTACCTGATCGATTTCAAACTCTAAGCTTGATACTTCATTCTGAATTTTGTCGATACAATAGATATAAAATCCCCGGTTGTTAAAATTTAAAGAAATTAGGCACGACTTCAACTTATCCGTCATGTCCTTTGGATATCTTAGTTCAGTTATGTCACTGATCTCTTGAATAAGGCTTTCAAGGTAGTTGACCCTGTTAAAGGTTAACTTAGATGTTTTTTCAGTAATGGAATTTTGGATGAATTGTTTTAAAATGGTTGACAGATTCTCATCTAAGTCTTTGTCGTCAAGAATGAGTTTGATTTGAGAATATTTCCACTCTAATGATTTCTTGATCTCGGCCTTTTTTGAATCGGGTATTTTGGCTTCGTAATCAAATTCATTCTCAAATTCACCTTGGATCAATTCAAGAATGTCGTCCAACTGGTTGTAAAAGAAGAAAATCTCAGACGCTAGGTTTGATTTGTTGTTCTTGGGCTCGGCAATCGAAAGAACAGATAGTGAATCAATAAATTTGGTAACACGATGTTGGTGATATTGTACAAAATTGGTGCGTTCAAAACCTTTTCCAAGGGCCCATGTCTTATTCAAGAATGAATGCTTTCTGACGGCTATTTCATACGCTACTGATTTTCTTGCCGTGGCAAAATCTTCTGGCCGTGATTTTCCGGATTTCTCAGAAGATTGGATCGCGGTTGCAATCAGGGATTCAATATTTTCAAATTCATAGTCCATTGAAGAAATCTTTGCGTTAATCGATTTCGCCAACAGACATTGAGATTGTAAAAATTTAGAATTTCCAGACAGGGATCAATGGGAAAAAGCGTGTATTTGCCTACATATTTCTATGTATTCTCCTGTTTACAAGCGGCAAAATGAGAGTCCTATTCTATTTGGAGGTCTTTTTGCTCCAACTTATTAATCAGTTCCACCTTGTTGGTTGCTGAAGCCTTGGTGAAGATGTTGGATACGTGTTTGGCAACCGTTTTCTCAGAAATGGATAAATCAGCGGCAATGATTTTGTAAGGATGTCCCTTCATGATCAACCTTACAATCTCGGTTTCTCGTGTAGTTAAGTTATACTTATCGCAATTGGATTCGATTAATTGTTCTAAACTATGAACACGATCCAGAAGAATGTTATATTCTTTTCTCGATTGGTGAATGGATGACCGAATGTACACAATGGTCATGATCAGAAACCCGGAATTGGTTATTGAATGTTCCAAGACCTGGTAGTCGCCAAAGAAAACAATTACTGGTAGGACGACCCAACATAAGAGCGCTACATAGGCAGCAATCACCAATTCAAATTTGGTTCTCTCAGAATATTCTTTCTCCCTGAATTTAAAAATGAATGCACGGGTTGTTGCCACAATGAACGCTACACCATATAGAAATGGAATGACCACGGCAAGTCTTCTGCTCCAAACCAAATCTCCAGTGATATAATAGGGCACCACAAATAAGAATAAGAATGGCGCGAAGAGAAAAATCAAAGAACCAAACGTGGCAAAGAATTTAAGCCGTTTAAGATTGAATGCTTTGTAATAATAGTACACGAAATACATTGACGTAGCGAAGGCAAACAGGTAAGCAATAACTTCTTGCAGCATTACAGGAATTGGAATGTTTTCATCAGGAAACAGTCCACTGGTAATATTATAGAGGATTAAAAAGACCAGCAGGATCAAATACAGAAGTCTTTTTTGATCGTTAGTTCTTTCAAGAAAATAAATAATTTGAAAAAGCAACATCACAACTTCGAACACGGTTATCATAAATGTAACCATGTGCATTTGGGTGCCTATCAAGTTCATACAAGGGGTTATTTAATTCGTCTCACGTCCATTCTACTCGTCAAGAAAGAAATTAACAATGTCCATTTCTCCTGCGTAACATGTATAGCGTATAAGAAAAATCCACTGACTGGAATATTTCAAAGCCATGTTTTTTGTACCAAGGAAGGTTGCGATCAACGGAAGTCTCAAGATAGATGGGGCGTCCTTTGGTATCAGAATCTTTTATGATTTCATTTAATAACTGACTTCCCTTTCCTTCATTTTGGAGCTCGGGCGAAACACCAATAAACCACAAGTAGGTAAATCGTTCGTTTGGATGGAATGACTTTATTTTTGATTCTCGCCCTAATACTTTACTAATCCTATTCAGGCCAATAACATTTAAAGCCAGATTGGCATCCCATAAGATTGAACTGAAGGTCGAACGCTTTTTTTCTGGATGGAGCGTTAACGCGCACGCTTGCTCGTCATCTGAAATCCAAACATCGCCAAATGTATTGCAAATGTTAAAAGAGTAATCCATCAGCCCGCGAATGCGAGCCTCTCGATTTCGGTCTTGCTTGACAACATAGTTTACGCTCTTGTTGTCATCGAAAGATTTCACGAGAATCTCAACCACTAAAGACTTTTGATCAATGCCAGCTCTCTTCATATTACAGTCTCCGTGAGTGGAGATTGCATCAAGGGTTTGTTGGACGAAAATTAGATTTGCCGACAGATAATCATTACCTCAAAAAAGATAAGCGGCCATATTTGGCCGACCGCTAATGTTACCTAACGAAAAATTCAGCCAATAAAAAAAGGCCCTCGGAACAGAGAATGTTCCAAGGGCCTCGTTGTTATGCAATTAGTTATTCGACTTGATCAAAACTTGACTCGGTTGAGTCTCAGACAATTTGCTTTTGAGCTTCTGCATGTCAGTGCTGACTTTCTTCTGAACAATCTTTCCATAAATCTGAGTTGTCCTGATGTCAGTGTGACCAAGCAGTTCCATTGTCGTTTCCATCGGAACATCATTGCAGAGAAGAACTGTTGTGGCAAAAGTGTGCCTTGCCGTATGCGTAGTTAGTTTCTTTTTAATGCCTGCAATGTCTCCGATCTCTTTCAGGTAAGCATTGTATCGCTGATTACTATTCATCGGAAGCAGCTTGTTATTTGCTTTGCAGTACGGTTGGTTTTTGTATTTCTCGATTATCTCCAACGGAATAGGAAGCAACGGAATATTTTCGGTTGTATCCGTTTTCTTTCTATCCCGAATAATCCATTTATTACCGTCAATACCCGTGGCAACATCATTTGGACTGAGTGCCTCGGCATCAGAATAAGCATAACCTGTATAGCAACTGAAAATGTAACAGTCGCGCACCTCCTCCAATCTTTGAACTGCAAATTCCTTTTTATAAAGGAGATCAAGTTCTTCCTGATCGAGAAATTGACGTTTCACTTTTTTGTAGGTGCATTGAAATTGCTCAAAGGGATTCGAAACGATATACTCTAATTTGAGTCCATACTTCATAACCTGTTTCAAATCTTTGGCATACTTCATCGCAGTGTTATGCCCGATCTTTTGAACTGTGCGGAGGTAGTGTTCAAATTCTACAACGAAACTAAGTTTCAGTTCATCCAGAATAATATCTGATCTTTTGAATTTGTACTTTAGGAATTCCTCGCACTTTCCGTAGAGAATGAGAAATCTGTTATAACGTCCTTCGGACAGATCATCAATTTCTTTGCGTTCAGAAAGTTTTTGATTGAACAGGTTGAAGAGTTGGAGAAAAGTTTTTTTTATTTCCCTAACTCCTTTATAACTGTTCTTAACGTCTTCCGCTGTGACGAACTCCTTAGTTGATAAAAGTATGTTGTAGTGACGGAGGATGTCGGCCTTAACAAGTGTCAAATAATCATTGATCGACCTAGCCTCGTTATATTTTTCTAAAACCTTATTGTTTTCTGCATCCCAGAATTTAGGATGAATTTGTTTTTGCGTAGAACACTCTGCGCGTTTGCCATCGACAGTGATCCTGATCCAAATGGGAATCAAGCCCTGTTTGTTCATCTTGGCTTTGTTGAGCCAAAACAGAATTGAGAAAGTTTGATTTAAGTTCATTGCGTTAAAAATTTTAGGTGACCGAACTCGTGTCTTTTGATGGCAAATGGATCAAATTACAGTCGGTGGAGGATGTTGTGATTCAGCATCTTACAACACCCTCGGTTACCTATTAACGGAAAAAGACTTGGTAACCGAATAGGTAACCTACCCGTTGGATTTCGTTGTTACTTTTTGATGGGCTAAAAATGAAAAAACCGCCCAGAAATTGATTCTGAGCGGCTTTAGTTTCGGATGGTTTCCGATTTGTGATCCCGCTGGGATTCGAACCCAGGACCCATACATTAAAAGTGTATTGCTCTACCAGCTGAGCTACGGA
>CBHTSG010000025.1:0-20329 GCA_966095315.1 uncultured Cyclobacteriaceae bacterium
CCAAGAAGGAAAACCAACAACACGAAAATGATAAGTTGCCAGATAATAAGGCCAGTGCCGGGGGTTAGCAAATCCATATTTCTATTGAATAATTTTCAGTTGTGTTTAAATAAAACTAAAAAAAAAGAACCGCCCAGCCCAGTGCTGTGGCGGGTTCTTTCTTACGACTTGAAGGAGATCAGCAAGCAAATAACCAATGCGAAGAGCGCAGCAACCTCGATAAGGGCCGCGATCACCAGCATGGCATTCTGGATTTTGCCGGAAGCTTCAGGCTGACGAGCCATACCTTCCATGGCAGAGCCACCGATTTTACCGATACCAATTCCAGCGCCAATTGCAGCCAGACCAGCACCGATACCAGCGCCCATAATTGCGTAGCTGATGTCCAATAAAAGTGCTAACAACATAGATTTATTTATTTAAGTTAAACTACACCTTCCAACCGGAAGGATTTCTTTAATTCCTTTTAATGATCGTGACCGTGGTCTTCAATTGCCATACCGATGTACAATGAAGTAAACAGGGTAAACACATAAGCCTGAATACCCGCTACCAACAACTCAATCAAGCTAATGAACAATACTATAACAGACGATCCAAAACCAACCCAAACGCTTCCGAAGATGAAGGCTAAGCAAATCAAGCTTAGCAATACAATGTGGCCCGCTGTAATCGCCACAAACAAACGGATCATCAACGAAAATGGCTTGGTGAAAATACCGATGATCTCCACCGGAAGAATTACAATTCTAAGTGGAAGCGGCACACCGGGTGTCCAGAAAATGTGCGACCAATAGTTTTTATTTCCATTAAAGTTGGTGATCAAAAATGTGAACACTGCCAAGGTCATCGTCACGGCAATGTTACCCGTCATGTTTCCTGCACCTGGCAACAATCCTAAAAGGTTACCAAACAGGATGAAGAAAAACAGCGTGAGCAGGTAGGGCAAAAACTTTTCATATTTATGGCCGATGTTCGGCTTTACAATCTCATCGCGAACAAAAAGAATAATGGGCTCAAAGAACGATTGCATCCCCTTTGGAGCTTTGCCTTTATTGGTTTTGAATCCTTTAGCCACCGATAGAAATACAAAGAGAAGAAGTGCTGCATTAATTAACAGCATGGCCACATTCTTGGTGATCGACAAATCAAAAACTGCCTTGCCGGAATCTGCCAACACTATGTGATTATGTTCAAGTTTATAGCCGTTGTACTCCACAGGCTTATGGTGTTCGTAAAAATTTGAGGACATGAACACGTCAAGACCTTTCTCCTCTGAATAAACGATAATGGGGAGTGGCACCACGAGCCAATCTGCAAAATGCCACTGATGATCGTCCATCACGTGGTGTAAAATCACTTCGCTGGCATTGAAGGGTTCATTTTCATGGCTTGACGCTGCTGTGGTATCTGCCGAATGCTCCTCATGAACCTCCTGATCCTGTGCAAACACCGGTAAAAAAAGACCTGTCAAAACAGAGAAAAGAAGTGCAAAAAACGCTGATTTTACTGCTAAAAAGGGCTTTTTCATCTGGGTCGAACTAGGGCTTATTAAATCGACTGCAAAACTATGAATTATAGCTTCCCAAAAAAACGATTTAAAAAAAATTTGCCCCTTTATTGGTCCTTGCGGGAAAGAAGAAAAAAGACTTCAATACCAGTGAAAAGCGAGTAGGCAATTAAAAACAAAACGGCATCTCCTGCACCTGCTTTGCCTCCTTCATCTAACAAAAAAATTGCTCCCAGAAAGAACAACCCCGCGATCAGCTTTAAGGAAATGGAGAGCAAGTAAAACTGAACGAAAATTCCGGGTTGTTTGCGCTGAATGGTTTTGAGGTAAAAAAATAAAATCACCGTAACGGTGAGTAGCAGCACGATGCATTCCACTGCATAAGAAGGAATAGACCACCACAGTTGTTGACTTCCAAACCAAAGTGCAGCGATGAGAGCAATTAGAGAGAGCAACATCGCAACTACAAACCGCATGAATCAATCTTTGTCAATGGTCCTGTATAACTGGTAAAGCGTTCCTCCGAAGGATAGAAAAACAAAGGACAATAAAAACGCTGGAAACTGAAGACCCAGGTATTCATCCAGCTTAAATCCAAGCCAAGCCGCAATACCTATCGTACCTAGCATTTGCATGCCCAGGCCGCTGTACTTTATAAATTTATTTGAGGATTTTTCTTCGCGGTCTTCCACGAACTTAATTAGCCCTGACTACATCTGACAGGCTTGTGGAGCGCACACCATTTTCGCCCATCTTAATATCCTTAACGGCAGCTCCCATCTTGCAACTACCATTAAACACCGCACCCGGCTCCACCACCAGTTTGCCGGTGCTGATGTCACCGTGCACTACGGCTGTAGATTTCAATACCAACATTTCTGAGATATCCACTTTGCCTCTTACCTCTCCTTCTATATCTGCATTTTGAGCGGTAATGTTTCCTTCCACATGACTTGATCCGCCTAATGCAATTTTCGATTTTGACTTAATGTTGCCAATGATCTTACCTTCAATACGAATGTTGCCATAGGTTTCTATGTTTCCTTCCAGCACTGTTCCCTTACCGATAACATTGCTTGAGTTACTAATTTCTTCAGCCGCTCTTTTTTGTTCTTTCGTTGTGATCATGGCATTGCGTATTAAAAGGTTACAAATTCTTCCGGGTTCAATGAGTTTCCGTTGTACCACAATTCAAAATGCAGGTGTGGCCCGTCCGTCATCTCTCCACTATTGCCAACTATTGAGATAATGTCCCCAGCGTTTACAAAACTACCAACTTTTTTCAACAATTCGGCATTGTGCTTATACACCGATACCAGGTTGGCCCGGTGCTGCACGGCAATGACGTAGCCCGAATCCTGCGTCCAGGAGGCCATAACCACGGTGCCATCGGCTACACATTTCACCGGCTCGTTGGTCTTTGCCACGATGTCCACACCAAAATGAGCTTTCTTCACATCGTACTTATCGCTGATGAATCCGGTGATGGGAGAAAAGAAAAATATCTCTTGCAGCTCGCGGTACTTTCCGCTGGCAAGCGTCACCAATGAATATTCTGATTGCTCAAATTCTTTTCTGAACTGGGAATCAGACGCATTCAGCTTCATGTTGCCCACAGCCTTCACCTGCTGGTTGTCACCTTTCAATGCTTGAGCCGGATCGACAAAACCACTGGAGGTATCGCCACTAAGAATGCGTTGAAAATTTAAAATGAATTGATCCTTGCGATCAACCTCCAACGCAAGCGAATCTACTTTGAGTGCCAGCTCATATAATTTTTTGTTCGACTCCAACTGGGCATGTTTCGGATCAAACCATTTTGCCAACAATGTTTTCGACAAAAAGAGACTGAACATAAACACCAATAAAAATGCGGAGGCAAAAACTACCAGTAATTTGGCATACGTAAATCCAACAGTGGTTTTTTCCGCCAGGTTATCTTCATTGCGGATAACCAACTGATACTTGGTGGTCAATCGTTCGGTGATGGTTCGCTTTGGCTTCAATCGAAAAAATTTTGGCAAAATTAGATATTCCTGATGATTATAATATTGGATATCTGTTTTTTACGTTTGTAGATTGAAAATTGAAGAACTTTTGCGTTTGCCGAGATTGATCAGAAATATCGCCTTGTTCCTGCTGGTACTTCTCGGGGGCTGTTCCATTGAGCAGACTTCGGTGACCAGTAATATCTATCACAACCTGACCGCGCACTACAATGGCTACTACTATGCCAAAGAAAAAACCCGGGAGGTGGAAAAGGTCATTCTCAAAAGTCTTGACGATGATCATAACACCATTTTGCGTCTATTCCCGAAACTCGACACAGTATTAGCTAAAAGTTATGCGAAGGACATTGAGGAGATTATCAAGATGGCTTCCATTTCCATTCAGCGTCATCCTAATAGTGCATGGGTTGATGACAATTACATTCAGGTAGGATTGGCGCGGTTGTACTCGTGCGATTTTCAAAATGCCATTCAAACCTTCAAGTTTGTAAACACTAAAAGTTCAGATCCTAAAGTGCGTCATCAGGCGCTTATTTACCTGATGAGAACGTTTACAGAGCAAGATGATTACGATCGGGCAGCGGAAGTATTTCATTTTTTGGAAAAAGAAAAACTAAGCAAGCACAATCAAAAAAATCTTTATCTGGAGAAAGCTTACTACTACCAGGTGCGCAACGATTATGATAACATGGTGCGCAATCTCTCTAAGGCAGATTCATTGCTGGTGCCAAAAGACCGCAAAGGAAGAATCTATTTTATCATCGGGCAAGTTTACCAAAAGCTGGGTTTCAACTCGGAAGCCTATAATTATTATCGCAAGTGTCTTTCCACCAATCCAGAGTATGAAGTGGATTTTTATGCACGATTAAATATGGCTCAAGTTGCGCAGTTCACCAATCCTAAAGACATCAAGTTGGTGCGCAAACAATTTGATAAAATGCTTACCGATGCTAAGAATGAGGAGTTTCGCGATAAGATTTATTACGAGCTTGGTGAGTTTGAACGCAAGCAGGGAAATCTTGCTCAGGCCATAGAAGATTATAAACTTTCCGCTCATGCGGGAAAAAACAAACGCATTCAGGGAAGTGCATTCCTTCGGCTTGGCCAAATTCATTTTGACTCATTGAAAAAATACAGTCTGGCAAAATTGTATTACGATAGTTCGGTTAATGCCTTACCAAAAGATTTTGAAGATTACGATGCCATCAAGAAGCGACAGGAGATTTTGGGCGAGTTTGCCAACTACACTGAAACGATTTCGCTAAATGACAGCTTGCTCTATCTCGCATCATTTGACACGGCCACGGTTCGAAAACGGTTAGACTCTGCACTGACCCTGCGCGAAAAAAAATTGGAGGCCTCGCGAAAGAAAAAGAAAAAATCTTCTGGCTCAGCAAGCGATAACCGTAACGAAAGCAACGCATTCTTCAATCAAAATCAACCCACTGGTGTAGCCTGGTATTTTGGTAATACCTCTGCGGTAGCATCAGGTCAGTCGGAGTTTCAACGCGTATGGGGCACCATTGCCCTGGAAGATAACTGGCGCAGGTCAAACAAGAATGCCAGCATAGCCGCAGCAAACGCAGTGGACGGTGCCCTCGGTGCTCCAAAAGAGAAGGGCAAAACAGAAGGAGATCAACGTGTAGCCAAAGTAGATGAAGTGGGCCAGCTCATGTCTAAAATTCCACAAACCGATTCAGACAAGGGAAAACTACTAAGCGAAATTGAAGAGGCGTACTTTAAACTTGGCGATCTGTTTTATTTCAATCTGAATGAAAAAGAAAATGCATCCGCATCGTATGAGCAATTATTGAGTCGGTTCCCGCAATCTGATTTTGCATCGGAAGCACTTTATAAATTGTATCTCATCCACAAAGAAAAAAATCCTGATCGCGCCAATGCGTATGTTCAGCAATTGAAAGACAACCATCCAAACTCCACCTTCACCAAGGTTATCCTCAATCCGGATTATCTGAAAGAAACCAGTGTGGCAGCCGAAAAGCAAAAGCTCATCTATAAAGAAGCTTTCGCTGATTACCAGGCAAACAATCTGCGGGCGGCACAGGAAAAAATTTCGCGCGCTGCAAGTTTGGGCGAAACAGGCTTCACTCCACAGTTAGCGCTTCTAAAAATTCTCATCACCGGGCGCACCGAAGACGTTAGTCAATATCAGTTTGAACTTGGGGAATACATTAAGAAATATCCTGATGGCACATTGAAGCCTTATGCCGAAAAACTATTAGAGGCTTCAAAATCACTGCTCGAAAAAATTGAAAAAGCCAAAGGCATTCAATTTGATAAAACCATGCAAGGGCCACATATTTTTATTGTGGTTTATAACAGTGCCGATCGTATTACCAATCCCATCACCACCGCCCTTGAAAAATTCAATGATGCCCAGTGGCCAACTCTTAAGCTAATTACCAGCAACCTGGCCCTTAATGATGAAAAAATTCTGACCATGGTCTCTGAGTTCCCTGATCGCGAAAGTGCGCTAAGTTATTTCGACAAATTCCTCGCCCAGATCAGTACCACAAAACCTTTTTCCAATTATAAATTCTATAATTTTGTAATTAGCAACGGTAATTTTCAAACGTTTTACAGAACCAAAGCCCTGGATGAGTACCTCACCTTCTTTGATCGAAACTATCAAAAGAAAAATCAATAAGCTTCTCAGCATCCGCAAGCCGTGGATCACGAAAGCCATTAAATACATTTGGATAGCTTTTCTCTGTTTCTTTTTGGGATTTCCGCTTTATGTATTCACCGTAAGCATCGACTTATTTGGTTTGTATGGCGGCATGCCCAGCATTAAAGAAGTTGAAAATCCAGAAAACGATCTGTCGTCAGAAGTAATCTCTGCCGATGGCGTTACACTTGGTCGTTATTATCGCAACAGCGGAAGTCAGGTTCGTTATGAAGAACTCTCTGCAGATTTAGTAAACACGTTGATCATCTCAGAAGATCATCGCTTTTATGATCATTCAGGATTGGACTTGCCTGCATATCTGCGCGTGGCGTTTGGATTACTTACACTAAATCCTCAGGGTGGTGGCAGTACTATCACACAGCAGCTGGCAAAAAATCTTTATACGATGAATCCAGATCGCAATCTGGATGGCTTGCTGAGCCACCTTGGAAAAATACCCAGGCGCGTGATTCAAAAAACAAAAGAGTGGATCATCTCGGTCAAATTGGAAGAGAACTTTACCAAGGACGAAATCATTGCGATGTATCTCAACACGGCAACGTTCAGTAGCAACACGTTTGGTATTAAAGTGGCTGCAGAAACTTATTTTAGCAAGGAGCCAGACAGTCTCAACATACAAGAATCATCGGTGCTGGTGGGCATGTTGCAGGCAGCTACGCTTTTCGATCCGAAGCGCAATCCTGAAACCTCGCTTCGAAAACGCAACGAAATACTCTACAAAATATACCGGCAAGGGTATAAGATGAAAACACGTGAACAGTACGATTCCATGCGTGCACTGCCACTTGAGTTGAAATACAATATTCAAAATCACAACGAAGGGTTAGCGACTTATTTCCGCACGGTAATGGGAAATTACCTGATGGCATATTGCAAAGAAAGAGGCATCGATTTGTGGAACTCAGGGTTAAAAATCTACACCACTATTGATAGCCGCATGCAGAAATATGCGGAAGATGCCGTGAATGAACATATGAAGGTATTGCAAAAGCAATTTTTTGCAGAGTGGGCGAAAAGAAAACGCAATCCATGGTCGGATGAGAATGGTGGAGAGTTAAAAGATTTTTTGAATAAGCGGATTCGCCAGACGGACGCATACAAAGTGTATGCAGAGAAGTACGGTGAAAAATCGGATTCATTAGCCATCATGCTAAAATTGAAAAAGCCTATGACCATTTTCACCTGGGATGGCGAGCGCGATACACTTTTCAGCAGCTACGATTCATTGGCATACTACAAGCGCTTTCTGCAAACGGGGTTGATGTCAATGGATCCTAACACAGGCCACATCAAAGCATGGGTGGGTGGATTCAACCACAAGTATTTCAAGTTCGATCACGTTCGCCAGGGTAAGCGACAGCCAGGCTCTACCTTCAAAGCGTTTGTGTATGGATTGGCCATGGAGAATGGATATTCACCTTGTCATCCGATGAAAGATATTTCGCCTCAATTCAAAGTGCCCGGTGGCACATGGTCACCCAAAAACGCTGATGGTGGCTATGGAACGGGACGAGTAGAAACCATCCGCCAGGCAATGGCTCGCTCAACAAACTCCATCACGGCTCAGGTAATGCAGGCCCTTGGCGCAGAAAATGTTGTGGAGTTTGCACACCGTGTGGGCATTGAAAGTGATTTGGATGCAGTGCCTTCCCTGTGCCTTGGCGTAAGTGATGTTTCCTTGTATGAATTAGTGGGTGCCTATAGCACGTTTGTTAATGGAGGCATCAGCACACAGCCACTTTTCATCACGCGTATTGAAGACAAGAACGGAAACGTAATTGAAAACTTTGTTCCTAAAACGCGTCAGGCCATTGATGAACAATCGGCATACAAAATGGTGTACATGCTAAGGGGTGGTGCGGAAGAAGAAGGCGGAAGTTCATTGGGATTGCCTCGTGAATTACGAATCGATAATGAAATTGGTGGTAAAACTGGAACAACCAATGATGCCTCCGATGGATGGTACATGGGCGCCACGCATGATCTAGTGACGGGCGTTTGGGTAGGTGGCGATGAACGTGCAGTACGTTTTCCATCCTGGGATTTTGGACAAGGTGCACGCACTGCCCGCCCCATTTGGGCAAAGTATATGATGGCTGTTTACAACGATGCCTCCACCGGAATAGTAAAAGGACAATTCAAGCGACCGTCCACCGGTCTGGACGTTTCGCTGGATTGCGGACGCTACACAGAACTACCTGACTCTATTGAGCTGCGTGATGAAGAGCAGTGGGAAGACAATTAAGGATTTACGATTTGTGATTTCAACAATCGTAAATTGCACCTTGTAAATTGTAACTCTCTTGCGTCCTGAAAAACTAAACGACATTATTGCTTCGCTTCCTGATTCACCGGGTGTTTATCGCTACTATAACAAAGAGGGTGTTCTGATTTACGTTGGCAAAGCCAAAAGCCTGAAGAAAAGAGTCAGCAGTTATTTCAACAAGCAGTCGCAATACAATCGAAAAACCGAGAAGCTCGTTTCAGAGATTGACAACATTGAGTTCACCTTGGCCAATTCAGAGTTTGACGCGCTGCTGCTCGAAAATAATCTCATCAAACAAAACCAGCCGAAATACAACATCCTCCTCAAAGACGATAAGACTTTTCCGTATTTGTGTATTTTGAAAGAACGCTTTCCGCGAATAATTTCCACTCGTAAATACTTACCCAAACAGGGAGAATACTTTGGGCCTTACACTAGCGTGGTCTCCATGAAGAGTGTGCTTGAATTAGTGCGACAGTTGTATTCCATTCGAACTTGTTCGCTCACTTTATCGCACGAAAATATCTCCGAGAAAAAATTCAAAGTATGCCTGGAGTATCACATCGGAAATTGCAAGGGCCCTTGTGAAGGTCTTCAGGACGAAGAAAGTTACCTGGAAGATTTGGCTCAGGCCCGCAATATTTTAAAAGGCAGCTTAAGCACCGTTGAATCCTATTTTAAGCAGCACATGAATGAAGCTGCCCAGGCACTAAAGTTTGAGCAAGCCGCTTTGTTTAAACATAAATTAGAACTGCTGGAGAAGTTTCAGGTGAAATCGCTGGTGGTGAATCCTAAGCTTACCGATATTGATGTGATCACCATCACCAGCACAGAGCAGGATGCTTACTTGAATTATTTACAAATCAAGGAAGGCGCCATCATCTTTTCAAAAAACATTGAAGTAAAAAAGAAACTGGACGAAACAGACGAGGAAATTTTAAGCCTCGTCATTCCAGAACTGCGCACAACCTATCGCAGTCAAAACCCAGAAGTATTCACGAACATACCCATTGAGTTGAAATCGGATGATTTTGAAAATGTGGTGCCACAAATTGGAGATAAGAAAAAACTTGTTGACCTCTCACTGAAGAATGCACTTTACCAAAAGCGAGAAAAAGAGATCGACAAAGAGGCGCAGAAATCGAAAAAGAACAAGGTGCTTTCGATCCTTCAACAGGATCTTCGGCTCATTCAGTTTCCAAAAATTATTGAGTGTTTTGACAACTCCAACTTTCAGGGCACCAACCCGGTGGCATCCATGGTGCGGTTTGTCGATGGCAAGCCGGATAAGAAAGGATATCGTCACTTCAATATCAAAACTGTCATTGGCCCCGATGATTTTGCCTCCATGAAAGAAATCGTAGGCAGGCGCTACAAACGAATCATGGAAGAAGAAGGCGAGTTTCCGCACCTGATTATTGTGGACGGAGGCAAGGGTCAACTCAGCAGCGCATGCGAGGCATTAAAGGAGCTTGGTCTTTACGGTAAAATTCCCATCGTTGGCATTGCCAAAAAACTCGAAGAGATTTACTATCCTGAAGATCCATTTCCATTACACATCAGTAAAAAATCAGCAGGGCTCTTGTTGATGCAGCGTATCCGCGATGAGGCTCATCGCTTTGGCATTACCTTTCATCGCCTTAAGCGAAGCAACTCTACCTTCGTAACAGGGCTGGAAGAAATTGAAGGTATTGGCAAAAAAACTGCCGATAAACTTCTGGCGCGCTACAAGTCGTTTAAAAAAATCAAAGAAGCTCCTGTCGAAGAATTGATTGAGCTGGTAGGAAAAAAAACTGCAGAGAAAATTAAAGAAGTGAAAAGTGAAAAAGGTTAAAGTCGAAAGCAGGACGCGTAAAGTTCTTTACTGCCAACTTTCTGCTTTCTGCTTTAACCTTTCATTTGGAAATCACATTCCCTTCTTGGCTAAGGGTGGAGTAACGCCCATGTTATACCATGCGAAGGAGTATTGATCAGCAATCATATCAATAGACTTTGTCAGGTTCGATGAGCCGTGAGCAGAATTTACATCGATGCGAATCAAAACAGGATTGGTTCCCGCTTGATTTTCCTGCAACGTTGCAGCGTACTTAAAGCTGTGCGCAGGCACCACACGGTCGTCATGATCAGCGGTGGTTACAAGCGTGGCGGGGTAATTTGTGCCAGGCTTAAGCGCATGAACGGGTGAATATTTTCTCAAGTATTCAAACATTTCCTTTGAATCTTCTGCCGTTCCATAATCGGTGGCCCAGGCCGCGCCAATGGTGAACTTATGATAGCGAAGCATATCCATCACACCAACAGCAGGGAAAGCGACTTTCGCCAAGTCGGGACGTTGAGTCATTGTAGCACCAACCAATAGCCCGCCATTTGATCCTCCCGAAATTGCGAGATATTGACTCGAAGTATATTTTTCTTTGATCAGGTATTCTCCCGCAGCAATAAAATCATCGAACACATTTTGTTTGTTCATTTTTGTGCCTGCTTCGTGCCACTTCTCACCGTACTCACCACCACCCCGTAAATTGGGCTGCGCAAAAATACCTCCATTCTCCAGCCACACAATGCGTGACGTGTTGAACGATGGCGTTAAGCTGATATTAAATCCTCCATACGCATACAACCACGTTGGGTTTTTACCATTCAACTCAATTCCCTTTTTGTAAACAATGAACATCGGGATTTTTGTACTATCCTTGCTCGTATAGAAAACCTGTTTGGTTTCGTAATCATCCGGATTGAATTTAACTGCCGGTCGGAGATACTCGGTAGAGTTTCCTGTTGCCACGTTGTACTTAAAAATTGTGGAGGGATAGGTGAACGAAGTGAAGGTGTAGTACAAATCTTTATCATCGCTCCAGCCATTGAAGCCGCCCGCGGTGCCGATGCCAGGTAGTTTTATTTCGCGTTCCAATTTTCCATTCAAATCATACTGCTTCACTTGTGTTTTTACATCCATCAGGTAGCTGGCAAAGATTTTACCTCCACCTGTTGATGTTGATAATTTGTTTTCTGTTTCAGGAATCAGGTCCTTCCAGTTCTCGAATGAAGGTTTTGCAAAATCAACCGCCACAACCTTGCTGTTTGGAGCATTCAAATTGGTTTCAATGATCAGCTTTGTGCCCACATTTTCAATAATGGCTTGCTCGCTTTCAAAATCTGTTTTCATGGGAATGATCTGTCCCTTCGGATTAGACAAATCCTGAACATACAATCCATTCCCGGATGTGCCATTAGAGGTGACGATGACCAGAAAGCGCTCATCTTCGGTTAAGTAGCCGCCAACAAATCGGCTGGTTTGCTTATCTCCAAAGACAACTTTGTCTTGCGAAGAAGGTGTTCCAACTTTATGATAGTATAGTACCTGAAACTCATTCTTGGCTGAAAGTTGGTTTTTCAACCCCTCGGCAAATCGGTTTACATAAAAGCCATCGTTACCTTTCCAGGCGATCCCACTCTGCTTCATGTTTCGAATGGTATCCTCCACTAAGGATTTATCGGATGTTCTGATCACAACAGCCTCTGCCCTATCGGCACCGCCTTTTGCAACTTCATATGCCAGCAGCGAACCGTCTTTCGAAAACGACAACCCCCGCATGGTAGTAGTGCCATCTTTCGAAAAAGTATTGGGGTCAAGAAAAACCTCGGGAGAACCGTTCTCACCCTTTTTCCGATAGAGTACACTCTGATTCTGCAGGCCTGAGTTCTTGTAGAAATAGTAATATTCGCCTCGCCTGAACGGAGCGGTCAATTTTTCATAATCATTCAATTCCAGCAATCGCTTTTTTACATCTTCACGGTAAGTAATGTTTTTCAAATAGGCGAAGGTTACTTCGTTTTGAGCTTTAACCCAATCGCCTGTTTTCTTAGTGGTGTCATTCTCCAGCCAGCGATAAGGGTCTGGAACGGCTGTGCCAAAGTAGTTGTCAACGGTATCAACCTTTTGAGTAACCGGATATTGAAATTTTTGCTCCTCTTTTTGGGGTGTGCCGCACGACACCAAAAGGAAGGCTGCGGGCAAAATGATGAGGGATAAGTACTTCATGATTTTTTTTGGTTTTAGTAATAATAAAAACTAAGCTTTCATTCAGCAACAATTCCCGTGATGAATGGTTATTTTAGATACAACGTTAACCATGAAGCATAACAAAACCCTTCTGCTACTCAACATTTTTGGCTTGCTGGAAGTGCTCACTGTAAATGCGCTGGCGAATATTTTACCGATCAATGGCTACAACACCGGGCAGGTTTCCGCTTTTTATCCAAGTTTGTTTACCCCTGCCGGTTTTACCTTTTCCGTTTGGAGTTTACTCTATTTGCTTCAGGTGGGATTTGTTATCTACCAATACAAAGTACAAACGAAAGAGTATATCACTGAGCTCAGCTATTGGTTTCTAGTGTCGTGCGTTGCCAACGCCAGTTGGATTTTGGCGTGGCATTATTTATTGCCGATGGCTTCAGTAGTGATCATGTTAGTACTGCTTTACACCTTGACGAAGATTTTCTTGTTACTTCAACGACAATCGATCCAGAACATCGGGGAAAAACTTTTAATCAAGCTCCCGTTCACGTTTTATTTATCCTGGATTTGTGTGGCCACCATTGCAAACATCTCCGCTCTTTTAGTACACTGGCAATGGGATGGTGGAATGATGACACCGGTGCAATGGACAGTGGTCATGATCAGCATCGCTTCCTTACTGGGTATTGCTGTTGCCTGGCGCTTTCGCGAATCGCTTTTTCTGCCGATAATTATATGGGCGCTGTTTGGAATTTTTTCCAAATGGCAGGGCACTGAATTTTCGGCAATCGCCAACGCGGCTCGCATTGGATTGATCGTGCTTGCTACTGCTTTAGTGATCATTGGGTTAAGATCACTCAGAAAAATAAAAGACAGCCCCAATTAATCTGAATCCCTTATAAGAATACTCATACCCAGCGGGGTTGAGCAAAGCGCTAGTTAATCCACTCAAATCCTGTATAAGGCACCAATACTTTTGGAACTTTGATGCCATCTTTCGTCTGATTGTTTTCGAGAATGGAGGCAACGATGCGCGGAAGAGCCAATGCACTTCCATTAAGCGTGTGCAACAATTGAGTTTTGCCTTCTTTGTTTTTGTAGCGGAGTTTCAAGCGATTTGCCTGAAAGGTTTCAAAGTTGGAAACCGAGCTCACTTCAAGCCATCGTTGTTGTGCGGCAGAAAAAACTTCCATGTCATACGTCATCGCAGAGTTGAAACCCATATCACCACCGCACAATAGTAATTTGCGATAGGGCAACTCCAATTTCTCCAGCAGTCCTTGTACGTGCGAACACATTTCATCCAGCAGGCGATAAGAATCTTCAGGCTTGCAGATTTGTACAATCTCAACTTTATCAAACTGATGAAGGCGATTCAAACCGCGCACGTGTGCACCCCAGCTTCCGGCCTCTCTGCGAAAGCAGGGCGTGTAGCCTGCATTCTTTACAGGAAGTGTCTCTTCATTTAAGATCACATCGCGATATAAATTAGTGATGGGCACTTCTGCAGTAGGAATGAGATACAAACCGTCTTCATTCACAAAATACATTTGTCCTTCCTTGTCGGGAAGCTGTCCTGTTCCATAACCGGATGCTTCGTTCACCACAATGGGAGGCTGCACTTCGGCATAGCCTGCTTTTTCTGCTTCATTCAAAAAGAAGTTAATTAATGCACGCTGAAGCTTTGCTCCTTTACCCTTGTACACCGGGAATCCAGCTCCTGAAATTTTGACACCCAAATCAAAATCGATGATGTCATATTTTTTGATGAGCTCCCAATGCGGCAAGGCTTCCTCAGGTAATGTAGGGACAGTGCCGTGTTGATGCACATTAAGATTTTCTTCTGGTGTTTTTCCAGCCGGCACTTTTTCGGCAGGTACGTTGGGTATTTTGTAGAGAACGTCTTGTTGACGTTTTTCAAATTCAGTCAGATCCGCTTCCAGGGTCTTCACTTTCTCCTTATCGTTTGCTACCGCGGTGCGCAGTTGAGCGGCTTCCTCTGCTTTGCCACCTTTCATTAACTCGCCAATTTTTTTGGAATCGGCATTGGACTTTGCTTTCAATTCATCTAAGGCAAATTGCGTCTCTCTGCGCTGCTTGTCGATGTCGATCAGTTGCCGCACTAGTTCCGGTGCATCTTTGAAGTTGCGTTTTGCTAAACCTTCCAGCACTTTGTCTTTTTGTTCGCGCACTATCTGTAACTGAAGCATAGTATTGATTATGGATAAGGCGCCAAAATTAAACAACCGCCCATAATTTTTTTTATGGATTTGATAATATTCGATTTTGCACTATACTTGCATTGTCATCGAGGCCGGTTCGGCCCTTTCCATCAATAAATTAGTTCTCAGTCCTTCATAAATGATTTTGTTCTGATGCTTTTCGGCTCTCTCATGAGCACTAAACCAAAAACAATTTTTTATTTCTAATCAATCTATTTTCAACCTACCACATGTACACTATTGACGATCTGAATGTCAGACTCCTGTCCGAATTAAAAGATATTGCTGAGGGGATGGGCGTAAAAAATGCCAAGAAACTAGGCAAGCAAGAGTTGGTCTACAAAATCCTCGATCAACAAGCCGTTACCGGAAGCGGAGAAGCGCCAGCGGAGAAAAAAACTGCTGCCGCTGCTGAACCCGAGCGCAGAATGCGCCCACGCAGAAGAGAAAATGTTGCTCCTGCCACCCCTGCAGAAAGTAAACCCGAAAAAGAATTGAGCAGCGAAGAACTTCTTCAAAGCATTGATATTAATGTTGATCCTTCCATAGCTCGCTTCGATGAGCCAACGGAAACGGCTCCCGTGATCCATCATGAAGCTCCTCCCAGACCTGAGCGTGCAGAACGTGAGGATCGGCCATTCCAACAAAATCAGAATCAGAGTCAAAACCAACAGCAGCAGAGACGCGAAAATCTGGTAAAAGATTTTGACGGTGTGGTATCCAATGAAGGTGTGTTGGAAATCATGCAGGATGGCTACGGCTTCTTGCGCTCTTCCGATTATAACTATCTGGCCAGCCCTGACGACATTTATGTATCGCCATCGCAAATCAAATTGTTTGGTTTGAAAACCGGTGACACGGTGAAGGGACAAATTCGCCCACCAAAAGAAGGTGAAAAATATTTTGCCTTGCTGAAGGTAGATAGCGTGAATGGCAAAACCACCGAAGAGATCCGTGACCGTGTTGCCTTCGAATATCTGACACCCCTTTTCCCTGAACAAAAACTAAAACTCAGCACTACTCCTGATAATCTTTCCACCCGCATACTTGACCTTTTCTCTCCAATTGGAAAAGGTCAGCGCGGAATGATTGTGGCGCAGCCGAAAACCGGTAAAACTGTTTTGCTGAAAAATATTGCCAATGCAATTGCAGAAAATCATCCTGAAGTTTATCTGATCGTATTGCTGATTGACGAACGTCCGGAAGAAGTTACGGATATGGCTCGCAGCGTAAGAGCAGAAGTAATCGCCTCTACTTTTGATGAGCAGGCCGAGCGTCACGTAAAGGTGGCCAGCATTGTATTGGAGAAAGCCAAGCGGATGACCGAGTGTGGGCACGATGTGGTGATCTTGTTGGATTCTATTACACGATTAGCACGTGCTTATAACACCGTTGTTCCCTCGTCCGGAAAAATTCTCTCCGGTGGTGTGGATGCCAATGCATTGCACAAGCCAAAGCGTTTCTTCGGGGCCGCCCGCAAAATTGAAAATGGCGGGTCACTGACCATTATCGCAACCGCGTTGATTGATACAGGGTCAAAAATGGACGAGGTGATCTTTGAAGAATTTAAAGGTACCGGTAACATGGAATTACAGTTGGATCGTAAACTCTCTAACCGAAGAGTTTATCCTGCTATTGACGTACCTGCTTCCGGAACGAGACGTGAAGACCTTCTGATGAAAGAGGAAGAGCTTCAACGTGTGTGGATCCTTCGCAAGTTTATGGCCGATATGAATTCTGTAGAAGCCATGGAATTCTTACAATCCAGAATGAAAGGAACGCGAAACAATGAAGAGTTCCTGATCTCCATGAATGGTTAACGATCTTCTACTCCTATTTGAAAGGTGCAGTAATCCTGCACCTTTTTTATTTTCCACTTTAGGCAAAAAACTTACAACCCCACCGCTATTCTCGCGGGGTTACTTAGTTTTGATGAATTGAATTCAAAACCCAAACCAATTAATGTTTTTATGAAGCGACTTCTCCTTTCAGTTTCTGCTTTGATCTTAGCGTTGAGCGCCAGCGCACAAATACACCTGGGCGCAACCACCGCGATCAACGCCACTTTTGTTTTAGATAAAGGCTTGAGCAAAGATCCGCGTTACAATTCAACCTACACTTACCAGATGGCTCCCATCGGTTTCAACTTTGGTGTTGACATCGGAAAGAAATTCGGTCTATCACTAGAGTCAATCCTTACCAATCAAGGCCAGATCTACCAAATGGTGAATGCCGCCAAACAAATTTCCGGTGAGCGAAAAATTGATCTGCAATATTTAAGCATGCCGATGATGATGAAATTCATGGGCGGTGGTAGCGGCAAGGCGCGCACTAATTTTAACTTCGGTCCGCAGCTCTCCATTCTGACAAAAGCTGTAGAAAGTGTTCAGGCAAATGCCGGCAACTATGCAATGCCTGATGGATTGACCATTACTGACATCCAAAAAGAATTCCCTACCGCATCACTGAATCCCGATGGAACTTACAAAATCCCATCTGATGTCCCCACGAAGGCTGTGCTTTCAAAAGAATTAAACAGCTTCAAAAATGCAGAGTTTCAGCTGGCAGCCGCTTTCGGTTTGGATATTGATCTATCTAAGCACATGTACTTGTCTTCACAAATTCGCGCCAATTATAGTCTCACCGATATGAGAAATGGCGATGTAATCAATCAATTGAAATCCGGAAACCTGAATAACATTTTCGGAGCCCGTGCCAATCTTCTGGTGGGGGTGCAATTAGGCTTGCATTATTACTTCGGAACACTGCGATCATTCAAAGACAAATAAACAATTAGTCAATCTGATCAATTTTTCAATTAGCCGATGCTGTTCATTGGCTAATTGAAAAATTGGCTAATCGATAATTATCTTCTTTTTTCATGAAAGGCTCCTTTAAAATCAGGGTCAAGCCTTCTCTTTTGCCGGTCCACTTCACGGGCCATTTGTTGTGCTTCTTCCGCGTTGGTCTCTTCAATCGCAATAGTAGTTGGTAATTGTTTAACCGGTATTTTTTCTCGAATAATTTTCTCAATCTCTGCGATATGATATTCTTCTGGTCGTGTGGCAAAGGTGATTGCTATGCCGCTCTGAAAAGCACGACCAGTTCTGCCAATGCGATGAACATAATCTTCATACACAATCGGCACATCAAAATTAATAACGTGCGAAACGTTTATCACATCAATTCCGCGCGAAGCCACATCAGTAGAAACGAGCACACGCAGTTTGCCTTCTTTAAATTCATTCATGGCGTTAATGCGTGTGTTCTGACCTTTATTAGAATGCACCACTTTGCAAGGACCTAAATTTTTTCGATCGATAAATCTGAAAACCTGATCGGCAGCATCTTTCGTGCGCGTAAAAATCATCACCCGATTAAATTTTTCATGATCGGCCAGCAAGTATTCTAAAAATGAAATTTTGGTGCGCATGTTGGGGATATGGTACAGCTCCTGCACTACTTTACTGGCCACAGTAGCCTGCGGTGTTACCTCCACCCGCACAGGAAATTCCAGAAATTCATTTCCCAAACGCTCTACTTTCTCAGGATAGGTGGCAGAGAACAAGAGATTTTGTCGCTTTTGCGGAATGACTTCAAATATTTTTCTGAGCTGTGGCATGAAACCCATGTCCATCATCTTATCCGCCTCATCCAAAACAAGCGTTTTAATTTGCTTAACCTTCAACTCATTTCTGGAGTACAACTCCGTAAAACGGCCAGGCGTAGCAATGAGCAAGTCACAGCCTTGATTTAATTTTTCAATTTGTGTTTTGGGGCCTACACCACCATAAATAGCCACCATGCGCAAGTCCAGATGCTTTGAAAGTGCCTGGGCCTGGGCCTCCACCTGAACTACTAACTCCTTGGTAGGAACTAAAATAACTGCTCTGGGATCAACCTCCTGGGCAAATTTCAATTTCATAAGGATCGGGAGAAGGTAGGCAGCCGTTTTTCCTGTACCGGTTTGTGCAATGCCTATCACTTGTTGTCCGCCCAAAATCAGAGGAATGCATTTTTGTTGGATCTCTGTAGGCTCAGAAAAACCGGACTCCTCAACGGCCTGCAGCAACTGCTTGTTTAATTTAAAATCACTCCAGCCTTTTTGCACGGATGAATCCATATTTTCTATTTCTATCTTTACAAGGTAATGAACTCCACACTAATCACGAACGCAAAGGTAGTAAACGAAGGCAAGGTCTTCGAAAGCGATGTATACATTAAGGGCCAATTCATTGAACGGATCGACAGAGATCTTCAATCGATGCGCGCTGATGAAATTATTGATGCCGATGGGAAGTTTTTGCTTCCAGGAGTAATTGATGATCAGGTTCATTTTCGTGAGCCGGGCTTAACACATAAAGGAAATATTTTTTCTGAATCACGGGCAGCGGTGGCAGGCGGTGTCACCAGCTTTATGGAAATGCCCAACACGGCACCTCCTACTTTTACGCAGGCGCTGCTGGAAGAGAAATATCAAATCGCAGCACGCACATCACTCGCCAATTATTCATTTTACATGGGTGCGGCCAACGATAACCTCGAAGAAGTGTTAAAGACAAATGTGAAAGACGTTTGCGGGCTGAAAATTTTCATGGGCTCTTCCACCGGCAATCTGCTGGTTGATGATCCTAAAACACTAGAAGGATTTTTCTCGCGCTTCCCATCCATTATTGCCACACATTGTGAGCATGAGCCAACGGTGCGAGCAAACACAGAAGCGTTTAAACAAAAATTTGGAGAGGAGATGCCTATACGCTATCACGCCATCATTCGCGATGAGAATGCGTGTTATGAGTCTTCTTCGTTTGCGGTGTCATTGGCTAAGCAGCATGGCACACGTCTTCACATTCTCCACATCTCTACAGCTAAAGAAATCGTGTTGTTTGACTCCAGCTTGCCTTTAGCAAAAAAGAAAATCACATCAGAGGCCTGTGTGCATCATCTATGGTTTAATGATCAGGATTATGAACGTCTTGGAACATTAATCAAATGGAACCCAGCTATTAAAACAGCAAATGATCAAGCTGCTATTTTCAACGCAGTGCTGAATAACAACATTGATGTGATTGCAACCGATCATGCGCCACACACAATGCAAGAAAAAAATAATCCTTATTTCAAGGCTCCTTCCGGAGGGCCACTCGTTCAGCATAGTTTGGTGGCCATGATGGAATTTTATCATCAGGGAAAAATCAGCATCGAACGCATCGTGGAAAAAATGTGTCACAATCCCGCTATCCTTTTTGAAGTTGACAGGCGTGGCTATTTGCGTGAAGGATATTATGCCGACCTGGTTTTAGTGGATGCAAACAACCCCTGGACGGTCACTAAAAATAACATCCTGGCGAAGTGCCAATGGTCGCCCTTTGAAGGAACTACCTTTCAGTCGGCAGTTACCGACACGTGGATTTCAGGACATCATGCTTACTCTCCGGCAGGATTAAATGAAGCTAAAATGGGTGAACGATTAGCTTTCAACCGCTAAAAATCAAATCAGTTTTGCATTTTCATTGTGTGTGGCTACCTTTGCCCTCCCAAACGGTGGGTGTAGTTCAGTTGGTTAGAACATCAGATTGTGATTCTGAGGGTCG
>CBHTSG010000026.1:0-19680 GCA_966095315.1 uncultured Cyclobacteriaceae bacterium
GCTCACTTTGCCAGTCGGGTTTCACTTAGTCAACTGCAGCATATTGAAAATCAGATTGCCTCAAAATCATTTCACAACCTGGATGAAATTGAAAAGGCAGCATCATCCTTTTCAACCAATGATAAGATCTGGATAGTAGCATCTCTTCTGATTTTGCAAAGTAAAGCCGAACAAATGGATGATCGGGTCATCAGCAGAAAAATAGGAAAGCTGGTTGGGGAATTGATCACCTTATTGAAACTTCAGGAGGCGACTTCTCAAATTCAAGAGGAGAAACATACATTAGAATCAGAACTACAACAATTTCAAAACCGGCCTTTATTAAAAATACCCACTGCGATATGGCCACTAACACTCGATTATGGCCTTCGTTGGTTATTGCTACTGGCATTCAGTTATTTTGGCTATGATAAAAATTATCTGATTGTCTTCAACACATTCGCGATCTCTGCCTTAGTCTTTTTTATGATATATGTTGCTGGGCTTTCCAATAAAAAATTCAATAAACAATTACTGGAACAATACGGGGGAGAACAAAAATTTCAGATTGTATATGAACTCAAGGCCAGTCAATACACCTGGCTGGCGGTGTATCTGGGCACGAGTGTCTTTATCAGTTACTTGCTTCAAGTACCGTTACCCTTCATCACACTTCTGGCGCTGCTTCTATACTACTTTATTTATCTGCGCTATTTTCGAATTGGTAATTTAAAAGAGAATCATTTAGTGAGGCAACTCGAGAAAGAAACGCTCGTAACCGAGGGCCTGAGTGCAGATCAGAATGATGAAGTGATTGTCTTACTGGAGACAAAACTCAACTCCTTTACCAGTCGACTGGAGGCCTATGTATTGGAAAGCGCCTTGTTTGGTGCACTCTCTTTTAGTGGTTTTCTTCAAATCATGGCGACCGAACTTATTTCATTCGATGATCTGGAAAAGTTTGCTTCTTATATTTTCCTAACGGCACAAGCTTTTATTCATTTGGATTGGACACAATGCCACGAAGGCCTCATGGGGTTGAGTACAAAAGAAAGCCTGTTTTGTCTGGTTTCGGTAGAAAGTCTGTTTTGTTCTATTTTCTTTCTTGCCGTCATCGCCACTCGCCTTCGCTTCAGTGACATCGTTGATCGGGTGCGAACCGCTATTAATATGGCGAAGGCTTATAATGAAAAAGAAGAGAGCCTTCTGGATGAAGAAGAGATCACCGGTAAAAAAAGTGCGCGATTGAATGAGTTAACCAGCAAAGTAAATCTTCAACTGCACCATGCTAATGTGATCATGGAAGAAATTACGCCCGTGATGCGCTACATGGAGTATTTCCGTAATGCGGCTATTATGGTGTTTGTCATTATCTTAATCAGCAGCAGTTTGTTTATCACCGGAGCCATGGGCTGGATTTTTATTGGATTAGTGATGGCCACTTCTGTTTATTTCAATCGGGATTCCATCAATCAAACCCTTAAATCCTGGCTCTTAAACTTTAGAATTCATTTTATACGATTAGGGCCCTGGTTATTCCTGCTTTGTGTGGCGCCATATGTTTTAGCTTATGTGCTAAAAATATTTTTTCATTGGCCGACCTACCAGCTATTTCCCATTAGCGCCATCATCATTAGTCTTTATACTGCCATATGGTTGGTGTTGGGTGCTCACATCGATGAACGCTTTGGCGAAATTGAAATGGACGAAGCGCGTCAACGGAGATGGCATTTCGTTAAAAATTCTGTTGCGGTATTCATCATACTTTTTGGCATAGCCTCCACTTTTAAAATGCTTTCGTTCGATGGAGCCAATCAAATGCTGATCATCAGTTTAATGTCCTTATCCATCCTCATGTACTTTGTGGGATATTATTTAACGAAAGTTCGATGGCTGGGTATTTTAAGCGGTGGCATCATCGCTATTTCATGTGTTGGCCTCGTCTTTAAGGTACTTCATTTTGCAGGCGCCAATGAACTGGTCCTCACCGGAATGATGGGGCTACTGATTCTAACACCGGTCATCGTATGGAAAAGGAAACTGTTTCATCAATTATTCCTTAGATTTTATCTGGTCGCGCTAATATTCAGCTTTTGGTACAATCCGTGGACGTATCGATTTCACACCGCATTGGAAGTCGCTTATGCCAATGAGACATTACATATCAGCAAGATTATTCCGGTAGTGGAATCAAACTCTCAGTGGGAATTTTGGGAATCAGACGAGGCTTTACAGCAAGGGATTAATCTATCCGATTGGTATTTGAATGAATATGGTACAACGTTCGGATTCAATTACGTTCACTCCTCCATGGTTCGAAACTACTACGGGTTTGGTTTACAGGTTTTATCTTCCCACACAAAAGACACTGCTATTCTTAACCGGGCACTGAAAGCCCTTCGTCAGCAAAATAAAATACTTAAACTTTTCAACTACACTACTCCTCAATCCAATGAAGCCGAAAAGTTCACTCTGGAAGCTGATGTTCTTCTTTTGATGGGCAAAAAGCAGGAGGCGATTGAATCTATTGAAACGCTGGTAAAAGAGAATCTTCCTAAGACGGTGATAGACCGATTGAAAGAAAAGTTAATTAAGATTAAATCAGTGTAGGGTAGATCATTAACCGCTTTCGATTCCCTAAGTTTCTTAACTTACCTGACCAACACCTTTTATACTATGGAAGAAGCGCCCACCTCACCTGCCACAAATAAGACAAAACCATGGAAGCATTACTTCCTGGAATTTGCCATGATCTTTCTGGCTGTTACCCTTGGCTTTTTTGCTGAAAGCTATCGCGAGAATCTGACCGAAAGAAGTCACGAACGTCAACTTATCAAATCATTTATTGAAGATCTAAAGGAAGATACCGTTGGCATTAACCGTTCACTTAAATATCGCGAGGAAAAACTAATGATGATGGATTCATTTATGCTGTTATTAAGGAATAACAAAATAAAAGGATACGAAAATGACCTCTATTATTTCGGACGTCTTTTAGTTAGAACAGTTTGGTTTCAAAGTAATGACAGAACCATTTCACAATTCAAAAACTCAGATGGCTCTTCGCTGATACAAAATGAACAAGCTAAAGACAGCATCATAGCCTATTATAAAATAGTGGAGAAATTAAAAAGTAACGATAATGACGAGCGCACCGAACGATACCAGGCATTTCCGATCATAACCAAAATGTTTGACTCATTTGTTTTCGATCAAATGGTGACTGATAAAGGTATTAATCGGCCCACTGGCAATCCACCTTTACGTTCCTATGATCCGGCTCTGCAACAAGATATTGCCTTCTGGATCCATCAGTTGCGGGGAAGTACCTTCTTAATCACCGATCGGCTGAACATCCTGAAGGTAAGAGCAAGAAACACAATAGTGTTTTTAAAAAAAGAATATGATTTGGATTAAGCTCAGTTGCTGCTTTTGGTTGGCCTTATGACCAACCTACTGAATACTCTTTTGGTCGGTGACAACACCGACCAAAGGCAAAAGGCATTTCACTACATTAGATTTCAAGCAATAAATTAATAACGATATGTTTCTTAAACTTTATGCCATTGCGCTTCCCGTGTTCTTCGCTATCGACATGGTGTGGCTGGGTGTTATTGCCCGCACGTTCTACAAAAACCAGATTGGCTTTTTAATGAAACCTGACGTAAACTGGACTGCAGCCATCCTGTTTTACCTGCTGTTCCTAGCAGGATTAGTGGTGTATGTCATTTCTCCCGCACTCGAGAAAAAAGAATGGACGACCGCTTTATGGTCAGGTGCATTGTTTGGACTGATTACCTATGCCACCTATGATCTAACGAATCTTGCCACGCTAAAGGACTGGCCGCTAACCGTAGTGATCGTTGATATGCTTTGGGGTAGTGTGCTTGCTTCTACTGTTTCAGTGATCACGTACTTTATTGCCGTGCGGTGGGCAGCATGAACCCTTATGTGATTCTTGCTTTAGCCTTATTTGCCTATATGGCGATGGGGTATCTGATTGCCGTGATCCAAAAGCGTAACGATGTAGCGGATGTCGCCTGGGGATTGGGCTTTGTGTTTCTTGCCTGGCTCTCCTATTATTTATCCGGAGGCAATGATCGAGCAAGTGTCGTGAATCTGCTGGTTACCGTTTGGGGTCTTCGACTGGCGTGGCACATTCATGCGCGCAACCATGGCAAGCCAGAAGATTTCAGATACGCTCAATGGCGAAGAGATTGGAAGCATTTTTACCTGCGCAGTTTTTTACAGGTGTTTATGCTGCAGGGTGTATTGCTCTTCATTACCATTTGGCCAGTGCTGTTCATCAACCTATCCTTACCGGCACCTACGCACTGGTTGGATGCAGTGGGTATGGTGGTATGGTTGATCGGTTTTTATTTTGAATGTGCCGGTGACTATCAGTTAAGGCAATTCAAAAAACGACCTGGCAGCAAAGGTGAGATTATGACTACCGGGTTGTGGCGCTATACACGCCATCCCAACTATTTTGGAGAGGCGCTTCAGTGGTGGGGCATTTTCTTATTTGCGTTGAGCATGCCTGGCGGCTGGATGACCGCGGCAGGTCCTCTTGTGATCACCTACCTATTGCGTTACGTATCAGGGGTACCGATGCTAGAGAAGAAGTATGAAGGGAACGAAAAATTTGAAGCGTACAAAAAGCAAACAAGCGTATTTTTTCCATTACCACCCAAGATTCACGCCAGGTAAAGTGTTATCATCTGACATGTTTTGCTTGACGAAACTCCTCTATTATAATATATGCCTACAATTAGATTATTTTACCGCATCGGATAATTAAGGGACTAACAGATAGTGAGTAGTGGCGTGAGGTGATAACACCTGACACGGCAGAAACGATTCACCTGCAGGCTTTGTTAAAATATTTTTAACATTTCGTTGAAAGTCCAAATATTACCTCTTTCAAAAAAGGCGTAGGCTTTGTCCCAATGGCTTCCTTTACCCCAGCCAACCATAGATGAAGTTATTTTGGTTTCCTTGTCACTAATTTTCTCGAACTGCAAAATTTCTTGAAGATTTTTATCTTCACGTCTTGCTTCTTCAGGAAAATTGCCATTTAAGTTTACTTTCAATGTGAGCAATTGATATTCTATGTAGTTTATAATATCAAGCCTGATGGTTGAAGTATCATCTATAGTCTTATTAACATCATAATTTGTTTTAATTGAACCACCAGTTTTCATATCAATTTTAGCAATGGGGGCAATCCATTTTTTCAGGCCTTCGTCTGTGGTGAAAAGTTTCCATGTTTCATCAATACCGATAGGAACAACAATTGAGAGTTGTAAAACCTTTTCACCATGCTGAGTCACGTGTGAAGTGTTGTTTACTTGTGCCTTAAGATGAAGAGTAAACTGGCCAAGAGCAAGTATTAGAAAAAGTGTTTTCATGGTTTTTGAAGATTTTGGAATGTACGGATTGCTTGCAACAACGGTAAATTGTATGAGTACACGCAGATTGCGGGCTTCTTTACTGCCAAACCGCCACGCAGCTTAAGCGGGGTACAAATTTTAGCATTAAGTGCTTTTCCTGCCATTACTTATACAAAATGTTGTAGTGTGTTTTTTCAAATTTTAACTTTATGATTTGCATTTACTTTTTCAACACAAACTTTACACTTTCATTTTCTTTTAGGGTCATAGTTTGTTTGAGTTCTTTAATTAGATGTTCTCCAAGAGCAAAATTTTTCAATTCTATCTTACCATCTTTAATAGAGAAGTTTACCTGATAACTTTCTTTATCTTCTAAAATCTTGCACATTCCCCAAGCACTACCATTTGACCAAAAGTAGTCACCCTCTTTTTTTGTAAATCCAATGGTTTTATCAACAGCTGAAAAATCAAAACCGCTCTGTTGAATAATGCCTGCCCACGAAGCCATTGCTCTTGCATAGTGATGGCCGCATTCTCCTTCATTAAAAGGATTTCTTTTTTGGCCATCGTAACGGTCACGAATATTCTTCACCACATCAAGACCTTCCTGTTGCATCCCCTCGTACATCATGCCAATAGCTGCAGTATATTCAAATCCGGTCATTACCTCAGACCAGTAGGGGAATGGTATTGAAGGACGACCGCCTTTGGGCCAACTGGCCATCAGTAATGCCTTTTCTTCTCCCATTGCAAAGGAGCGCATATTGTTGAAGTGTTCGAACATCGTTTCCCGCTTATTATATTTCAGGATGCTCTGCAAAGTGGTCTTGATATGTTCCTCCTTTACCAGGTAACCTAGCCCCAAAATATGAGCCATGTATTGCCCTACCAACTGATCGACTAAACAGCCTGACCCCAACTGATAATCGGGATTATCAATTTGCTTCGTACCCATTCCTGCCATTTGTCCTTTCGGGATAGAAGCTTTACTTACAGGTGGTTGAATTTTTTGAATATAGTATTCCCCGTTAAACAGGTTCTCATCCGTCCACTTAGAACCACTTTGAAACAGCGTTCTGCATTTTTTTGCAAAAGCTACATCTTTCAAATAAGTCGCCATTTCTTCACCTGCTCTTAATGCTCCGAGATACCAGAGTTGCATTTGCGGATTCGGACCAAAATATTCAACATCCATGGTGTTGTGTTGAACGCCTTCCATCACCCCATCCTGATTCCCATCCCAGCCGTTTTCGATCCATGCATACGACAAGGCTGTTTTAATTTTCGGCCAATGTTTCATCAAAAAGTCTTTATCGCCAGAGAGCTGCCATTCACGATAAAATTTCATAATGGTTCCCATTTGTCCATCTGCAGCTGCTACATTAATGCCGGAACCGGCTTCTACCAATGGAAGATTGGTTCTAAAACCCATATGCCCGCTTTCTTTCATAGCGTAATTAAATTCAACCTCACGCATTGTTTTGGCTAAACTATTAAACAGGTAAGGTGTGGCTTGTTCGTAATTCCAAACGTGCGTACAAGAACCTTTGCAGGAACCAAATCTGTCCATCACACCTTCCCATCCAAACATTTTTCCGTCTTCTGTGCGAAATACAGTTTGTGAACGAAGGGTGCTTAAATTGAATAAAGCAGCTTCTTTAATGACATCCGGATAACTGCTGCTCATCAAAGCATTTACAAACTCAATTGTTTTTTGTGTTAACGCAGGCAATCGATCAACTTCTTTTTCCATTACATTCCAGGCATCTGCATATTGTGTGGTGTAGTAGTTGCCAACGTTTGATTTTGACCATGCAAACCGGTTAGGAAAATGCCATGTTAAATAAAATGTGAATGTTTTTTTCTCCCCGGCCTTGAGCGTTTTTGAAACAGCAAGTGAAGCCATGGGGTCATGATCAATCAGTTTTGTCTTTTCAGTCAGCATTCCATCTGCCGAGAAATCATCCCAAAAGTCGAGCAAGGCATTTCCCCATTCATTTTGCGCTGAGCTTGTTCTGTAGCTAACTTTTTCATTTTCTTCAACAGGGGTAGTAAGCGCCATTGTTCCCCAGGCAGGAGATGCTTTATCAACGCCATCGGAATACATATAAATGCCCGAAAAATTATCACCGGAGCGATATGCATTTTTGTTTTCTTTTGCACCTGTTGGAATATAATCACCTTTCCAGTCTGATGTATATTCGCTGCCGTCTTTGCCAATAAAATTTCTGATGTTACCAGCAATGGATATCTCAATGGTTTCATTGCTGGTGTTCTCCACTTCATATTTGATGATGGCAACAGGAATTCCCGAAGCATCTGCATTGCCCGGTATAAAAGGATTGTAAGCAAGCAGTTTAATGTTAACAGGCATTGTGCTGTCCGATAACGTTACCATACCAAACGGATAGGTCGATTCAAAGGAAGCATTTCTGAACCGGGGCAATCCATGATGATTGACAGAACGACCTTCGTAATGTTGATAATCTGCGAAATGAATCGGTCCTAAAAGAGCCTTTGACTTTGGGGCTTCATCCTTCTTCTTTGTATAGATCGAAAAAAAGGGGGCGTCATTGCCGGTGGTTACAGTACTGTAATTTTTGGCGGGTACATTCATGATCTCCCAGTCTCTGAATTCTCCGCTACCGCCCAGTGATACAGTTCCGGTACCAATGCCACCTATTGGCATGGCAATGCGGTAAAGATGCTCCTGATCATATTTTTTTAAAACTGGTATGCCTTCACTTAGTGGTTTGTGTTGGGCATTTACATAACTTGGCAAAATCAAAATTATGATCAATAAAATTACAATCTGATTTCTGTTTAGTTTTCCTGAATTCATGTTCATCATTTTTTCTGTCATTACTGGGTATCAAAATGTGCCACAATGTATGTGTTTATGTAGTACATTTTGCAAGCTCCTCTTATAGTTGGGCCACGTAAAAGTTTCTTTTTAGTCGAGAAGTAAAAGTAGGTGACTGCTCCATGGATGTCAAGACCAAGACGAGTGGTTGATCGTTTTTTGATTTTTGTTTTGGCATCAACCGGTCGTGACATCCATTCCGCATTCAGCTGGCCGCGCTGCTTATCTATTGAAAGGGAAATCATGACTTCTCGCCATGCTAGTTGTTATCACCTGACATGTTTTACTTGACGAAACCCCTCTATTATAATATAAGACGACAATTAAAGTAGTTGACTGCATCGGATAATTAAGGGACTAACAGATCGTGAGTAGTGGTGGCTGTGATAACCACCTGGCAAAGTGAGTAGTGGTGTCAGGTGATAACACCTGACACGGCAGGAACGCCCAAAAAAAATATTTCAACTCCTCTTCACCAGCGGCATACTTTGCAATGCCTGCCACAATACAAAAGAGGCCAGCAGCGCATAGGCCAACGCTAAAGCGATTACTCCTTTGGTATTTTGAATTACGTAAAATGCTAACAGCGGTAATACTTGCAGCGCATGCATGCCAATGAAGTGCGCCACCCGCAGATCGCCATGCGTCACGCTCCAATTCAGAAAAGGAAGTCCCGCTCCGCCATCGCTTGCCCCGACCGTATGACTCAGGCGTGCGCCCATCATGCCACCCTCAAAGGCGAAGATCACAAAAATGATAAACCCAAACCGGATCGCCCATACATAGTAAATAGGCAGACGGGGAAAATGAGTCTTGAAAAACAACCACCCAATGTAAGCGGCATACAGAGTAAAAACCGAGATCGCCACCCCCATCAGTGAAAACATCAATCCGTTAAACGGACTGCTGATGTTGAAATGAGAAAGTTCGCCCTGCGCTGCCTTGATACTGATGTACACCAGTTCAAAGACAAATACCGCAACCGTTACCCATACAAATGCCTGCACCGCTTTGGACGCTGGCAGGTAACCGAGGTACCAGGCTAGTGTCCACATTAAGATGGTGGTGGATAGGAAAAACTTAAAGGGCTTGATCCACGCATTAATGTTATTAACCTCCGTGGTGGTGGTCATCCACAAGATGGCTGTGATCACCGTACCTGCCAAACAGGCGTAGCCGAAGTACCCGAGAATTAGGTTGCGGGTGAGGAGTTCAGAGAAGAAATACTTTATCATATCGACATGGCGAAACAAAACAGACTAAACATAATCTACCCAATAGTTTTTGGTTTTCACCGTGCGCACGATGGTGAACAATAACAAACCTACTGGTCCCAGCATGAATGCAAAGAACAAACAAGGCAGCAACAGAGCGTGATGAATCTGGTGTTTCTGGCCGCTGTGTAAAATATACAAACCTATCATAAGGTCGAAGGCCAGGTAGTGAACCCAGCCCACCAATACGGCCAGGGGCTGCGTGAAAAGCTGCATCACTCCTTCCAGTGAACCAAAACTTTGCAAGTCCTGCAGGTTAAGTGACTGCCCCACCAACACAGCATAGATAATCGCAAACAGGATTATGACTACTGACTGAACGATGCGTTTAACCCAGAGGGTGCGGGGAAAGACCGCCAGTGCAATCCAACTGAACATTGCCAGTGAGTTACAAAGGCTGAACAGGGAGTTGTGAGATATCATTGTATGGATAGTTAGGTGTTGGTTTTTCAGACAGGGAATTCAATCTCATGTAATATAAAATTAATTTCAGTTGATGCCAGAGTACGGGCATCAGATTTACTGGGTACGCGGATGAAGTGCCGAGCGACTTCTGGCCTCTTGCCATTGTTGGTGTTCTTGGCCATTGCAGGTGTTCTTCACCAGCAATTCTCGTCCTCATGTGCTAACATCGAGATAGATCATTAACAAGATTTTGGACATAATGATGTTGACAAAGTTGAGACTTAAAAGACAGGGCTTTCTCTCCTTCATTTGACAGTGCCCGCGTGAGGGATAGTAGCGGAAAGCCCGCAGCGTGATGGTCCTGTGGGTGGGCGGACTTGGAGCGGATAGCCCGACCCCACCTTCGGAGCTTCGGTGAGCAGGCCTGAGGGAGCGAATTGGGGGCACGCCCACCTTCGCTGTGCTTCGGTGGGCAGGCCCCTGTTACCACTCCTATAATATTAGTGTGCGCTGCCCTCCCCCACGCATCGGTAAGTTGGGTGGAGCGATTACCCAACGGGTGGTTGCTACCTGTTGCCTGTATACGAAAACCTAATGGATAGTGTGTGGTAATAATTATACAGCGGTGAACCCGATCATTTGATTGGTGTCAGGTTATGGCACCTGCACGGCTGTGGCTGAAGGTTGCATTCGATGAAGCGGATATTTTTTAAGATGCATTTATTAGATTTATGCATTCAAGTAAACCATACGCGTGGAATCTGATTACACTGCCTTGCTGGGAAAAATTCTGAATACCTACTCACCGGTAGCGCAAGAAGACACGGCATTAATTTTTGACAACGGCTCCATTCAGTCGTACAGCAAAGACGATATTGTCTTTCATGAAAACCGCATCGATCAATACGAATATTTTCAACTGGAGGGAATCTCGCATCGCTTCAACCTGGACAGCGACCGGCAGAGGGTGACTACAGGGATTTATCAAAACGAATGCATCATTACTCCGCACGTCTCGCGCACTTCGAATCAGAACAGTATTTTTTCTTTACAAGCACTCACCGACTGCACGTACCTGAAAGTGCCGGTGGATATTTTTCGCACGCTGCATGAAACAAATGCTGCCATCGGTGTGATGGCACAATCGGTCATGGAACGGGAGTTTGCCAAAATCCTTTCGTTTGAAGTGCTCTTTCGCACCACCGCGGCCAAAGACCGCCTGCTCTACTTCCGCGCTAACTATCCGCAACTCGAAAACATCATTCCTCATTCCATCATCGCGTCCTTTTTGGGCATCACCCCGGTGTCGCTGAGTCGGTTGCGCAACGAACTCACGAATCAGTAAGCGGCCTTATTTCTTATCATTTGTTAAGTCGCTTCTTATCATTTGATAAAGGCGCGGCCTAACGCCTTCCGTTTCTTTACCTCAACAACAGCGTTCGTTATTCACTCAAACTAAACATCATATGTTGAAAAGAAACGTAAAAAAAATTGGTATGTATTTTTTCATGGCACTCTCTGTTTACCTCACCATCGGTTACTTGTTACATGTCGTTATTTTTCCGGAGCAGAAACCGGAGGTAGCACATTATTTTAAACCCGGTCAGGAGTTTTACAGCAAGACGGAAGGCTTTCGCCAAACGGTGATCAAACATGAAAATGGAGTGGTGTTCTGCTCACTTCAGGTAGATCCGTTTGCGGGTGGTCCGCCCATTCACATTCACTCCGACTTTGATGAATTTGCTGAAGTGGAGAATGGCGAGATGAGTCTTTGGATTGATGGTGAAGTGAAGAAACTGCGCCCTGGTGAAAAAATACTGATTCCACGTGGCACTCCACACAAACCGTTCAACGAAACGGCCGATACGATACGCATGAAAGGTCACGTGGCGTTTCCCGAAAAGTTTGCCTACCACCTCGTGCAAGTGTATGGCTTCATGGACCAGAACCCAGACTTTGCTACTTCGGGAAAAACGGTGTTGCAAATGTCGCTGTTCACTTCCGCAGGGTTTGATTCTTACAAAGGTGACGGCCCTCCAGTGCTGGCGCAAAAGATTGTAGGCTTCATTCTCGCGCCCATTGCACGCCTGTCGGGATTCAAGAGTTACTACCCGGAATTTGAAGTGTCGGCCGACAAAAAATAAAGAGGCTGTCTCAAAAGCTCTTTTGAATTGTCATTCCGAGGAGCGAGAAATCTTTGAAGTAGCGTTGTGAAACTATTTTCAAATTCCTCCCTACGGTCGGAATGACAAGGCGGCTTTTGAGACAGCCTCTTTTTATGATGAGGGTTTTGCATCGGGAACTAATTGCTGTGCATCTTTGTCATTATCAAAATTATTTTTAAGAATGGAATTGGGCATTGGCATGTTTGGCGATAATCATTACGATGAGCACGGCAAACCTTTATCGGCAGGCGACCGTCTGCGCGAACTGATTGAAGAAATTAAACTGATGGACGAGGTGGGCATCGAGTTCTTCGGCATCGGTGAACACCATCGCCCCGACTATGCTGTATCGGTTCCTGAAATTGTGTTGGCCGCAGCTTCTTCGGTAACGAAACAAATTAAACTGGGCAGCGCGGTAACGGTACTGAGTTCATCCGACCCCGTGCGTGTTTATCAAAGCTTTGCCACCATCGATCAACTCAGCAGCGGTCGTGCAGAGTTGGTGGCGGGTCGCGGTAGTTTCATTGAATCGTTTCCGTTGTTTGGTTATAACTTAAATCACTACAACGAACTGTTTGAAGAGAAGCTGGAACTGTTGCTGAAAATAAACGAACAGGAGCGCATCACCTGGAAAGGAAAACATCGTGCAGCACTGGACAATCAGATCGTATTGCCGCGAGCCGTGAACAATCATTTGAATATTTGGGTGGCCGTGGGTGGCACTCCTGAGTCAGTAGTGCGCGCTGCGAAGCTCGGCCTGCCCGTGATCTTCGCCATCATTGGTGGCAACCCGGCACAGTTCAAACCGCTGTTCGATTATTATCGCGAGCTGTGGGAACACTTTGGCCACGATCCTAAAAAATTTCAAGTAGGCGTACACATGCACGCCATTTTTGGTGAGGACAGCAAGCAGCTGAGTGATGCGTATTATCCTGTTTATTCTTCGCAGATGAATCGTGTGGGGGCGAGCCGCGGGTGGCCTCCGTTTACACGCGCACAATATGAGCACGGTCGCGGGAAAGATGGCGCTTATTTATTTGGCGATGGGAACGAAGCGATTGATAAGATTTTGTACCTGAGCGAAATGTTTGGTCTCACGCGTTTCTCTGCGCACATGGATGTGGGTGGACCTTCGCATTCTATGCTGATGAAATCCATTGAACTGTTTGGAACCAAGATCGCCCCGAAAGTAAGGGAGGCATTGAAGAAGGAAATGCTGACAGCGTAGGGAACGGTCTTTAGAGATCACCTCCGCCCACTCTTTAAATTCCGGTGTACCAGGCCCAACCGAAATCACCTACATCAATATAATTGTCGGTTACTTCTATTTTGCTCAGGTACTTCATGCTTTTGTAGCCAATCTGTCGCTCAAGGCGTAACCGCAACGGTGCGCCATGGGCCACCTTAAGTTCTTTTCCGTTCATTCCATAAGCCAAAATCGTTTGAGGATGGAATGCATCAATCAAATCCAAGCCATCTTGCCATCCATCATAGGAATAAAAATTTACAAATCGCGAGCTAGGCTTTATGCCAACAGTTTGCAACAGCATTCCCAACGGCACACCGTTCCATTGCGCGATGGCCGTCCAGCCTTCTTCGCACGTGTGGCGTGTAATCTGTGATTGTATCGGGAGGCGTTTCAAATCATCCAACGAAAAAGAAGCGGGTCTTTCCACGCTGCCCGTAATGGTCAATCGCCAATCACTAAAATTATTTTTCCATAATTTTTCATAGTCTGCATTGTAACCAGGTGCGCCTTCTTGTGCAGGGTTGATGGTGCCGGTTGCCGGGAAAGACGAAATATCGCTAAAGCTATATTCCTTTACCAGCGATTGTCCTGGCAACAGTGTTCGGTGTGCGAGATAAGTAAACGCATCGCCCATGCGCAAGATGTTGCCATAAGTAGGTGGTGATTGTGTTGTGCACCCGTTGAGGATCAACCCACCGAGTGAGGCCAGCCCTGTTGCGATGGCAGTGCGCCTTGTCATTATGTTTTTTCTTTTCATATCAACGACCCATTATCATTTGAATCATTTGTCTTTTAAATCCTGTTCGAATGATCATCGTAAGATGCGCAACAAGAAAAAGCACCAGCAAATTGGAAGCGAAGAAGTGAATGGTTCTTGCTGATTGTGCACCCCAAAGTTTTAGTAAAAAAGGATACGCAGCCGTGATCGCTGGCGACATGGTTAATCCGGAAAGGATGACCACGGGCATTACAACAAAAATAACGACAGCGTACGTTGTTTTTTGTAACAATCCATATTGCCCGTTTAGATTGCTTATGTCTAATGACTTCTTAAAGTGATTCAGAAAATCAACCCGGTAGAGTTTAAACTTTATGTCTTTTATTCCAGGAAGGATTTTCTTCTGAAAGTGCTTTGTCACCAACCCAAAGAAAAAGTAGGTCACTCCGCTGAAGAACAGGAACCATGCCGATAGAAAGTGCAAACTTCGGCCCCAACCATTATAATTGAAAATATCATACGTGCGGCCTGCACTTATCGGTGCACCCGGAGTATCGAAAAACGGAGTTGAAGTTGTCCATCCGCCATGCTGGTAATTACGACTCACCGGCAACTCAAACAAAACAGGCGTCAGTTCGTTGCCTACCTCGCCCCAATAGAAACGCGGGTGTGTCATCGTCATTTCGGCACCAGTGAACAGCAGTGCAAAAAAACTTAGCGTGACTACCCAGTGAGAAATTCTTATCCAAAGTTTGTGGACAGGTGTAGAATTTGGCATTGTGTTTTGCTCTTGATACAAGTTAGGAAAAACTGATCACAGCGGTGTGATTGGCTTCAATTTTTCACCTCATGCTAACCCGGGTTACGAACATAGTTCAGAAAACAGCGCCCTACTGCTGCCAAGAAACCCATTGCTCGATGACCGCCTTCGATGTGCTTAAGTCCGGATTATCGCTTTCCACTGGCAAATGATACTCTGCCATCGATAAACGCTATCCGCCTATTTCTGCTTGAGTGCTGCGGCAATTGCACGCTCGGCCAGCGGTGCCATTACTTTATATCCCTCCAGGTTTGGATGCACACCGTCATAGCCCAACGCAGCTTGTAGACCATTGCGTTCATCTTTCATGGCCGTGTGATAATCGAGGTAAATAATTTTGTTCTGATCGCAAAAGGCTTTGAGCATCGCATTTAATAACACAACTTTTTCGGCTGGTTCCATACCAGGGCGCCAGGGAAAATCAAATGCTGGCAGCACAGAAGAAATCACCACGCGTATGCCATTTAATTGAGCAAGCTGCGCCATCTCAATAATGTTGTCGCGGGTTTGTTCTAATGTCATTGGGCCGGTGTTACCGGCTATGTCATTAATGCCGGCCAGAATCACCACCACTTTTGGTTTCAGGTCAATCACATCCTGCTTGAATCGCAGCAGCATTTGTGGTGTTGTTTGTCCGCCAATGCCACGGTTAACGTATGATTTATTTTTCCAAAACAGGGAATCAAACTTGGGCCATCCTTCCGTGATGGAGTTGCCCATAAATACAATTCGGTTTTCGGTGGTCTTCGGCATTCCTATCTTCATATTATCGGCTTGAAATTTTCTAAGATTTGGCCAGTCCAGCGGTGGTGCATCAAAATTCTTTTTCACCCACCGCAAACATGCGTCTATCCATTGCTCCTTTCCTTTTGGATTGATCATTCCATACCCATGCTTTCCCTGCTGATAGAAAAATGTTTCCACAGAAACTTTATTTTGCTGAAGTGCGGCCACGAAGGCCAGTGAATTGGCCACCGGAACAGTTTTATCCGTAAGCGCTGAGGTGATGAAAGTAGGCGGAGTTTTGGCTGTTACCTGATGTTCATTTGAAAAAAAACGTACATCTTCTTCCGAAGGGTTAAGTCCGATCAGGTTCTTTTTTGATCCCGCATGAGTGATGCTGTCCGCAAAACTGATCACAGGATAATTTAAAATCATAAAGTCGGGCCGAAGATTGGTGTTGGAAGGATTATCAATGAACGATTTTTGAAAGTGTGTTCCTGCTGTAGATGCCAGGTGGCCTCCGGCTGATGATCCGAGAATTCCAATTTTGTTGGGGTTGATATTCCACCGCTTAGCATTTTCCCGCACGAGTTGCATTGCGCGTTGTGCATCCTGCAGCGGACCGATTTTTTTATCATGCATGATGGCGTCATTCGGAAGCCTGTATTTTAGCACGAATGCCGTGATGCCCTCATCATTAAATCGCTTCGCCATCGCGTAGCCTTCATGCGTGATTGCTAATACGCCATAACCACCTCCGGGACAAATGATCACTGCTGCTCCGGTGACCTTGGCAGGAGGAGGCAAAAATGCCGTGAGCGATGGCTGCAACACTCCTTTGATCAGATCAATATTGCCGTTGCCCTTAACAAATGCAGTATCAATGATGGTTGAGGGAGTCTTTGAATTGGGTATGGCTCCATCATACAAAGGAATTTCTTGTTGAGCCTCGGCAACAGACCCCACCATCAAAATAAAAAGAAGTGTTGTGATTACTTTCATAACAGTAAAGTAGCGAAGTAAATAGAGAAGACAAAGTCTGCCCTCCTACCTGCGCTACTTTTACCAAGTGGATCGCGGTTGTAATGTTACCTGCGATCGTATAACAACTTGCTAACCTTTTTTATTATCTCACACACGCATCATCTGCACGCTGTCGTGATTTTACCATTACGAACTTTGGATCGTACAGGGCTAAAACTGGCTCCCCATCAGTTGTGCTGTAGTGGTTTTATTTTGGGGCTTATCAAAAAAATCATACAGAATTTCCATAAACCATTTTGTTCTGTCTTGATAAACAAAGTGAGTGGTCGCTGGTAAAATACAAAGCAGTGCTCCGGGAATGGCGTTAAACATTTCCACAAAATGTTCATTCCGGATCGCATCGCGATCGCCACCCATGATCAATACCTCTGCCTTTACTTTATTCAGCTGAGCAGCAGTGATATTCGGTTGCTCAGTGATTAACTTAAATTGTTTTGCTCTGGCGCTGTCTTTCATCATCACCTTCGAAAGTTTATCAATCACCGGCATCAATGCAGGATCGATTGCCGTGGTATCGGGCCTCATGTTGGGGCCTGTAGCCAGCACTTTCTTCACTTTTTTAGGATGATGAATGGCGAGCAACAATCCCAATATTCCTCCATCACTATGCCCCCACACGTACACCGAATCCAGCTTAAGATGGGTTAACACGGTAGCAACATCATTTGCGATTTGTTCATACGTCAGGTAGCCCGATGGGCAATCTGTTTTGCCATGGCAACGGGCATCAAAGGCAATCACTTTATAATGTGCCGATAGCTCAGGCAATAAATTCGCACGGCTTCTGATAGACCCACCGTTACCATGCAATAGTACAAGCGGTTTGCCTTCACCGTATACTTCGTAATAAATTTTTACTCCGTTGTTATTGAAGTAACTGCCAGCCTTTGGATTATTTCCATAAGGCACCGACTGGGCATTGGCGATAAAAGGCAGAAGAAAGAGAATGAGTATATATTTTTTCATAACGATTTGATTCATGATTATTTTATGTTTTAGACGCAGGCTAGCCGATTAAGTTACACTCACCACTTACGAAGGCTGTAGTTTGGATAATTGGTCGATTTTTATTTCTCTTGCAAGTCCAAACGCTCATACCGGAAATAAGCGCCACATGAAAACAATGCTCATCACCCCCGAAGGCTTAGAAAAGTTAAAAGCAGAGTTGGATCACCTCTGGCGTGTAGAGCGGCCCGACACCACACAAAAAGTGGCCTGGGCGGCAAGCCTTGGCGATCGTTCTGAAAATGCAGACTATCATTACAATAAAAAGCGACTGCGCGAAATTGACAAACGCATTTTGTATTTGCGCAAATGCATTGATGATTTAAAAGTGGTTCACTACTCACCCTTCCAGGAAGGAAAAGTAATGTTTGGCGCCTGGGTGGAAATTGAAAATGACAAAGGCTTAAAGAACCGCTTTCGCATTGTAGGTGGCGAAGAACTCATTGGCGCAAAAGATTACATCTCGATGGACTCGCCCATGGCGCAGGCCCTTATGAAAAAAGAAGTGGGCGATGAAGCCGTTGTAAAAACACCAACAAAACAGTTTGTGTGGCGCATTACCAAAATTGAATATCAGAAGTAGTATTCAAATCGTGCGATAAATTATTTTGGCGGCACTTCGGGCTGTCCGCAGTCGCCTGTCAACGCACGTGGCCATTTCGGGCCTGCCTATCGGCAGACAGGCTCCAGTACTTTGCTTTTATCCCGGCCGCGGAGTGTGTCCATGGAAATTGAGCGGTTGAAAAATCTTTCCTATGCAAAACAAACGTTCTGTGAAGGACGATCATTCCGTATCTTTACAAAAAGAATTTACATGCCTCACTCTACCCAATGCCCCAAATGCAAATCACTTTACGGTTACCCCACCGGCACGTCAATGATGTGCCCCGAATGCGGCCATGAATGGAACCCTGGCGAGTCCTCCGAATCAGAAGATATAACTTCCTCCAATGAAATGGGAGTCAAAGATGCCAACGGTAATATATTGCAGGATGGTGACACGGTAATTCTGATAAAAGATCTGCCGGTAAAGGGTGCACCTAAACCGATTAAAGCCGGCACAAAGGTGAAAAACATCAAGCTCACAGAGGGCGACCATAACATTGACTGCAAGGTAGAAGGCTTTGGCGCCATGGCGCTTAAGTCCATTTATGTTCGCAAAGGGTGAGGCGAGCGCTTAGCTGAGTAGTTGCCAGAAGCACGCATAAAAAGTACAAAGATCCGGACCTTCAGCGCGCAGTAAAACATCACTCGCGATGAAATAAAAAACAGGAAACTGTCGAAAATTAAAATAAGGACTCCCTGGTTTACCTTTGAGGTATCATCCATTTGCTTTTTACTATGAACCTCATTAATCTCATTGAATACCAACGCTGGGCCAACCGAAAAACTGTTGACGCCATTACACCATTGGCCACTGATGTGGTGGAAAAAGAATTTGGTGGAAGCTTCCCTTCTATCAGGCTAACAATCCTGCACATGTTACAAGCTGATTACCGTTGGCTACAGCGCCTCAAAGGATTTCCTATTGCGGAAATACCCGCTTCCTGGCAAACAGAATCTAGCCAAGCGCTTATCGCCACGTGGCTATCCGTGCAAGATCAATTGGTAAGTGAAGTGAAAAATTTACCCGCTGAAAAACTGATAAAATTTACAACGGCTAAAGGCGATCACTATGAATTACCGTTAGCGGAAGTAATTACACACGTGGTAAACCACGCCACCTACCACCGAGGACAATTAGTTAACATGCTTCGGATGGCCGGTACAATTCCCACGAGCACAGATTACTTTTTATTTGTTGTAACCAAAGGCGCCTAGCCGTGAACATTTGAATTGGTAGCGCACATAAGTAAATGTGTTTCAAGCGTAGTTGAGATAGGAATAGGTATCCTAATCGCCATCCTTAAACCTTGATGTAGGAAATGATAGCCCTCGAAAATTAAAAAGCCCTTCTGACGATATCAGAAGGGCTTAGTTTATCTGAGAGGTTCCGAGCGGATTCGAACCGCTGTAGGAGCTTTTGCAGAGCTCAGCCTAGC
>CBHTSG010000027.1:0-17986 GCA_966095315.1 uncultured Cyclobacteriaceae bacterium
TGTGACCTTTGGGTTATGAGCCCAACGAGCTACCAACTGCTCCACCCCGCGATTTGAGCCACAAAAGTAGAGCCCATCACTTTAAAAACCAAATCGAAATAAGAATTATCCTGATTCATTTCCCCTTTTCGTATTTTCAAACCTTTAAACTCTATTTATGATTGTTGATCTGCGTAGCGACACGGTGACTAAGCCTACCCCCGGAATGAGAGAAGCCATGATGACGGCTGAAATCGGTGATGATGTATTTGGAGAGGACCCCTCGGTAACACAATTGGAAAAAAAATGTGCCGCCCTTTTAGGAATGGAGGCAGCAGTCTACTGCCCTTCTGGCACCATGACCAACCAAATCGGAATAAAGATATTGACGCAGCCTTTTGAAGAAGTGATTTGCTACAAAGGTGCTCACATCTATAAATATGAAGGTGGAGGCCTGGCCGGTAATAGTAACGTGAGCGTTCGATTATTGCCTGGAGATCGTGGCCGATTATCGCTGCAAGAAGTGCAAGGCAATATTAATAATGCTGCCGATGTTCATCAATCAGTCACTTCTGTCGTGGCGCTGGAAAATACGGTGGTGAGGGAGGCCGGCAGTTATTATGAATTGAAACAAATACAATCCATCAGCACGTTTGCCCGAAGCAAAGGATTGAAGATGCACCTGGATGGCGCGCGATTTTTTAACGCAATAGCTGAAACCGGTGACCAACCTCAGGAGTACGGAAAATATTTTGATACCATTTCCATTTGTTTGTCGAAAGGATTGGGCGCTCCGGTAGGTTCTGTACTCGTTTGCACGAAAGCGTTAGAATCCAAAGCTCGTAGAATGCGAAAAGCATTTGGCGGGGGCATGCGCCAGGCAGGATTTTTGGCAGCAGCAGGAAGTTATGCACTCGATCATCATATCAAGCGATTGAAAGAAGATCACACCCGTGCTAAAACTCTGGGGTCGGTATTGAAATCATTGCCGTGGGTAAAATCAGTTATGCCGGTAGATACCAATATTGTCATCTTTGAACTCATCGATTCATTGACACCTGATCGTGTGTTGACAAAATTGAATGAAAAGAATGTGAAGGCCATTGCCTTTGGTCCTAAAGAGATAAGAATGGTCACCCATTTGGATTTCAATGACGATCATTTGAACAGGGCAACCGAGGTTCTAAAAAAATTATCATTTTAAGAATGGAGGATTTAGGTAAATCCATTCCGGCCGCAGAGAGCATGATTGATGCCGAGCAAGGCGCAGGGTCAACCCGCAATGAATTTTGCCTAAACTGCGGCACCAAACTTCAGGATGTTTTTTGTCACCACTGCGGACAGAAAGATATTCCACGCAGGCAAACGCTGCGAGAACTGTGGACCAATTTTATTTCATCCTTCTGGAGTTACGAAGGCAAATTTTTCCAGACTACTAAGTTTCTCATCACCAAGCCGGGCTTTCTGGCCATCGAATACAATGCAGGCAGGAGAGAAAGTTATTATCATCCCGCCAGGATGTACGTGTTCATCAGCTTTGTTTTTTTTCTACTGTTCGTTTCATTTTCAGATACGGACTCCGACAACAAAGGTGAGATGAAGATGGACAAGGAAGATTACCTGGAGTTTCGCAAAGATTATCCCGGAACAAAAGTAGATTCCATTCTCGCCAGCGCCAGTGTATGGACTAAAGATTCTTCTGAAGTGAAAATCCCGCTTTCACTGGTAGACTCTATTCGCAAAGTTTCCTCAACACGTAAAGGGAAAAAGAAAAATTCAACAGGTTTTAGTTTGACAGGTACAGGTTACAAGTCAGAAGCGGCTTATGACTCCGCTCAAAAGTTGTTGCCAGAAAATAAACGTGACAGTTGGATCGAGCGTAAGCTAACCATTAGAGGGATTGAGTTGAATGAGAAGTATAAAGATGACATGGGCCAGTTTGGAAAAGACTTTGTGAAATTATTCATGGACAACTTTTCAAAAGTATTGTTCTGGCTGCTTCCTTTCTTTGCATTGCTACTCAAGTTACTGTACGTACGCAGAGATTTTTATTACAGCGAACACCTCGTGTTTTCGATCTATTATTACAATTTCTTTTTTCTGGCGGGATCACTTCAGATACTGACTAACGTTGTACCTTGGCTCGACTGGCTTTCCACCGTGATTGGATTTTGGATTTATTTTTATTTGCTCTTTGGAATGAAGCGCATGTATCAGCAAAGTTGGCGGAAGACGATTCTGAAGTTTGGATTATTTAACATAGGATTTTTTATTTTACTGGTGCTTGGGTTTGGCATTAGCGCATTGGCAATCATAATGGTGATCTGATGATGTTGAATTCTTCTTCCCCACTGGCCGAGCGAATGAGACCTTCCAAACTGGAAGACCTGATCGGACAGGAACATCTGGTGGGTGATCATGGAATTATTCGAAAGGTAATTCAAACCGGTAACGTGCCCTCCATGATTTTGTGGGGCCCTCCCGGTGTGGGTAAAACAACCATCGCCAATATTATTGCCAACGAAGTGAAGCGGCCCTTTCAAGTGCTCAGTGCGGTAAGTGCCGGTGTGAAAGATGTGCGCGAAGTAATAGACAAAGCCAAACATACCAGCCGTATTATTTTATTCATCGATGAGATTCATCGCTTCAATAAATCGCAACAAGATGCTTTGTTGGGAGCAGTTGAAAAAGGAGTCATTACACTGATTGGTGCCACCACCGAAAACCCTTCTTTTGAAGTCAACTCCGCGTTGCTCTCGCGATGTCAGGTGTACACCCTTAAATCTTTGACTGAGTCAGATTTATTGAAGTTGATCGATCAGGCACTGCATAAGGATGTTGAGCTGAGAAAAAGAAAAGTCACGATTCGGGAACATCAGGCGCTATTAAACATTTCTGGCGGTGATGCGCGCAAGTTACTAAACCTGGTGGAGCTCATTACAGAATCTGTTTCGGGCGATATTGAAGTGACCGATGCGCTTGTGGTAGACGTTGCACAAAAGCGGATTGCCATTTATGATAAGAAAGGAGAGCAACATTACGATATCATTTCAGCGTTTATCAAATCCATTCGCGGCAGCGATCCTAATGCGGCTGTCTATTATCTCGCACGAATGATTGAAGGTGGTGAAGATGTAAAATTCATCGCCCGCAGAATGGTGATACTCGCCTCCGAAGATATTGGTAATGCTAATCCCACAGCGTTGGTGATGGCCACCACCACATTTCAGGCGGTGGATGTGATTGGCTACCCGGAAGCACGAATCATACTTTCGCAATGTACCATTTATTTGGCGAGCTCCCCCAAAAGCAACGCAAGTTATGTTGCCATTGATAGTGCTCTCAAAGCAGTGAGTGAAACAGGAGACCTGCCCGTTCCGTTGTCCATACGCAATGCGCCCACCAAATTGATGAAGGATTTGAATTATGGGAAGAGCTATCAGTACGCGCATAGTTTTGAAGGTAACTTTGCGAATATGGAATTTCTTCCGGATGAACTGAGTGGAACAAAATTTTATGACCCGGGTAGAAATGCACGCGAAGAAGAGATGAGAACGTACTTGCGCAAATTGTGGAAGGAAAAATATGGTTATTAATCGCGCTACCCCAACATATTATCCCACAAATTTCGCGGATGTACGCAGATTATTTCATTTCAATTTCTGCGAACATCAGCGTGATCTGCGGGAATTAATCTGAGAATGTATAACTATAAGTTCAGCTGAATTGTGAAATATGCAACGACTGATTTTTGAATACTCACCTCTCTTTATTGCGATCTGCCTGGGGTTGGGTATAGGCTATGCTTTTTTACTATACTCGGCCAAGGCCACTTGGGGTAAAACAATCAATCGAATATTGTTTGCCGCTCGTGCAGTAGTGGTTTTTTTTATTTCTTTTCTTTTGATTGGCCCCATTCTCAAACTCACCGAAAATATAGTTGAAAAGCCCACACTTGTTTTGTTGGTTGATAATTCCACATCGGTTAAGGAGAGTTTACCTGAACAAAAAATTACATCTCTGCAACAAGAGATTGTAAATGCTAAAACATCGCTGGAAGGTTCCGGCTTTGATGTGAAACTTAAAAATCTTCAGAACGAGGATGTTTCAACATTCACATGGAACTCACCTGCATCGGATATCAATGGCGCTATGCGCAATATTATAGCCGACTATGAATCAAAAAATCTAGCGGGGATAATGTTGGTGTCGGATGGTATTTATAATTCTGGTTCGTCACCGCTATATAATCAATCACGCATTCCGGTTTATACCGTGGGCACAGGCGATACCACTCAGCGCACTGATCTTATCTTGAAAAATTTGGCGTACAATAAGATTGCTTACCAAGGAAATAAATTTCCCTTACGAGCTGAGGTATTGGTGCAGGGCTTACAGAATCAAACGGTAAATGTAACAATCACGAAAGGAGGGAAGCGGATTTCTATGATGAGCAAAAGCGCAGCAGGCAGCCCGTTGTTAGAATTTGATTTTTTGATTGATGCGACAGAGAAAGGAACACAGCGCTTGGATGTTGCAGTGGAGGTTTTGCAAGGCGAATCCAATAAGAAGAATAATTACGCTACTGCATTTATTGATGTAGTGGAAGGCAAAAAGAAAATTCTCTTCATTGCCCCGGCTCCGCATCCGGATATCAAAGCCCTTCGCTCAGTGATTGAGAAAAATCCAAACTATGAATTTGTACTTCACATCCCCGGGCTCACCAATGTTGATCCTTCGCTATTGCAGCCGGGCAAGGCTGAGTTGATTGTGTTCTACGATGTGCTGGATGTAGAAGGCAGAACCCGAAATCTTTACGATCAATTATCAAAATCTACTTCTTCGTTGCTGGTGATCTTGGGCACCAAAACAAATTTAAGACAGCTATCGGCTTCAGGCATCCCGATTAATTTTGAGAATGCTGGGCAACGCGATGCGGTAACACCGGTGGTCAATACATCGTTTCGCAATTTTAATTTTTTGGAGAACACAGCAGGAGTATTCTCCCGATTTCCTCCGGTGGACGTGCCTTTTGGAAAATTCTCGTACCCATCAAACGCTACCGTTCTGCTCTATCAACGCATTGGAAGTGTGAGCACCGATCGGCCTTTATTATTGAATTGGGAAGACGGAAATAAAAAAGTGGCGGCATTGCTTGGCCCTGGCATTTGGCGATGGAGACTCAACGAATTTGCCGATCGCGAAAGCACAGATTTTTTTGATGATGTGTTTTCGAAACTCATTCAATACCTCAGCACGCGCGATGACAAACGTAAGTTCAGAAGTTTTGCTATTCAAAATGAGTTTGCAGAAGGAACGCAAGCCATCATCGAGAGTCAGGTATATAATGACTTGTTTGAGTTGCTTTATGGAAATTCGATCAACCTTCAACTTCACGATGAGCAAGGGAAGGTAACGCAATACAACTACATTACCAGCCCCGGCAATAGCCGCTACCGCATTGGCGACTTGAAAGAAGGAGTCTATCAGTTTAGTGCCAGCACCTCATTGAACGGCAAGACGGAGGTAGTGCAAGGGCAGTTTATTGTGCGGACACAAAACATCGAATCACAAAATCTGACTGCTGACCATGGCCTGCTTCGAAAAATGGCGGTTAACAGTGGAGGAAAATTCTTCAGAGATAACGAATGGCAAAAATTGGTAAATGATTTTTCGAAAGCTGAAGCAACCAGCATCATTCATTCTGAGGATTCGTTCAACCCACTAATCAGTCTCAAGTTGGTTTTTTTCCTGATCTTGCTGCTGATCAGCGGAGAGTGGTTTTCAAGAAAGTATTTTGGAAGTTATTAAGCGGTCAATATTAAGGTGAGCTTGCCTAGCTTTCCTTCATCTCCAATCGAAACCCAACACCGTGATAGTTTACAATTTGCACACGCTCATCCTCTTTCAGGTATTTTCTTAGTTTGGAGATAAACACATCCATACTGCGGCCAAGAAAATAATCATCATCGCCCCAAACTTTTTTCAAGATCTCATCGCGCTTAAGTACGCGGTCTTTATTCTGACACAGAAGTTTTAATACATCTGCCTCCTTTTGTGTCAACGTTTTTTGTGCAGAGGGATGAACGAGCGTAAGATTTTGAGAGTCAAACACAAAGTCGCCAAGGTTAAAATTTTCTACAGCTTTTGTGGTGGTGGGCCTTCGCAAGAAAACTTCAATGCGCATTTTTAACTCATCCATGCTGAAGGGCTTGATGATGTAGTCATCACCACCCGATTGAAAGCCCGCGAGCTTATCTTCCAGCATCGATTTAGCCGTGACAAACAGAATGGGTACATTCTTATTTTGTTCGCGAATAGTTTGTGCCAGGGTAAAGCCATCTTTGCGCGGCATCATAACATCCAAAATACACAAATCGAACACGCCATTTTTAAACGCTTGTTCTCCCTCTTCGCCATTCTGACTCAACGTAACTTCATATCCGGCATGCGCGAGACTGTCCTTAATCACAAACCCCAGGTTGGGGTCATCTTCCACCAGCAATATTTTCGCTTTCATGGCTAACATTTTTTGAGTGGATGATCTAAGGTACAAACCATTTCAGGATAAGGGCAAGATGATTTTGAAAACACTTCCCTCACCAGGCTTACTTTCAGCCGTAATTTTTCCATCGTGCGCATTGATGATCAGTTTCACATAATGAAGACCAAGACCAAAACCTTTTACATCGTGCAAATTGCCGGTAGGCACTCGATAGAATTGATGGAATATTTTCTTCAACTGATCCTGTGCAATACCAATTCCATTGTCACGCACCTCGATCACCAGTTTTTGATGTTGATTGCTGGTGCTGATAGTAATAACAGGTTCCTGATGACAGTATTTCACTGCATTGTCCAGCAAATTGAAAAACACATTGGTCATGTGAAGCTTATCTGCTTTTACAGAATTTAATTGCGCGTTGAGTGCCAGATTAATTTTAGCCCCTTTATTCTTTAGCATCAATGAATTATTGTTCACGGCATCTTCAATGATTTGATGCAGATCAATTAATTCCTTTTTCAGGCTAATGTTGTCATTTTCAATTTTCGCCATTTGAAGCACACGCTCAACCTGCTGGCGAAGGCGCTGATTCTCTGTTTCAATAATGGTGGCGTAATTCAACAAGCGTTCCGGAGTTTGAATGATGCCCGGATCCTTTAATACTTCCGTAGAAATAGCAATGGTTGACAGCGGAGTTTTAAACTCGTGCGTCATGTTATTGATGAAATCTTTCTGAATTTCGGAGAGTCTTTTTTGCTTGAGGATTACAAATAACGTATAAGTGAAGAAACAAATCACAATCACCAGAACCACGGAAGAAAAACTCCAGATACCCATCTGACTGATAAGGTTGGCTTGAATGCTGGGAAACTGAACTCCGAAATAATATCCGTCATTTTTCCACGTGGGCAATTGACTCAGGCTGACGGTCTTATTCTTGGCTTTGTTTGGTGAAACGTAATTTCCTCCGCTCATGCATTTATCAATGCAATTGTAGATTCCGTATTCGTAATCGGCCTGAATGTTTCGCTTTTCAAACTCTGTTGAAATCAAAAATTCAAGCAGGTTGCCATCAATAGGACCATTAACCAACACCACAAAATAATTGGTGGAGAGTTGGGTAACCGGATTGTTTGCAGGTGAAGGTGTTTTATTAATCTCAAAAATTCGATTGGCAACATTAGAGAGCGCCACACTCACATCGCGATTGAATTGATTCTCCCGTAAATCAAATGCCTTTCGTACCCAATAAATTTGCGTGGCAGTGATGCCGGCAATGCTCACTGCCGCTAAAATGATTATAATTCTCAGGGTATTTCTGCTCACCTTACAAAAGTAGTTTGTATTTACAGTGCTTTTAAGACAGACTGTCAGTTTAACATACCTTTAACACTTATTAGACCTTTCTTAACAGCAAATGTTGTTTTTAGACCGGATGTTTGTATGGTTCAAGCGAACAAATTAAGTTTAACCTAAAATTGAAATAGAAATGAAAAAATTACTCTTTTTGGCTGCTCTGGTGATTGTGGCCAACGCAAGTTTTGCACAACAGGCTCCTGCCAAAGCCAGCGATTTTGCTGTGTTTCAGTGGGCGGCTGCCACTCATGATTTTGGAAAGATAAAGCAAGGTGTACCAGTTACACACGAATTTAAGTTTACCAATAAAGGCAAAGTGCCATTGATCATTACCAATGTACAAGCTTCTTGCGGCTGCACTACTCCAGCCTGGACAAGAGACCCGGTTCCTCCAGGTGGTGAAGGTTACATCAAGGCTACTTACAATGCAGCGGCCATGGGCGCATTCAACAAGACAGTTACTGTTACAGCCAATATTGAACAGGGATTTGTTCAGCTTACCATTAAGGGTGAAGTAGAGACGATTCCGCAGAACTAAAATTTCTCAGGTTATAAAAATTTAAAACCCACAGCAATGTGGGTTTTTTTATGTGCATTTCTATTGACGATTACTCGGGTTGGTAATAGTCAATTATATTTTGACTGATCAATTTATAAATCTCTGCTACCGCTTCATTTTCCTGCAGGAAATCAAGATGCTTATCCAGAATTTCAAGATCACCTCGCTTGGCCGGGCCGGTTTGGGAGTACTCAGGGCCTGCCGCTAAACTTTTCGAAATGGTTTCGGTAATCAATGGTTTCAGCCAATTGAAGTCGAGCGAGTTTTGTCTCATCACCTCTTTGGAGAGCGTAAGCATATGATTGGTGAAGTTCGAAGCAAAAACTGCAGCAACGTGTAAGGCTTTTCGCTCTTCTGATGATATTTTTCTTACTTGGGTGCTGATGGCTTTCCCAAAAGCGAAGAGCATCTCTTCCGTTTCGGCATCAGTGCATTCAATGAAGATGGGTACATTCTTAAAATCCAATCGCTGCGATTTTGTAAAAGTTTGCAGCGGATAAAACACACCAAGGTGCGTTGTGGCAGCAAATTGAAGAGCGTCCAACGGTTGGCTTCCGCTGGTGTGAATCAGAAAAGCATCTTCCGGCAGAATAATTTCACGGGCAATTTCCTGAATGGCATCATCTGTTGTGGCGATGATGAATATGGACGAACTACTGGTTGAAAAATCGAGGCTCGCCTTAACTTCTGCCTGGTAGAGTCGCTCAGTAAGCTTTGCCGCATGACTGGGATTTTTGCTGTATACTTCTTTTACCACAAAGCCAACGTTATCCAGTGCGGGTGCCAGGTGCCAGGCAACATTGCCCGAGCCAATAAATGAAATCGATTGTGCTTTCACCATTGATTAAAAATAGTTAATTATATGATGAAAGTCAGTTGGAGCAGAAAAATTGAACTCTACCTTTCGTCCACAAAAACAAAAAAGAAATGAGCCATTATAGTTCAGCCGATGAGGCCATCAAACTTATTCACTCTGGTGATCGCGTATTTGTACATGGCAGTGCCGCAACACCCAAATGCCTTCTGGATGCGCTGGCCAGGCGCGCTTCGGAACTTCGCGAAGTGGAGTTGATTGCCATCAGTACTTTAGGTGATTTAGAAATCACAAACGCCAAGTATCGCGATAGCTTTTACTTTAATTCTCTCTTTGTATCGGCAAATATTCGAGGCGCTATTTCTGAAGGAAGAGGGGATTACATTCCCATTTTCCTCAGCGAAATTTCACGATTGTTTGAAAAGAACATCTTAACCATTGACGTGGCCTTGCTACACGTGTCGCCACCGGATAAACATGGGTTTTGCTCTTTGGGCACTTCTGTGGATGTGGCTCGTTCTGCTGCGCTGCATGCAAAGAAGATTATTGCACAGATAAATCCTAACATGCCGCGCACGCATGGTGATGGCTTTATTCATGTGAGCCGCTTCGATGCGATGGTGCAATGCGAGGATGCATTGCCTGAAGTTTCTTATGGAAGTCAGCTTACGGAGGAAGATCTTACCATTGGAAAATATGTGGCTGAGTTGATCGAAGACCGATCTACCTTGCAAATGGGAATTGGCTCTATTCCCGATGCAGCACTCAAGGCGATGGGGCACTTAAAGGATATTGGCATTCATACCGAAATGTTTTCGGATGGTGTGATGGAGTTGCTGAAACAAGGAGTGATCACGAATGCTTATAAAAAGAAACATCCTGGCAAGGTTGTTTCCGGTTTCACCATTGGTTCAAAAGCGTTGTATGAATTTTTGGATGACAACCCACAATTTGCATTTTTGGAAGCAGCGTATGTGAATGATACGCGTGTGATTCGGGCAAACCCAAAAGTTGTGGCCATCAACAGCGCCATCGAAGTGGATATCACGGGCCAGGTGTGTGCCGACTCGATTGGTACCTACCAATATTCCGGTGTGGGTGGTCAGATGGATTTTATTCGTGGTGCCGCACTCTCCGATGGAGGAAAGCCCATCATCGCATTGGTCTCGGCCACTAAGAAAGGAGTTTCAAAAATTGTTCCTTACATCAAAGCGGGTGCAGGTATTGTCACTACGCGTGCACACATGCATTACCTGGTAACAGAATTTGGAACTGCTTATTTGTACGGAAAGAATTTACGACAGCGGGCGTATGAGATTTTAAAAATTTCTCATCCTGATCATCGCGAAATGCTGGAACAGGAAATTATCAAACGATTTGGCAGCCATCAATATTCGGTGAGCTAAACGCTCACCTTATAAAGTTCGGCCATTTTCTCGGCAACAAAGTCTACTTCCTCAAGCGTGTTGTATTTGCTGAAGGAGAAACGAACCGCGCCCCGTTTGGAATTTGGATAAAGTGCGCCCAACACATGCGATCCTGTCGAGGCACCGCTGGAACAGGCACTTCCTCCCGAAGCCGATATTCCCTGAAGATCAAGATTGAAAAGAAGCATCTCATTTTCTTCAGATTCGGGCAAGCTCACGTTTAATACCGTATAAAGACTTCGATCAAGATTGGCAGAATCGCCATGGAAAATGACTCCCGGAACTGCCGCCTTCAGTTTCTCTATCATGCGGGATTTAATTTCTTCAATGTGCTTTTTGTGTTCATCCATTTCGCGATAGCAAATTTCAAGTGCTTTCGCTAGGCCGATGATCCCGTAAACATTTTCAGTTCCACCGCGCATGTTGCGTTCTTGTGCTCCACCGTGAACAAAGGGCTGTATTTTTTTATCCTTGTTGATGTACATAAATCCAACACCTTTGGGCCCATGAAATTTATGCGCAGCAGCCGTCATGCCATGCACTGTAATTTTCTTCATGTCGTGACGATAGTGTCCCATGGTTTGCACGGTATCCGAATGAAAATAAGCATTGTACTTTTTACAAAGCTCGCCTACCTGATCGATCGGTAACAGATTTCCGATTTCATTGTTAGCATGCATCAGTGAAACCAGGGCGTTGGGGTAAGCCTTCAACAGTTCTTCAAGATGTAAAAGATCAACATGACCTTTTTCATCTGTCTTCACAAAATGCAATTCAATGACTCCTTGCTTTTGCAAAGTTTCTAAGGTGTGCGTTACTGCGTGATGCTCAATTGGTGTTGAGATGGCATGCTTCAACTTGTAGGTATGAATGCTGCTGGTGATAATCGCATTGTCGGCTTCTGTGCCGCCAGATGTAAAAATGATTTCCCCCGGAGTGCAGTTTAATAATTCAGCGACTTTCTTGCGGGCCGACTCAATAGCAGCGCGCACTTTACGCCCGTGAGAGTGAGTGGACGATGGATTTCCAAAATCCTCCAGCATGAAGGGTTTCATCGCTTCAAATACTTCGGGGTCGAGTGGGGTGGTGGCTGCGTTGTCGAAATAGATTTTCATGACGGTGTGGGTTTGGGCAGGCTTATTGAATAATTTCTTTAATGTCCCTAATGATTTTTTGCGCAAGCTCATCTGCTTTGGATTCACTTTGTGATTCAGCATAAATACGAATGATCGGCTCGGTGTTGGATTTTCGCAGGTGAACCCATTCGCGTCTCTTTTCGAAATCAATCTTTACACCATCAATGGTGTTTACTTTCTCGTTTTTGTATTTCTCTTTCACCTTTTCCAGCAAAAGATCAACATTGATTTGTGGTGTCAGCTCAATCTTGTTTTTGGAAATGAAATAGGATGGATAACCTCTTCGCAGTTCGCTTGCCGATACACCAGCTTTCGCCAGATGGGTGAGAAACAGGGCGATGCCCATGAGAGCATCTCTTCCATAATGAAGATCAGGAAAAATCACTCCGCCATTTCCCTCACCGCCAATCACTGCTTTCACCTCTTTCATTTTTGTTACCACATTCACTTCACCAACAGCAGCGGCAGAATATTGACCCTTCGCAAGCTCAGTAACATCGCGCAACGCACGGGTGGAGGAAAGATTAGAAACGGTATTTCCCTTTTTACGACTTAACACATAATCCGCCACAGCGACCAAAGTATACTCTTCACCAAAAGGTTTTCCATCTTCTTGTATCAATGCAAGTCGATCAACATCCGGATCAACCACAATGCCTAAATCATACTTTCCTTTTTTTACCGTTTTGCAAATCGCCTTGATGTTTTCCGGAAGAGGTTCAGGATTGTGTGGGAAATATCCGGTGGGGTCGCAATAGATTTTTTTGATCTCTTTTACACCGAGTTCTTTTAATAACTGTGGCACAGCAATTCCTCCGGTTGAGTTTACGGCATCTACTACAATTTTGAATTTCGCTTTTTTGATTGCCTTCACATCCACCAGCTTATGCTTTTTAATCAAGTCGATGTGTTTTTTAATATAACCATCAGCAGTTTTGTATTTGCCCAGTTTTTCTACTGAAGCAAAATCAAAATCTTCGGTTTGCGCCAGTCGCAGCACTTCAGCACCATCATCGGCAGAAATGAATTCTCCTTTTTCATTCAATAGCTTCAATGCATTCCACTGAATGGGATTATGACTGGCAGTGAGGATAATTCCACCCCCTGCTTTTTCAATCGGCACAGCAATCTCCACGGTGGGCGTAGTGGATAAGCCAAGGTCGATGACGTCCAGGCCTAAGCCTTGCAAGGTTGAACTTACCAGGTTGCTAATCATTTCACCGGAAAGCCGGGCATCACGGCCAATCACCACTTTTTTTCCTTTGCGGGATTTTACCCAGGAGCCAAATGCAGCAGCAAATTTTACGGCATCAACAGGAGTTAGGGAGTCGCCCGGATGGCCGCCAATAGTGCCACGAATGCCGGAAATGGATTTGATTAAGGTCACGAACGATTAGTTAAAAATGTGACCGCGAAGTTAAGAAAAAGCAATGAAGTAGCCTGATAAGAGGCTGTTTGGCCTAAAGGATGTAAACCTATTTTTTCTTTATTTCAGGAAAGGATTCTGCTTTTGCCAGAGCAGGATCACCGCAAGCCGTATCTCCTTCACCGATGGTTTTGCCACAATAGCCGCAGGTAATTCCTTCTTTTGCAAGGAAGGGACTTTGCGTAGCACAGGTGCCGCGAAACTCGCCATCTTTTACAAACAACAAACGCACCGACATCAGCGCAAAAAATAACGCGAAAATTCCAAGGCTAAGCAAAAAAACCATCATAACGGGCAGCGTTTATAAAGTTGAATTAATGGTAACTTTCCGGCAAAGTTAGTTATCATTTTCAAAACCCCTTTCGGGGAAGTAAAGTTTGTTGATCCCATGAAAAAAAATCTTTCTGCCCCTGATTTGAACCGCGAAGCCAAGTTGAAGGCCTTTGACCGCCTTTTAACCGTGATGGATGAGTTGCGTGAAAACTGCCCTTGGGATAAAAAACAAACATTGGAGTCATTGCGTCACCTCACCATCGAAGAGACCTATGAGCTTTCGGATTCTATCCTTGAAGGGAATTTAACAGAAGTGAAAAAAGAACTGGGTGATCTGATGTTGCACATGACCTTCTATGCCCGCATTGCTTCCGAGCTGAAAGCGTTTGACATGGCCGATGTGCTAAATTCAATCTGCGATAAATTAATTGAGCGCCACCCGCACGTTTATGGTGATGTGGTAGCAACCGATGAAAAAACAGTGAAGGAAAATTGGGAGAAAATAAAATTACGCACCGGAAATAAATCTGTTTTGGAGGGTGTGCCTAAATCATTGCCTGCTCTGGTGAAGGCCATTCGCGTACAAGACAAAGCGCGCGGAGTTGGTTTTGATTGGGAACGAAAAGAGCAAGTATGGCAAAAAGTGGAAGAGGAGATGGAGGAGTTTAAGAGCGAATTTAACGCAGAGTCAAACGAAGCCATCGATAAGGAAAAAGCCATGGCGGAGTTTGGCGACTTACTTTTCTCTTTGGTGAATTATGCAAGATTCATCAACATCGATCCGGAAGAGGCTTTGGAGCGCACCAACAAAAAATTCATCAAGCGCTTTCAATATTTGGAGACTGAATCTGCCAAAGATGGAAAGAAGATGGGTGAAATGAGCCTGGCCGAAATGGACCATTATTGGGAGAAGGCCAAGCAATTATAAAAAAATAGAGGGCTGCTTCACACCACAGCCCTCGTACCAAAATCCAAACTACAGATAAGCTGCCCTTAAGCAGGTGGAAGCAAATTTAAAGGGATATCCGTGGGCTGATAGTTCTTGGGCCATTGACTAAGGTTAGGCAACACAATCAACACGACACAAACTCCGAAAAAGAGCACGCTGATTAAAATTGAATTGGTAGTAACAACATCAAAGTATTCTTCAGCCAGAAATAAAAAACAAGAAAGGAGAAACGCACCGCCCAATTTTAATGCTTGCGCTCCGAGGCTAAAGCCTGAATAGAAAGACGCTTTGCTCTTGTTCTGAAGGTGCATATGCAACACGCGAATGAAGGTGTGATACGTACGGGATTGATCTTTCCATTCTCCGGCACTTTCATACGTTCGGTTGGTGATCAACAACGTACCGTAGTCCTGCGAAATAATGTGGGTGTAATAGAGATCTTTCTTACGACCCAGGCGCACTTCAGTAATGCTGGCGTAAGGAATATTTTTTTTATTCTCTTCGGTATCAATGGTAAGCTCGAACTCCTCGAGTATTGCCTTCACCGGCTTTTCATTCAGGCTGTTTTGAAACGAATACTCCATAGGGCAATTTGTGTCTACCAAATTGAGTCTTCGTATCTCGCAGATCAATACCGTTTAGTAGGTATTTTCATCCGTAGTGGTAGGGATTTTTACGGTATTCGATAGGCAAATCGTTAAACGAATGCCTGAAATAAGCGTTAGGGCTGATTGTCCCAATCAAAATAGTCATCCTTTTCCAGCTCAAGTTCCTTCTTCTTTTTCTTGCCCTTGGTTTTAAAGGCATCTTTCAGTTCCTGAACCTCCTTCTTTAAGTCACCTGAAATTTTTTTCTTCACTGCTCCGGCATCATAGCTGATGCTATAGTCATCGGTGGTGCCCGTAATTTTTAGATAAAGCTTTGGCTTGCCAGTCGTAGTCTCTTCGATAGCGCCAAACGCTTCATCAGGATCAATTTTTTTCTTGCTCCGCAGCGGAGCGATTACACGATAATCAATTTTCTGATCGAAGGTGTGCGTACCGCTTAATTGAATGGTGGTTACATTGCTTTTAATTTCCATCAAAGGAATGTAGATGGTCTTATTCTCGATGTGAATTTCATTTTTTAAATCTGCAAATCGTAAGTGATTGAGCCCTTCATCATCGAGGTAGCGATTTAGTTTTTCCAGCGGTTCAAATTCATTGAGTTCTCCGTTCTTGATGGTGGCACCAATATCAGCAATCAGTGACTCCGGCTTGAGGTATAATTTTTCGTTTAAGGTCATCTCCATCGATACCTCTGCAAATACTTTTCCCTTCAAGTGTTTGTCTTGAATAAAATCCTGGTAGAAATTTTCAAACACATAAAATACGCTGTCGGTATTTACGCCATCTAATTTGAACGAACCCACAAAGTCGATGGCTTTTGGATTTTTAGCATCCAATATTCCATTGATGTCAATACCACCGCCCATTCCCTGCAGTGAAATATTTCTGGATACGGCCATTTGATTTTTAACCAGTAAGTCACCTTTTATTTTTCTTGGTTGAAAACGTTTGTATCGAAGGGAGTTAACATTGCAATTGAAATTGAGGTGGATGTTAGGCGAGATGGTGAAACTGTAATCGGAAGATTGCTGTTCACCAAAGCCAAAGCGAAAGAGCTCATCCAGGTCAATGAAGTTGGATTTCAGGTCGGTTTCAATGCCGATCGGTTGATCTTCAAACAGAAGAAACGTGATAATATTTTTGAAGAAGCCATTCAATAGAAAATCGCTCTTGCCAAGTTGGCCTTTTACATTGCTGAGCGCGAGGTCGTTGTTGGTAAACTGAAGTGTACCATTAAGATTGTTGAAGCTAACGTTGCGCGGCCCGTATGTAAAGTTGATGTTTTGTAATTCAATGCTACCATTTGCTTTTATTTTCTGAGCGGTAGCTTTCTCTTTCAAAAGCTCAAGTTGTCCCGCAAAGGAAATTGCAGCATCAAATTCTCCACTAAGGTTGCTTATTTCTTTTATAGGATAGAAGCTATTGACCGATTCGGCATCAAGCTTTCCAGTAAAGTCAAACTCAACATAAGGATTATCGAAGTTTTGCACCGTGAGGTTGCCTTTGAAACTTTTTCCGTTTAGATCACCCGTAATATTTTTGAGAAAGAGCTCTCCGTGTGCAAGGTTGGCAGCGGAGGTGCTTGCGTAACTGCCTTCCAGATTAGCGTTTTTAATTTTTGTTTGCGTGGGTGGATAGAGCACTGTTGCATTTCTACATCCGAAGGAAACTGAAAACAGCGGCACTTTCTCCTCAGACCATTCACCCTTCAAACTGAGATCAAAATATACTTCACCCTCACTTTCATATTTCTTTAGTGTGCTGACAGAAGTTTCTGGCATAAGCGCAAGCAATGTTTGAATAGTAGTTTGCTTGCCAGAGGCTTTCACGTTGATAAAACCCAGATCTTTAAAAAAGTATTCGCCCTTTACTTCAAATTCGGAAGAGCCTAATTGCAAAAGAGATGGATCGATAAGAATACTCTTCAGCTCGTTATTATAGTGTAATGTAGATTTGATGTCGAACGTTTTATCTTCCAGGAACCTTGTTTTTTTTACGCCAATATGCTTGACGGTGATATCACCTTGTGAAGTGATATGATACACTTCCTTATCCACCAGTAGGGAAGCCACAAGACTTTCACTTTCAAAGACGTGATCCTGCTTTAGCTGCAAGTCCTTGTAGCTGACTTTTGTGTTCTTGAGAATTACGTTTTTCAGATTAAGCGTAATGCTACCCGGCTTGGCGTCTTTGGGAGGAGATTTGAGAATAACATAATTACTTTTTCCAGCTGCATTTATTTTGAGGAATGTTTCGCTGTCACTGATTTGCAGCCCACGAATTGAATATCGACCGCGCCACACTTCAACGGGATTCAGAAAAAATGAAATGGTTTGAGCGGTTGCTAACGGAGACTCACCAGGGTGGCTGTCTTCAATGTACACATCATGAAAGACAATGGCCATGTTAGGAAAATCGACAAATGGAGAAATATCGATCTTGCCAATTTTGATAGGTGTGTTCAGTGACTTATTGGCTTCACGGATAAACTCGTTAATGATTCGATCCTTAAAAATAAATACCGAGGCAACCAGACCAATGATTGTTGCAATGCTGACTACCACAAAGTAGAGGAGTACTTTTTTGAGAATCTTCAAGTTTAAAAAATGGTTTTGCAAAAATACGATGCAAGATTCAAACCAAAGAATTTCTGGACCTAGCAATAAAAACTTGCCTAAACCTCAGATTTCTTTGAGGTTTTAGTGGGTGTTAAAGGCTCTAACCCGACCCAGCAGGATGCTTACCACCAGTGATTAATTTTCGATTCGGGTTTGCTTTTCCAAGCTTTCACTTTTTGCTCTCTGGCGAAGACGAGTCTTATAGATAGATGGAAAACTTCCGGATAGGCGATTATCCAAAAAGTTGCTTGCATAAAAAAACCTCAGATTTCTCCGAGGTTTTAGTGGGAGCTGAGGGGTTCGAACCCCCGACCCTCTGCTTGTAAGGCAGATGCT
>CBHTSG010000028.1:0-16709 GCA_966095315.1 uncultured Cyclobacteriaceae bacterium
AAGTAGCACAAGTCAGGTCAGTACCATTGTAAGAAGTCTTCACGGCACTGGAGATAGTAACCGCTGCAGGCGCAGTGATGGTCACCGAAGTTGCAGCTGCTGTGGTACAGTTATTAGCATCTTTCACCATGATCTGGTAAGTACCGGCAGGCAGGTTGCTGAACACATTGCTGGCCTGATAATTGGCACCGTTGTCTTTTGAATAGGTGTAAGTACCACTTCCACCGCTAGCCGTCACGGTGATCTCTCCATTGGTTGAAGTAGCACAAGTAAGGTCAGTACCATTGTAAGAAGTCTTCACGGCACTGGAGATAGTAACCGCATCGGCCTGCGTAATTGTAAACGAAACTGACGTAGTGCTGCAACCAGTGCCATTATTATCAGTTACCACCACGGAATAGGTCCCTGCGGGAAGACCCGTTCTGTCCTCGCCATCATTACTTCCAATAATGTCAGTCCAGTCGTATTTATAGGTTCCCACGCCACCAACGACAGAAATATCGATTGCTCCGGTTGATGAACCATTGCAGTTGACATGAGTAATGCTACTTGAAACGATCAATTGACTTGGTTCCGTTATCGTAGCTGAGGCTGTGGTTGTGCAACCATTAGCATCGGTAACGGTGACTGTGTAAGTGCCGGCTTCAAGGCCGGTGGCGGTTTGAGTAGTTTGCACAGGAGAAGTATCCCAAATGTAGGTATAGCCCGACCCAACTGTTCCGCCTGCAGGATTTGCGGTTGCAGTACCATTGGCATCGCCAAAGCAAAGAGCATCGGTTTTCGAAGTCGTTGCGGACAATGCTACCGCTGGTTCCGTGATCGTGGCTGACGCGGTGGTCGTGCATCCATTATTATCCGTCACAGTAACGGTGTGGGTTCCTGCAGCAAGTCCAGTTGCAGTAATTGTAGTCTGTGGAGGTGTTGTGTCCCAGCTATAAGTATATGGAGAGGTACCACCTGCCGGAATTGCAGTGGCTGAACCAGTGGAATTACCTCGGCAAAGAACGTTAACCTGAGATGTTGTAGCTGACAATGCAGTGCCTGGTTGAGAAATAATCGTACCGTTGCTACCATCTTGGTCGACATTATTTGAATTATCTGCAGCATCACGAATTCGCACATTATAGGTACCGGCTGGGAGCCCAGAAAATTCGACAGCCGACCATGGACTAGAAACCGTAACAAAAGTTGCGAATCCGTCCACGGTGTATTCGTATGTTCCACTTGAAACAGGATTGTTTCCAATTAGTAGATTGCTGATGGTAATCTTTCCAGTACTAGCTCCGAAGCAATTGACATTTGTCACGACAATTGTTGCGCTTATCGTAGCCGGCTGGGTGATCGAAAACGTTCCTAAATTTTTCGTGCAACTTGTACTGTTCGCATCTCGCATCTCCACGGCATAACTGCCCACATCCAGACCAGTAAATGAGTTGGATACCTGCCATGTTCCACTATTAATTCTAAACTCATAGCTTGACGATCCCCCGCTTGCTCCATTAACAGTAATGGTTCCATTTGCAGCACCATTAGTCAAAACGTTTGTCACGGCAACTGTTCCGCTCAACACTGTAGGCTGAGTTATCGTGACAGAGGCGGTAGCCCGGCAGGCCGTTCCTGTGGCTTTGCTATCCCTCACGGTCACCGTGTATGTTCCAGGTGAAAGTCCAGTAGCGGTAGCAGTTGTCTGCCCAGTTGGATCATTCCAGGAATAGGTATAAGGCGAGGTACCACCGCTCGGCAATACTGTTGCTGTTCCATTGTTACCTCCAAAGCATGAAACATTAGTGAAAGAACTTATGCTTGCGCTTAAAGTACAATCAACAATTACAGAAGATGTGCTGGTGCTGAGGTCACCATCTGAACCGCACGGCACTGCGTCTTTTGTAAATTGGGTGGTGGCCACTATTTTATCATAGGCAAGTAATCCTGTTGGTCGGCCTCCGTATAGAGCGCCTGTTGGCAAAGTAATTGACCAATTTTTGCTTCCATCTGAGGTCGTATAAATTCTGAAATCCGGTGAACTAGGATAACCCGCCCACGCAGGCGATCCGGCAGTTCCAGTATTGTGGTAAACCTCAAGCATAATCCAAACGCCAACCTGGTCACGCGAATCAGTTCGTCCGGAAACTGTAGGATCACCGAGATTGACATCGTTAATGATCGGAGCATGAACGCGTTCCTTTTCAAAACCCGCGCAGCCCTCACAAAGGTCTGAAACGGGTGTTTGACACTGATTATTAATAATATCGGTGAAAGATTGTGTTTGTCCTGCTGTTGATCCTCCGCTTAGCTTGTATGGATCTACATTATTATTTACCCCCGCAATATCGGCTATGTTTCCACCCATTGCACAAGTAGCTGATGTATTGGTTACAGCAGCATAGCGCAAACCTTGAGTCAGCGATAATAGCTTCGTGGGGTTTGTGGCGTTATAAGCCGTAACTATATCTTGGAAAGGGACAAAGAAATCATAAAAATAATCAGGATCATTACATTCATCGGTGTCTGCCCTGGACACTTGAAAATGGGTATCAAAGTCGAAGATTGGAAGTAGCTGAGTAGGGCAATTGTCAATACCGTCAATATCAAATACATAAACTCCTTTATTGTTATTTTTCAGCAGCGTGATATCAATCTCAAAGCCTGGATTTTCGGCTGTCCAATTTGGATCATCTTTCAAAGGGTTGGCTGGTGTGGACTGTCCAAACAAACCATCAACATCAAGCAAAATAGACCACGCCTCAACGCTATTATTGTTTGCACCAACACGGAACCTGAAAATTAAATTATCACTGGCATCTTTCTTTGCATATACAGAATAACCTTTGCTATCTGGGATCAAGTCGGTAATTCCGCAACGATTACCAACATTATCATCAATTACATCCCCTTTATAAGATGGTATGGGGAACATGGAAATCTCAAAATCGTTTGGGCCATAGTATCCGGTTGGAGGTGGGTAAGAAAAACCAGATGTTGTTTTAGATACGTAGCCATCCTTATTCGGATCCATAAAATTGACTGAAGCAAATGCAGTAAATCCAATCGTTGCATCCCCTGTACCTGCGGCAGAGCTTCTGGTCAAAGTACCGGATGCAGTTGGAGCGCCAGTTCCAATACAAACGAGCGTGGATCCACTGGTAATGGCAGAGACAACGGTGAACGTTTTTCCATTGTTGGTGTAGGTTGACCCGATTTTTGCCGTTGCGCCAGATACCGTAAATGAGTAAAGTGAAGTGGCAGGCTGGATTAATTGCCCATGAGTCTGACCAAAAAGGTTGACGGCACTAAAAAATATAAGCAGTGCTGCTAGAAAGAATTGATTAGGTTTCAAAGTGGTAAATTTTGGTAAATATCATCAATTTTAGTGAAAAACTTAGGTGGGTAAGCGTTAGCTGGTAAACTTACCTGCAATTCGTCTTTCAATGTAAGTAATTACATATCAATCACTCAGGTAACCTTCCTCCTCACTGGTTAACTAAATAATTACCCATATTCTTAGCTTTTGTATCATAGGTAAGGTTTTGATTATTGATGTAATGAAGCTCTTGACTTTGACGCTTATCACCATCGCATAAGAATGTGTTGCGGAGTTATTTGTAAAACAAAATATATACAAATGCGTATATTAGTTTAACAATTTATATACAAATGGGTAAAGAATTTTTAGGAGAATTTGAAGAATTGATACTCACTGTGGTGGGCATCCTTCAGGAAGAAGCCTATGGAAATGCCATTGTTACAGAAATAAAAGGACGCATTGGCCGTGACGTGACTTTGAGTGCGGTGCATGTCACACTTTACAGACTTGAAGATAAAGGCTTTGTTAAATCGCATATGGGGGGTGCTACTAACTCAAGAGGCGGAAGGCGCAAGCGGATTTTTCAAATCACTAATGCAGGCATGGCAATGTTGCGTTCAATGAAAGAAGCGAGAATGGACTTATGGAAGTTGGTTCCCGAATTAAAAATATTGGGCCACTAGTTAAATGGAAGATAAACAACACAAGCCCTCCAAATTTTTCCTTCGATTCTTAGAGTGGTTCTGTCCACCGCAATTGTATGAGGGCATTGAAGGAGATTTGATAGAACAATTTGAAGCCAATTGCCGCGCTAAAGGTGAGCGATACGGTCAGCAGCAATTTGCGTGGAGTGTCATCAAATTCTTTCGACCGTCCATTGTCTTACGAAACAAGTTCACAATACATTTAATTGATGCAATTATGTGGAGAAGTTATTTTACAATCACGGTTCGAAGTGTGCTAAAGAACAAAGGATACTCCTTTATCAATATCCTTGGGTTATCACTGGGCATCGCGGTTTGCCTGCTCACGTTCAATTTCGTTCGATTCGAACAGAGTTACGATAACATGCATCCAGATGGTGATCGCATGTATCGACTTAATCAAACGAATATTTGGGACCCAGCCGGAGGTGTGTTTGGTTCCAACGGTCCTGCAGTAGCTTTTGCATTGAAAGAGGACTTTGCGGAAATAGACGAAATTCTTCGCATCAACACCCCTTACGGGAAACTGATTCGTTATGAGCGCCCTGATGGTTCTGTGGTAGCTTTTAATGAAGAAAGTATTTTGGCAGCGGATTCAAATTTCTTTTCATTTTTTGATTTCAAGTTGAAGGAGGGAAGTCCTCAGCGAGCCCTTTATGGAAAAGATAAAGTTGTTTTGTCTGAAGAGGCAGCTTCCCGACTTTTTGGAGATGAGCCGGCCCTTGGAAAAATCATTCACATGGGTGATGAAAAAATTCCTGTTGAGGTGACAGGGGTTATCAAACGCCAGCCAGCCAATGTCCACTTTCATTTTGACTATCTCCTTAGCATTTACACCAATCGCAACATCAAACAATTTGAGTGGAGCTGGGTGTGGACCCAGGTGGTCACTTATATTAAACTGAAGCCTGACGCTGATCCGGTTGCTTTCAATGAAAAATTAAAAACGTTTGCCGATCGACACGCACCGGCCGCGCTGAAAAAAATAGGAATCGATTATCACGAATTCATTAAAGATAAAAAGGGTTGGATATTTTCGATTCAACCCGTTCGCGATATTTATCTCCATTCTGCTCGGATAGGCAATCGCATTGGACCTGTTGGCGATATCACCTACGTTTACATTTTAGGAGTGGTATCCATTTTTATATTACTGATTGCAATGGTGAATTTTGTAAACCTTTCCACTGCGCGGGGTGCCACTCGCGCAAAAGAAGTTGGCGTGAAAAAGACACTGGGATTAATGCGCAACTCCTTGATGACGCAATTTCAAGTAGAGCACATTTTGATTTCTGTTGTTTCACTTTTGTTTGGAATTGCCCTCATGGAATTGCTGCGCAGAATACTTCAACCTCTGGTGGGTGTTTCAATTCAAATCGATTGGAGTGCTCCTTATCTCTTGTTCCTTTTACTGCTTCCAATTTTTATAGGGTTTTTAGCCGGCCTGTATCCTTCATTTTATCTAACACGCTTCAGCCCTTCACAAGTATTGAAAGGGAAAATTGCCAGTGGGTTTAAATCTTCGGGCCTGCGCAATGGATTGGTAGTCTTTCAATTTACCATCGCCATTGCTTTGATGGCGGCAACATTAATCGTGTTTCAGCAGTTACAATTTTTCAAGTCCAAAAACCTGGGATTCAATTCTGAAAATCTTTTGATCATCAGCTATGCCGATAAGTTGGGGAATCAATTAGAGTCTTTCCGGGATGAAGTTTCCAACTATCCAGGAGTAAGTAACGCATCCATTGGCATGGACATTCGCGGAAGTTTTGAAGATATTTTTATGCGTGAGGGAGACGACAAAAAAGTTTCCATCGCTCAATATAAAGTAGATGAACACTTTTTTGAAACAGCTGGCCTCCAGCTGGCATCGGGCCGACCTTTCGATGAAAATCGTGCTGCGGATGTCAATGCCGTGATCATTAACGAAACAACTGCTCGGCAATTTGGATGGACCAACGAGCAAGCGCTGGGCAAGCGTATTATCTATTTGGGTGATGAAGTTGGCCCACAAGAAATTATAGGTGTCACACGCGATTTCCATTTTCAATCCTTACGACAAAACATTGCACCGGTTATTTTTTATCACAACAAATCAAAAATGTGGGGATCCGATCGAATCATTACGCTTCGCTATACGGGAGATCCAAAAGAACTTTTGGACCGACTAAAATTACGGTGGGATGCGGTGGCCGATGAAACACCTTTTTCATATTCGTTTTATTCGGAGGAAGTGAAAAATCAATATGAACAAGAACAGCGGTTGGGATCTTTATTCTCCATTTTCACTGGCCTATCCATCATCATAGCAATTATCGGGTTGATAGGCCTTGTTGCCTATTCGGCAGAAATTCGTAAGAAGGAAATCGGAATTAGAAAAGTATTTGGTGCCTCTACGTCCAAAATAGTGTCCATGATGAATCGCCAGTATATCGTCTTGATTATGATTTCAATTTTTTTAGCAACGCCATTAACATGGTGGGCCTTGCAGTATTGGCTCAATACGTTTGCTTATAAAATTGAAATTACTCCTTTGGTATTTGTAGTGTCGGGCCTGGCAGAGTTAATCCTCGCCCTGTGCTGTGTGGGTTATTTATCACTGCGTGCAGCAACACTCAACCCTGCAACGGTCTTGAAGGACGAGTAAAAAACGATTAAGCAAAATAATGAGTGAGCGCAAGTTTCATACTCCTCCCCGAATAGCGCATCGATTTCTCGAGTGGTTTTGTCCACCCAAATTATTCGAAGGAATTGAAGGTGATTTGATTGAGTGTTTTGAGGAGAATATCCACACAAAAGGTATAGCTCATGCGCGAACACAGTTTGTTTGGGGCGTCATTAAGTTTTTTCGCCCAGAGATTATTTTAAGAAACAAATTTCAATACTCAGTTATGAACACGATCATGATCGGCAATTATTTCAAAGTAGCTTCTCGCAATATCGCGAAAAGGAAGATGTATTCGTTTATCAATGCGTTTGGATTGAGTGTTGGTATTGCTTTTTGCATTCTTATCTTTTTGTTCATTCGTGATGAGCAGAGCTTTGATCAGTTTCATGTCAATAGGGATCGGATCTACCGGCTGGAGGAAAAGAGTTTTGACACCTGGCAGCAGCGGCCCGATCAGCCCTACAACCGATCTGCCTGGCTTCAGGTAGCCTTGCAGCCTGCGCTAAAAGCAGAACTTCCCGAGGTGGAGTTTGCAACTAGATTTAGTCCGGAGAGTTCAGGGATTTTGAGGTACAATGATAAAGTATTTACCGAGCGCATTTCTTTTGCCGATGCGGATTTTTTTAAAATGTTTTCATTTCCAATCCTGCCAGGAAATTCGGAAAAGTTATTTCAGAATCTTTCGGATGCAGTGATTACGCCTGCTGTTGCCAAAAAATACTTTGGTGAAGAAGATCCGATTGGCAAAGTCATTTCGATTGATTGTGGTGGAGTGAAGAACTACACGATTGCCGCGATCATTGAAGCGCCTCCAGCAAATTCAAGTATCGATTTTCAGATTTTACTGGCGCAGGAAAATCGCCCAGGGTATGAACGCAACATGAAACAATGGGGAAATTTTAATACCCCAACCTTTATGCAACTGGTACCGGGCACAGACTTGGAGAACCTAAACCGCAAACTCGATAAACTCATCGCTAAGTACATGGGCGATAAACTAGAGAAGTGGAAGAAAGAATCAACACTACCCGTGCCAGCCGATGTAAAGATGCTGACATATGAATACACCGCACTCGCTGACATGCATTTGAGAACAGAAATTGACTGGCACAAAGTAAGTGATCGTCAGTACTCGTTCATCTTAGGAGGAATTGCAGTATTGATTTTGTTGATTGCCTGTATCAATTACATTTCACTTGCGCTCACAACCTCTGCTTCGCGCAGAACGGAAGTAGGTATTCGCAAGGTGGTAGGAGCGCAAAAATCACAATTGATTTATCAGTTTGGCTTCGAATCACTGTTGCTGGCAATTGGCTCCATGATTATTGGCATTGGGCTCGCAACTTTATTTCTTCCGGCATTTAATGAGTTTACGGGTAAGGGAATTCAACTGAGTGGCAATTACTTTGTTCAAGTTGTACTGGCGAGCCTGGCCATAACGATAATAGTAGGTGTATTAGCCGGCAGTTACCCCGCACTCTTTCTTGCTGGATTTCGCCCAGCATTGGTTTTGAAAGGGCGGTTTACCTCAAAGCTGCAAGCAGGCTTCACAAAACCTTTGGTAGTGTTGCAATTTGCTCTTTCAGCTTTTTTAATCATTAGCTCCGTGATCATGTACCGTCAAATGAATTTTATAACTACTAAAAATCTGGGTTATGATCAAAGTCACGTGCTGGTTATTCCAACGCAAAGTGGCTGGGGTAAAGAGTCGGATCAGGTGGTGAAACAATTTCGTACACGTATAATGCAGGAGCCCAATATTCTTTCAGTGGGTGGCACGAGTATTTCCTTTAGTAAGGGTTATTCGCGGTATGGTTACAAAATTGATGGCGAACAAAAAGCGGCCTACGTGTATGGGATTGATCCGCAATACATCGAAACACTCGATATACAATTGATGGAAGGACGCAATTTTGATGAACGAATTCCTTCCGACTCCAATGCGGTAATCGTTAATGAAGCGCTGGTGAAAGACATGAAATGGACTGATCCATTAAATTCTTATCTCAATTTTAAAGAAGACACCGTAGGAATGGGGGCGAAGGTAATTGGTGTTGTCAAAGACTATCATTTCCGCTCACTTGAGGCAGGTATCGACCCCATGTTCATGAGCATGGACAAAGAAGCGGTTGGTAGCCTGACGAATATTCTGGTCAAGGTGAAAGGCGATCAAGTACCGGATGCAATGAATAGAATTCAAAAAGTATGGAAAGAACTGTATCCAGATAAACCTTACGATTATTCCTTCCTGGACGATGATGTGGCGAGTCAATACAAATCCTATCAGCGCTGGATGAACATCATGGGTCTTTCTACAGGCTTTGCGATTTTGATTTCATGTCTTGGATTGTTCGGATTGGCGGGGGTCAATGCCGTGAACAAAACAAAGGAGATTGGCATCCGAAAAGTGATGGGAGCGGAGCTTGCCAATATCTTTGTGCTTTTGAATAAACAATATGTGCTTCTTTCCATCATTGCATTTGCGATTGCGATTCCTTTCTCCTGGTATGTCATGAACCAATGGCTGAGCGGATTCAAATTCCACATTGGCATGGGATGGGAATTGTTTGTAGTAAGCATGGTGATGGGGTTAGCGGTGGCGCTTTTGGCGGTGAGTTATCACTCTATCAAGGCAGCCCTTATTAATCCAGCCGAAACATTAAAGTATGAGTAGAGACTAATGCATTCGCACCGACATATCCTCCAGTGCGACACCTTTTGTTTCAGGCATCAGGAATCGCACAAAGAGTAGTTGCATCACCATCATTACGCTGAAGAAAAGAAAGACAGCACCGCCACCAAACTGAGTGGCGAACATGGGAAATACATTTGCAACTATGGCTGCAAAAACCCAGTGAGTCAATCCTCCAAAAGCCTGACCGGATGCGCGAACTTCGTTTGGAAAAATTTCGCCCAGAAAAACCCAGATGACCGCTCCCTGCCCGATAGCATGCGCTGCAATAAAGACAAAAACAAAAATTGTGACTCCATCAAAAGAATCGCGATAGAATGCCTGAGCGATTAATCCCAATGAAATAATGTAGCCGAATGATCCGATGTACATGAGCAATCTCCTCCCATAGCGATCAATCAACGATATACCCACCATAGTGAAAATGAGGTTCACCAAACCAATTCCTGTTGATGATAAAAGCGCAGAGGATTTTCCCAAGCCCGCCATTTCAAATACACGAGGCGCGTAATAAATGATCGCATTAATGCCCGACATCTGATTAAAAAACGCAAAGAGGAAAGCAAGAAAAATTGGCCAACGGTATTCTTTCGAGAAAAACTTAACATTTTGCTTTTGCTCTTGTTTCGATTTTACAATTGCATCGAATGTTTGCTCAGCGGTCTCCGCATCAATTCGTTGCAACGATTTTTTCCCTTCTTCCAAGTCACCTTTGTGAAGAATAAGCCACCGGGGGCTTTCAGACAAGAACACAGTGAATATGGTAAAAAGTAAGGAGGGAACTCCAACAATCCCCAGCATCCATCGCCAGTCATCAGGTGAACCTGTGCGTTGAAAAAGATAATTGGAGACGTAGGCCACCAAAATTCCAAACACAATATTGAATTGGAATAGCGCTACTAACAACCCTCGCTTTTTAGCGGGAGCAATTTCAGCAATATAGAGAGGAGAGACTACCGAAGACGCACCGATACTCAACCCACCAATAAATCTGAAAAACATGAAGGTATAAACGTCTTGCGAAAGCGCAGAGCCGACCGCTGAAACTAAGAACAAGAGACCAACCCAAAACAAGCTTTGCTTTCTGCCCAGCCCATCGGCAATATAACCTCCAAAGGCTGCGCCAATTACCGTTCCGTACAGTGCAATGGAAACAGCAAGTCCATGCTGAACGTCACTCAGGTTCCAAAGTTTTTGAATCGTTTGCTCAGCCCCCGAGATTACCGCCACATCCAACCCAAAAAGAAATCCACCCAGTGCTATGGTCAGTGACCAGATGAGAAGCTTGTTCATAGAAATAAGGTTATTGATATCAGTGAAAATAAATATCTCTGTATTTTATCAATAATCCCATTAAAAAAAGAAAAGGTTTCCAACGCAATGTTGAAAACCTTTTTGATTAGAATCTTCGGGTTTGCCGAAGCGATCACTTTCTATGCAAGCTCTCTCAAGTCTACCGGCACTACTCTTGAAATTCCTTTTTCAATCATGGTGATTCCGTAAATCACATCTGTGGTACTCATGGTGCGCTTGTTGTGCGTAACAATCACAAATTGACTATCCTTGCTGAAGTTGCGAATGATGTTATTGAATTTATCAATGTTGGCATCATCAAGCGGAGCATCCACCTCATCAAAAATACAGAACGGAGCAGGCTTCAACAGATACATAGAGAACAACAGAGCAGTAGCTGTAAGTGTTTTCTCTCCACCCGATAACTGGTTGATCGTGAGTGGTCGCTTTCCCTTCGGCTTTGCGATAATGTCAATTTCAGATTCCAAAGGTTTTGTCGGATCCACAAGACGCAAATCGCAATCATCGCCTTCGCTGAAGAGCGAGCGGAATACTTTAATGAAATGTTCTTTGATTTGATTGAAAGCCTGCATGAAGGTTTCACTGGCAACTCCTTCAATTTCGTTAATGGTGCTGAACAACGATTCTTTTGCTTTCAGTAAGTCTTCCTTCTGGGTAATAATGAAATCGTTTCGTTGCTTGATCTCGTTGTAGGCCTCCATTGCCATGGGGTTGATTGGACCCATGTTGTCAAGTTTTTCGCGAATCTTGCTAACATCGTTTCTTAGCTTCTCCTCATCGAATAATTGTAGCGCCTGCGCTTCTTCCTGAGTTGCTTCTGGTGCCACGGAATCCAAATCGATGTTGAATTCGACAGACAATCGTTCTTTTACAGAATTTAATTGGAGTTTACTTTCGTTCAATTGATTCTGAAGTTCCATCAATACCGAGTCGATATTCTGACGTTGGTGCGAAACTTCCCTCAAGTCTTTTTCAAACTGATCAATTTCTCCACGGCCAGAATAGTATTCTTTCTCGGCTTCGCTCAAACCTTTTTCCATTTCCTCTTTTTCAGAGTACATGGCAATCAGATCTTCGTCATTACTTTGGGTGGTTTCAATGATGGTTTTAATTTCCTCTTCATTGACTTTAAGCTCTTGCGAATTAGTTTCAATCCGCTGCGTGCTTTGCTCCATCGATTCTTGCTTGAATCGAATTTCCTGCTCCACACTCTTCACTCTGTTCTCTTGCTGATGGAAGAAAATGTTTTGCTCGTTGTAAGCAGAAGATTTTTGGCTTAGCAACTCACTTTGTGCTGCCAGTTCGGTAGTGATTGTTTTCAATCGCTCATCGTGCTGTGCAAGATCATGATGTGCCTGTTCGGCTTTAGGCTTCAAATCTTCCAATTCACCTGTCAGTGAATCAATTTTTTCGAGAATATCTTCTCTGCGCAAGTCAGCATTGCTGAGCATGTGCGAGAACTGCTCCTGCTTGGTCTTGACAGAGATGTACTCATCATTCACCAGCTTAATGGAATTTTGAGCCTCCTCAATTTGCTGCTTCAACGTGTTATTGCGCAGTCGCTCCAACTCGCGCTGACGGTCTACTAGAGAGTGACGAATGTCCTCGACTTTTTTAGTAAGATCTTTGATTTCCTTGTCGAGCTTTTCAAGGTTTTTTGCACGACCGATCTTCTTTCCTTCAAATAATCCCACGGAACCTCCGGATAGACTGAATTTCCGTTTGGTTACTTTTCCACTCTTGGTAATAAAGGTGTTCTCGTCTTCGGCAGGAATATTTTTTATGTCTCCCTCATAGACATACACTTTATCTAAAATGTACATCATCAACTTTGAATACTTCGGATCAAATTCAATGATCTGCGTGGCAGGAAAAGCATTCGAATACATCTTGATATCCGATGGGGAAAACTTTTCGAAAGAATCCAGAATGAAAAAGTTTGCCTTGCCTTTGCTGGCATCACTTAAAATATTAATGGCCTCGTACGCCTCCGACTCGTGCTCAACAATGTAATAGTTAAGATAAGGCTCAAGGTAATTTTCAATAGCAACGCGATATTCTTCACTCGTTGATAAAATATCGGAGAGGAGAGGAGCATTTCTGGTCCATCCTACATTCTTCTTTAAAAATTTGATGGCTTCTGGAAAACCTTCAAGATTCTCAACTAATGATTTTGTAAGCTGATATTCATTTTGACGCGCATCCAATCTTCTTCCATTCTCTGTCATCTCTTCACGAATCATGTCGATCGTTTTTTCAAGAGATGCAATTCGTTGAATAACTTCTTCCTCTTCGCGCTTTAGCTTATCCAGGTAGCCATTCTTCTGGTTGATTTCTACCTGAAGCTCATTGAACTTTTTTTCGAACTCAGCGAGGCTGGCACTTTGCTGGTGTGTGTCAGAAGCTGTTCGTTCCAGTTCCTGTTTGAATGAAGTGATTTGAATCTCACGAATCTCCAGCGCCTTATTCAGTTGAAATGATTCTTCTTGCTTGGCGCGATGAACCTGACGCAATGCATCAGACTCGCCCTGTAGGGTGTACGTGGCCGCCTTTTGAATTTCGTATGCTTCTTTCAGGGCTTCAACTTTTTGCGAAATTTCCTGGAAGATTCCGTGAGCTGACTCACGTTCCGATTCTAAACTTTGAATGCTGAAGCGGGCACGTTCGTTACTTTTTTTATCCTGATCAATTTGATCTTTCAAATTGATAACACGATCATTTAAGAAACGCAATCGTTCATTTTTGATTTGCTTGTCGCTCTCATATTTTCGGATGGTGGCCACGAAATCGTTGATGGATTTCTGGCGGCTCGAAAGCGTTTTTTCTTTTGTGATTAATTCAGCTTTTGATTTTTCAATCAGCGCTTCTTTATCAGCAATTTCAGCAGTCAGCTTTGTCTTGCGATCGTTCTCGGTTTCGATCTGCTTTGTAACCGTACTGAACTTCTCTTTCTGCTTATTCACTACAACCTTGGCAAGGTTGATGCTTTTCTCTTTATAGTCTTCTTTGATTTTGTAATACTGTTCAGTTTGTTTAGCCTGCTTCTCCAGGCTCTTCATATTTTTTTCTATCTCAAACAAAAGATCCTCTACTCGCTCAAGGTCAGCATCAGTATCTTCAAGCTTCTTCAGGGTTTCTTTTTTGCGTTTTTTGAATTTTGAAATTCCCGCAGCTTCTTCGAATAGAGATCTTCTTGAGTTATCACGATCATTCAATAAATCATCAACCATTCCCAATTCAATGATGGCATAGCTGTTTGATGCAACACCCGTGTCAAGGAATAGGTTGGTGATGTCTTTCAGTCGACATGCTACACCGTTGAGGAGATATTCACTTTCACCAGAACGGTATAATCGTCTGGTAATGGTGATCTGTGAGTATTCTGTTGGGAGAATATTTTTGGTGTTGTTGATCGTTAATGAAACCTCGGCCATCTGTTGAGCAGATCGCTGACTCGTCCCATTAAAAATAACGTTCTCCATCTTCTCAGAACGGAGCGCACTGGTTTTCTGCTCACCCAACACCCAGCGGATGGAGTCTACCACATTAGACTTACCGCATCCATTAGGGCCAACAATACCCGTAATGCCTTCGTCAAAATTGATCACTACTTTGTCGGCAAAACTCTTAAACCCTTTGATCTCCAACTTCGATAACTGCATGAATTCCTAAACGATTAGTGGTTGTTGAAAAAAATAAGATGGCAAAGATAACCGTAGGTTTGGCATTTGGAAAACGAGATATTCCCAATCCATTAACAATTTATCCAACAGGATACGCAGCCTAAAAAGCCGCTATTTTCATTTATTTTCATACCTTTGAAAATATGGATATACAATTCTGGGTTTGGGTAGCCATTGTGGTGATCACTCTGATTGTGAGGGCAAACAAGAAAAAGCCCGGGCAGCAGCCTAGTCCATTTGAGCCATCCTCAGGGGATGATCCAACCAAGCCCATTAGTTTTGAGGATTTATTAAGGGAAATTCAGGCCGCCAAGGCGCCTCCCAAACCACAGCCGGTTCCTCAAAAAACTTATGAAGTTGAAGACTATGATGACAATCTTCAGGATGAGAAGAAGGATTTAGAGAAACCGGATTACCGTTATCGCGATCAGGATAAAATCTATGAAACCTATGAAAAGGCAAAACAAGAAGCCTTTATTAGGCCATCGTTAGAAGAAACGATGAAAGTTGAGGATACGGTGGTCAGATTTTCTCAATTCAAAGGATATCAACGAGTTGAGGCGGTAAATCCGTTGCATGAATATTTAAAAGAATTGAAAGATCCACAAGGATTTAAGAAAGCATTTATATTGAGCGAAGTGTTGAATCGCAAATTCTAAAAAAGATTATTTATAGGGTAAATATTACTTGTATGTGTTAAAGCGGGTTTTCAGGGAGCCCAATTTTTAGCTTAATGACATCTTTACTTGATTTTTAGGGTTACAAACGTTTTTTGATTGTTATTTATAATTGCATAATTTTTTTCAACTTTAGGTTTAGATGAAATCGCTTAACTCACTCTTTTACAGTATTTTCATTTTTGTGATTGCTCAGCCTCTTTTTGGGTGGCACCCGTCAGCAAAGCCGCTTGATACATGCATAGATATTGAAGCTAAAATTGAAATTACAAACACTTCATCAGGAAGGAAAAATGGAGCAGTGGAGGTTATACTGCTAGAAAATGATCAGAAGCAGCAACTCGATATTTTCCTAATCCAACGCGGTGAATATCAGAAGGTAAGCGATTCAAAAGCAAGCGGTTTGGCACAGGGCAACTATGCAATTGTGATTTCAGAAAATAGCGCGAACAGCAGGTTTTGCCCCAGGTATTTTAATGTTACAATTCATTGATTTTATTAAATGAATAAAGCCTACTTTTTTAAACTTCTTCTGGTTGCAGGCATAATATTGTTTCCTTCAATTTATTCCCTGGCCCAACCCACTTTTACTATTCAGAATGTTAAAGGATCGTGCGGAGGTGGCGCCAATGGGTCATTTCAAATTTTAGTTTCAAGTGCTAACGGAACAGTTGATGCATTTGTCTTTGGTGGACCTTGTAGCCCTTGTACCTTCAATAATTTGGCAACCGGAGTCCCCCAACTTGTAAGTGGCTTGACTGGGCTAGCTGCCCCTGGACGAAACTATTTGGTGGTTTTGACAGATACAGATGGAAACAGTAGTACCAATACTCTGATTGTTAACTACTCATCATTAAACGTCACTAATGAAGCCTCATCCCCCCTGAACAACTCAAACTGTAATAGCCCAAATGGTTTTATTAAGGTTGATGTTACTGGCGGATCGGGTGCTGCCAATTTGGTTTATTCATGGACCGGCCCCAATGGATTTACTGCTTCTACCCAAGATATTACTAGCCTCTCAGGGGGTTCTTATTCGCTAACGGTTACGGATAATAATTCAAGTTGCATCGCAAGCTTTTCACAAAGTATAACTGATCCATCTCCAAATGTCTACACGGTTTCTACTACTACACCTTCAATATGTCTTGGAGCCTCTGGTAATGTTACATTATCCAATTCCGAAGGAGGTTCGCTTACTTATGAAGTTTATAAAAATGGATCTCCGACCGGAATTACGTTACCGGGTGCAAATAGTGCATTGTCTTTTGCCATTCCGGCTGCTCAATTAAACACTGCTGGATCTTATGCCTTTACCGTTAGAGCAGTAAATGGATCTTGCACTCCAGTTTTCATGAATGGAACTGCTACGATTACGGTTAATCCATTGCCAACAATAACTGGGACATTAACTGTTTGTCCTTCTGCCACGACTCAATTGACAGGAAGCGGAACTCCTTCGGGCACGACTCCCTGGTCTTCTTCCAATACTGGAGTTGCTACTATTAGCAATACGGGCCTGGTTACTGGGGTATCTGCTGGCACAACCATAATCACCTATACAGATAGCAACGGATGTCAGCAAACCGCCACGGTGACGGTTTCTTCAATAAACACAGCAGGGGCAGCGTCCTCGACACCGACCCTGTGTATCAACAGCGCGTTAA
>CBHTSG010000029.1:0-15345 GCA_966095315.1 uncultured Cyclobacteriaceae bacterium
ATAATAAACAAATTCGTTACATGCCCGGCCGCCTCGATGGATTGGAGCGATTCAACTGGAGTGATTTCCTTAAACAGGATGTTCATGTCTTAAATGATGCGCACGCAGCGCTCCTGGCAGAAGTTAATTTTGGAGTGGCAAAAGGAATCCGAAATGTGGTCATGTTGACTTTAGGAACCGGAGTGGGAGGTGCCATACTGATTAATGGTCAATTGTACCAGGGAGTAAATCAAAGAGCGGGAAGTATGGGTGATATGTCATTAAATTCAGATAGTGACGAGATTGGATTCTTACAGGTTCCCGGAACGTTAGAAGATGCAATGGGAAATGAATCGGTGCCAAGAAGAAGTGATCATCAATTTCAATCAACCCGGCAATTGGTGGAGGCCTTTGGCAATGGAAATGCGTTCGCGAAAGAAGTCTGGCTAAAATCCGTTAAGAAGTTGGCCGTAGCTCTATGCTCGCTGATAAACATTCTGGCACCGGAACAAATTATTTTAGGAGGAGGAATCGCTCAATCTGATGATCGGTTATTCAAACCATTGTCTGAATTCATGAATCAATATGAGTGGCGGCCCGATGGAAAGGCTACTCCTGTTGTCAAGGCTACCTTTAATGAATTTGCAGGAGCAATTGGTGCAGCCTGTTTTGCGATTGATCGGAGGCTATCATAAAGTTAGCGAGGCAAATAGCTTGCAGCCTCTTCGTCCAGCATCACAAAACCTTGCGGAATCAATTGGGCAATACTTACCGGAATTTCTTCTTTGGGAGGTTGTGTAAGTCCCTTCGAAATGATCGCTGATTTCTTTTCTCCGCTCGCCATTACAATCGGTAATTTTGCCTCTCGCAAATGCCGGAGTCCCAGGGTAATTCCCATGGATAGCTTGGTGGGCTTGGTAAAGTATTTTTGTCCTACTGTTTTGGTCTCATCCGCCAGCAGGCCAGTATGGGCAAGCGAATCAAACGAAGTTCCTGGTTCATTCATTCCGATATGGCCATTTGTGCCCACGCCCACTAACATAATATCCAATCCTCCATTTCGCTCAATTAGAGAATTGACACGATCACACTCTTTTTGCATATCATCAGTTAGCACTTTGAAGAATTCAATTTTATCGGGATGAATATGAAGACGATCAAAACAATCCTTCTTTAACATGCTCAGACAGGAACCTGGATCGTCCGGATCGATGCCGATCCATTCGTCCAGGCTTAGAAAAGTGCAGCCGCTTAAGTCCAGATTTTTCACTTCCACTTCATTGGCCAGTTCTTGAAAAACACCAATGGGTGTATGGCCGGAAGCAAGGCATATCAAAGCAGTTGGCTTTTCTTTAATAGCGCTTACAATAAGTTGTGTGGTGGCTTTGCTAAGGGCCCGATAATCTTTGAATATCTGAATTTTCATAAAAGCAAAAAGCCTCACGTAATGTGAGGCTTTTGTCGGGGTGGCCAGATTCGAACTGACGATCTCTTGGTCCCAAACCAAGCGCGATACCGGGCTACGCTACACCCCGAACTACCAATAAGGCCGCGAAGATATGAAAACATCTTCAACAACCAACTTTTGTGATCCCAGCTGGAGTCGAACCAGCAACCTGCTGCTTAGAAGGCAGCTGCTCTATCCAGTTGAGCTATGAGACCTAACTAAAAGAACGAGAGCGGAGGGGGGGGGATTCGAACCCCCGGTACGGTTTAACCCGTACGACAGTTTAGCAAACTGCTGGTTTAAGCCTCTCACCCACCTCTCCAAAGCCTTCTTTAACAATTCACTTTACATGCTTTTACTAAAAAAGGAGTGCAAATATAGTCGTTGATTTGAATTGATTTTGCCGTTTTTGAGGTTTTTTTAATAAACAGCAATATATTTTTTATATAGAATCAGCCCTGGACTTACTCTTTAATAAAATCAGTCACCTCACTATCAAATTTTTTGCGCTGCTCGATGAAAGCAAAATGTCCGCTCTTATGAAAGATAAGTAAGGTGGCTTGTGGGATTTGATCGTGCATACGGGTAAGCGCTGCCAATGGAACAGCATCAGCACTTCCATGAATAATTAAAACTTTGAATTCAAACGACTTGAGATAATCATAATAGTTATAGTTCGCTAACTCTTTTCCGAGGCCGGTATAAAGAGCCTGGCTTGCCTTCACATAATTCTCGGGCACTTCAAGTCTCAGTTTTGAGATATTTTGTTCATCAAAAAAGGAATGACGAAATGAATACATCAATAGATTCTTATACGCGCTCGCCCTTCCTAATTTGAAGGCGGGAGATCCAACAATAATCGACCTGTCCGTACTGTCTTGACTTGTAAATTTACTGCGCTGCGTTGCCTGCAGCTCCGCATCATATTCCTTGCTTAACGGAACCGGGTTGCAAAGTATAAGACGCTTAACTCGATGCCTATAATTATAGGCGTAATTAACAGCCGGTATTGCTCCCCACGAATGTGCGAGGATGGTGATCTTTTCTGCGGCAAGACTTTTGCGAATGGATTCAATGTCTTCAGTAAAAAATTTCAGTGAGATGGAATCGTTAGCTGGTATTTGAGATCGACCGCTGGCGCGCTGATCGTAGAAGAATAAGGTGAATCGTTTGCTTAATGACTCCAGGTGTGGTAGAAAATATTCGTGATTCAGTCCAGGGCCGCCATGCACGACAATAATCGGTTCGCCTTTGCCGATGGAGCGCACAAAAAGTTTTGTGCCGTTCACCAATTGAAGTCCACCTTCGTCCTGGCCGAAGCAAAAAGTTGAAATCAATAATACGAGCAGAACGAAAACTGCTTTCATCTTCTCAGTCGTAGTAACGCGCCTGTGAGTGAGGCCAATCCTCCAATCAAGCCGCCAATAAAGGTAGTCAGCACGAAAACATTTACTGGTAGTAGTTTATTAATTTTTACGGTAAGGATGGAATCAGTAGTGAAATCAATGAAAAAAGCCATCGCTAACCAAAGTAAGCCTATTGCCACGAACCCTGAAAGGAAGGATTTGAAGGGAGGATCATCAAAAATATAAGCGACTGCAAAAGAAGCAATGGCCATGGTCCACCAGGGCAAAAAGTATTGCAATAAAAAGCTGATGATCATGAGTGAAACCGTTTGTACAAGGAACTTCATTTCGAAGAAGGTTTTAAGGTAGTAGTGAATAACGTTGAGGAGGCAAGTTTTTTAGAATCGCTGACAAACTTGAGGCGATAGGGCTCTGATTTCTCCCACGCCTCCATCAGGTTGCCATAAAATCTGCTTCCGGGGTTTCCGGATTGGCCACCGGGGTAAACACCCCATGCCTTTACACCTGTTTTTTCCAAACTCACAATCATGCGCCAGCTAGGTCCCCAACGGTGTGAGGAGGCATTGACAATACTGCTATTGCCACCATTGCGCGCGTGGAAACCCAATGCTTCGATTGCTGCAAGATGTTGGATGTAGGTGTCTTTATAATTTGCCCAGTCGAACGACTTGTTACCATTCTTGGATTTCCATTCATCAACTTTTGCAATTGCTTTTCCGAGTGAGGCGCGGATGACATCGTTCAGCGACTCTTTTTCAGGTGTGCTCTGATTGTCAAAGAAGCTTAAGTCAGGTCGCTCGCGCATGAGCCTGATGGTATTAAATTCGCTGGGCATACTCATCGAAACTTTTGCATCTCTCATCTCATCCCAGATGGCGGTGTATAATTCATTCCACCACTCTTCATAATAGATCGCTGCCGTTGATTCGATGGTGTTAAAGTAATCCCATGTTTTCAGTTGATCTAGAATGGATAATTTACCATCGTTGACTTGAAGAGAATCAAAGGCTGCCAGCATGATGGGCAAACTTTCAGCTGCCTGCATGTTGAAGTTGTCATTTTGCAGCTTCATCATGTCTGCAGGAGTTAGTTCCGAGGCGGCTGCCAAAAGTTTGCTGATTCTTCGGTTGCGATACGTTTCGTAGTAATCACCAGATTGAATGTAATAGGGATACGTGGGATCAACAGGATATTGATTAGCGGAGAACAAGTAATTTGTCTCAGGATTTTTGATCATCACATTTTGATCAAAAGGGATGAAATATTTCCATTCATTGCTGGTCTTGGATCCGTCAAGGATAAACTTCCCTTCATTTTTTCTCCTAACAGGAAACTTGCCTTGAATGCGCATGGCAATGTCGCCTGACACGGAGGCAAACACAAAGTTTTGTGCAGGGCCAAAATGATGATCGAGCGCAGCCATGTATTGCGCATGATTGCGAGCATGGTTTAATAAATAAAAAGCTTTTAGTGGTTCGGCTGCATCGTGCGCCAGCCATCGGTACGCAAAATGTTTTTTCTCATTGTCGCTATGAAAACTTTCATCGTACCGCACAGGCCCATGGTGCGTGTAGGTAATAGTATCATAAACCGGTTCAGCGTTCTTCACGTTTATGCGTTCAATTACTTTTCGTGAGGGCAGCCATTTGCCATCGCTGAGGTATTCATTTTTTGTTTGGTCTTTGAATTGGATGCGATACCAGTCTACCAGGTCGCGCTGAGCATTGGTGCAGCCCCACGCGATGGAATCATTAAAACCAAGAATGACAGAAGGCGCACCAGCTAGCGATCCACCCATGGTATTTACGTTGGGTGAATTGAGGTGAACCACAAACCAAAGCGAAGGTATACCCAGTGACAGGTGCGGGTCGTTGCACAGAATAGGAGAGCCGGTAGCGGTTTTTTTTCCCGCCACCACCCAGTTGTTGCTGCCAATACCCCGAGGTTTAGCTTCCGGCACTTGCAGTTGAATCAGCTCATCAGGCAACGCAGAAGGAATACTATCCAGTGTTATAGGGGTAAAGTTCCATTTGCCTGTGTTGGTTACAATCGGATCGCCCACTTCTTCGCGATCGGGGTACAGTAAGTTCATGGCTTCAGCACCAAAGATTTTTAACGCATTCGTGAACTGTAAATCTTTTTCACCCGAGTTGAGCGTCTTGGAGAAGTTCATTTGCACCATTCCCATTTTCAGGTTGCTCCACGGCTCGGGCTCGTAGTCCAAAAGTTTATATTCGAGTGGCAGATCTTCGTAGCTGAGTGATTCGATGTAGGCATTAACTCCTTGCGTATAACTTTCAGCTATTTGCTTCAGGAGCGGATCTTCCTCTATATTTTTCAGGTTATTCTCGGCACCAAATACCATTCCCTGCCTGCGCTGGCCGCGATCATAATCAATGGTGGCGCTGCCCAGTACTTCCGAAACTCTTCCTGCGGCCGAAAGGCTTTGAATTTCCATCTGCCAGAGGCGATGTTGCGCAGTTATAAAACCTTGTGCCAGATAGAGATCTTCGTCATTTTTCGCAAAAATATGTGGAATAAGCAGGCTGTCGTAATGGATACTTACCTCTTCCTTTAATCCGGGTATCTCGAGCGTATAGTCCTTTACTTTTGCGGATTCAGCATTTTGCCAGCAGCCGTGGAAAGGATCCAGAAATTTCCCTAAAGGAGGAATTGGAGTGCCAAAGTTCCAGCCGCGATTCAGAAAATAGATCAGACCAATGGTGATAAGAGCGGTGATGCCAACCTTTACGATCTTCATGCAGAACAGATATTTTTCCCTAATTTTCGCGATTATTTAAGACTTTTAGTAGCGAATGGCAGTAAAAGAAGTATTGGGTAAGATTAATAAAGTTAAGCGAGGATAATATCCACTGTTTGATAATGAAGTTGACATCCTACGATATCGAATTGATCCGGACGATATTCTCGGGCGAACCGGTTAAGAGAGCATATCTTTTTGGATCCTATACACGAGGCGAAGCTGATTTGGACAGCGATGTTGATATTTTAGTGGAGTTGGATTATTCCAAGCACATTGGAATCGGCTTCATTACAATGAAGAATCAATTGGAGGAGGCGCTGAACAAGAAGGTTGATTTAGTTTCCGGAAATTCAATTTCACCGGATATCCTTCCTTTTATCAATCAGGATAAGCAACTGATCTATGAGAGGTAGTATGGGTGATGAGCAGCGGATACTCCATATTCAAGGGGCCATTCGTGAAATAGAAGAATATATCAAGGGGATTGATATCCATCAATTTAAATCAAATTCAATGGTGCGATTTGCCTCAATAAAGCAAATTGAGATTATTGGAGAGGCATCGAAGAACATAAGTGAGAGCACACGAGCTAAATTTCCTTCGATTCAGTGGAAGGAAATCACCGGTCTAAGAAATATCTTGGTTCATGAATATTTTGGTGTTGATGCTGATTTGATATGGCAAATTGTTACCGTTGACATACCAGAATTGAAAGTTAAATTAAGCTTTGGAAAAGAGTAAGTTTGATGGGATATGGCAGTAAAAGAAGTATTGGGTAAGTATTCCAAAGAGCAAATCAAGAAGGCCGCTCAGATCAAGGCTATTTTTTTTGACGTGGATGGCGTGCTTACCGATGGACGGATCATTTATGATGACACCGGTAAGGAGATTAAAAACTTCAATGTGAAAGACGGCTACATCATCAGCCACCTGAAGAAGGCCGGCATACTGGTGGGTATTATTACGGGTCGTGATTCTAAAGTAGTGAGTAATCGTGCCGCAGAATTGAAATTGGATTTCTGTCACCAGGGCATCATGGATAAGGGGGCCGTATTTGAAAAACTGGTGACATTCTATAAGCTTAAGAAAAAGCAAGTCGCCTACATCGGAGATGATATTAATGACCTCGGTATTTTACGAACCTGCGGATTGTCGGCCTGTCCATCGGACGCATTCGATTATATTAAGAAAGAAGTAGATGTGGTGTGTGACCTGAAAGGTGGGCAAGGTGTAGTAAGAGCAATTTCTGATTTGGTGCTCGCGGCACGAGGAGAGATGGATAAGATTTTGAAGTAGAGTTTGCTGAGTTACTTAATTTTGTACTCCAATGATCATGAGCGCAATAACCGACATCAACCAACTTGACTTTACAAAAAGTTATACCTACGCTGACTACGTGACGTGGTCATTTCAAGATCGCGTAGAGTTAATTTTAGGTAAGATTTTTAGAATGTCGCCTGCACCCACTAGCAAGCATCAATATTCGGTTTCTGTGCTTCATGGAACGATCTTTCATTTTCTAAAAGGTAAACCTTGTAAAGTTTTCCCTGCACCATTTGATGTTATCCTTCCTGTTACCCCCGGAATTTCTAACACTGTTGTTCAGCCAGATATTTCAGTCATTTGTGACCTTTCCAAAATAACGAAAGAAGGATACAACGGGGCCCCTGATCTTGTTGTTGAGGTAATTTCAAAATCATCGGTAACGCGTGACTTACATGAAAAATATCTTATGTACGAGCTGGCGGGTGTCAAAGAATATTGGATCGTTCAGCCTCAGGATAAAACGCTTGTCATTTTCCGATTGAATGCCGCAGGAAAGTATGAATCCTCCAAGCCCCTCACGAAAGGGGATATTGCAAATAGCATCGTATTGAAGGGATTAGAAATTGATCTCAATGAGCTCTTTGTAGATATCGTAAACGAACCAGAAGAAGAATATAAGAATGTTGTTCGCCTTTAATCCGAACAACTACTAACGAATAAACCAACAACCAATCACAGCGTGGAAATATTTAAAGACAAAGTTCAGATTACAGATAAGATCACATTAGGTGGCGATCGCATGGTACTCTTTGCGGGGCCTTGTGCAGCGGAGAGTTACGACATCTGCATGGAAACTGGATCAAAGGTAAAAGCCATCTGTGCTGAGTTAGGAATTGATTATGTATTCAAAGCATCGTACGATAAAGCCAATCGCACCTCTGCAGGATCGTATCGCGGACCGTCAATGGACATGGGGCTGGAGATACTCTCTATGGTGCGCAAAGATCTACATGTGCCCGTGGTTACCGATGTGCATGAGTCACAGCAGTGCGCGGAAGTTGCTGCCGTAGTGGATGTGCTACAGATCCCAGCGTTCCTTTGCAGGCAGACGGATCTTTTGATTGCTGCAGCCAAAACCGGCAAACCGGTGAAGGTGAAGAAGGGTCAGTTCATGGCTCCCGAGGATATGAAGTATGCAGTGGATAAGGTGAGGGGGGAAGGAAACAAAAATGTATTTCTCACCGAACGAGGCTCCAGCTTTGGTTATCATAACCTGGTAGTAGACATGCGCTCGTTACCGATCATGCGCCAATACACACCCGTTATTTTTGATGTCACTCACAGTATCCAACGTCCTGGTGGCCTTGGCGGAAAAAGTGGAGGCGATCGTCAGTTTGCGCCCTACCTGGCAAAAGCTGCTGGTGCTGCGGGTATTGATGGTTATTTTATCGAAACTCATCCTAATCCAGAAAAGGCCCTCAGCGATGGACCGAACATGGTACCGTTGCATGAGATGAAAGATTTTCTGATTGTATTGAAGAAGGCTTGGGAGTTGGGGAAGACTGATAATCGTTAGTCGTTGTTGGTTGGTCGTTGACCGTATTTCACTTAAGCCGTCACGCTACGGAGCAAGTCTTGTCGGCATTCTTTGGGATTTGAGCTTGTGATTTAAGATTGGTGACTGGTGATTTGCGATTTTGAAGTTCGAATGATGAATGGTGAATGGTGAATTATGATTGCGAGCCAGCCGGTAGACAAGGAGTGAAGGTGTGTGGTGGTGATGTGGCGATCTCCTTTGGGCTTAACTTATGATTTAAGATTTGTGACTAGTGATTTGCGATTTTGAAGTTCGAATAATGAATTGCGAATGTTGAATTTTGAACCCTGCAGCAAGAATACCAAATCAATGGTGAAAATCGATGAAAGGAAATGGCTTGTCTTTTACACGAAGAGTCGGCATGAAAAAAAAGTGCAGGAGCTTTTGGAGGGCAAGGGACTTACAGTATTTCTGCCAATGCAAAAAGTGATGCGTCAGTGGAGTGATCGCAGGAAAAAGGTCGAGGTGCCACTATTCACTTCGTACATTTTCGTACACGACACTGAAGATAAGATTCCGTTAATTCTCCAAACCCCCGGAATGGTCTGGAATATCCGACACAATGGAAAACCTGCGGTGTTGCATCCAAAGGAAATCGCGCTCATTCATCAATTTCTGGATTCGGGGCTTCTGATTGATGTGTCTCAGACCGAACGTTTTGAAATCGGTGATCAGGTTGAAATTATGGACGGGCCCCTCAAAGGCGTTAAAGGACAACTGATCCGGACTGCCTCGGGAGACCGATTTGCGCTTTCTTTTGAATCGATTGGGGCATCCATACAGGTTGAAATAGACCCCATAGTGCTAAAACGACTGTAGAAACGTCATTTTATAGAGTAAATATTTTACTCATTTCAATCTTTACTTTAACTTTACCGAGTGTTAGATACGCTCATTACGTCCAAGACCAGGCTGAAGATGTTGTTGAAGTTCTTCATCAACAGCGATGCCACTGCCTACCTGCGCGGATTGGCGGATGAGTTTGGTGAGTCGACTAATTCTATCCGGCATGAACTGAACAATCTCTCCAAAGCCGGATACCTGATTTCATCAGAGAACGGTCGCACCATTGAGTATAAGGCCAACACACGACATCCCCTTTTTCAAGAGGTGAAGAACCTGGTGCACAAATACATTGGTATCGATCAGATCATCGAGAACATCGTGCGCAAGTTGGGTGACTTGAAAGCGGCTTACATTATCGGGGACTATGCGATGGGGAAAGACTCTGGTACGATAGAATTGCTTCTGGTGGGCAGCATTGATGAAGAATATTCCAATCGATTGTTGGCGAAGGCCAAAAGCCTGATCCAGCGGGATATAAAGATGCAAGTGAAAAGTGAAGTGCAGTTTGAATTGGAGAAGGGGAGTTTTAGGAATGCGCTGTTGCTTTGGCGATGTTGATGGGATGAGAGACGTAAGACTTAAGACATAAGTAGCAAGGCATCGATGCGTTGACCCAATCGTGCAGTCTTGATACTTGCTACTTGATACTTATGTCTTGACAAAAAAAAGACTCACTGGGACTGAGGAGGCGAAGCTGTGAAAATCAATTAGCAATTTTCAATATTCAATGATCAATTGATGGATTTACAATCAAAAATATACATCGCAGGTCACCGCGGTATGGTTGGATCTGCGATTTGGCGAAGGCTGACAGCGGCAGGATACAGTAACCTCATTGGCCGAACGTCTGCTGAACTGGATTTGAGAAATCAGGCGGCTGTAAATAGTTTCTTTGAAATGGAAAAGCCGGAGTATGTATTCCTTGCTGCCGCGAAGGTTGGAGGGATCCTTGCCAATGATACGTATCCGGCAGAGTTCTTATATGAAAACCTCATCATGGAGAGCAACGTGATTCATGCTGCCTACAAAAATCAGGTGAAGAAGTTAATGTTCCTCGGTTCATCCTGCATCTATCCAAAGCTGGCAGAACAGCCGATTAAAGAAGAGAGTTTGCTATCAGGCTACTTAGAGTCAACGAACGAAGCCTATGCTATCGCGAAGATTGCGGGCATCAAGCTTTGTCAGGCTTATCATCGCCAATACGGTTGCCGATTTATTTCGGTGATGCCTACCAACATGTATGGGTATGGTGATAATTACCATCCGCAAAACTCACACGTGTTGCCAGCACTTCTCAGAAGATTTCATGAAGCAAAAGCGGAGCAGAAAAGTGAAGTCGTGATCTGGGGATCCGGTAAACCCTTGCGCGAATTTATGTTTGCCGATGATCTGGCCGATGCGTGCTACTTTTTGATGGAGCATTATGAAAATCCTGCGCTGATCAACATTGGCACAGGAGAGGAAGTTTCGATACTTGATCTGGCTCACGTGATTGGAGAGGTGGTAGGGTTTGAAGGTCGAATTGTATTTGATTCTTCCAAGCCTGATGGAACTCCAAGAAAGCTAATGGACAGTGAAAAGCTTCATCAACTCGGGTTTCGGCACAAGGTATCCTTGCGCGAAGGGATTGCACTGACCTATAAGGATTTTTTGAAACATCAGGTTGATTTTCGGTCAAAGTGATTTGAATTTATCATGTCATGGAGGATGATTTACGATTTTGAATTGTCATGAAGAGGGGATCGGGCCACATCACGCCTGGCGCCTTCATCATTTAGTTCCTCGCCATGACGTTAAGCGCGAATAAAGCTGAAGGTCGAGATTTTTGATTTAAGGTTTTTGATATGAAGAAAGCATTAATTACCGGAGTGACAGGACAAGACGGTGCATACCTCGCGGAGTTCCTATTGGAAAAAGGATACGAGGTGCACGGCATCAAACGGAGAGCGTCTTCTTTCAATACGGATCGTATCGATCACATCTACCAGGATCCGCACGAAAAAGGAGCAAGGCTCAAACTACATTATGGCGACCTGACCGACTCCACCAACCTGATCCGATTAATCCAGGAAGTTCAGCCGGACGAGATTTATAACCTTGGGGCCATGAGTCATGTGCGGGTGAGCTTTGACATACCCGAGTACGTAGCCAACACCGATGGGATTGGCACTCTTCGGATTCTGGAGGCTGTGCGTATTCTCGGGCTCTCCGACAAGACGCGCATTTACCAGGCGAGCACTTCGGAGTTGTATGGCAAAGTACAAGAGACGCCACAAAAAGAAACGACTCCCTTTTACCCTCGCTCACCCTATGGTGTGGCGAAGCTCTATGCCTACTGGATCACGGTGAACTACCGCGAGGCCTATGGTATGCACGCCAGCAATGGAATTTTATTTAATCATGAGTCGCCATTACGTGGAGAGACCTTTGTGTCGCGCAAGATCACGCGCGCGGTGGCCCGTTTGGTCTTAGGATTACAACAGAAATTGTTCATGGGCAACCTCGACTCAAAGCGCGACTGGGGGCATGCCAAAGATTACATCGAAGCCATGTACCGGATTCTTCAGCAACCCAAACCGGATGACTATGTCATTGCTACGGGCGTGACCACCTCTGTGCGCGAATTCATGGTGCGCGCGTTTGCTCATGTGGGGGTGACTCTTGCGTTCAAGGGTTCGGGTGTGAATGAAATTGGCTATGTGGATCGTGTTGAGCCGAAAATAGAGGGATGTGCTTTGAAAGCAGGCGATGAAATTGTAGCCATTGATCCTCGCTATTTCCGCCCTACGGAAGTTGATCTTCTCCTGGGCGATCCCACCAAGTCAAAAACGATTTTGGGATGGCAACCACATCACGATGTAAACACACTGATCCGGGAAATGGTGGATGCGGATGTTACCCTGATGCAGCGTGAGCACCACCTGGCTAAAGGAGGGTTCCGAACCTTTCACTATCATGAGTAAGCAGGCTCAGCTGGTTCAGGCGGAAAGTTTTGTAAATAGCGTATCTTTGATTTTTTCGTCCATGCATTCATTGTTCCATTCCTTCTTGCGGACTCCTCTGATGGTGTTTGCTCTTGTTGGAGCCCTTAGTTCCTGTGTACCGAATAAGCGCCTCGTTTATTTCCAACATGCTCAGGAGCCGGAGCCGGGTGCCATTACCGATACCGAAGCGATCAAGCGCAGCTATACCACCAAGTATGCCGAATACACCTTAAAGCCACTGGACATTATTTCGCTGCGCATTGCCAGCATCACACCCGCGGAGTTTGACTTTGTGCAAAAGTATGAAGAGAAGCTCGGTCAGTTCCGCAAATTGAATCAATACGATCTTGTGAATAAGGGCTTTGTGGGTATCGGGATGACCGGTGGTCAAGGTGGCCAGGGAACCGCTTCGATGATGCAAAATGGATTTGAAATTGATGCCAACGGAACACTGGAACTGCCCTCCATCGGTTCCATAACCCTCGCAGGGCTCACCATTTCTCAGAGTGAACAGCTGATCAAAGAAAAACTGAAAGGCTACTTTGAAACTCCGGTGGTGCGGGTGCAACTGCTGAGTTTTCACTTCACCATTCTCGGTGAAGTTACCAAGCAAGGGCGCTACACTACCTATGACCCTAACGCGACCATCATTGATGCGATTGCTATGGCGGAGAACCTCAACGACTTTGCCGATCGCTCCAGCATTAAAGTAGTGCGCACGGAAGGCAACAAAGCAGAAGTTTTTTATGTGAACACGCTGCGCGAAGATGTACTAAAGCAATCCGGTTTCTATCTGAAGCCGAATGACATTATTATTGTGCCACCATTGAAGGCCCGCTACAGTCAGCGTTATGTAGTGCCCAATTACAGCACGGCTCTCAGCGTAGTGAGCTCAACCATTGCCTTGATCGCACTTTTTGTAACCCTTAATAATAAATAATTCTCATTGGCATGAGCCTGGAGATGGATGATAATGATTGGAACAAGCCCGAAGTAAGCGTGAGGCGCTACCTGCTTCGCTTGCTGAAGCGGTGGCCGTACATTCTCATCTTCTTCGTCTCCTCCGTTGCGGCCGGATATCTCTTTAACCGATATCTTACTCCTATCTATGCGATCACCGGGCGCATCACCACCAAGAAGTTTTCCAATCAATCGAATACTCCGGTGCCAGGTTTGGTCGATGCCAGCTTTTTTCTCAACGGATTGACCGAAGTGTACGAGGAAATTCCTACGCTCAAATCGTATCAGCGTATGGCGGCTACCATCGATAAAGTAGATTTCTCCGTCAGCTATTATGCCCAAGGCTTTGTCAAGACCGTGGAGTCGGTGCACGGGTATGGGTTTGATGTGGAGATTGACACGCTCCTGGGAGGAAGCTATCCGCACAGTGTTCCTATTTTTGTTAATCACATTTCCAAAGAGCGTTTTCAACTTCACATTGAAGACGAAGGGTGGGAGGAATCCACAAAAGGCAAAACGTATACTTTTGGAGTACCCTTCACCATAGGCGATGCCAGTTTGCGCGTCATCAATACAAATGGCAGTACTGCCGAAAAAGACAAGTATTTTTTCGTTCTCAACCGTAAGGAAGATTTAATCAACAAATATCGCAACCGCCTCGCTATCGACTGGGTAATGAAGGGATCCTCGATGCTTGACCTCTACATGGAGAGCGAGATTCCCGAAAAGGACATTGAGTTCATGCAAGCCTATTACCAGGTGGTGATTGACATGGGGCTGGCCGAAAAGAACGAAACACTGGATAATACGATCCACTTCATTGATGAGCAAATGGAGATGGTGACCGATTCGCTGGAGTATTATCAGTCCCTTATCGATGATATGAAACTGGACAATCGCTACATGGCCACAGGCTCAGAACCTATTTATGACCGGTTGGCGGAGTTAGACGACAAGAAGGCAGAATTGATTGTAAACGAACGCTATTTCGACTACCTGACTGATTATTTTAAAACTCATGGTGATGCGGAAGTATTTGCACCCAGCCTCGATGGTAAGATCACGGCACCGATGACGCAATGGGTGGGAGAGTACATCACAAAGAAAATTTCTGGCAAAGAAATCCGTAATGACAGCAACTACCTCAATCCACTTTTAAATCGACAGGATAGTTCCGGTAAAAAATTATCAAAGGGCATCTTCGAAGCGATGCGCAGCGCTCGCGAACGCAACCGCCAGGCGTTGCAGGAAATGGCCGCCCAGGAGCGCGCGTTGCTGCAATCGGTGAATACCGTACAAACGGGGCATCGAGAACTTACCCGATTTGAGCGTTTGTATGAATTAAATTACAGTTTGTTCGAGTTGTTCATCAAACGAAGAACGGAAGCCGCCATCTCCAAAGCCAGTGCGACCTCCGACTATAAAGTTATCAGCGACCCCGGTTATGCGCGGGCACCCATTAAGCCCAACAAAAAGCAAAACCTGATTTACGCTGCCGCTATAGGCTTACTACTACCCATTGGCTTTTTCCTGTTCCGCGACCTCACCAATCCAAATATTGCCGACAAGGATGATTTGCAAATGACCTTAAACATGCCACACCTGGGCAACGTGGCGCACAATGATTATGAAACGAAATTGGTGGTGCTGGAACATCCCCGATCGGTGGTCACAGAATCTTTCCGGGCCGTGCGCGCCAACCTGAAGTACCTGGTAACAAAAAGCAATGCAGGTGCTCAAACTTTTTTGGTGACTTCTTCCATTGGTGGCGAAGGAAAGACATTTTGCTCCATCAACCTGGGCCAATGCCTGTCTTTATCCGATAAACGTGTGGTGGTGATAGGCGCTGACTTGCGCAAACCTGAATTAGGAAATTACATACAAGCCCACCGTGGCAAAGGTCTTTCGGCTTACCTCGCAGGCTATGCTACATTGGAGGAACTGGTGGTACTCACAGCCGACAACATGCCCACGTTTATTGATGCCGGCAAAATTCCGCCTAATCCAGCCGAGCTATTGGCCAGTGAGCGGATGCAGCTACTCATGGACTACCTGAAGAAAAACTTCGATTACATTATCATCGATACGCCCCCCATCGGGTTGGTTTCCGATGCCATGGAATTGTTCAAGTATTC
>CBHTSG010000030.1:0-10368 GCA_966095315.1 uncultured Cyclobacteriaceae bacterium
TGGGCTTCATACCTCGTTGTCCAAGATGTGGTCTATAATAAAATGTGCTGCGCGGTAATTGTAGCCACCTCGAAAGTAATTGAATCGGTGCCCGATCAGAAAATCGCTTGGTCAGCATTACTTTTTCTTGGGTTGGATAGGAGTTTTTTTTAGAAGCTCTGACTTTACCTCTATCTCAAGAGCTTGGCGGGCGATGATTCGTTTCAATCGCTCATTCTCTTCCTCCAAAGCCCGAACCTCTGGATCCACGCGCTTATAGGCATGCTTGAGCCCTTCTACCCCTTTTGCCAGATATCGCTGTTTCCACTTCGATAATAAGGTCGGTGATAAATTATACTTGCGACATGTCTCCATGTAGCCTTCTCGTTCTGCTTCCTGGAGAAGGCTTAATCGCTCTTCTGGCGTGAATGATCTTTTTCCTCTTGGCATATTTCCCTAATTTAACTGTTACAAATCTGTTTTCAGATTCGTGTCCAGCCTTATAGGGGGTTAGTACACTGTTACATAAAATTGCAAATGGAAAAAGGAAAATAACAGCGGTGCAACGGAAGAAACTTGAGGCTCTCGAAAAGGAAATTAGTTATAAAGAATTCGGACAAAGTTCATTCCTTCGAGATCGTGAAAAGGTAGCTGTTATGGCAGAAAAAATTGGTATAGCTGTTAGTAGTTTGCCTCTCGCGGAAGTGCAGAAGTTTTACAAGTTAGTCAAAGAAGCTTCTCACAGACAATTCAAAGCCATCTTTCCTGATTTCGATTTTTAAAATTAAAAACATCAAAACATGATGCAGTAGCAGACTGAAGGCCGGGGGATTCCAATTGATTTTACTTTCTACGATGCACCCAAGGCTGTTGCAATGTTGGCCAAAACCTGACTTCCGTCCAAAAGCGCTTCCATCATATATTGTCAATAATGTGTCGTTTGTAAATTCCAATAGGAAAACAAATTATTTCATCAACCCCAACAACGGTAAAATTCATCGTATAAACAATACCTATGTGAGCGGATAAACCCTGTCAAATTAAGCATTTGTAATCTCGTCCTCGGAATTTATAATTGAGTTGAAACACCCAAATGGGAATTTATGTCATAATTTAGTAAACGAATTCCCCCCTTTATCTACAGTAGGATTCAACTATGAAGAGCATAGCTCCCATACTCCAACAAGAACTAGCGATCGAAATCATCGGTGACATGATTGCGTTCTACATGTCTCAAATTGATGAATTAGAGAATGCACCGATAATCGATTCAAAAAAAATTTCCGAACTGGACGAACAAATTGAAATTTTAGGGGAAGAAGGAAACCTCTGCTATTATGGGAAGAAGGAGGTATTTAAAAAAGCGTTCGATATTTATGCGCCTTTTCTCCTAGAAAAATCCAAGGAGGTTTCGTGATTGAACCAAATCATAGTAATACATTAATTTGATGAACATTTAGGAAAAGGGGTCATGTGCTACCAAAAATCTATTCCCATTGAAGTGACTGAATTGATGGCTCATTATCAGGCCGGATTTCAAAGCATCACTGACGAGCTTGAGCCGATCAAGCAAAGGTTTCAGATATTGATGAGCAAGGATGATAAACTTAGTGCCTTGTCTCCATTGGATACGGAGCAAATTCATAATCTTCTTGTAGTGTACTCACAGAAGGATGCACTTCCAAGTCACCTTACAAAACCCGAGCTGTCTGAACTGAAGTGGTGTCTCAAAACACTGTCGGCATTTAGGAATGATAGTTTGCTGCGGTATCATGAAAACGGATTTGACTTCTTGCCAACACCGATTATCACTGCCGGAGAGCCAGACAAGTTTAAGCTGTTCCGTTGGGGGCTTATCCCCTACTACATGTCTGACAAGGAAAAAGCAATGGTGTTGAGGACTCAAACCCTTAATTGCATTTCCGAAGAAATGTATGAGAAGCCATCGTTCAGAGATGCAGCGAAAAATGCTCAGCGTTGTTTGATTCCTGTCAAAGGGTTCTTTGAGTGGCGTTGGTTGGACGAACAAGGCACCGTGAAAATTCCTTATCACATTACGTTCCGCGATCAGAACGTGCGATCAATGGCTGGCTTGTATAGCCGATGGAAAGATAAAGAGACGGGTGATTATTATTACAGCTACACGGTACTAACCACTAAAGCTAATTCCATCCTTGAATACGTTCACAATAATAAGAAGCGCATGCCAGTGTTTATTTCGAAGGAAGATGAAAAAGCCTGGCTGAATAAAGACCTTAGTCAAAAGGATGTTCTGGAGTTATGTCAACCATCGCAAGATACTGCGATGAGGGCCTACACCATTTCAAAACTGCTCACTACCCGAAATGTCATCACTAATGTTCCTCAGGTTCTCGAACCAATGAATTACAATCTTGCAATTCAGGAAGCGAATCAGTTCTTGCTCACCGGTGACAAGAAGAAAGCACTTGAAGCCTTTAAGAATTCAATCAGTGGCGAGAAGCTAAAAATTGAAGATCTCCAAAATGCAGCAAGCCAGGAGATCAAAGCTGAATTGGTTCTATAATCAGAAGCCCTATCTAAAGTTTCGTCCCTTTGGGAATGTTTCAGAATGGAACATGGTTAATTGTGATTTGTTGCGTGGATCTGGGCCCGGTGAAGTAGTTTCATCCGAACGTGCAGGAGTATTTACAGCGGGATCGTCATTACCATTGGGCAAAAGATTCTGGAGCAGCTTCGAAAGATTATGACATCGTTTAACAATCACGTGAATTACTTCGCCCTCGCGTTGAAGTTTTCCTTCTACCATCAACAGTCTTGACTGAATAATTTCCTTTCGATACTGATCAAACAACTTTGCAAACACCACCAGGTTCATGGTTCCGGTTTCATCTTCAAGAGTAATAAAGCAGATTCCGTTTGCAGTGCCAGGTCGTTGTCTTACCAGAATCAATCCTGCCACTTTTATGCTATCTCCATCTGTAGCATTTACCAGATCAGAAGCTGATCGAACTCTCAACTGATTCAACTGCTCGCGAACAAAACTTACGGGATGCCCTTTCAGTGATAATGAAGTTGCATGATAGTCGTGCACCACATGCTCTGATAACGTCATTTCTGGAAGATTAATCTTTTCACCCTCAACATCTTCTTGTGAATGACGATCAAAGATAGCCATCGGCTGATCTTTGGTGGTCACCTCCCACAAGGCCTTCCTCCGATCCTGATGGATAGATCGGAATGCATCTGCATCTGCTAATTTCTCTAATGTCATATCACTCAGGCCAATTTTGCGCAGATCATCCATGGAGGCAAAATGTTCTTTACGGTTTGCGATTAATAATTTGATGTCTTCCTCTCGCATTCCTTTTACTTGACGGAAGCCTAAACGCAAGGCAAAGTAGCTACCCGACTTCTCTTCGAGGGTGTTATCCCAGTTCGAATGATTGACATCCACCGGAAGGACATCAACACCATGTTTGCGTGCATCAATAACAATCTGTGCAGGCTGATAAAACCCCATGGGCATACTGTTGAGCAAGGCGCAGGAAAATACTTCAGGATAATAACATTTGAGCCACGATGAAACATACACTAATAAAGCAAAACTCACGGCATGACTCTCCGGAAATCCATAACTACCAAATCCCTCTAATTGTCGAAACACACGATGGGCATACTCCTCACTGTATCCATTGCGTGTCATCCCTGTGATCAGCTTCTCTTCAAAATGAGAGATTAACCCACTCGCCTTAAACGTGGCCATACTTCTGCGAAGTTGATCAGCCTCAGCTGGTGTAAAGCCGGCAGCAACAATGGCGATCTTCATCGCTTGTTCCTGAAACAACGGAACACCTAACGTTCGCCCTAATATTTCTTCTAATTCTTTTGAAGGATACTCTATAGGTTCTTCTCCGCTCCTTCTTCGTAGATAAGGATGCACCATATCACCTTGAATGGGCCCAGGGCGTACAATAGCCACTTCGATCACCAGATCATAAAAACATTTGGGTCTGAGTCGTGGCAACATGGATTGTTGTGCACGGCTTTCAATTTGAAATACTCCGATGGTGTCAGCATGAGTTACCATTTCATACACCTTCGGATCATCCTGCGGGATATTGGCTAACGTGAGATCGCGGTCATATTTCAGCTTCACCAAATCAAACGCTTTGCGGATGCAGGTAAGCATGCCTAAAGCTAAGACGTCAATCTTCATAAATCCCAGCGCATCGATATCGTCTTTGTTCCACTCAATGTTGGTTCTGTCTTCCATCCTGGCGTTGATAATCGGACAAAGGTCGGAGAGTTTTCCTTGTGTGATTACAAAGCCACCGGTATGCTGACCCAACTGTCGCGGAAAGCCCATAAACTGATGCGTGAGGTGAAGTACTTTCTGCACAACAGGATCATCCGGGTTTATTCCCTGACTGATCATTCGGCTTCGATCGAAGCCTTCATCGTTAAAGTCCCAAATCAATCCAGAGAGTTGTGTGATGGTGTCTACCGATAAACCCATTGCTTTGCCTACATCGCGAATAGCTCCCTTGTGATGTTGTTGGGTAACGGTGGCAACCACTGCAGCACGATCTCGTCCATACTTGCGGTAGATGTATTGCATTACTTCCTCCCGCCTCTCATGCTCAAAGTCTACATCGATGTCCGGTGGTTCGTTTCGTGCGGATGAAATAAAACGTTCGAAAAGCAAATCAAACTTTGAGGGATCAACTGAAGTGATACCCAGGCAATAGCACACGGTGGAGTTAGCAGCTGATCCCCTACCCTGACATAGAATTTTTTGTTCGCGAGCGTAGCGAACAATATCATAAACGGTAAGGAAGTATTCGGCATAGTTCACCTGTTCAATAAAATTCAGTTCATAGTGAATGGTTGCTTTGACCTTTTCCGGAATGGCTCCATTAAATTGTTGCTGAGCGCCTTTCCAGGTAAGATGAACAAGTTCCTCTTGCGGAGTTCGTCCTTCACTCGTAATTTCTTTGGGATACTGATACTTCAATTGATCGAGTGAAAATGTGCATGCTTCCGCAATGACCTGAGTTTGATGTATAGCGTCAGGGTATTGTCTGAATAGTCGTAGCATTTCATCCACAGGCTTCAGATATCGCTCTGCATTGGGATGCAGCCGAAAGCCTGCTGTTTGAATAGTACATTTCTCCCGAACACAGGTGACCACGTCTTGCAACTCTCTTCGGGTTGGGTGATGATAATGCACATCGTTGGTTGCTACCATCGGTGCGTTGAGTTGTTTTGCTAATTGCGCAAGACGATACAAGTGTTTGGCATCCTGACCTCCATAAGTTCGTGTAGCGGCCAGGTATAAGTTTTCTCCAAAAGCCTCTTTGTATTCTTTTATATTCTTCTTGAACTGTTGATCGAAATCAAAGACCTCATTTAAGGTATCCGGAGCAAGCGCGATGAACTTCAATCCTTTTGAATGACAGTACACGTCTGCCTTAAACAATTCGCACTTCCCTTTTTCAGTCCGAAGGTTTCCCACCGTGAGCAAATTAGAAAGTTGTGAATACGCATGGATATCCGTTGGAAAGGCCAAGAGACTTGGTCCATCCGTCAGATCAAGTCTGCAGGCAGGGATTAACCTTATGTCCAATTGCTTCGCTGCAGCATGTGCTCTCACAATGCCAGCCAGAGTATTACGATCGGTGATGGCGATGGATTGGTAGCCATAAACAGAAGCTTGTTCAACCAATTCATTGGGATGAGAAGCACCTCGCAGGAAGCTGAAGTTGGTGGTGACTTGCAATTCGGTGTAGCTCATACCTGCAAATCGTTAAGCAAAGAATCCATGAAGAAACCACTGAAAGGTTTTATCATGATAGTGCCCTAAGCGGAAAAGCCAGTAGCGTTGACCCTCTTCATCTTCGACTGCGTAGTAATCGCGATGCTGCCCGGATTGAATCCACCATTCTTGTTCAATGCGTTCTGGTCCATCGGCTTTAACAATCTGATGCACCCTTCCTCGATAGCGAAAAAGCAGCGGTGGATAGTCAGGTATGGGTGCGGTAACTTCAATCGCTTCAGGATTTGATAAAAGCTGCAGCGGTCTACGTTTATCATTACGCCAGGGCGTATCTGATTTTTCTTGCAGTGTGGTTGCTGGCTTTATTGATCGTTCAGGCCAATAGTGCTGATCCGGCAAATAACGATGGATCACATTCGACCCTACCTTATTTGCCAATCGATCCAATAGTTCTGCTAATCGAATATCTTCTAATCCTGAAGCGGTCTCCCAGATTTTTTCTTGTTCGGGAACATACTCCTCTACTTTTCCGGCTTCAAGCGTAAATAACTCTATACCCAGTGCGGGTTCAATCGATGAAAGTTTTGTTTCAAATAATTTGAACAGATGCTCCACATGATGAGAAGGTTGATTCGTCCCGATCTCAATCTTTTCCACTTTACCATCAACGCGATAGGATTTCAACACGACATTGCGAAGTCCTTTTTGTTCCTGGCGAAGTCGATCACATAATGTTTCCAGTAATGTTCTCAATGCGATTTCAATTCCTGCCAATGTCACAATCGGTTCAAGGCATGGCAGTCTTTCCAAATAGGGTTCGATGGGTACAACCGGATCAAGCGTTTCCATTTCCTGACCAATCGCTCTATCCAATTGCTGAAGAAACTGAGGACCAAATCTTCTTCTCAATGATTGACGGGGCATATTGATAAACTGCCTGATCTGGCGTAGCCCCAGTTTATGTAAACGCTCTACTGTTTCCTGATCAATACGAAGTGCTGCTGGTGGCAAGCTCATCAACGCCTCAATGTGTTTTCCGCTTTCAATTACTCTCGCAGACTTTCCAAAACGTGCTACACCCCAGGCTGCACCAATGGTATCGGCCATCGACAGACGCACGTCATAGCCACGATTTTCTAATCGTTTATAAATTTCATTCAAGTATGATAAATCACCGCCCCATAGATGAGAACATCCGGTGGCATCCAGCATTATCCCATCTGGTGGATCAATCGCTGCTATTGGAGTAAATCGGATACACCATTCGGCAAGACGCTTGAGTAGCTTATCTGCAAGATCTGATTTATCATCAAGAACATGGATATCGGGAAAGATCGCTCTGGCATCGGCAAGCACCATCCCCGTTGTTATTCCTTTTGATTCAGCAACGGCATTGGTAGAAGTGATCACCATCCTTCCATGAATTGGTGTACGAAGTACAAACGGTACTTGATTTAGATTGGGCTGGAGCCGTGCAAACCAGTCCGTTCGCAGGTGACGGAACCATATGGAAACAAATCTCTTCCCCATCTCACCCGGCTTGCTTTCGATATTTGCTCTCGTGTTCCGTTTTCAGGTGCGTGTGGACAAACGATCCGTTTCTCCATTGCACATCCCAGACACCGGGCCTTCCGTTTCGAACTCTCAACAATTCTACTCTCCACTTGGGAAATCCTATACCGGGCAGATCTTCAATCGAGTCGCTGGGTAAGGAAGTAATCTTCCATCGCGAAACACAGGAAGTAGTGGTCAGCTTTTTTAAATTTTTGCGAAGTATAAAACCAGTGATCTTACTATTCTCCACCGCTAATTGTAATCGCCTTGACGCAGTAAAACTGATTTCATCGGTCTCTCCTATTACCGTTGATAACGCACCACATTTCAGCGCTTCATCCATTGCCCACAACACATCTTTTTCATTTTTCAAATCCAGAAAGATGAATCGATCAGGATCTACACCAAAGCTTTTTAGTCCTGGTGGAAAGATTCGCCTTGTAGTGCTGATCCACATGGTGGCACCACCATTGCTCAGGTATGACAAGAGCCCGGTAATGAACCCAACAGTAGCCGATGTGTTCTCCTTATTCTCCACTAAGAACTCATGCATCACTCCCAACGGAAATGTGGAGTTTGGAAATGCCTCACTTATGATTCCAAGCTTAGAATTTATCAAAGGGTTACTAGCGGTAGTGACGCCTTGAAGTCGCAACATGCTCACTTTTAACTCTGCTATCGTATCCTTCTGCTGGTGAATCATCTTTACCATTTGGCTTGATATTCCAAAGGTATAGAAATACTAAATATTTTAGTATTATTGATAATTAATAAAATAAAAGTATTATTTTAATGTAGAAAAAGTGACAGTTCGAGGATTAATATGGGTCTACTAGTATCGGTCACAACGTATACTGAATTGTACATTGAGGGTGAAATATGTCCTTAATGTTCATTATGATTTACATTATTTCTTATGAAAGATTTGCGTGTTCTAAGCGACCCTACCATCCTCACCGAGGTGACCAAGGGAATAAAAAAGTTAAGGCTCTATCAAAACCTGACTCAAGAGGACCTTGCCTTAAAAAGCGGGCTCAGCCGTGGGGCAGTTATACGATTTGAAAAAGGAGAACCATTTGAATTCCTAACGTTAATTCAACTTTTGAGAGGCCTTAATGAACTTGATATGCTGAAGATATTTTTCGTGCCAGACAGGGTTGATCCTCTTGTTCTGGCCAAGCTTTATAAAGTAAAGCTTCGAGCTTCAAAAAAGAGGGTAAGAAAATAATGGATATAGGACAACATTAACAATTGTATGGAACTAAAATGGACAAAAAAAGAGCCAGTGGTCAGCCGGAAAGAATATATCAAACTTCTTGAAGAATATTTCGACCTCACTCACGATCATTACAAAATTGATCCGGAAAAAAAGCTTCTGTTGATGGAGCAAAGAATTCAGGCATTCAGAGAGAAATATATTTTCCACCATGTAAAAGGGGTCATCGGCACCACCATCCTGCTCAGCATCATATCAGCAGTTGCTACAGGCCTCATAATAATTTGGGCCATAAATGACATCGTAAAGTATCCGATGGAATACTCTTTCAAAAACATCGTTATGATCTCACTGATTTTTCTTGTCAGTAAAATGAAGCTAAAATTTTTTGACACTAACTAGAACCGAGATAAATCACAAACCTTCGGAAATAATTTTTCATGAAGCACCTTGATCTAATCAAGTTGTTAGACAATAAATCCAATCGGGAAAGATTGGAGATTGTTCGTTTTCAACTTGAAGCAATAGGTGTCGATTATTCAATCCAAGAATATTCAACTGGAACAAACCTGTTTGTAAATCTCGGTAACGCGAATAAAAAAATAGGTGTCAGCTCTCACTTTGATAGAGTACAAAATTCAGGAGGAGCCAATGACAATGGCTCAGCAATAGCTGTTTGTCTAGAAATAATTAAAAAGTTCAAAGAGTTAGGCAATAACAAACTAGGAATTCGTGTCTTCTTTTTTGATGAGGAAGAGACCGGATTGAAGGGATCGACAGCATATCTCAAAGATCATGGCATTAAAGATTTGATTGGGTTAATCAACATGGAGCTAGTGGGGTTGGGCAATAAATTTGCTTTATGGCCAGTACATGAAAAGTCTGATGGGCAGGTTTTGTCGATTTTTGAATCTGTTTCGAAGCAACGAGGAATTCTAACCAAACGCTTTAATCAGATCGTTACAAACACGGCAGACCATCTGCCATTTTTGCGAGCAGGTCTTCAGGATTCATTTACCATTACCTGAACAAGATTTATATAGGGCTTTCAAGATAATAGTTTTAAAACCGGACACCGCAAATATTTCAGACTCCTTAATGGTGTATGCCGACTATATTGAAAATAAAAACTCGGACATGTATCAAGCTTCTATTAAAGCATTGGAAAGACTTAGAAAAAAAAGTAATAAGCGCGAGCGAAAACAAATCGATGCACAAATTCACAGTATTAAAGAAAGACAGGCAGAAAATACCGACTATAGATACTATCATTCAATATCAGAGAAGACATTCATGGAATTAAGAATGTTATTTAATACTAATGAAGTCGAGACAAATTATACCTTAGACAACCCTGTTCTAATTGGACAAGTTATTGGAAGTACTGAATTTTCTGCATCCAATCTGGAACAATTGGGAAAACAGTACCAAGTGGACTACATTATTAGTTTTGTGAATATTCATACAACTGGCACCAAAGACGCCCCAACACTTAGTTATGAGGTTAAACTTTTTTCGACAAAGGCGAATAATCAAATTTTAGAAAAGCAAATTGAAGGAAACGCTTCTGTGAACAACTATAAGCTACTGAGGCAAATAATTCAACCAGGAAATGTACATGAGACGGGGATTCACTGCGACAACTATTTAGAGTGTATGATTAAAAGTGCGGTACGTTTTTCGACAGAAGAATTATTCAAGGAGATTGAGGAGCGACAGAAAAAATAATTACAGCGCACAACATTGTGTTTATGCCAGCTGCGGGGGAAGTGCTAATTTGAAGTTTAGTTTTTATATTTAGTTTCAGCACCTGGGACAGGACGCAGCTTCGAAACCGCAGCCGTCATAAACACGGGTCGTT
>CBHTSG010000031.1:0-9021 GCA_966095315.1 uncultured Cyclobacteriaceae bacterium
ATGCCCAGGTGGTGAAATTGGTAGACACGCTACTTTGAGGGGGTAGTGCCGCAAGGTGTGCTGGTTCGAGTCCAGTCCTGGGCACCAAAATGCCGAAGTGGTGAAATTGGTAGACACGCACGTTTCAGGGGCGTGTGGCGCAAGCTGTGCGGGTTCGAGTCCCGCCTTCGGCACTTTCCTTGTTCTTCACAAAATTAATTTCTTCTCTTTTTGCTGCTCTTCTGCTGCAAGTACTTTACAATCCTTTCGTAGTCCGAATATTCCTGATACCCGATGGAAATTTTTTCGCCATCAGAAAATTTTATTTCCAGCTCCCGGTACGAAGAAGTTTTACCAGTCTTCACCTTATTTTCTTGCCAATAGTCAATCTGGTTGATGGGATATGCCTTTTGATGGCGCAATACCGGTAAACGTATCTCCACCTGATTGTTACCAAACCGCAATACTTTATAGCGAATGAAAATACGGTACACTACAAACCCCAGAATGGGTGCCAGCAAACCAATGATGAGGAACGAATACCAGGGTGGGTTTTTCTGATCAACGATCACGAAAATATTCATGATCAACACCACAATGGTTATTAGTGAGAATAAAATGAAAGAGCCAATGGTGGCTGCTTTCGGTCTGGAAATAATCATGCAATAGTTGTGAGCCGAGAATGGGATTTGAACCCACGACCTGCTGTTTACGAAACAGCTGCTCTACCCCTGAGCTATCTCGGCTTTATTTTTTCAAAAGTAGAATTATTCACAAAAAGTATAACTTTCGATTTATAAAATATGCTTTCTAAGAAATGTAAATACGCGATTCATGCATTGGTATACCTTGCCGAGCGCTATCAGCAAGGGCCGGTGCACATTCAGGAGATTGCCCAACAGCGTAAGATTCCTAAAAAATTTCTGGAAGCAATTCTTCTTGAACTTAGAAATGCAAAAATCCTACACAGTAAAAAGGGCAAGGGTGGAGGATACTACCTGTACAAGAAACCAGCTGATGTAAATCTGATGGAAGTGATTCGTTTAATGGATGGCGCCATCGCCATGCTTCCTTGTGTTTCACTCAATTATTATGAGCCCTGTGAAGAGTGCCTCAGCGAAAAGACCTGCGGCATCCGCGATTCGTTTATTAGTGTGCGAGACGAAACGCTTAGAATCCTTTCAGAAAGTACTCTGGAGACAATCCTAAATCGCGAAAAATCAGGAGGTTAGCATATTTTTCATTTTATAAATCTACTTAATCCATAGAATTATTAGATTTTTACAAAATTTAATCTTTATCTTATGTCCATACGATTAGGAGATATAGCACCTGATTTTCAGGCCGAAACATCGGAGGGGAAAATTCAATTTCATGAATGGCTAGGCAATAGCTGGGGAGTACTGTTTTCGCACCCTGCCGATTTCACACCGGTGTGCACCACCGAACTGGGAGCAGTAGCAAAACTCAGATCAGAATTTGATAAGCGCAATGTGAAAGTGGTGGCCCTGAGCACCGATTCGGTTGCTTCGCACAGTCAGTGGATTGGTGACATTAATGAAACACAAAAAACAGCCGTCAACTTTCCGATTATTGCCGATCAGGATTTTAAAGTATCCAACCTGTACGATATGATTCATCCGCAGGTGAGCGATAAGTTTACGGTTCGATCGGTGTTTGTCATTGGCCCGGACAAAAAGGTAAAACTGACCATCACCTATCCCGCTTCTACGGGAAGGAACTTTGACGAAATATTACGTGTGATTGATAGCCTTCAGCTCACCGCCAAGTATAGTGTGGCTACCCCTGCCAATTGGCAAAATGGTGAAGACGTAATCATTACCACTGCCATTAAAGACGAGGACATTCCAGCAAAATTCCCGAAAGGGCATACCCGCATTAAGCCTTACCTGAGAACAACACCCCAGCCCAATTTGTGATTGTTGGATCGTTCGTTTTTTTTGAGAAAGCTCCTTTTGCCGGGAGCTTTTTCGTTTTGGCTCGGTAGCGGGCCGAATAAATAATGATTTCCTTCTGTACCTTTGAAGCCAATTTTCAGAAAAGCATATGGACCACCTGCGGAAGGAAAAACCAATGAATGAGTTACCCGTGATGAATGAAAAAGAAGGCATCGTGCTTTTCCATCCACACATTCCAAAAAACGCTATTGAGGAGGTCACGAAGGTGCTTCAATCACGGTGGATAGGGCAAGGACCGCGCGTGGCGCAGTTTGAAAAGGAATTTACTGAGCGCTTTGGCGGAAGCGGTGCTTCGCTGGCCGTGGGGTCAGGTACGGATGCTTTGCACCTTGCGTATATTCTTGCCGGCCTAAAAGAAGGAGATGAAGTAATCACTCCGGTGTTCACATGCACCGCCACGAGCATTCCCTTTTTATACATGGGTGTGAAAATTCGCTTTGCCGATGTTGATCCGGAAACCCTCAACATTAATGTAGCTCACGTGCGGGAGTTGATTAATGAAAAGACCAAAGCCATTGTTTGCGTGCATTACGGAGGTCTGCCTTGCGATATGGATGAACTTCATGCCATTGCGCACGAGTACAATATTCCGGTAATCGAAGATGCAGCACATGCGCTTGGTGCCACGTACAAGGGAAAGAAAATCGGTGAGTTGTCGGACTTCACCATGTTCTCGTTTCAGGCCATCAAACACATGACCACCGGTGATGGTGGTATGTTGGTGATTAAAGATCAGTCGGTCATGCCCAAGGCCGAACGTATTCGATGGTTTGGTATTGATCGATCTAATAAACAAAAGGGTACCTGGGAGAATGATATTTGGGAAGTGGGTTACAAATATCAAATGACCGATATTGGTGCAGCATTGGGATTGACTGCCTTGCAGGAATTTGATGAAGTACTGTCGCATCGTCAAAATCTTTTTCAGGAATACAAAAAAGGATTGCAGGGAGCACAAGGCATAAAACTAATTGGAGCCCGCCACACCGATCGCACACATGCCGCCTGGCTTTGCACAGCCATTGTTGAGCGCAGGGTTGATTTCATGTTCAAATTGCGAGAGAATAAAATTGAATCAGGCCAGGTTCATTACCGAAACGATCGGTATAGTGTATTAGGCGGCAGGCGCGATGACCTGCCCTGTATGGATGCCGTAGAAGAAAATTATATTGTATTGCCCTTGCACACAAAAATGACAGTTGCTGATGTGCAGTACATCTGCAATGTGATTAAGTCTGGTTGGTAAAAGCGCTCGTAACTTTCTTTCCTACTTTGTGTGACTTATTCTCGCGCAGTTCAGGCTATCTCCACGTGGAAAATAATCTTTTCAGTTTGTCGCGAAGGAGTTTTGTCTTGTAGGCTTGTGTATCCGGGTCGGGCGTATTATTCATGAACTTCTGACCAAGTCTCAGATACATATCGAAGAAGGTGGATTTAGAAAGCCCCCACTTCAGTAAAAATTGTTTGTTGCCATCATTCTTTTTTACACGGGCTGTGCTGCGAGAAACAAAATGATACACCCTGCATCGCTCTACACCTTTGAAGTACCGAACGCCACAATGCCAGAGTTTCATCATCATGTCCGGGTCGGAGCCCATGCCTGGGGTGAACTCGGTACTTAACCCTCCAATCAATGACCACATGTTTCGGTGAAGCACCAGCGGATACCAATTGCCTCCATTCCAATCGGCAAACGGAATGGTCTTGTACTCCTTTAGAAATTTTTCTTCGTTGAATTCGTGCACCGTCTTGCCGAAATCATACGGTGCAATCATGCTAAGGTATTGGGTGGGGCTGTGCTCAATAATTGTTCCTGTGATGCAAAAGTAAATATCGTTCCGCTTCTGGATTTCTTCCAGTAAAGCAACATCCCAATCAGGAGTGTAGTAATAGTCATCATCCGACAGGACAATGTATTCGGCTTCGGCCAAAGACGCTGGCGCATTGAAACCGTAACACACACCAACATTTCCATCCGAGTGCGTATAGGATATGCCTTGCTGTTTTACCCATTCCAATGTTCCGTCCTTTCCTTCGTTTACATGCACCACGATCTGATGCTCGTATTTCGAATTTTTCCGAATACTTCCGATGCAACATTTCAGATAGTCAAGGTTATTCCACGATGGAATGAGAATCGAGAAGACAGGTTTTGTTGCTGATGATGCTTTATGAAATGAGATGGGAGCGATCATAATTTTTTCTGAGCCAGTGTATATTGTTTTTCTCTCTGTCGCTGATAGCCACGATTTACGAGATAAATGCCGGATACCGTGATGAGAAAGGCCAGCCCTATTTTCAAATTTAGTTTTTCATCGGCTACCAGCCAACCTAGAAGCACCGCTACTAAAGGATTAATGTAAGAGTACAATGAGGCAATCGTCACCGGTAGCTTGGTGAGCACATACGAATACATGGCAAATGCTGCTACCGACCCAAAGAGAATTAAATAGGCAAGTGAGTATACCGCAGCATCATTCCAGACAATGGTGGTGAGGTTATCAAATCCCCAACTGAAGGGAAGACAAAACAATCCACCAAAAACCATTTGCAGGCCAGCATTGAGAAAGGGGTCACTGTGTTGATTATGACGCTTGCCCATAACGCTTGCAGCCGCCCAGCAGAGTGTTGCGATAAAAATTAAGAGAATTCCTATCGTATAATTAAGGTTAGTGAAATCGGAGAGGTATTCACTGAAAATTAAAACGATTCCCGAAAGACCAAGAAAAGTACCGCCAAAAATCAATGCGTTGGGCGATTCAGATCGGTTAATACCAAGGTTGATAAAAATCACCATCATGGGCATAGTAGAGCAAATGATGGCTGCCAGGCCACTGGGTACAAACACTTCGGCCCATGACACTAATCCATTTCCGCAAGTAATCATAAAAAAACCAAACACGGCTTGCTTCATTAATTCGGCAATTCCGGGCAGTTGTTTTTTTCGCAGCAAGACGATGCCCGTGGTAAGGATTACCCCGCCAATGATCTGACGGATAGCCGCAAATAAAAACGGAGGGAAATCCTGAACGCCAATGCGGATGGCCAGGAAGGTAGTACCCCAAATCAAACTAATGCCTGCCAGGCACAAGTAAGCAAACAACGAATCTCTTTTGATACTCGGGAAAATTTAAGGGGCAAAAATAGGGTGTTTGGTACGTTAAAACTTCCCGCCAGAGAAATAATTTGCCTGCACTTAAACTGCAAAAGCAAGCACTTCAAGATTGAATTTGTCTGCCTCGGTTTCGGCACCGGCAACCGTGTAGCGATTGTGCCGTAAGTTTATCTCATCATCAGAGTTGAAACTTATTCCAAACTAAGAATAAGGGTCAATGTGTACTTGGATGTCTTGGTTAGAAAGAAAATTGTTATGAAAAATCACATCAACTTGTTTCCACCGTCCAATCATTACCTACAGCATTTTTATGTTGCCCTCACCAATTTTGAGCAATGGGCGCGCGAAGAGCGTGAGCGCAAAAATCTGAAAGCGAGAAAGGCAAAAGAGAAATTAAAATCATGAGCCAACATCACTTTGCAATTATTGGTGGTGGCATTGGCGGCCTTACATTGGCAATCGCCATGCAGCGAAAAGGTTTTGAAGTAAAGGTATTTGAGAATGCCCCTGTCTGGAAACCGCTCGGAGCAGGTTTGGGACTGGCCGGTAATGCCATCAAAGCTTTTCGCGAAATGGGAATCGAACAGGAGATTCTTGCGAAAGGAAGGGTGATGAAACAGGTTTACATCAAAAACTCAAGGGGCAATGATTTACTTTCGTTCGATTCAGAAGAGGTGAGTCGAAGATATGGTGTGGTCAATAATTTTACGATTCACCGTGCTGATCTTCACCAAACGCTTTTGTCATTGCTAAAGCCCGGCACAGTAGTATTGAACAAAGGCTGCGTTGATTTTAAAAATGAAAGTGACGGAGTGCAGCTCTTCTTTCAGGATGGATCGCAGCACGGAGCAGATTTTGTAATTGCCAGTGATGGCATTCATTCGGTATTCCGCAAAAAACTGTTGCCCGATAGTGAGCCTCGGTATTCTGGCTATACTTGCTGGCGCGGGGTGGTGAGTAATGTTCCAGACGATTTTGATTGGAATGCAACTTCAGAAACGTGGGGTGCCGGTTCGCGTTTTGGAATTGTTCCCCTGGCTAATAATCGTGTGTACTGGTTTGCGTGTGTAAATGCAAAACCAAATGACCCAGTACTAAAGTCTTTCAGTAGTTTGGATCTGCTCTCAATTTTTGGAAAGTTTCATTATCCGATACCACAATTACTTGCACTGACTAAAGATGAGGAGCTCATCTGGGGAGACATCATCGACCTGAAGCCATTAAAGGAATTTGCGATCGGAAATATTTTACTCATGGGCGATGCCGCACACGCCACTACACCCAACATGGGACAGGGTGCGTGCATGGCCATTGAAGATGCATGCGTGCTGGCTAATTTGCTCGAGCAACATCACAATCCAAGAAATGCCTTTTCAAAATTTGAAAGCCGAAGAATTACCCGTACTACCAAAGTTGTGAACGATTCATGGACGTTGGGTAAAGTAGCGCAGTGGAAAAATCCACTCCTGGTGGCCGCTCGCAATTGGATGTTGAGAATGACACCTGCTTCCGCTACTGAAAAACAGTTTCAGTTTATCTATGATGTTTCTTTGAAATAAAATTCAGTTATTGAAAGCATGAGCAAGCGAACCGGAAAGGATTTTATTCAAACTTACACCATTATTTTTGGCGCGGCTACCGTTGCCTATATCGTTCGCTATGTTTCCGGTCAGTTTGATGATCAATTCAACTGGATTTTATACATCACTTCATTACTCCTCATTGGCGGCTCGTGGGAGTTTTTCCGTTGGCTGAATGGTCGGTTGGACAAAATCTACCCATTCAAAAGAAATATCGTTGGCAGAATAGCATTGCAAATGAGCCTGGGTGTAGTGTTTACGCTGCTCATCAGATTTCTCCTGTATGAATTCGGTGAACCCTATTTACCCATTCAACTCGATAGTTTGTTCCTCGCTTCTACTTGGATATTGTATATACTGAGTGGTGCGATTATCAATTCAATCTTTATCACGCGCTTTTTTCTTAATCAGTGGAAGGATTCATTGGTGTTGACAGAGCGTTTGGAAAAGGAAAAATCGCAGGTACAATTTGATAACCTCAAAAATCAATTGAACCCTCACTTCTTGTTTAATGCACTAACCTCGCTGAATAGTCTCATTTTTGAAAACCAGGCGCTGGCGTCTGAGTTTCTTCAACAACTTTCAAAAGTGTATCGTTATGTGTTGCAGAACAAAGGAAAGAATTTCGTAACACTGCAAACCGAACTTGATTTTATTAATCACTATGTTCAACTGCTACACACACGTTTTGAAAGCGCACTTACAATTCAGTTTGAGATCAGGAACGAGTTTCGGGAACGAGCCATTGTTCCTGTCACGTTACAAATCTTAATTGAAAATGCATTAAAGCACAATATTGTCGATCGCTCCAAACCTCTTCGTATCGATATCTTTTCGAAGGATGATTACCTTGTTGTGAAGAATAATCTTCAGTTGAGAAGCCAGGTTGAGAGTTCAAATAAATTGGGACTGGAGAATTTAAAATCGCTTTACCGGTTTCTTACTGAAAAGCCGGTAGAGATTGAGCAGTCATCATCATCCTTTAGTGTGAAAGTACCATTGATATGAACATTCTGATAATTGAAGACGAGCCATTGGTGGCAAAAGACCTTCAGAAATTGATTGCACGTGTAGAGCCAACTGCAGTGGTGCTCAACACGCTTACCAGTGTGCAGGAGTCCAGGCAGTGGCTTGCCAATCATCAGGCTCCTGATTTGATTCTTTCCGATATCCAACTTTCAGATGGTACCAGTTTCGAAATCTTTGAAAAGCAGAATGTAGCATGTCCCATAATTTTTACGACCGCTTATGATGAATATGCCATTCGCGCATTTAAACTGAACAGCATTGATTATCTTTTAAAGCCGATTGATGTAAAGGACCTGGAGCTGTCGCTCAAAAAATATAAAAACTTTTCGTTTGGCTCGGGGCTCTCCGATCAATTGAAAAGCCTCTTGGAAAGCAGAGGAAAAAATCAGAAGAATTATAAAGAACGATTTCTATCGGTACAGCGAAATAGTTTAGTCCCACTCTCCGTCAATCAAATCTCCTTTTTTCATAAGGACGAATTAATCTTTATTCATACCACTGATAACGAGCGATTGCTGAGCGAGCACCAAACCCTGGATGAGGTGGAAGAATTGGTTGACCCTGAAAAATTCTTTCGCGTAAATCGTCAATACCTGGTGCACATTCAGTCGGTAGCGAAAATCAAATCAACGCATAAAGGCTTGTCCATTCAACTGAAGCCTCCATTTACTATTGAATTGGATTTGAGTAGGGAGAAGGCAACAGCTTTCAAAACCTGGATTGGTTAATCCTGCACATCCATTGAATCATACACGATCACCTTTCCCCAAAGGTGTGAATAGTCTTCGATGAATTTTTTATGAATAGGATGCTCCTGGTAAATGTCATGGCCTTTCACGTCATCAAAAATGGTAAGCTCCGAAACGCTATACGAATCATCGATCACGTCACGCTTGGTGGTGTTTGCAGGCAAGCCTATTTTGAATTTCTTAATGGTGGAAATTTTTTTCAATGTATTGATTCCTTCGATGAGCTTGTTTAAGTCATCCACAGAATCCGGATTCTTAAGCCAAAAGAAAACATGGTGAACAAGTGCTTGCTTAGCGGGAGCCTTTGCCTGACCCGGTACGGCTAATGCCAAACCAGCCATGGAGGCCGTGGTGATAAAAGTTCTGCGGTTTTGTTTTTTCATTGTTTCGTTCTTTGTTATCCTTAGACTCTCTCCGGTTGCAAATCGGGCGCACTCCCGAGAATCCCTAATTACATTGGTCGGGATGACTGGATTCGAACCAGCGACCTCCCCGACAAGTCGGGGCGCACTCCCGAGAATCCCGTTAATTACATTGGTCGGGATGACTGGATTCGAACCAGCGACCTCTACGTCCCGAACGTAGCGCAC
>CBHTSG010000032.1:0-6578 GCA_966095315.1 uncultured Cyclobacteriaceae bacterium
TGATCTGGATAATGTTCATAGGATAATAGTGAAATCAAATTTAACAAAAAAATACAAAACGCGGCGCCCCCCAAAAATGGGGGGGCCGGGGCTCTTCAAATCAAAACCAACAATTAGAAACCGATCACTCCTTGTACCAAGACTCCATTGAATTTACCACCACTTAAGATGTTATCAGTAGGGTAATCTTTGTAATTCTGAGTTACATATTCGGCTTTGAAAAGAACGTTCTTCGTAATGAACCATCCACCACCGAAAGCGGTACGGTCGATAGACACTGGATATCGCGTTCCCTGGCTGATACTTGTAGCAGCTGTGCTTTGGCCAACCAGGATAGTAGAAGTAACTTTTCCATAGCGTGCACCTACATAGAACTTCTCATTTTTTCCGAAGCGATAGATTACATCTGCAACAGTTTGGTGTGTTTGACGATTGTCAAGGCTGGTGAAGCGTGGAAGTGCAGGGTTGCTGTATTGGATTTCTCCATTTTCAACCGCGGTCTTTCCTTTTGCATATTCCCAGGTTCCGAAGAACTCAAGGCCACCAAATTTTACGAAGGGGTTAACCATGATTGCTGTTACATTGTCACCATAGCCAGGATTGAAACGACCTGCGAAAGCATTACCAGTAAGGGTTGCGGTAGTGGGTTGCAATACATATTGATAATTAGATCCTGTGCGGTCGCCACCGAAGATGGTATTGCTTACAGAAGACTTCGTGGTGTAGAAAGATCCTGTGATACGAGCGCGTAAGTTGTTTTCAAAAGTTTTGTCATAACCGAATTTACCGTAGATAGAGGGTTTACGATCGTTGGGTCTTGAAACGTTTCCTTGAATCTCACCATCGGTAATCGCGATCATGCTAATGATTCCATTCTTCTGCCAGTACAATTCGGCACCAATTTCAGTTGAAAACTCATCCATGATATTTCCTTCCATGAAGGGATTCCACAGTACGTTACCACCATCGCTTCTGCGGAAGTGAGCATCGCCATAGTTAACTTCCATGTGTCCTACTTTCAAGGTTAGGTTTTTCCACAGGTTGTTCATGAACTCACTACCTAAGAAACCAACTTTGTCAATTTGGAAGTATCCACCTTTAACCCAGAATTCATTGTGGTGGTGAGAAGACATGTAAGACACTAAGTTAAGACGTACACCGTCTGCCAGTTGAACATCCATGTTGAAGTTAGCTTGTGCTAATGGGAAACCACCGGCCATTTGATACACTTGCATGCTATTAGAGTACAATGCGTTGGTCACGCTGTTGCGATAACCACCAAATACGTTAGGATCTCGCACGATATTAGGAACTGCAACACCGGTTACTGAGTTGATAAAAGAGCCAGAGCCAGGAGCAGTTTCGATAATGTTGCTGCCCAGGTTTGCTTTTGCAGAGTTGCTATGGGTAAGGTTTTGATAACCTTGAACGAAGTTAGCACCAAAACGTACTTTGAGGCCATCGAAGGCTACGGTGTCTTGCTTGCTTGTTTCAAATACATTAATACCTCTTTGGTCATATGGGCGGAAGTATTGTATGGCAGGTTGTTGTGCCCAAGCAGCACCTGTCAGTAAGAGAAAGCCTAATGCCATGATCAGGTTTTTCATTGAGCTGATTTGCGTTTTCATAATTCTATAAGTTAGAGTTGATTAAAGTTTGTCTGGAGATAAAGTTGTTTCGAAGCTGATGGTGAGGTCATCACCGGTTTTGATAGAGCCAAACATAAATGTTGGGGGCTCTACTTTATAATCAGTCATCTTAATTGCCTTTGTGCCTTTGCATGCCAAAGAGTTATCAGGTAGTACTTTGCATTGCGCATCGAGCTGCACGGTTTTGGTTACACCAGAGATGGTAAGGTTCCCGGTACACTTCACGATGTTACCCTCAATTTTTGCAGTGGTGAGTGCAAATGTGATTTGCTTAAACTTATCCGTCTTCAAAGAGCTGTAGGCATTCTTATCCATAGCGGCCTTACCACTCTTAAGGCTTTCGGCAGGCAGTGAAAAGTTCAATGCATTCAATTGAGCTATTGCTCCATCGTTTATCACAAAGCTGGCGTCCAGTTTAGCTTCTTTGGAAGCCATGGTCCAATCGTGCATGGTAGAAGTACCTGCAATGGTGATGGCCACTTGTGTTTGGCGGTAAGGCGCCTGAGCAAACATGAGCACAGGCAAAAACATGACAATGAGCAGGATTACTCCTGACTTTTGTATTCTGTTGATGTTAGTCTTGGTTTTCATAGCGATCGGTTTTTTTGTCGTTTGACAGTACAATGATAGAGCTGCTCTCCATTTTAGCACATGATTGTGAACAATCCCTTATATGATATTTGTCAGGAAATTCCCTGACGGAGGGCAGTAAGTAAGCCAAAAACTGAATTTCCATCGTTTGCTGCAATTATAGACTTAATAAGTTAGGGCTTTTTGTGCGGCCGTCACATAGCCAATTGAAATTTAGTTTTGATGTTCCAGTAAAGAAAATGCGAAATCAAAATACCCTACGCACATTAGACGAGCTCTGAGGATAATCCCAAAAAACTTGAGTTTAACTCGGGCAACCGGATTGAAAAGCTTATCTCAAATCAATTCAAATCATTGTCTTCACTGCGTGCTGGCATAACTACCACCACGTTATATCCTGGTTTGGCACAGCCGTTGCCATTACCTACTCAAGAGCAAAATTGCTTTATGTGTAACTAAACAATTGTGTTATGAAAACTTTCAAAAGCTCTCTTGGTGTTGGGATGTTGGTGTTATTGATGAGCGCATTTACCTCAGCATTGTATGCGCAAGGGCGTGGCCGCGGGCACGAAGGGCAAGGGAAAGGAGAAGGTCAGCCAGGGCGTGATCGTGGTTATGAAAATCCGGGGCGTGGACATGATCGCGATGAAGATCGTGACCGTGACAACTCCAACGATCAATGGGGAAAGGGCAGAGATCATCGCAATGATCATCGAAACAATGATCACGACCGATATGATCGCGACAATCGACATGATGGACATTCAGCATATCGGAATGATTATGATCGCAGAAGGTATGTAACCTACCATCACCATCGGCATGGAAGGCCACAATGGGCACCACACTATGGATATCGTTACAATACGCGTTATATCTTTTATCAGGACTATAATGTGTATTATGATTGCCACCGCGATATGTTCATTACCTGGACCGGCAGAAATTGGGCTGTGAGTTCTCGAATACCCGATGTGATGTTCCGAGTAGATTTTAACAGAGCACGGGTGCGAGGCGTAGAATATTGGGATGATGACTTTGATTTCTACCTGCAACGAAGACAACCCAATTTTGTAAGTATTCAAATCGGAAGATAAAAGGTTGATCCCACTAATGGATAGCCTGCGCATCCCAGTGTGCAGGCTATTTTTTGTTGTGTCGCAATCACCCGTTTAAATTGTCGTGTTTGGCCATCCTTCTGTTTTTTAAAGATCACTAGATTTGTTAACACATTAAATCCAAATCTCATGACAAGAATGATGAGAAAAAATACGGAGAGTATTGATGAATACATTGCTGATTTTCCACCCGATATTCAAAAAATATTGACAACGATGCGAGTCACTATTCAAAAGGCCGCGCCAAAAGCAGTAGAAGCCATTAAATATGGTATGCCCACATTTGTGCTCTTCGGTAATCTGGTTCATTTCGCTGCGTGGAAAAATCACATTGGCTTCTATCCCGCCCCGTCAGGTATCGAAGCATTCAAAAAAGATCTTGCTCAGTACGAAAAGTCAAAGGGCGCGATTCAATTTCCAATCGAGCAACCGCTGCCGTTGGCGCTCATCCGCAAAATTGTAAAATACCGCGTGCTACAAAACGAAGAAAAAATTAAGGCGAAAGCGAAAGCAAAATCCAAAGCGAAAGCGAAATAACTCCATCAACCGCGTAATAACGGTTACTTCCAAAAGCATTTTTTTGTCAAAGTAGCTGCTTCAATTTTTATCCTCACTCACCGATGAAGCATGTAAATGCGCTATTTTCCAATTGTCCTTTTCTCTTATCATTACTAATGTGCGCCTTGATAGCTGCTTGATTCCGTCTCCCAAATGAAAGGTCACAATTGCAGTCTGTCCATAGATTTGAAGATGAATGTCCTTCGGAGTTATTTGTAGTCTTCGGGTATTGTTCGCGTCAACAAACTCCGGAAAAATTGCCAACCAGGCAGTTTCGATTTCCTGTCTTCCACGCCTTCGCCTGGGTTGGCTCCAGAAAGGGTGAAACATGGTCGCATCATCAGTGAAAGACGCCCGAAAAGTTGCCCAATTAAAATTGTTAAATGCCGCCACAAAATTGGTGACGGAGTTGATAACATTCAATGAATCTTTATTCTGAGCCTTCGAACTAATGCTGAAGAGTAAGACAATAAGTAGTAGTGAAAGTCGAACTTTAGTCATGATAATTTGTATTTGAAAAAACGATCAATCCACATTGCAAATTCAGTCGCAATGCTCGTTCCTGAATTTAGCGTAATTTTTAAGAACGATTTCAGGCACTTCCATTTGAGGATAATGCCCGCAACCGGAAATCTCAACAACATCCGGATCAGGAATTAGCTCTTTATACCTGGCCACCATATGCGCTCCAGAAACCGGATCATCCAATCCATCAATAAGTCTTAGAGGAATTTTTGCTCGTTGCAAGGCAGTGACCCAACGGTTCCTGTTTTGTCGTCTTTCAATAATATACCTGATCAGCAAATGCGTTACTTTATGACCATCATTGTTTTTGATTAAATCATAAAGGCTGCGCATTTCATCTTCTGAAGGTCTCGTTTGAAGAGGGAAAAGAATCAAAAACGAATTGACAAATCGTTTATAGGTAGACATCCTGCCCACCATCGAACCAAACCAACTAAGCAGCAATTTCTGCATGCGGGTTGCTCTGTGTGTTTCCGGGAATAAACCTCCGTTAAGAAGGCAGCACGATTTAATTTTATTTTCTTGTCTGTCTAATTGCCTTGCTAAAAGCTCCTGAGCAACTGTATCTCCAAAATCATGCGCCAGCAGATGATAATCGTCTATTTCCAAATTGAAAAGCAGTTGTTCAACAAGGCTAGCTTGATCCTTTACTGAATAAGGGTAATCTTTTGGCTTGGCCGAAAAACCAAATCCAATGAAGTCTACTGTGATGACCCGATACGTTTGATTGAGTGTATCCCATAATTTGTGCCAGTCCCAAGATGATGTAGGAAAACCATGAAGTAAGACAAGAGGCTTGCCACTACCTTCGTCCACATAAAATATTTGATGACCATTGTACGTAAGCCATTTACCTTTCTTACGCCATTGATCAATTGAGTAAGTCATAACGGGTGAATGTAGTGTAAAATAATATCCGCCCTTCTAAATGTAATGGAGTTTTTTACCGTTTGGTATTTCCTACAACGTTTTTTGTTTGTTTAGTTGCGGGCATAGAAGGGTTTGAAAATGAAGCACAGCGGAATATTAAAACTGACCTGCTAAGAAATTGTTCCTTGTGACTGCATTTTCAAACAAATCCTACAATTTAAATCGACACTCTCAATTGCATAACTTTTTGTTGGGAGCTGGCTTTTTGTTCACTCAATTTATAGAACCCCATTTTCTGTTTTGTTTATATAACTCCGCGCATTCTCGAATTTTGTCTTTTAGTTGTTGTGGATTCTTAAATGCCATCAGTCTCACCTGTGGTGTTACTTTGTCAGTTGAGTGAATTACAATGTGTCCAAGGCCAAATAGTCTAAAAAGAAATGGTTCTTCTACAGTCAAGTCTCTTAGTTTGTAAAGTTCAAATTCCAGAGTCAGCTTGTCAAAAATTCCGGCCCTCATAATAACCCGCTGATTTGTCAAAGTAAACCAAGTAGTTCTAACTTTTAACCATCTCCAGACAGCTATTGGTATTGGAATAATAAAAATACAAGAAACAAAAATCCAAAAATTTAACACCTGTGAAGGATTGCTTTTGAATATTTCTCTTTCGGTTTCCATCAAATTATTTCATAAAGATTTAAGTTACAGTAAACCTGTCGCTGATACCAATTATTCCAAGTCGGAAATGCATAATGCCCAACCCTTTCAATTCCGTTCGCATATTCATTTTCAATTTTTATCAGTCGGCCATCATTCTGCTCAGTGAAACTGTCAAGTAAAACACAAAAATATTTCCTGTATTTGCCTTTTAATCTTCGTAATTTCTCAATGTCAGCTTTATATGAGTTGTATGTCCCTCTAAGTTTTAGTTCTATAACTATCAATAGTTCTTCGCATTTGAAAACTATGTCAGAGGGGCCCCCGTTTCCTAAATCAATTTCTCTTATCCATTCAATTTCGTCTTGTTGGAATATTTCATTTCTATTCTTTGAAATTTCTCTTCCAATACAAAACGCTACGTATAATTCAGGTGAAAAGTAAACCCCTGTCCCATTTGAGTCTTTCAATTCTTTATCTATTTTTTCAATGGTGTTCTGTATTAGTCTAAATAAATTGTCTGTCATTTCATTAAAAAGCTTGCGCCAACGTTTGGCTATTTGAATTCTATGGTTAAAACAAACTTTTATGCTGCTTTTTTATTGTAGTC